>NZ_JAMZAM010000030.1:0-1151 GCF_024181835.1 Vibrio sp. Y29_XK_CS5
TAACGCCCTGTTAAGGTGTGAGCAACGCAATACTGAAGCTACCGCATGCCACCTTAAACACTAAACGCAACGCATAGCAAAAATGCCAAGCGTTGCGAATCACTCTTAAACAGATTGTTATGTGTTTATCTTGCCATTGGTAATGCAACTGGGATAGTGAACTTAATTCTACTGATTGAACTTTGGCTATCACTACTCGCTCCGGTCGAAGACTGAGTAATTGAACCTACAGTAATTTCCGGCACCGAATTGATATTGCTCTCAGAGACTGATACTGCAACATCGAAGTCAATTTCATGAACTGGAACAGAATCTTGTCCCTGCACAAAAAGTCGTGCTCTAGCTCCGCCTACAGCTCTAGGGTTAACTAAAGCGCCATTTCTTTTCGCGTATTCTGATGCTGAGTTTACACCATCGATTATTTGCTTAATCGTTTCTTCTACATATTGGTCTAACTTCATATCACAAGCCCATTGCTCCCACGATGAGAGAGCCTATTGATGCAATATTTCCCAAAGCTGGGAGGGCGCTAATCATACTTGTAACAATCGTTTTATTTGGCTTGGGACTTTCGAGCTGCCCTTCAATTACGTCAACAACACCTAACGCTTCTTCAAGCTCATGAGGCTCTGTTACAACTTTTTGAATTTCTGAACGTAGTTGCTTTATATAGCTGCCTATATCGTTAGCAACTATATTAAAAGAATTGTCTGTACTCTGATTATTTACTCGCGAGTTATCACCATGCAGGTGATAGGTATTGTGTGTAACATTCATTTGACTAGGCATTGCAGGCGCAACACCTTCTTTTTCTACTTGGAGTTTATAATGAGCTGGAAAACTTAACACACTCGCTTGATAAACAGGATCCTTAACACAGTACCGTTCTGAAATGCCATTCTCTAAGGACCTTACAATGGTGTCACCTACATCGATAGCTATATCACCTTTCATAAGTATCTGCTTCTGAGAAACTTGCGCTTTCAAGTTTTCAAAAACCTGACCATTAGCCTTTAATAAAGAAATGCTATCAACTAAGAACTCATCTATATTCATATGGAACCTATGCAATCACACACTATAAAAGGGGATTTTAACAAAACAAAATACCGATAGATATAGTCATGATATCGTGCAGAAACACATAACGC
>NZ_JAMZAM010000003.1:0-32276 GCF_024181835.1 Vibrio sp. Y29_XK_CS5
GATAGGCAGGGTGTGTAAGCGTTGTGAGGCGTTGAGCTAACCTGTACTAATTGCCCGTGAGGCTTAACCATACAACACCCAAGGGGTTTTGATGGACTCAATGTAAGAACATTGAATGTGTAAGTAGAACTTAAAATCAGTTTTCCGAATTAAAGAATTTGCTTGGCGACCATAGCGATTTGGACCCACCTGACTTCCATTCCGAACTCAGAAGTGAAACGAATTAGCGCCGATGGTAGTGTGGGGCTTCCCCATGTGAGAGTAGGACATCGCCAGGCTTGTATTTTATTTTCACTTTTTATGAAAAAGTGAAGACAAAAACTTAGACTTTAGGTCTAACCAGTGCGGAGCGGTAGTTCAGTTGGTTAGAATACCGGCCTGTCACGCCGGGGGTCGCGGGTTCGAGTCCCGTCCGCTCCGCCACTTATTTAGAAACCCAGTCTTCGGACTGGGTTTTGTCGTTTTAGAGCAGAATAATTTTCCTGCCGAGTGCGCAAATCCAGCTAGGCATCTCTGTAGTTTTGCCACTTATTTAGAAAAACACCCTTTGGATTGGGTTGATATCTTCAGAGCCCAGTCCCTGCAGCATGGCGAACTCTGTGGGATAAAGGTCTTATTTCTCTTCTATCATTGGCTATTTTCTAAGCCTTAAAACTCTCCAAACGTAAGTGCTTACTTACTCTCATCGTTTTTCTAGTACTATCTTTGTTATATGAACAGTGACGTTGCGCTCTTTAGTGCTGATCTAGATTTTATGTTCAAAATTAACTGTAACTAAAAAGCCCGTTACTTGTGTAACGGGCTTCGAATACTTATTTGAATGATGTATGCCTACAGTGAGATATATTTACTTTCTGCTATTTCCCATAATGCTTTAACCAAAGGGTTTTCCAGCTGGCTTCTAATGCAGCAAACACCGAGCTCGAATGGTTTGATAGGCAAAACTTTAAGCCTATTTATCTTCTCTCTTACAGGGCTGTTGTTGATTACCACATCCGGTGCAATACCGACTCCGCAGCCCAAGGCCACCATACTGACAATGGCTTCATGTCCTGCCACCTGTGCGTAGATATTTGGTTTAATCTTCATTTGCTTGAACCAAACATTCGCTCTTTCTCTTGCTGTGCCTGCTTCTGGGACAATAAAAGGGATCGTTGACCAATCCGGACTTTCTCTCTGCAGTTCTTCTGCAAAGCTGCTGACTCCAACTGGTGCTATCACCGATAGGGGAATCTCACTGATTGGTTCAAAGGAGACTTTAGCTGGCAGTTGGTCTGGCTTAGCAGAGATCGCGATATCAGCCTCATCTGCCAATATTTTATCGATGGCTTGCGCTGGGTCGCCAGTAGAGAGTTTGAATTCAATAAATGGATGCTGAATGCGGAATTCGGAAATAAGCTCTGGGAGATGGCTATAACTTGCCGTTACCGAGCAAAATAAACGTATCTCCCCTTTTAACTCGTCTTCCGTTCCTTTGACGTAACTTTGGTATTGCTGCCATTCCCCTAAGATCTTTAGTGCAACAGGTAATAGCTTCTTTCCTTGAACCGTTAATTCGACACTTCGGTTATCACGCAAGAACAGCTGTTGATGCGTTTCTTCTTCCAATTTCTGGATCTGCCGGCTTAGTGCAGAAGGGCTGATATGCATTGCCGCCGCTGTCTTAGCGAAGCTCTTACTATCACATAGATGAATGAATAACTGCAGGCTTTTGATGTTCATTAAATCTTCACTTCCATGTTGCATTAATTGCAATAAGTAATTGTGAATATATCACTTTCAGCAACAGAATGTCTGTTTTAGTATGAACTCATTCGGTAACACAAGTGCCGACCTCTATGGAAGAATGTTAAGGAGCACCCAGATGGCTAACTATTTCAATACCCTAAACTTGCGTGAGCAATTGGACCAACTTGGTCGTTGTCGCTTTATGGACCGCGAAGAATTCGCATCAGAAGCAGATTACCTAAAAGGTAAGAAAGTGGTCATCGTAGGTTGTGGTGCTCAAGGTCTTAACCAAGGTCTAAACATGCGCGATTCTGGTCTAGACGTAGCTTACGCACTTCGCCAAGCGGCAATTGATGAGCAACGCCAGTCATTCAAAAACGCAAAAGACAACGGCTTTGAAGTGGGTAGCTACGAAACGCTAATTCCACAAGCTGACCTAGTCGTAAACCTTACTCCAGATAAGCAACACACAAACGTTGTTGAGACGGTAATGCCGTTGATGAAAGAAGGTGCAGCACTAGGCTACTCACACGGTTTCAACGTTGTTGAAGAAGGCATGCAAATCCGTAAAGACCTAACAGTAGTAATGGTTGCGCCTAAATGTCCGGGTACGGAAGTTCGTGAAGAATACAAGCGTGGCTTCGGTGTACCGACTCTTATCGCTGTTCACCCTGAGAACGACCCTAAAGGTGAAGGTTGGGATATCGCGAAAGCTTGGGCAGCAGCAACAGGTGGTCACCGTGCCGGCTGTCTAGAGTCTTCTTTTGTTGCTGAGGTGAAATCTGACCTAATGGGTGAGCAAACTATCCTTTGCGGCATGCTACAGGCTGGTTCTATCGTATGTTACGAGAAGATGATTGCTGATGGTATCGATCCAGGCTACGCAGGTAAGCTTCTTCAATACGGTTGGGAAACCATCACTGAAGCACTGAAGTTTGGTGGTATCACTCACATGATGGATCGTCTATCAAACCCAGCAAAAGTAAAAGCATTTGAGCTTTCTGAAGAGCTAAAAGAGCTGATGCGTCCGCTATACAACAAGCACATGGATGACATCATCACAGGTCACTTCTCTAGCACAATGATGGCTGACTGGGCAAACGACGATGCAAACCTACTAGGCTGGCGTGCAGAAACGGGTGAAACTGCTTTCGAAAACTACCCAGAAACTGACGTAGAAATCTCTGAGCAAGAGTACTTCGACAACGGTATCCTGATGGTTGCTATGGTTCGTGCTGGTGTTGAGCTAGCGTTCGAAGCAATGACAGCATCTGGCATTATCGATGAGTCTGCTTACTACGAGTCTCTACACGAGCTACCGCTGATCGCGAACACTATCGCACGTAAGCGTTTATACGAAATGAACGTGGTTATCTCAGACACTGCGGAATACGGTAACTACCTGTTCGCTAACGTAGCAACACCGCTTCTACGTGAGAAGTTTATGCCAGCAGTAAATACTGACGTAATTGGTAAAGGTCTAGGTGAAACTTCTAACCAAGTAGATAACGCGACTCTTATCGCTGTAAATGATGCTATCCGTAACCACCCAGTGGAATACATTGGTGAAGAGTTACGTGGGTATATGACTGATATGAAGAACATCGCTGTAGGCGGCTAATTACTTGCCTTAAGGTTCCATTTCGGTGTCGAAGGTGCTCATTTACTATCGTAAACTCCGCGCCTTCTCCTAGAAATAAAACCTTAATTCAGCGCAATTCGTTTAAGGGACTAAAGCTCTTAGCTTCGAATATACAATCTGCGTAATTGCATTAAAGCAAAGCAGATAAGAACTCCAGACAGACTGGGGTCAATAAATACAACATAAAACACAACATCTAATTAAAAGGCTTGGTCGCCGTTGACCAAGCCTTTTTTGTTTTTATAAAGGTGAATTTTGTCCTTAAGAAGGCAAAATAGAAGCGAATCCTGAATCTCGAATCCTGAATCCCAATAAACAAAAAGGGCTGATGTTCTCACATCAACCCTTATAATTTTCTTGTCGCTTATTTATCAGCGAGCTTTTCTTCAAGCTCTGCTAATTTCTTTTCCATTTCTGTCAGCTTTTGACGAGTACGCAGCAGAACTTGAGTTTGTACGTCGAATTCTTCGCGGCTAACTACGTCTAGCTTGTTTAGCTGACCTTGGATTACTTGGCGAACTTTTTGATCAACATCCGCGCCTAGTTCTTTTACTGGCTGTGGCATTGATTCGTGAATTTGTTTAGCGATTTGCTCTAATTTCTTTGGGTCAAACATAGTGGCTAAAACTCCTTTTGATTTGCCCACATTCTATGTAAATGATACGGGAAAGTCGCCATTTAGATGGTAAAAAAGAGAGCAGCAATAAAAAAGGTCACCGAAGTGACCTTTTTCTTAGTGCTTTACGCTTACTTATTATCTGCTAATTCGCGATGAGCAGCTTTTGCTTCATCCACTCGAGCTAGCTTTTCTAAGTCTTTGTCTTCAACAAATACTGGCAGTGGCTTATGTTTCTCAGCTAGGTAGCTGTAAATCACAGGCAGTACGAATAGCGTAAACAGTGTACCGATTGCTAGACCGGCAACGATTACGATACCGATACTGAAACGCTGAGCTGCACCTGCGCCTGTTGCGTACATCAGTGGGATCAGACCTGCAATCATCGCCGCTGTTGTCATCAGGATTGGACGTAGACGAACTTTCGCCGCTTCCATTACCGCATCGATACGAGACAGTTTGTTGTGTAACTGCTCTTCTTTCGCTACTTCACAGATCAGGATACCGTGCTTGGTGATCAGACCAACTAGAGTAATCAAACCAACCTGCGAGTAGATGTTCATCGATGCCGTACCCCACGCCAGAGCAATCAATGCACCACATACCGCTAGCGGCACCGATACCATGATTACGATTGGATCGCGGATAGATTCAAACTGAATCGCCAGTACTAGGAAGATGATCGCCAGTGCTAAACCGAATGTTGCGTATAGTGCGCTACCTTCCGTTACAAACTGACGAGCTTCACCCATATAGTCATGGTTGTAGCCTGATGGCAGTTTGTTTTGTGCTACGTCTTCGAACCAGTTGATCGCATCACCCATTGCTACGCCTGGAGCAGGTACTGCACCAACCGTTGCTGAGTTTAGCTGGTTGAAGTGAGGCAGTGAGCGAGGCTCTGCAACAACATCAATCGTGATTAAGCTTCCTAGTGGTACCGCTTTACCGTCAACCGAACGCACGTAGTAGTTCTTCATCGACTCTGGGTTTAGACGCCATTTACGTTCAACCTGAGGGATAACCTCGTATGAACGACCATTTAGGTCGATACGGTTTACGTAACCGTCCGCCATCATAGTACTTAGCGTTACACCGATGTCTTGCATGGTCACACCGTAGGCACCGGCTTTGTCTTTGTCGATGCTGATCTTCATCGTTGCTGAATCGTAATTTAGATCCAGATCCGAGTAGACGAACATTGGACTGGTAGACACATCAGCTAGGATATCGCTTGCGATAGTAAACAAGCTCTCGAAGCTGTTTGGTGTGGTGATAACGAACTGAATTGGCAGACCTGAACCGGCACCAGGAAGCTCTGGCATCTGGAATGCGGTAACTGACATACCTGGTACGTGAGCGACTAGTTCACCTACACGTTTGGTAATATCAGCTTGGCTCGCTTCACGCTCACTCCAAGGTTTAAGAGTTGCTAGACCGAACGCTTGGTTTGAGTTTGGTACACCGTTAAACACCTGAGCGTATTCTACTTCTGGCTGATCAGACAGAATCTTGTTCACGTCATTCATGGTGTGTTCGATGTAGTCCAAGTTCGCGTTCGAAGGTGCTGTACCCATTAGTACCACTACGCCTTTATCTTCTGAAGGAGCCAATTCACTTGGAATAAACTTAAACAGAACTGGTAGCGTTGCGAACACGATGATCGCGAAAGCAATGATCACTGGGCGATGCGCCATAACAGCGGTCAGCATTTTCTCGTAGCGGTTGGTCATGCCATCCAATACGTGATGTACTTTTTGCTCAAACTTGCTTGGCTCTTCATTTGCCTTAAGCATTTTTGAACACATCATCGGCGACAGAGTCAGAGCGATGATACCAGACACAAATACCGCGCCAGCTAGGGTTAATGCGAACTCTTTAAATAGCGAGCCCGTGATACCGCCCATTAGTGCGATCGGCGCGTATACCGCACCTAGTGTCAGTGTCATTGCAATTACTGGCACAGCGATTTCACGAGTACCAATGATAGCTGCACGGAACGGCGATTCCCCTTCTTTGATGTGACGGTCGACGTTCTCAAGAACCACGATCGCGTCATCCACCACCAGACCGATGGCGAGTACCATTGCCAGAAGTGTCATCAAGTTCCACGAGAAGCCCATCGCCTGCATTACCATCGCAACACCAATCAATGATAGTGGGATAGTAACGATAGGGATGATTACCGCACGGAATGAACCAAGGAATAGAGTGATTACCACAAGTACGATAACTGCCGCTTCAAGAATGGTTTTCACAACTTCGTGAATAGATTCGTTGATGGCGATAGTTGAGTCGTACATCACGTTCATTTTGATGTTGCTTGGCAAGTTACGCTCTAATTGAGGTAAAAGTTTCAGCACATCTGCCGCGATGTTGATTGGGTTAGCACTTGGTGCCGCGTTGATCGCTGCAACTACAGCCTCTTGACCGTTCGCACTTGCGCGGTAAACGTCGTGGCTCTTCTCTAAGGTCACTTTCGCAATGTCGCCAAGACGAATGACGTCACCTTCACCAGTTTTAACAACCAGCGCTTCGAGTTCAGCAACGTTGGATACTTGAGTATCTGCGCTACCGTTGTAAAGTACGAATTCACCTGTCGCCTGACCGGTTGCCGACTGATAGTTGTTGGCGTTTAGTACCGTCATCACGTCGGTTGCTGTCAGCTTAAGTGCGCCCATTTTCGCTGGATCTAGCCATACGCGTAGCGCGTATTTCATACCACCGTATAGGTCAACTTTCGATACACCATTTACCGTAAATAGCTGCGGGTTGATTACACGCTCAAGATAGTCGGTGATCTGGCTAGAAGACAACTCGTCACTGGTGAAACCGATGTACAGTACCGCGGTAGTCGAGCCAGTCGACATCGTTACTGTTGGGTCTTCCGCTTCTTTTGGAAGCTGTGAGCGAACGGAGTTGGTTTTTGCCAGAATGTCAGACAGCGCCGCATTCGGGTCGGTGTTCAACTTCATGTTTACGGTAATGGTAGATGTACCAAGCACCGAGGATGAAGTCATATAGTCGATATTATCGGCTTGCGCTACCGCTTGCTCCAAAGGCTGGGTAATAAAGCCTTGGATCAGGTCGGCACTCGCACCGTAATAACTAGTGGTTACAGTAACCACCGTGTTTGTCATTTCAGGGTATTCACGAACTTGCATCTTGAATACGGCTTGCAAACCAAGCAACGCAATCAAAAAGCTGATCGATACCGCTAAAACTGGACGTTTAATAAAAACATCAGTAAAGCGCATGATGCCTCCAATTAAAGCATTGGTGTTTCAGCAGGTGGTGTCAGTGCTGCATCTTCAACGATAGTCACTTTCGCGTGGTTACTTAGACGGATTTGACCCGATGTAACCACGACGTCACCTGGTTTCACGCCTTCTAGGATATGCGCGATGTCTTTAGTACGCTCACCCACTTTCACAACGTGCTGTTTAACGCGTTTTTCACCGTCTTCTTCAGTCACGATGTAGACGTTGTCGCCGTAAAGCGTAAACGTGATAGCCGTTTGTGGCAGCGTTACTTGGTTCTCTAGCTTAGGCAGAATGATGTTTGCACGCGCGAACATACCGCTGCGAAGTTTGCCATCGCTGTTAGGAATGTCGGCTTGAACTTGGATCAGACCACTTTGAACGTTAACTGCTGGTTCAATCGCTGAGATAGAACCTTTGAAAGGCTTATCAGGGTAAGCATCAACAAAGATGTCCACTTCTTGGTCTAGCATGATGCGAGAGATGTCCGTTTGAGGAACAGTGAAACGTAGACGCATCACGCTGGTGTCTTCAAGACGAACGATATCGGTACCTGCTTGTAGGTACTGACCAAGATAAACATTACGAATACCAACCACGCCAGCAAAAGGCGCTTTGATTTCACGGCGGTCAATGGTCGCTTTCAAGCTTTCGATGTCCGCTTTAAGTGAGAAGTAGTTTGCTTCAGCTTCGTCGTACGCTTCTTTAGAGATAGAGCCTTTTTTGAAAAGACCTTGGTAGCGTTTGTACTTAGCTTGAGCTGCTGGCAGTTTTGCTTGTGAGCTCTTAAGGTTTGCTTTTTCTACCTCAGAGTCCAGAAGAACCAAAGGTTGGCCTTCTTCAACTTGAGTACCAGAGTCGAAAGAGATCTTATCGATCACGCCGCTGGTTTCGTTCGCAACAGTGACACCTTGGTTAGGTTCAATGAAGCCGATTGCCTCGATAACAGGAACCCAATCAACCGCTTTTACTTCTGTTACGGTTACTGGGAATTCTGGTTCCGGACGATTCGCCATGTATTCAGCAATTTTCTGTTGCTTGAATAAATTGAAACCTATCACGCTCCCGAATAGGAGAATCGCGATAAGCAACATAAAGAAAGTCCACTTTTTCATTCTATTAAGAACTCCAAGTTAGTGTTTAATAATTGCATCCCAGCTAGCTTCAACGGCTGCTTCCAGCGCGTCTTCATCCAACTGATAAAATCCCAAAGCATGTTTTCTAGCAAGCGCAACACTAGCTTCGAAACTCAACCCTGAAAGAATCTCGTTATCTAGGAGTTTGAATACCCCTTCCGCCTTACCTTGATCGAAAAGACGATCTACTTGGGCAAACATTTGCCTTTCAAGTTCCCGAGTTCCTTTACGATTTGTACAAGGTAGTGATTCATATTGGACACGGTTGCTTAAGGTGTCTAAATTTGAACCAGCAAGGTGCCAAATATTGAGCCACATGGTGCGGTAACGCTCTTTCAGAGGCATATCGTCATGAACATCCGCTTGAACGGCGTCCGCAATACGTTTGGTAACAGTAAGGCGAACCTCTTCCAAAAGATGTTCTTTATCTGAGAAATATCGGTAAATCGTGCCCGCTGCGACACCTGCTTCAGTTGCGAGCTTTTGCATGGAAAGACCATGAAAGCCCGACTCAGCGATTAAGCGTTCGGCAGCTGCAATGATTTGCTCGTATTTATCTCCAGTAGTGTTATTGGTCATAACCCCACCACCCAATGAATGAACGTTCATTCATTATAGCGTAAAGAGTGGTCGCTTATGCAACAAAATGTTGCAACTCTCTGTGTAAAAATTACGTGAAAATGACCGTAGCTTTCACACACTCACCCCTTTATCATAGGCGCCACTATTTCCACCCGCAGAGAATTTTTATGAAGCTGAACCCAAGACAAGACGAAGCCGTTAAGTACGTATCAGGCCCATGCTTGGTACTTGCGGGTGCTGGCTCGGGTAAAACTCGTGTAATTACCAATAAAATTGCTTATTTGGTTCAGCAGTGTGGCTACAAGGCGCGTAATATTGCTGCGGTGACCTTTACCAACAAAGCTGCACGTGAGATGAAAGAGCGTGTAGGGCAGACATTAGGCAAAGCTGAATCGAAAGGCTTGATGGTCTCGACGTTCCATACCTTGGGGCTAAACATCATCAAGCGCGAGTACAAGCACCTTGGTTTGAAAGCGGGCTTTTCTTTATTTGATGATCAAGATCAGCTAGCGCTGCTTAAAGAGCTGACAGAAAAGCAGCTAGATGGCGACAAAGATCTGCTGCGTCAGTTGCTAAGTTGTATTTCCAACTGGAAGAACGACATGCTGACGCCGGAGCAAGCCAAAGCGTTGGCTCAAGGTGAGCAACAACAGCTCTTTGCATTCTGCTTTGAGATGTACCAAAAGCAGATGAAAGCATACAACGCGCTTGATTTTGACGATTTGATTTCTTTACCGGTACAACTGTTACGCAATAACCAAGAAGTACGTCAGCGTTGGCAAAACCGCATTCGTTACTTATTGGTGGATGAGTATCAAGACACCAACACTAGCCAATACGATTTGGTGAAGTTAATCGTTGGTGAGCGCGGTCGTTTGACCGTAGTAGGTGACGATGACCAGTCTATTTATTCATGGCGTGGTGCTAAGCCGCAAAACCTTGTGTTACTTGGTGAAGACTATCCTAACCTGCGTTTGATCAAGTTGGAGCAAAACTACCGTTCGACGAGTCGCATTCTGCGCGCAGCTAACATCTTGATTGCGAATAACCCGCACGTGTATGAGAAATCGCTGTTCTCGGAAATTCCTGACGGTGAAAAACTCAAAGTGTTGCTGGCGAAGAACGAAGAGCACGAAGCGGAGCGCGTAACGGGTGAGTTGATTGCGCACAAGTTCCTAAACCGCACCGAATATAAAGATTATGCGATTCTATATCGAGGTAATCACCAATCGCGTTTGATTGAAAAATCACTGATGCAAAACCGCGTGCCATACAAGCTATCTGGCGGCACATCGTTCTTTGCTCGTGCCGAGATTAAAGACATCATGGCTTACCTGCGCGTGTTGGTGAACCCAGATGATGACAACGCGTTCCTACGTATCGTGAATACACCGCGTCGTGAAATCGGTCCGGTCACACTAGAGAAGTTAGGCAGCTATGCCAACATGCGTGGTAAAAGTCTGTTTGAAGTCAGCTTTGAAATGGGATTGGAGCAGCACCTTACAGGCCGAGGTTTGGAAAACCTGCGTCGTTTTACACAGTGGTTAGTTGCGATTGCCGATCAAGCAGAGCGTGGTGATACCGTTGAAGCGGTACGTTCACTTGTACGTGATATTCATTATGAAGACTGGCTGTATGAAACGTCAGCAAGCCCGAAAGCGGCGGAAATGCGCATGAAGAACGTTTCTGATCTTTACTCGTGGATTGTTGCTGACTTAGAAGGTGATAACTACGACCAAGAAGAAAAGACGTTAAAAGAGGTGGTTCAGCGTCTTACTCTGCGCGACATGATGGAACGTGGTGAGGAAGATGAAGACAGTGATGCGGTGCAATTGATGACACTACATGCGTCGAAAGGCCTCGAGTTCCCATTTGTTTACTTGATTGGTTCGGAAGAGGGTATTTTGCCACACCAAACCAGTATTGATGAAGACAACGTCGAAGAAGAGCGTCGATTGATGTACGTAGGTATTACGCGTGCACAGCGCGAGCTGACTTTTACCATGTGTAAAGAGCGCCGACAGTTTGGTGAATTGATCAAGCCGACCCAAAGCCGTTTTCTCGATGAGCTGCCATTTGATGACGTTGAATGGGAAGCAAACAAAAAACCAGTATCAGCGGAAGAGCGTATGGCGAAAGGTCAGGCACATATTGCCAATATCCGTGCAATGTTTAAAAAGTAGTCACGGACGGTTCTAATTTGTCAAAAATAAAAAGGCTTGCCACGCGGCAAGCCTTTTTCATTGATGTCTTGATTATAGACCTTCAATCATGTGGTCGATGGCTGCGATGATTTCGTCATCAGAACAGTCCATACACGTACCTTTAGCTGGCATCGCGTTGAAGCCTTGGATTGCGTGGTTGGTCAGTACGTCTTTGCCTTGTGCAATACGAGGTGCCCAATCGCCAGCATCACCAGTTTTTGGTGCACCGTTCACGCCTGATGAGTGACAAGCAATACAGAAGGTACCGTAAACTGCCGCGCCATCACGTGGACCAGTTGGTTCTGCTTTTACTGGTTCCGCACCTGCAAGGTAAACATCACCGACAGGTTTGATGCGTTCTGCGATCGCATCGTATTCAGTTTGGCTGATGTCAGAAGCTAAAGCTGCCGTAGAGAAAGTTAAGGCAGCGAACAAAACGCTAATCATTCGTCGAGACATATCCATTAAACCCACTTCACATTCCGAGGTAAGTGACTTACCTATTTATATAGTTAGAGTATTTAGAGCTGTTGGATAAAGTTTTAGGTGATTGCTTCTATAGTGAGCAAAAAACCTTATCTAACAGTCTAGAGTGATTGAACAACCAAGTTGCAGCTGTTAAATCAATGTAAATAATGGGTGATTATATCCCGATAACTTGTTGCAATAAACAACAAGTTATCCATGACAGGGCGTGAATCACATCAAAAATTCACTTTAAAGGCAGATAACTGTCGAAAAAGAGACCAAACGAGAAAAAAAGTAAAAAAAGTACTAGACGGCATAGTGTGATATCCGTATTATTCCTCTCCGCCGATGGGGCATGCGCCCGTAGCTCAGTTGGATAGAGCGTTGGCCTCCGGAGCCAAAGGTCGAAGGTTCGAATCCTTTCGGGCGTGCCATTCCGGAATACAAATTAAAGGCACGAACAATAGTGGTGGCTATAGCTCAGTTGGTAGAGCCCTGGATTGTGATTCCGGTGGTCGCGAGTTCGAATCTCGTTAGCCACCCCATTATTTCGGTAACTCATTAAATTAGTGAAGTTTCCAGTTTTGATTCAAATATCCCAAGAGTCGAAACAAAATTCGTCGGTGAATAGCGCAGCTTGGTAGCGCATCTGGTTTGGGACCAGAGGGTCGGGGGTTCGAATCCCTCTTCACCGACCACTATTTAGTTTATGGCTATAATAGAGCGGTAAACAGTAAAATTGATGGTGGCTATAGCTCAGTTGGTAGAGCCCTGGATTGTGATTCCGGTGGTCGCGAGTTCGAATCTCGTTAGCCACCCCATTAATTTAGGTGACTTCTTAGTTGAAGTATCCTGCCTGATTTGAGAGAATCAGAAAATACAGTTCGGTGAATAGCGCAGCTTGGTAGCGCATCTGGTTTGGGACCAGAGGGTCGGGGGTTCGAATCCCTCTTCACCGACCACTATTAGAAAGCCTGCTTTTTAGCAGGCTTTCGTCGTTTTAGAGCTTATGCTCTCGCTTGGACTAGATGAGTCGGCAATATTTCAATGGATTTGAACCCATATGGGGTTCGCCTGAAGTTAGAATATGGCTCTTCATCGACCAATATTTAAAGCCTCAGTCGAAAGACTGGGGCTTTTTTGTATTTCTCACCCTAAAAAATCTGCATTCCATTTCAATACCAGCGAATATGTACAGCTTTGGAAGCTTTTGACCACCTATGATCTAAATGCGATTCGAGCTGATAAAAGAAACCCCAGCACGTTGGCTGGGGTTTTGTGTTTCTTGAATTAAGCGCTTTACCGAGCGAGCGTTTTTAGGATTTCATTCAGCTCAACCGTCTCTCGCACTTGATAGTTGGGTTTGATATCGGTTGGATTTTCCGTACCTGCTGCGTTTACCCACACGCTCAGAATACCCATATTGTTGGCACCCGCAATGTCTGCTGGTAGAGAGTCGCCAATATGAATCACCTCTTCTGGCTTTGCATCCACAAGGTTGAGTGCTTTGCGGAAAATGCTGGCTGCTGGCTTCTCTTCTGGCTCTTCCCCACCGACGATAATGTGATCAACCCATTCGCTCATTTGTGTTGCTTTGAGTTTTGGGTGCTGTGAGAAGATTGGACCGTTAGTGATCACCACTAATTTGTAGTGTTGACGTAGCTCGGTCAGCATCTCTTTTACGCCTGGGAAGAAGTCAAAAGCCCCCATGCGAGCCGAGTCAAAATAGCTCTGCGCCTGTTGAGCCTTTTCTGTATCAATCTCTATACTTTGCTCTGCCAAGATGGTCTGAATTAAACCGCAGCGGAAGGCATTTTCATCTGGCAGTAGAGCAATAAGTTGAGGAAATTCGTTATTGAGCTTTTTGTATACGCCTTGCAAGTAGCGCTGAACAAAAGCAGTTGAATCGGCGACTTGCGGGTAATTTTGAGCAATCCAAGCAGCAAATTCTTGTCCTGCCACTTTATCGGCTTGAGATGTGCCGCATAACGTTTCGTCCATATCAAAAAATATCGCTTTAAGCACAGGGGCTCCTTCATTCACTACTCGATGTTGGAGCTTGATTATCGCTGATCTCACTCAAAATGACAGTGGAAAGCGTAAAACTGATGGCTGAACTTCTCTTTTCCCCCACCAAAGCTCCCAGTTCGGAGAGTGTTTTAAATCCATAGAAAATTAGCTTAATCACAAAATCGCATAACAGACGCATAACTTGGGGTAGGTGACAGATTTCATTTGTTTTGCTGAACTGCTCACGTTTTCGCCTCTGTTTACTAGAGTGAATTTTGGCTTTTTATGTATGCAGACTATTTTGTTAGTAACATTTTATGTCGAAATATCCCAATAAGAACGGAATATTGTTTGGTTAATGTTAATAATGACGCGTGAATAATAGGGATACTATCAATAGTGACTTTATGCGTAATTTTAGAGCATTTTTCTGTTTTTATTGGTGCGTATCGCACAAAAATGGGGTGTTATGAAAATGGTTAAATACTTGTTAATGCATTTCTATTCGCTCATTGTGCGTGTAAATAATGTTTTTTCGGCGGAATATACTTTAATTGTTGCTTTTTTGTGTAATTTTTGCCAAATTGTCTCCGCATTAAGATTTCAGAGTATTATTCTGAATTTGAACGGATTCATTCAGGTGATGAATGGCGCTTTTATTGCGCGATTCGATACCACAGACAAGGCAGTAGAGGTCTGAAATGTCACTATTAGAGGTGAAAAACCTTCGTATTGAATATCCATCCCGTCACGGTGTCCATGCGGCCGTGAAATCGCTTTCTTTTCATATCGATCGTGGCGAAATTGTGGGTGTTGTTGGCGAATCAGGTGCGGGTAAATCCACCGTTGGTAACGCCGTTATTGATTTGCTTAGTCCTCCGGGACGTGTTGCTAGTGGCGACGTGTACCTTGATGGGGAGAAAATTTCTGGTTTAACACCGGAAGCGATGCGTAAGGTTCGCGGCTCTAAGATTGGCTTTATCTTCCAAGATCCAATGACCTCACTTAACCCTCTATTTACGGTTGAGCAGCAATTGAAAGAGACCATTCACGCCAACATGAAGGTGTCGGATGAAGAGGCGTATCAACGTGCGCTTTCTCTAATGCAGCAGGTTGGCATTCCTCAACCTGAAAACCGTCTTAAGCAGTATCCGCATCAATTTTCTGGCGGTATGCGTCAGCGTGTGGTTATTGCTATCGCTTTGGCTGGTGAGCCAGACCTTATCATTGCCGATGAGCCAACGACAGCGCTCGATGTATCTATTCAAGACCAAATCCTAAACCTTATCCGCGAACTGTGTATCAAGAACAACGTAGGTTGTATGTTGGTTACGCACGACATGGGCGTGGTTTCAAACGTGACTGACCGTGTGGCGGTTATGTACCGTGGCGATTTGGTGGAGTTTGGTCCTACAGCTAAGGTATTGGGCGACCCTGATCACCCATATACGCGCAGCTTGATTTCTGCCGTTCCGCGTTCTGATGTAAAGCTCGATCGTTTCCCATTGGTGAGCTACATCGAAGAAGCGACAGAGTTACAAGAGCTAGACATTAAGAATCACTGGTTGGGTCAAAGCCAAGACCAACGTGAGTACACAGGTCCTTTATTGGATGTGAAGAACGTTAACCTGCGTTTTGTTACCAAAGATTCATTGTTTGAAAGCCGCCGTGAATACGTGCAAGCATCAAACAATGTTAGCTTTGAAGTGCATGAAGGTGAGACGTTTGGTTTGGTGGGTGAATCTGGTTCAGGTAAATCGACCATCGCACGTGTGATTGCTGGTTTGTATGAACCAAACTCAGGTCAAGTAAGCTTTGAAGGCATTGACCTGACGGCGCTTAAATCGGAAAAAGCACGCCGCCCATTGCGTCGTCAGATGCAGATGGTTTTCCAAAACCCATATACCTCAATGAACCCGCGAATGAAGATTTTTGACATCATCGCGGAGCCAATTCGTTTCCATAAGCTAACGAAAAATGAAGCGGAAACGCGCCAGATTGTGAATGACCTACTTGATCACGTAGGTTTAGGCAAAATGGCAGGTGTGAAATACCCTCATGAATTCTCCGGTGGTCAGCGTCAGCGTATCTCAATTGCGCGTGCGCTGGCGACCCGCCCTCGATTACTGATTTGTGATGAACCAACATCTGCGTTGGATGTATCGGTACAGGCACAAATTCTAAACTTGCTGAAAGATCTGCAAAGTGAACTGAATCTCACCATGCTGTTTATTAGTCACGACTTACCGGTTATTCGTCAGATGTGTGACCGAGTAGGTGTGATGCAGATGGGGACGCTACTGGAAGTGGCTCCGACAGAGCAATTGTTTACTGCTCCTCAGCATGAATACAGTAAGAAACTGATTTCTCTGATGCCTGAATTCACAGGTTTGAGAGAAGAAATCAAAACGGCATAAACCAAGTTTTTCGCTTGGCTGACCATCAAGGTCAACAAACCTTAGTCATAACAAAGACGCAAACACAACAAGGGATTCGAATTCCCGCATGAAGGAGTTATGCAAATGAAAACCATGAAAAGCAAGTTAGCAGTGGCGCTAATGGCAGCAGGTCTAAGCTTTAACGCATTGGCAGCAGATATCAAAGTTGGCTATGCAGCTGACCCAGTATCTCTAGACCCGCACGAGCAGCTATCAGGTGGTACGCTGCAAATGTCACACATGGTATTTGACCCTCTAGTTCGTTTCACACAGGACATGGACTTTGAACCTCGCCTAGCGGAAAGCTGGGAGCGTATCAATGATACGACGGTTCGTTTCAAACTTCGCCAAGGCGTTAAGTTCCACTCAGGCAACGACATGACAGCGGATGACGTTGTGTGGACTTTCGAACGTCTACAAAGCTCTCCAGACTTCAAAGCTATCTTTGACCCGTACGAAAAAATCGTGAAAGTGGATGATTACACGGTTGATCTAGTGACTAAAGGGCCTTACCCGCTAGTGCTACAAACAGCAACGTACATCTTCCCAATGGACAGCAAGTTCTACACGGGTAAAACCGAAGATGGTAAAGACAAGTCTGAGCTAGTGAAGCATGGTAACTCATTTGCATCAACACACGTTTCTGGTACTGGTCCGTTTATCGTGACGGCTCGTGAGCAGGGCGTAAAAGTAGAATTCGAACGTTTCAAAGATTACTGGGATAAAGAGTCGAAAGGTAACGTAGACAAACTGACGCTACTTCCGATCAAAGAAGACGCGACTCGTGTTGCAGCACTGCTTTCTGGCGGTGTTGATATGATCCACCCAGTAGCGCCAAACGATCACAAACGTGTGAAAGACGCAAAAGGTATCGATCTAGTAACACTACCTGGTACGCGTATCATCACGTTCCAAATGAACCAAAGCAACAACGAAGCACTGAAAGACGTTCGCGTGCGCCAAGCGATTGTTCACGCAATCAATAACGAAGGCATCGTGAAAAAAATCATGAAAGGCTTCGCAACAGCTGCAGGTCAGCAAAGCCCGGCAGGCTACGTTGGTCATGATGACAAGCTGGTTCCTCGCTACGATCTTAAGAAAGCAAAACAGCTGATGAAAGAAGCGGGTTACGAGAATGGCTTTACGCTAACGATGATTGCACCAAACAACCGCTATGTGAACGATGCGAAAGTGGCACAAGCGGCGGCGGCAATGCTGTCTAAGATCGGCATCAAGGTTGACCTGAAGACTATGCCTAAAGCGCAATACTGGCCTGAGTTCGACAAGTGTGCGGCAGACATGTTGATGATCGGTTGGCACTCAGATACAGAAGATTCAGCAAACTTCAACGAGTTCCTAACCATGACACGTAACGAAGAGACAGGTCGTGGTCAGTACAACTGTGGTCATTACTCTAACCCAGAAATGGACAAAGTGGTTGAAGCGGCAAACGTAGAAACGGATCCAGCTAAACGTGCAGAAATGCTGAAAGGTGTTGAAGCAACGTTGTACAACGACGCTGCATTCGTACCGCTACACTGGCAAAGTGAAGCCTGGGGCGCGAAGTCTAACGTGAAAGCTGCAGACATCGTTAACCCAATGGTAATGCCTTACTTCGGTGACCTAGTGGTTGAATAATCACGGTTAGTCGATGTTGAGGAGGGACGGATGTCCCTCCTCAACTCTACGTACTCGGCTCAGTTTTGTTTCAGTCGGACTGAGTTGTTTTTAGACTGAATTTTCTCTCTGAATAGAGATCTATGGATAGTTAAGGGGCAAGGAATGTTTTCGTTTCTGGTCAAGCGCCTGTTTCAGGCACTGATAGTGATGTTTGTGATCAGTTTGGTGGCGTTTGCCATTCAGGATAACCTGGGTGACCCGCTACGTGAGCTTGTAGGTCAGTCGGTTTCAGAAGCGGAGCGTCAAGCGCTGCGTGACGAACTGGGCCTGAACGATCCCTTTATCACAAAGTACACTCGCTTTGTGAGCAATGCGCTACAAGGTGATTTAGGTACGTCTTACTTCTTCAAGCGACCTGCAGTTGAGGTCATCCTCGATAAACTGGTGGCTACATTAGAGCTCGTGTTTGGTGCGACGCTCATTATCATTGTTTTCTCTATACCGCTTGGGGTGTATTCAGCGATACATCCGAAGAGTATTTTTACAAAATTCGTTATGGCGATGAGTAGTGTCGGCATCTCGATTCCGGTGTTCTTAACCGCAATCATGTTGATGTACGTCTTCTCCATAGAACTCGGTTGGCTACCTTCCTTTGGACGGGGTGAAACGTCTAATATACTCGGATGGGAGTCTGGCTTCTTTACCATCGATGGTATTAAGCACCTGATCCTGCCGTGTATTGCACTCGCATCTATCATGCTGCCGTTGTTCATCCGTTTGGTGCGTTCAGAAATGCTGGAAGTACTGAGCTCTGAGTACATTAAGTTCGCCAAAGCGAAAGGCTTGAACTTACAAAAGATTTATTACCAACATGCACTTAAAAACACCATGCTACCTGTATTGACGGTCGGTGGTGTGCAAATTGGTACCATGGTGGCATACACCATTCTGACAGAAACCGTGTTCCAATGGCCGGGTACTGGCTTTCTTTTCCTAGAGGCAATCAACCGTGTAGATACACCGTTGATCACTGCCTACGTTATCTTTGTTGGTCTGATCTTCGTGGTAACTAATACCATCGTTGACTTGCTGTACGGCATCATCAACCCAACTGTGAACCTAACTGGAAAAGGAGCTTAATCATGAGCCAATCAAATGTAACACCAGCTCCTGTTGCCGCACCGTCAGCCTGGCAGCGTTTCAAAGAGTCGGACTTCTTGTATTACTTCAAGCGCGACAAAGTTGCGATGGCAAGTTTTACCGTCTTCATGATGTTTTTAGTCTTGGCTGTAGCAGCACCGATTCTAGCTCCAACTGACCCATACGATTTGACGTCCATCGACATCATGGACTCAGAGCTACCTCCATCTTGGATGGAAGATGGCGATGAGCGTTTCGTATTGGGCACTGATGAGCAAGGTCGTGATATTTTGTCGACCATTCTTTACGGCTCTCGTTTATCTTTGACGATCGGCTTCCTCGCGGTTGGTCTTCAGCTTATGCTGGGTATCATCATTGGTTTGTCAGCAGGTTACTTTGGTGGTCGTATTGATAGTTTCTTGATGCGTTTTGCTGACGTTCAGTTGTCGTTCTCGACCATGATGGTTGCGATCATCGTGTCAGCTATCTTTAAAGCCAGCTTTGGCAGTGATTTTTACAGCCAATACGCGGTAGTCATGCTTGTCGTGATTATTGGTGTGGCGGAGTGGCCGCAATATGCACGTACCATTCGTGCTTCAGTACTGGCTGAGAAGAAGAAAGAATACGTAGAAGCGGCACGAGTGATGGGCTTTAAAGCCCCGCGAATCATGTTCCGTCATATTCTTCCGAACTGCCTATCACCAATCTTGGTTATCTCGACGGTACAGGTAGCAAACGCAATCATGTCAGAAGCGGCATTGTCATTCCTTGGTCTAGGTTTGCCAGTAGACCAGCCATCATTGGGGGCACTAATCAGTATTGGTTTTAACTACATCTTCTCTGGTGCGTGGTGGATTACCGCCTTCCCTGGAATCGTGCTAGTGACATTGGTACTGGTGATTAACCTACTGGGTGACTGGTTACGTGACGTGTTCAACCCGAAAATCTACAAGGGTTAATGACGCGATAAAATTGACGTATTATTTGCCTATTTAATAAATTTCTTTCTAAACTGAGAGCCGGATGCAATTCCGGCTCTTTTTTTGCTTATCACTTTTTATGCATGTTTTATTGACGCTCTGTCGCGATAATTTCATCACCTACTGTTTAGAGTGAAGCTATGGAAATGAAAAAGGCACTACATTCCTCCCGTATCGTCCAATCTGGCTTGAGCCTTGGGCTGCTGGTGGCGTGCGCTCAATTTTCGACTCCGGTTTTGGCGAGTGAATTTCTTTGCCAAGCCTCTCAGGCCAGTAATAAAGAATTGCCTGTGCTTGAGCAATCTTGTCCGATCGGTAAAGGGCTATGGGGAAAGAAAGTGCCGCAAGGAGGCAATGATTTCTTCTGGATCCAGTGTGGTCTATTGCCAAAACCGATGTCTTTAGCCAAAGCAAAGCCGATTTACGGCAAAATCACCACCGATGTTTGGATGAAGCCAGAACAAAAAGGCTATCGTTGCCTCATTGGTCCTTATACGGAATTTGCTAAAGCATCTCAGGACTTGCAACGAGTCAAAACCTTGTCGACCTATAAAGAAGCATTTATTCGTGTGGTTGGTAAAGGTGACACAGTCCCTGCGAAACAGACTAAGCCAATGACCAAGCCGGTGGCAAAACCTGTAACACCTGTCGTACCAGCTGCTACTCGTGCTAATACGGATGCATTTAAGACAAAAGATGCGCCTGCGAAAGTTGCGCCAAAGCCAAAGTCGCTAGAACCAGTTGCCGTTGAGCCAGCTAAAATGACCAAGCCAGCTCAACCAACTATCAAGAATGACAACGTTGAAGTGCGTTTGAAAACGGTACTGAAGGGCAAGACATTTGTGGTGCCTTATTTAATCGAGAACAACAACCAGTTCTACATGGAACATGGAAAACCATGGAATCGTCTTAGCTACTCAAGCTCAATGAAAGTTTGCCAACAGCTAGGAATGCACTTAGCAACTGCGTCAGAGTTTAAAACATTGCGCGATTCTGGCGTGATGGAGAAGAACAAGTGGCCTTTGCAGTTACCTTACTGGGGTAAAGATAAAAAGGGCTTGTTTGCTGACCGAGAGCCAAATCAGCTAACGGGCACCTCGTTGCTTAACGTGATTTGCGTGAAGTAAAAAATGGATTAAAAAAAGCCCCGCAAGAGCGGGGCTTCGTGTTTATGAGCTTCTAGTTATCACTTTTCAAAACTAAAGATAATGCGTTCTGCTTCATCAGTACGCTCTGGAGTGGCTTCGATAGTGTAAAGCCCCGCAGGAATTGCTGCTGAATGATCTAAAGGCATGAAATCGATGTAACAAGAGCCTTCAGCATCTCTATATTGTGGTTGGCTGCTGAAGTAGTTGTCAGCACTGTAGCTGTCACCGTGAACTTGGATACGACCGTAGTCGAGATAGATATCTTGTAGGATTTCACAAGTTTTTGCATTACGACCATAGATTGAAGCTGAAGTGTATGGGCTGCCTTGGTAATCAAATTGCTGAACGATGCCAGAAACTTTTAGTTCAGTTACCACAATATCATTTGCACCTTCTTCAGATGGCATCGCAATGAATGTTTCACGGTCTACCCAATTCGCATCTTCTTGAGATTCGCTAACGTCATTGTTAAGCGCTTCTTCTACATATTGAGCATTTGTGTGGTAAGAATACAGTTCTGTTGACTTCTCATCGCCTTCTTCATCTGTGAATGACACAAGGAAATGCTCATCGTCGTCAAAAGAGTGTTGTTTGATGACATCCAATGTCATTTTCATACCATCTTCTTGGGAGATAATTTTGTCACCAACGATTGTGTATGGAACACCTTCTGTAAACTCTGACATGTCTGTGTCACAAGTTGATAGGTTGTCGCTATCTCGATCGTTCCAGTACATCGTTTTCGTGTTCGCATCTAGGTAGATTGAATCACACCATCCTTTAGCGAAGTTGGTACCGTTGTGACCAATTTCTACGAAATGTAGGAACTTACCTTCTAACGGATGTCCTGCAGGAGGAGGTGCTACGTCATCTGCTGGTTGAACGTTTGGCAGTGTGATCGTTACGTATTCAGAAATTACGGCATCGTCAGCATCTGGGTTTACACCTGCCGCAATCACGAATGAACCGTTTTTCGTTGCACTAGTTGGTGTGCCAGAAACCGTCAGTGTGCCGTTGTTATCAACATTGACTTTTAGACCCGGAACGGTTGTTGCGTACTCATCTTCTTCTGTACCAGCGTAGTATTCGATTGCACCTGACGTGTGCTGAGCTTCAAAGACTTCAGTAATATTGAAATCTGCATCAACAGCTTCACCAACTTTTAGTGTTGTTAGCTGTACTGTGATTTCTTGTTGAAGTTCTGCAAGATCACCGCGATCAATTTCAATCGATGCTTCAGGTTGTTT
This sequence comes from Vibrio sp. Y29_XK_CS5, assembly GCF_024181835.1. Lineage (NCBI taxonomy): Bacteria > Pseudomonadati > Pseudomonadota > Gammaproteobacteria > Vibrionales > Vibrionaceae > Vibrio > Vibrio sp. Y29_XK_CS5. Next base: position 22,217 of record NZ_JAMZAM010000003.1, read on the forward strand.
TTCAATGTCATCTAGCTCGAAGACTTTGTAAGTCGTATTGATACCGTCAAATGCAGAGATCGTGATTGTTTGACCTTCAGGGTAAATGCGAGATGGCTTACCTGTGATTTTCAGCTCAGTCTGACCTTGTGTTTCTACAAGTTCAAGTACTAAGCCATCAATAGATGTGTATGCTTTAAATGCAAGCTTTTCGTCGTCAGAGAACAAGTTGTCAATACGGAATTGTTCATTCTGAACTTCAACACCTTGGTATAGCTCAATACTGTCAATCCACTCTTCGATTGTATCAGCGGCTTCTGTGTTGATTGTTGGCGCTGGATTTTCAACGTTTACTTGTAGGTCGAAAGCGGTTGTTACAGCACCAAAGGACTTATCTTGTTCTTGTGAGTTGTAGTCAGTTGCCGTTAGCTTGATTTGGTAAGCAGGACGAACTGGAGTTAGCTCACCTGAAATCGTTAACTTGCCACCATTGATAGCCGTAGTTGTTAGATTTTTGACCACAGAACCATCAAGTGTGATGACGCTTACTGTGATGTCGATGTTTTTGTTATCGTCATCTTCAAAAAGGGCAAGATCGCCAGCAGCAAGAGGCAGTTCTAAATTGATTGAGTGGCTATCAAGAGGCTTCAGTTCTGTATTGATAGCTTTTACAACGCTCTCATTTGCAAATAACTTGCTGTTGATAACGGGTTCGCTAACTACGCCATTGTTGACTTCAATAACTGGTTTGAAGTTTGGATCATCTAGTTTGTCTGCGTTGTTTTTATCATTAACGACGTCAGTTGCTTTATTGGCAATTGCAATAGCGGTTTCTGCAGAGTAGCTGTCTTTTGCTTGTGCTTTAGACTCGGTTAGAATCTGAGCCGTTTTATGTAAAGCGGTATTGTTAGCGGCGATTACATCAGTAAATGCAGTATCACCCTCGATACCTAATGTCTCATTTACTTTGTTTTTCGCTGCTTGGATTTTTTCTGGTGTTGGGTTAGCACCAGCTTGGATTGCAACAAGGTCAGTCAGCGGAGAGATAACTTTCTCACCCGGAAGTGTACGGAATACAACCTCATGAGCCATAGCTTGGGTTGGGTTGTCCATATCAACCGTGTATGTGCCAGCAAAAAGTTGTGGATCGCGAGCAATCAGTTCAGCTTGAACAGTACCACCCGGAATAATGGTTTGAATCGCAAGGTTCTTTTCAGCAGAGTATTGTTTGTCTGTTAGCGTCACCTTACCCTCATCATTGGTTAGACCAATAATTGGGTCGTTGCTATCTAGCTTTCCATTGTTGTTTACATCTTCAAAAACGACTGCTTCTTTGAAGTAGCCATCAAAGCCTGTAATCACTACACCAGAGTTGTTGTTGCTTGAACCACTATCTGAACCACCACAACCGGTTAGCGCGATAGCCACTGACGCTGCTAGTAAACTCACCTTATTCATTGTTTATTTGTCCTTGTTTCGTTTCCGAATGAGAAAGTCGCTTTTTATTGTTTTATTTTCTAATCTCACTAGTGAGATTAGAAAAGCTGCGCATTTTTAATCGGATTTGGAAGCGGCTTCAAGACACGGAAAACCAAAGAAAAACCGTAAAAATTTTTGGAATATTTTTTCTTGGAATTTTTATCAATAAAAATATCAATTAACTTTAAATTTAGGTCTTTATAAACAATGGCTTGTGTTGTTTTGGTTTATTTATAGGCTGCTGTATTTTTTGGGTAGTGGTAAATCATGTTTATTTTTAGCTCTTCTACTTTGCTCGCGTACTGAGGAAATGGGCGTAGGATGTAGCTATAAACCTCCCCCTGAATAAACTCATCATTAGCATGATAATCATTGTTGAAGTAGACATAAGCGTATGCGGATGGCTTAGGTGCAGTCGCGCAATCGGTATTATTGGAGTAAGAAATTACCTCGCTAAACATCCCTTCACCTGCAAGGATTGAGGTGTCCCAAAACTGACAGAATTCATGAGCAAATAAGTCGCTATTAGACGTGACTATGTTGAGATCTGAGTCGAAACCGTCGTAATACTCACCACCTTGAGCATGCCTTCGGTCAAAAATATAGTTACCCGCGAGCGCATGGCGATAACCACCGGCAGTCGGAATGAGCAGATCAAATAGGGCGGACTGATACAGCTCTTTTCCAGTATTGACGTTCAAACGCTCTTCCATTGAGCGCTTGTTTTTTTGCATGGTATAGCTTTCGAAACGATTGTTATCAAAGACGGTAATAAAGTAGTTCTCAGTGTCTTTGTGAACTCGTGACCGGTAGGTTTTCTTCGTAGTCCAGATCTGACGGCTACCTTTGATGTGGATGATCAATGAGTCATCACTGATCTGGTATTCCCCGACTTTATTCAGCTTATGCTCGTCTGGGCAGCGAGTTTTGTTGCTTGAAGCAGCATAAAAAACTTCATCATCAATGAATTTAAATGCTTCACAGTACACTACTTCGTAAGGGTACTTGCGTCCACCGAGCAACGTTGTGGTTTCAAGGCGATATACCACACCATCAATGAGCGGATGTTCTGTATCGTTCTGCTCTGCAGTGACTGCTGGCAGCTCGAAGCGTGTCGTGACCCAAGCGTGATCTTCTGTCCCGTGGTGGTCATCACGTGCAGAGACTGCCAAATATGTGGTTTGGTTGAAGTCTTTTGGCGCGCCTTGCAGCATGATTTGCCCTTGGTTGAGAACGCTCAGTCCGTTGGCGTTTTCTAGCCAAATTCGCGTGGTGAGTAAGTCTCCTTCTGGATCTTCGAACAGCTGTTCCAACCCTAATGAGTAGTTGATAGGGTTGTTTTGTGTCAGTTCCCAACTATAGATAATGGTTTGTAATTGCTGCTCAACCGCTAGGTTTATTATCGGCTTGCCGTTCTCTGTTGCATCGTCGTGTGCAGATTCACTGATGTAGGTTATCGTTAGGTTTTGGGAGTAATTGACCTCCAATGATCCCAAGGCATCTTCAACCTGATCAGGACGGTCTGACAACGTGGATTCAAGCGCTTTTTCAAACGCCAGTTCATTGCTTCTTTCCAATGCAGATGCGGTGAGTGCCTGTTTTACTTCGATAAGGGAAGTGCGTTCTCCGTGAGGCGTATTTCTCTTTTTCTCGTTATTATTCGCTGGTTGTATGTTGGCAGCCGCAGCTGTGGTTTGCTCGTCTGTTAGCCAGTAAAGCGCCATCAAGCAGGTACTCAATGCACCTGCAATCCAGTATTTCTTCTTCATGATTTTACGCGTGTGCCATTCTTGATTGCAGCCAACTGCGGGAGAACTTAAGGTCTTTTTCAATCAAACTGGCGCTGCATTCGAGCAGTTCACAGATCTCTTGGTTTTTCATGCCCATCAGATATTTGAGCTTTAACGCGTTGGATTGGCGCGGGTAGCGCACACTAAAGTTATCGAGTGCTTTATCCATGATGATGAGTTGCTCGAAGCGATCTTCTTCTTCTTTCATCAGCGTGATGTGTTGGCGTTTTTGCGCTTGATGTGAGCGAGCGTTGTCGATCAGGATTTGGCGCATTACTTTGGCTGCCATTAAGAAGAAATCGCGCTTGGTTTCAATCTCACTCATGTCGCAATTAGACATCTTTAAATACGCGTCATGGATCAGAGCTGTGGTGCTGTTTACGCTGTCCGACAGTACCTTATTGTCGGTTCCGTATTTCTCTGCGTTGCGCTCGCGTTCTTGTTGAGCAATTTTACGCAGTTGTAGGTAAGCGAATTGGTACAACTCACTTTCCGCCTGTTTATCGCCTGCTTGCCACTGTTGGATAATTTGCGTCAGAGTAGATTTAGAAGTCATGGCTATACATCCTCACTTACTTTTACAAACTCAGAGATGGAATAGGTTTCAACGCGATCAGAACCATCGCGATTACGGCTAATGTCTTGTTGGTAACGATACAAAATGCCTTGCTCCCAGCTTTTGCCTGCAGGTAGGTATTCCCACGTGGTGTAGTTGATTTCCGCTGGGGTTGGTGACCAACGCACCATCACGTTCATTTGCGCGAGTTCAGCACTTGGTTGGTCATTGTTGACCCACCACATGTCCAAATACTCGTTGGTGACATCTTGGGTGTATAGACTGGTATCTGTAGGGCAGGCAACGGCATCGACAGGTAAACGCAACACTTGGTTATGACGCATTAGTAGACACGACTGCTTCATTGAGTCTTGTAGGTATTGAGTTTGTTGCCATACACCTTGGTAGGCAATTTCGCTATCGACAGAGTCAGGATAGGTAAACCACAACATCTCAGTACGGTTGTGGTGCTTAACGTGCTCGTTTGGTCCCAACCCCTGTACTTTTTCCATTAATAGCTGGGTGCTCGGATCGAAGTTGAGTGCAACCGATCGATATTTCCAATCGCCTTCATCGTCATAATCTTCTAACGAGAAGCCATTGAGGTCGCTACGGGTACAGCCTGAATCGGCGCAGCCGACCAAGCTTTCCCATTCAGAGAACTTTTCAATCGGTTCGACAATTTCTTCGGTTACGCTCTGGTTAAGTGCTAGGAAACAGCCTTGGAAGTAGTCGCCAACACTTGGATGCTGAATCAGGCTCTCTTTAGTGATGGTGAAGTTAATCTCGCCAATTGGTGGGCGGTAACGCGGGTGGTGTTGATAGCGAATATCGAATGCACAGGCGCGACCCTGCCAATCCTTTTTCTTGATGATGATGTTCTTAAATCGCACGTCACGAGGCTCAAAAATGATCTCATTTGAGGCGAAGTTCTTTTCGATGTAGCGTTGGCTTTCATTTAGATGTTCAACTGCTTCTTGCACCGAAACCCAATCCAAATTGAGTTGGTGTTTGGCGTCATCTAGGAAATTGAGGTCGAGACGCTTGAGTTGTGCTTGGAAGGTTGGATCGGATAATACCTTGTTGATTAGCACGATTTCTTGACGGTTTTCCGGAGTGCTGTCGAGAGAGAGCAACAAGCGGGTCATATTGATGCTGCGACTGGGTTTTGTGGTCGCCATGGTCGGTGTGAGCACTTCTTGGCTCGACATTGTGGTGAGCAAGTAGCCGTTATCATCATTGCCGAGGAAGAAGCTGATGACATCGCCAGGACGATACTGAAATGCGCCTTTGTTTGTGTGACCAGACAGGTTGGAACTGGTTTTGTAATACAGACCAGTTACCGGTGAATCGATGAAGAAACCTTGTTTTATGGTAGGCGCTGTCGCTTCTGCCGACGGAGTCGTAGAAGTAGAGTTCGCCCATGCTGGTGCTATCGCTAACGCAGACAACCAGATCGCAATGGAACGTGTGTACATTTTAATTTTTAAGCCTTTCTTATGTTTAGCCTTACTGTTGAGTGCGGTCCTTTGGTGCACAATTTGGCTGACAACTTATTGATTTAGTGAGGTGCTTCTCTGGCACCGGTGTCATCATCGCCAACAGCATTTTCTGTTTTATGTGTTTGGGGATATCTGGGTTAGACAGAATCCGCCTGCGTGTCAGTTCCATCATGGCACTGACGGACATATGCTCGACGTTTTGCCCCTTGGCATGAAAGACAAGGCGCGTCACTTCGTACATGATGTCTTCTGCAATCTTCTTCTCTTGTTGCAGTTGTATGTTCTTTTGAATCAGAGTGTTACCAAACAGCAAACCAGATAACACTAAGATTGCGGACAACAGCGACGGCAGCGGTCGGCGTTGTACTAAACGAAGCGTACTGTACAGTGGCCAGTGCTTCTTTTGCTCTATTGGGCGTCGTTCTAAAATACATTCAATATCTTGGCGCAGTGTCCGAACATTGAGGTAGCGCTGCTTTGCTTTCGCTCGCGTTGCGCGTCTCACCACCCAATAAATATCTGACCATATTGGCTGATCAGGAAACATCAGCGCCAGAATCTTACCCAGTGAATACACATCACTTTGCTCAGTCAAAAACGCTCCGGCTTGCTGTTCTGGGCTGGCGTATTTTTCACTGAAGGCAATTAATGCCGGAGACGAATCATCACTGTTTGATTGCACCTTTTGTGTCAGGTTGAAATCGAGCAGTTTTGGTCGTTTATTGCGATCAATTAGGATGTTTTCTGGTTTGAGATCCGCATGCAGGACTTGATGCTGGTGGGCGTGTTCCATTGCCTGACAAATCTGCTTAAACAGCAACAACTTGTCATCGTCTTCCATTGGCGTGAGCAACAAATACGAGTCTAAGGTCTGACCAAAAACGCGTTCCATCACGATGTAAACCGAATCACCGTGCAAGCCGCCATCAAACACTTTGGCAATGTAAGGATGGTTCAAACGAGCCAGAAGCTGAGCTTCATCAAACAGCGCGCGTTTGCCTAATACATTACTGAGATTGGTTTGAATGAACTTGATCGCAAGGTCTTGCTCGAACGTCTCGTCAGCGCGCAGTGCCGCATACACCACCCCCATACCTCCACGCCCTAACTCGTGGGTGAGTCGGTACTTGCTAACTTCTTCGCCCGTTAGGTCGACCTCTTGTTTGGTTGCCAAATTCGCACCGAAGCCGAGCAACTGTGTCAGTTGTTCTTCTTCGTTTTCACTTGCTAAAAGAGGAGCGATTTGGAGGTAAAGCTCAGGTTGACTCTGCTGCAATTCGTTGAGGTATTGCTGCTTTTGAGAGTCGTCCAGATCAAGCAGGTGATAGTAAATCTGGGTTTCGCTAGAGCCTAACTGCACTGTACTTCGTATCTTATTGTTTTAGGTACGCTATTTTATAAGAAACTCAATATTAATGTCATTTATTTATTCAGCTTTGAATCACAATGTTGGAATTGCAATTTGATGGTTATTTGAGCGGTAAGGTTATGATTTTATTAATGATGTAGCAGATGGATTTTGCCGAGCTTGTCGACGAGGAGTCTATTCGTCATAATGTTACTAGTAACATTACTGATAAATTAGATATTTATGGCTCAGCAGAATAAGAAAGCACGAACGACATTGCAGGATGTCGCAGACAAAGTTGGCGTAACAAAAATGACCGTCTCGCGTTACATGCGCAATCCAGACTCAGTGGCAGAAAAAACGCGAGTGAAAATTGCCGCTGTAATTGAAGAGATGGGCTACATCGAAAACCGTGCTCCGGCGATGCTGTCGAAGTCTTCCAGTAAAGCGATTGGTATTTTACTGCCTTCACTGTCCAACCAAATTTTTGCGTCTTTTGTTCAGGGCATTGAAACGGTCACTAAAGCTAATGGCTATGAAACACTGCTTGCGCACTTTAGTTATGACGAGCTGGAAGAAGAACGCAAAATCGCGTCGCTGCTCTCTTATCAAGTTGACGGCTTAATCCTAACTGAAAGCCACCATACTCAACGCACTTTGCAGATGATCAAAAACGCTGGCGTTCCTGTGGTAGAGACCATGGAACTGCCAGAGCAGCCGATTGATATGGCGGTCGGCATGGATCACGAAGACGCTTCTTACAGCGTCGTAAAGCGCATGTTGGAGTCGGGCAAGCGTACTATTGTTTACTTCGGTGCTCGCTTGGATACGCGTACTAAATTGCGTATGCAAGGCTACGATCGCGCGATGACAGAAGCAGGATTGGAGCCAAAACATGTGCTAACGGGCGATCACTCTAGCTTTTCGTTGGCGCATGATTTATTGGAGCGCGCACTGGCAACCTACCCAGAACTTGATGGTGTATTTTGTACCAACGATGACATCGCGATTGGTACCTTGTTGAGCGCTCAGCAACGCGGCATCAAAGTACCCGATCAACTTGCGGTGGTGGGCTACAACGCATTAGACATCGGACAAACTATCAGCCCGAAACTGACCAGTGTGGATACACCGCGTTTCGAGATTGGTGAGAAAAGTGCCGAGCTATTGATTGCACGCCTTAAGGGTGAAGAGCAAGCCGAGACGGTCGTGAACATGGGCTATCAAATTACAGCAGGCGAGAGCGTCTAACTCGCTCTGGTTCACGTTTATTTTTCATCATTCGTTTCTGATAAGGACACGGGCATGCCACATCAACTTGATGCGTTAGATCTTAATTTAATGCGCCTACTTAAAGCCGTGGTAGAAAATCGCAGCATCAAGTTGGCGGCGATGCAGCTTGGCATTTCGCAACCCAGTGCCAGTCGTGGGGTGATGAAACTCAAAGACGTGTTTGATGATCCGCTGTTTGTGCGTAAAGCACACGGGGTAGAGCCATCCCCAATGGCGATTCGCCTAGCGGCGGAGTTTGATAACATGCTGTCGCCGCTAGAAAAAGTAGTGCAGGAGTTTTCGGATTTTGATCCACTCGAATACCAAGGTCAGATTGCGATTGTGACTGACCCTTATTTGATGGACGAGCAAGGTCAGCGTTTATTGCGCGGTTGCCATCAAGCCTTTCCTCAAGCCTCATTTGCTTTCTCAAGTTGGAACATTTATTCCCAAGACGAGATGTTAGAGGGCGAGCACGACTACTGCATTCTCGATCAAGAAACTGAGTTGTCGAAAGACATCTACATGCGCCCATTGTTTGTTGAAAAGCGTGTGATTTTGGCGCGTAAAGATCACCCGACGCTGTCGCAAATCAGCAATGACTGGGATACGGTGTCGGAATTGCCACTGGTCTCTTTGCCTGCGCCAGCATCCTACAACCCACTGTGTACGGTGGAGTCAGAATATCGCCGCATGGGTTACGAGCCCGTTGTATTGCTCAAGTCCTACAACTTGCGTGTTGCTTGCCAAATGCTGCTTGAGACCGATGCCATCATGTACGCCAGCCAAAGTACTGCACACTTGATGCACGAGCTTGCCTCTTATCCAATGCCGATGGTCAACCGAGAGTTCAGCCAATTTGTTGTTTCTGGGGGTTATTTACAGACCTACCGTAACCACCCATTGCACCGCCATTTGCACCAAGTGGTGCAGCAAACCCTCAATACGCCATTAACGTGATCGGATAAGCAAACTGCCCTTTAAGATATTCAAAAATGAATATCTCAATTACCTGTCTGTTTTGCTGAAGAAGGGCTAATCTGACTACAAATAGTCAGGAGAAGCGGCTCTTTTTATCTTATCAATTCTTTGAATGTCTGATTCTTAAAGGACATTCACCATTCTCCGTTATGCAGTTTTTTAATTTCTGGGGAGGATGAATCATGCTCATTGCACGTCTATTTTTATTGCTCGCCATCGTTGCCGAAGTTGCCGGTACCAGTACGATGTCGTTTATTGGTGAAAGTAATGCGTGGGAAGGCTATCTGGTGATGTACGTTCTGATCGCCATTTCCTATTACTTCTTGTCGAAAGCGGCAAAGAAAATCTCTATCGGTGTCGCGTACGCAACATGGGAAGGTTTGGGTATCGCTTTGATTACCCTGGTTTCTATCGTTTTATTTGATGCCAACTTAAGTACGCAGCAGTTGCTTGGTTTGGCGCTAGCGGTGGTCGGTATTGTGTGTGTGACGCTCGGCGAATCACACAGTCAGCCTCAACAAAAAGATGAGTTTCCGAGCTCATCGAATGCGAGGTGTTAATCATGAGCCAATTTTTCACTGTTTCATTTGGATTTGTTGTCATGGCGGCGTTGGTCGACATCATGGCGAACATGGCGCTGACTCGCTCTAAAGGCTTTAAGCACAGAGGGTGGGGCATCACTGCGATTGTCTTGGTGATGGCAGCGTTTACTTTGCTTGCTCAAGCGGTAAAAGAGATCGACCTTGCGATCGCTTACGCCTCTTGGGGCGCGATAGGTATCTTAGGTACCGCGATTGGTGGTGCTTTGCTGTTCAAACAAAAGCTTAAGCCGATTGGTTGGTTTGGTATCTTTGTGGTGATTGCTGCAGTTGTTGTGATGAAGACAGCTTGATGTTCTTTGCCTGAGTCCTAGATATCGTCATTCTGAACAGCGAGGGACGAGCGTGATTCAGAATCTGCCAACAAAAAGTGCTGTGGCAGAGATGTTTCCTCTCGCTTCACAGCACTTTGATAGTAGATTCCTGATCTCGCCTAAGCTCGTCGGAATGACGGATTCATTCATTTATTTAAAAAGAAAAGTGACCAACCCCAAAGCTTGTCATTCTAAACAGCCAGGAACGAGCGTGATTCAGAATCTGCCAACAAAAAGTGC
>NZ_JAMZAM010000003.1:32368-530625 GCF_024181835.1 Vibrio sp. Y29_XK_CS5
AAAAGTGCTGTGGCAGGGATGTTTCCTCTCACTTCACAGCACTTTGATATTAGATTCCTGATCTCACCTAGGCTCGTCGGAATGACGGATTCATTTATTTAAAAAGAAAAGTGACCAACCCCAAAGCTTGTCATTCTAAACAGCCAGGAACGAGCGTGATTCAGAATCTGCCAACAAAAAGTGCTGTGGCAGGGATGTTTCCTCTCACTTCACAGCACTTTGATATTAGATTCCTGATCTCACCTAGGCTCGTCGGAATGACGGATTCATTTATTTAAAAAGAAAAGTGACCAACCCCAAAGCTCGTCATTCTGAACAGCGAGGGACGAGCGTGATTCAGAATCTGCCAACAAAAAGTGCTGTGGCAGGGATGTTTCCTCTCACTTCACAGCACTTTGATAGTAGATTCCTGCTCTCGCCTAGGCTCGTCGGAATGACGGGGTCTTTCTTCCCGCCTTAAACAATAAAGCTTGCGCCTTCTTCTGCGCTCGAAACGCTCTGACGAATCACGCTAAAGAAGCCGCGACCCCAAGTCTGTTGCTTGGCTTCAGTATCCATCTCTAACAATTCACGACCCGTAACGTCGCTGAGGTTATTCAGCTCGCCAGTTTGGCAATCAACGCGGATGATGTCGCCATTACGCACCAAGCCAATCGCGCCGCCACGAATCGCTTCTGGAGAGACATGAATTGCTGATGGAATCTTACCGGATGCACCCGATAGTCGACCGTCTGTTACTAGCGCGACTTTAAAGCCTGCTTTCTGCACGTTGCCGAGGATTGGCATCAGTTTGTGTAGCTCTGGCATGCCGTTCGCTGCAGGACCGTTGTGCGTCACGACCACGATGCAATCTTGGTTTAGCTCACCGCGTTTGTACGCCGCTTCCACTTCGTGTTGGCATTGGAATACGATCGCAGGCGCTTCGATGATGCGCTGATCTTCTTTCACCGCAGAGACTTTCACCACCGCTTTACCCAAGTTACCGTGAAGTACGCGAGTACCACCAGTATTTTGGAAAGCTTGCGTTGGCGCTGCAATCACCTCGCTGTCTTGGCTGCCACCACATGGAGTCCAAGTCAGTTTGCCATCGACTAAGCTTGGTAGCGTCATTTGGTCTTCGAATTCGCCGAATACCGGTTTCACGTCACGGTGAAGCAAGCCCGACTCGTCCAAACGATGCAATAGCGCAGGTACGCCGCCCGCTTCTTGGAATGCGTTCATGTCAGCTGGACCATTCGGGTAAACGCGCGCCAATAGTGGCACCACTTCAGATAGGTCGCTGATGTCTTGCCATGTCAGAATCAAACCCGCTGCACGCGCCACTGCCAACATGTGAATAGTGTGGTTGGTACTGCCGCCCGATGCCAACAGCGCAATAATGCCGTTGATCAGGCTCTTTTCGCTGACCACTTCAGACAATGGACGGAAATTGGCTGAACCTGCATTCATTGCCGCAATTTTCAGAGCTGCGTGATCGGTTAGCGCCTTACGTAGCTCAGTATGTGGGTGGATGAATGCTGAACCTGGCAGCATCAAACCCATAGCTTCAAACACAAGTTGGTTAGTGTTTGCGGTGCCGTAGAAGGTACACGTACCTGCTGAGTGGTAAGCACGACACTCCATATCAAGCAGTGCGTCTTTACCTACTTCGCCCGCCGCGTATTTTTGGCGAACGTCGACTTTCTCTTCATTGCTGATGCCCGTTGCCATCAAACCTGCTGGCACAAATGCCGTTGGTAGGTGTGCGTAAGACAGCGCGCCCATTAATTGTCCCGGTGCGATCTTGTCGCAGATGCCCAGCAACAAGGTCGCATCGAATACGTTGTGGCTCAGGGATAGTGCTGTCGATTGAGCAATTAAGTCACGAGAAAACAGTGACATGTCCATGCCCGCTTGACCTTGAGTCACGCCATCACACATTGCCGGAACACAGCCAGCAACTTGCGCAGTGTGACCGTAACCAGACAGCACTTGCTTGATTTGATCAGGGTAGTGTTGGTATGGCTGGTGGGCACTTAACATATCGTTGTAAGCACTGATCAGCGCTACATTCGAATGCGTGAAATCCAGAATGCTTTTCTTTTCTGAAGAACAAGATGCCGCAACAGCGTGAGCCAAGTTACCGCAAGACAGACCGACACGACCTTTGCCCGCTTCTGCTTGGACTTCAGTGCGAGCAAGAAACGCCGCACGCGCCTCTTGGCTGCGCTCAACTAAGCGTTGAGTAACGTCTAAAATTACTTGATGAGTCATGCCATTGCCTCGTCTTGCACTAGGATTAACTCAGCGGCATTCGACAAAACGTCTTCGATGGTTGCATCAATGCTGACGAAAATGGTGCGAGGCTCATTTTCTGGACGTTCTAGAGCTTCGAACTGGCTGTTGACCATGTTCTCTTTCATGAAGTGACCTTGGCGAGCACGCATACGCTCAAGGATCAGTTCTTTGCTGCCATCTAGGAAAAGGAAGGTCACGTTCTCGTTGCCTTCGCGGATTTGGTCACGATAAATCTTTTTTAGTGCCGAGCAGACAATAATGCCGTGCTCGTTTTTGCTTTCTAAGCTATAAGCAGCGTCGCGGATACGTTCTAGCCAAGGTTTGCGGTCGTCGTCGTTCAGAGGCTGACCTGATGCCATCTTCTGAATGTTTGCTCGTGGGTGAAGATCATCACCATCAATGAATTTACGTCCCAGCTTTTTCGCCAAGTGCTCACCAATTGTGGTTTTGCCACTCGCACAAACGCCCATAACGACGACACTACTACCAGCCATAACTTATCCTCATAACAAATTTGCGCGTGATCTCAATTTTTGAATTCACTTTAAAATATGGGTTTATCTTATTCATGTTATCGGTAACATGTTACCGGTAACTCAAATAAATGTGAACCACAACACAAACAATAATTTTTAAAGGTGAACCCATGGAACAGCTAACCCAAGCTCCAGACCCTACGTTCCTATTAACGATTGCAGTTCTCGCGATTGCGGCGTTACTTGTATTGATTATTAAGCTAAAAGTGCACGCTTTTGCTTCCCTAACTATGGTGAGTTTAGGTACTGCGATTGCGACTGGCGTTTCTTCTGACCAAGTTGTCCCAACCATGATGAGTGGTTTCGGTGGCACGTTGGCTTCAGTAGCATTGCTGGTTGGTCTTGGCGCAATGATCGGTAAGATTTTGGAAGTAACTGGCGGTGCGCAAGTGCTGGCAGATACTTTGATTGGACGCTTCGGTAAAGAGCGCGCACCATTTGCATTGGGTGTGGCTTCACTACTGTTCGGTTTCCCAATCTTCTTTGACGCTGGTCTAGTGGTCATGATGCCAATCATCCTAAGTGTGGCGGCACGCTTTGGTGGTTCGCCAATCAAATACGCACTACCAGCAGCGGGTGCATTTGCCGTAATGCACGGCTTTGTTCCTCCGCACCCAGGCCCAGTTGCAGCAGCAGAATTCCTAGGCGCAAACATTGGTCTACTGCTTGTTGTTGGTATCCTAGTGGCTATCCCAACTTGGTACCTAGGCGCTTACTTATTTGGTCTGTACGCGGGCAAGAAATTCGATATCCCACTATCAAAAGCGTTCTTCAACGGTGAAACACAAGTTGATGAATCTAAGCTGCCAAAATTTGGCACAGTAATGACCATCCTAGTGCTGCCTGTACTGCTAATCTGTTTAGACACGGTACTGAACACGCTAGCGGTTGCGGGTGTGATTGATGGCAAAACAGCTCTGGTTGAGTTCCTACGTATGCTAGGTAAAACGCCAGTAGCACTTCTGATTACTCTGCTAGTGTCTCTTGCGGTATTCGCGAAAGACTACGGCATGGCAAAACTTGAGAAGCTGTGTGGCGACTCATTGGCGCCAATCTGTGGCGTTATCCTAGTAACCGGTGCGGGCGGCATGTTTGGTGGCGTACTGCGTGCAAGTGGTATCGGTGATGCACTAGCAGACGTTCTGACTGACACAGGCATGCCAGTGATCGTAGCAGCGTTTGTTATCTCTACCTGTCTGCGTGTTGCTCAAGGCTCAGCAACCGTAGCACTAACGACAACAGCAGCACTTATCGCACCAGTAGTGGCAGCATCAACTGGTTTGAGCGAGCTAGACCTATGCTTTATCGTTATCGCGATTGCAGGTGGTGCAACAGTGCTTTCTCACTTCAACGACTCTGGTTTCTGGCTAGTATCTCGTCTACTAGAGATGGATGAGAAAACAACGCTAAAAACTTGGACGGTAATGGAAACTTTACTTGGTGGTATCGCATTTATTATCGTAGCAACATTAAGCTTTATTCTTTAGAGGTTACCCATGACAACACTTGAACAACGATTAAGAGAAATCAAAATCGTCCCAGTTATCGCAATCAACGATGTAGCACACGCTCTGCCACTGGCAAAAGTGTTGGTAGAAAACGGTTTACCATGTGCGGAAGTGACATTCCGCACTGAAGCGGCGGCTGAGTCGATCCGCATCATGCGTGAAGCGTACCCAGAACTGCTGATCGGTGCTGGTACAGTACTGACAACAGAGCAAGTGGACATCGCGATTGAAGCGGGTGTGGACTTTATCGTGAGCCCTGGTTTCAACCCAACGACAGTGAAATACTGTCAGCAACGCAACGTGACAATCGTACCGGGTGTGAACAACCCAAGCTTGGTTGAGCAAGCAATGGAAATGGGTCTACGTACCCTGAAGTTCTTCCCTGCTGAGCCTTCAGGCGGCGTAAACATGCTTAAAGCACTAACGGCAGTTTACCCAGTGGAATTCATGCCGACAGGTGGTGTAAGCCCATCTAACGTGGAAGATTACCTAGCGCTGAAATCGGTTGTAGCGTGTGGCGGTACTTGGATGGTGCCAACCGCTATGATGGACAACGGCGATTGGGAAGGTATTGCTGAATTGGTTCGCGCAGTTAAGTAAAACGCGCAAACGGCTCCGAAATACCCCCGAACGTTTTAAAACGTGAATAGAAAAAGGGTCATCAAGTAATTGATGACCCTTTTTGTTTATCTGCTTAAATCGCAAAGTGATTCACGCGTGATTAACGCATCGTTACGAACTCTTCAGAGCCTGTTGGGTGGATAGCCACAACAGAGTCGAAGTCTGCTTTGGTTGCGCCCATCTTCATTGCTACACCGAAGCCTTGAATCATTTCATCAACGGTGAAGCCGATGCCGTGAAGACCAACAACTGTTTCTTCTTCGCCAGCACATACTAGCTTCATCTTACATGGTTGACGGTGCTTAGTAACCGCTGTGTACATCGCAGTAAAGCCAGATGTGTAGACTTTGATGTTGTCTTTGCCGTACTTCTCTTCTGCTTCTTGAGTCGTTAGACCGATTGTACCGATTGGTGGGTGGCTGAATACCACAGTTGGTACCAAATCGTAGTCCATCTTCGCGTTTGGTTTGTTGTTAAACAGACGCTCAGAAAGTTGACGACCCGCTTTCACCGCCACTGGTGTTAGCTCGATACCGCCTTCCATGATGTCACCTACACAGTAGATGCCTTTCACGTTAGTTTCTTGGTATTCGTCTACCTTGATGTAGCCACGATCGTTTGTTGCAACGCCAGTTGATGCTAGGTTGATAGCGTCAGTTGCTGGGTGACGACCGATTGCCCAGATTAGGGTATCAACGTTTTGGCTCTCACCGTTTTCTAGGTGCAGAGTTAGGCTGCCGTCTGCTTCTTTTTCCACTTCTTTTGGAACAGAGTGGGTGTGCAGAGTTGGACCTTCTGCGTCCATCACTTCTACTAGCGTTTCGATGATCATTGGATCGAAGCTACGTAGTGGTGATTCTTTACGAACGAATAGGTGCGTTTCTGTGCCAAGTGCATGCAGTACGCCAGCGATTTCTACCGCGATGTAACCTGCACCGATCACTGCAACGCGTTTTGGTTGCTCAGCAAGCTCGAAGAAGCCGTTTGAGTCGATGCCGTATTCTGCACCTGGGATGTTTGGAATCGTTGGACGACCACCCACTGCGATCAGGATGTGATCCGCTGTGTAGTGTTCACCGTTTACTTCAACCGTTTTCTCGTCAACAAACTTAGCAAAGCCTTTGATAACATTTACTTTGTTGTTGCCAAGAACACGATCGTAAGATTGGTGGATACGACCAATGTAAGCCTGACGACTCTCAACCAGTTTGCTCCAGTCGAAACCTTTTACATCTACATCGAAGCCGTAGTCTTCTGCGTACAGGTTCATTGCTTCTGCAACTTGCGCGCCGTGCCACATCACTTTCTTAGGCACACAACCAACGTTTACACAGGTACCGCCAAGGTCTTGAGCTTCGATAAGCGCTACTTTAGCACCGTACATTGCCGCACGGTTTGCTGATGCGATACCGCCGCTGCCGCCGCCGATACAGATATAATCAAAATGAGTCGCCATTACTTTCTCCAAGAGCTTATTAATTTTGTCTGACAACAACTACATTGGGGTGGTGGGTGATGAACTCAACAGCCCAACGGAATTGTTGTTAATTCCATGTCCCTATCATAAATCGAGTCTAGCAATTTCCTAAATGGGAAAAAGTGACATTGCTTATGACAAATAGCGATGAAAGGATAGCAAAGCGGAATAAGGCGCTATTCCGCTTGGTGTTTTTCATGCTCAGGGGAGGGGAAAACCATTAGCCGCAGCAACTTGATGTGCCACAGCCTGACTGGGCTTGCACGTCTTTACCATCCGCAAGATAAGTGTTGGTGAGGTAGAAATCGCTAAACAGCTGCACGAAATCTTCCGATACGGTCTTCTCTACCAATCCTGATTCTAAGATGTGCTTTTGCCATGCCTGCATTTTTGGCAGACCACAGAAGAAGTCGTAACCAGAGTGCACTTTGACGATGGCAGCGCGGTGCAGAAGCGGCAACCACGCCATGTCTACATTGCTTAGTTCATCGGATTTAAAGAACTTGGTTTCACCAGACAGTTGGTTTTCTGCTTTTTGGAACGCTTTGATCAGCTTCTCTGCTCGTTCTTCAAAGGTTGCTTGGTCTTTGCTGCCCATGGTGCCGCATTGTGCCAAGTAGTGCTTAGAACCTAGGTAGCTCCATGCGCGATCCAGTGCGCGTTGTTCGTTTGTCACGCCTTGCTCTAACGGACCGTATTCGTCTTCGATGTATTCGATGATAGCATCCGACTCAAACAGCGCCGTGCCAGATTCTGTCACCATCACAGGCACTTGACCGTTTGGTGAGATGTCTAGGAACCATTGTGGCTTGTCTTTTAAGCTGATGTATTCAATCTCGTAAGGGATCTGTTTTGCTTCTAGTGCCGCGGTTACGCGTTGAACAAATGGGCAAATTTTAAAACTGATAACTTTAAGCATGGTCATTTCTCTCTATGTTTTAGCTTGTTTACATCCCTAAGACGCAGGCAAAAAAGAAAAGACGAAGCGGAGACGAAAATTTTTTAGAAAATAAATAAAAAAGCGCAACGAGGTCATCGTTGCGCTTTAAGATTCTGAAATTCAGTGTTTTTTATTCTGGAACGATCCAGTCTACTTTCCAGTGACCCGTTGCTGGCGCGATCGCTTCTTGCAGGAATGGCAGAATTTCTTTCATCTGGCTTTCCAGTTTCCACGGTGGGTTAATCACGATCATGCCCGATGCCGTCATGCCACGCTCGTTGGTGTCTGGAGAGACGCCCAATTCGATTTGCAGAATTTTGCGAATGCCAAGCCCTTCCAAACCTTCAATCATGTCTTCGATGTCATGGCGGTTTACTACTGGGTACCAAATCGCGTAGATACCAGTAGCCCAACGTTTGTGGCTTTGGTAAATCGCTTGCACGACGTCGCGATACTCTTTCGCTAGTTCGTATGGTGGGTCAATCAGCACCAAACCACGACGCTCTTGCGGTGGCAGGCTGCCTTTTAGACGCTTGAAGCCATCTTCTTTGTAGATGTTTACTTGACGATCGCGGTGGAACTCTTGCTCTAGTAGCGGGTGATCGGCTGGGTGCAGCTCAGTCAGAACCATGCGGTCTTGCGGGCGGATTTGCGCACGAGCAACACGTGGTGAGCCTGGGTAGTAACGCAGATTTTCACCGTTGTTCAATGTTTTGATTGAATCGATGTAGCTTGCGATCTCTTCAGGGATGTTTGAGTTATCCCAAATGCGCGCGATGCCTTGTTTGTATTCGCCCGTTTTCTCAGACCATTCGTGAGTCAGATCGTAGCGTCCCACACCCGAGTGGGTATCGTGATAAACAAACGGCTTATCTTTCTGCTTTAGTGCATCAAGAATGAGGCTTTGAACGATGTGTTTTACCACGTCAGCATGGTTGCCAGCGTGGAAGCTGTGGCGGTAACTTAACAAATTAAACTCTCGAAACACTCTTTGACTGAGTGTGGTCTGTGATTTTCGCGATATGGCGGTATTATACTCAAGTAACTTAAAGAAGTAGAACTTCGATTCAAATCAGTATCACTGATAGGGATTCGCTATTGAAATTTCTTTAAGTCACCCATACTTAGTATGAGTAAACAAATTGAACCTAAGTGGGATTGCGCCGCTCCAATAGAGCGCCAAACCGAACTTAGGCATAACAAGACTCAAGGACAGAGTAAGCGCTCTTTGACCCATTCGGTCATTGCTGCATCGAGAAAGGGAACGGAAATCCCCCCATCCATGTTGTCGGCTTGCCTGTGCATTGAGTTCGCCTACTGTTTTGCAAATACCAATAGGTTCTTTGCAAATGCAAATAGGCAAATACAGAGCCAAAACACAAAAGGAATTATTCATGTCTAATCCACTTCTTACGTTTACGGATCTTCCTCCGTTTTCGCAAATCAAACCAGAACACATTAAACCTGCAGTGGAGCAGGCGATTGCGGATTGTCGTGCCAAGATTGACGAGGTACTTAAAGACAACGCAAACCCAAGCTGGACCAGTGTGATCGCGCCAATTGAAGAAGCGGATGACCGCTTGAGCCGCATTTGGTCACCAGTGGGTCACATGAACTCAGTAGTGAACAGCGAAGCGCTGCGTGAAGCTTACGAAAGCTGCCTACCAATCCTGTCTGAGTACGGTACTTGGGTTGGTCAGCACAAAGGTCTTTACGAAGCGTACAAAGCGATCAAAGCAAGCGAAGAGTACGCGACGTTAACGCGTGCACAGCAGAAGACCATTTCTGATTCTCTACGCGACTTCGAGCTTTCGGGCATCGGTCTACCATCAGACGAGCAACATCGCTACGGCGAAATCAGCAAGCGCATGTCTGAGCTGAGCTCAAAATTCTCCAACAATGTGCTGGATGCAACCATGGGTTGGACTAAGCACGTTGCCGACGAAAAAGACTTAGCGGGTATGCCAGAATCTGCACTTGCAGCGGCAAAAGCGGCAGCAGAAGCAAAAGAGCTGGATGGCTACCTAATCACGCTAGATATCCCATCTTACCTACCAGTTATGACGTATTGTGATAACCAAGACCTACGTAAAGAAGTGTACGAAGCGTACGTAACGCGTGCTTCTGACCGTGGTCCAAATGCAGGCAAGTGGGACAACTCAGAAATCATCACTGAGCAGCTAAAACTGCGTCATGAAATCTCTCGTATGTTGGGTTTCAACACTTACAGCGAGAAATCTCTGGCAACTAAAATGGCAGAGAATCCAGCGCAAGTTCTTGGCTTCTTGAACGATTTGGCAACCAAAGCGAAACCACAAGGTGAGCGCGAAATCGAAGAGCTACGCCAGTTTGCGAATGCGGAATTTGGTGTCAGCGAGCTAAGCGTATGGGACATCGCGTACTACAGCGAGAAGCAAAAGCAGCACTTGTTCCAAATTTCGGATGAAGAACTGCGTCCTTACTTCCCTGAATCAAAAGCGGTAAGTGGTCTGTTTGAAGTGCTAAACCGCGTGTTTGGTATGACAGTGACAGAGCGTGAAGGCGTGGATACTTGGCACGAATCAGTGCGTTTCTTTGATATCTTTGATGGCGAAGGCACACTGCGCGGCAGCTTCTACCTAGATCTATACGCACGTGAACACAAACGTGGCGGTGCGTGGATGGACGATTGCCGTGGTCGTCGTGTGACGCTATCAGGCGAGCTACAAACACCGGTTGCTTACCTAACGTGTAACTTCAACCGTCCTGTTGGCGACAAGCCTGCACTGTTTACGCACGATGAAGTTGTGACACTATTCCACGAGTTTGGTCACGGTATCCACCACATGCTGACGCAAGTAGAAACAGGCGCGGTATCGGGCATCAACGGTGTGCCTTGGGATGCGGTTGAGCTACCAAGTCAGTTCCTAGAAAACTGGTGTTGGGAAGAAGACGCGCTGGCGTTTATTTCTGGTCACTATGAGACTGGCGAGCCGCTACCAAAAGCGATGCTAGATAAAATGCTAGCCGCGAAGAACTTCCAGTCGGCGATGGGCATCCTACGTCAGCTAGAGTTCGGCTTGTTCGATTTCACTCTGCACACAGAATACGACCCAGAAGTGGGGGCACGTGTGCTGGAAACCTTGGCAGAAGTGAAAGAGAAAGTGGCAGTTGTACCAGCGGTTGAGTGGGCGCGTTTCTCACACAGCTTTGGTCACATCTTCGCGGGTGGTTACAGCGCAGGTTACTACAGCTACCTATGGGCAGAAGTATTGTCTTCAGATGCGTTCTCTCGCTTTGAAGAAGAAGGCATCTTCAATAAAGAAACCGGTCTGAGTTTCTTGAACAACATCCTAGAAATGGGTGGCAGTGAAGAACCAATGGAGCTATTTAAGCGCTTCCGTGGTCGTGAGCCAGAAATCGATGCGCTACTGCGCCATTCTGGTATCGCAGCGTAATCTCGATTGAGAATGAAAATGGGCAGCCAAGTGGCTGCCCATTTTTTTATTCATAGATTCAGCTTTTAGTATCTGATTCAGAGCGTTATGGATTTACGCTGCGATTGATCGGGTTTTGCAGCGAGATCAGCGTCTCGGTGGATTGCACTTCATCGATCGCTTGAAGTTTATCAATCAATACAAATTGCAGCTCTTCAATCGATTTGCACATCAATTTGACGAATATGTTATACGCGCCTGTGGTGTAGTAAGCTTCTACCACTTCATCGAGGGCATTGAGCTTTTCTAGCGCTGAATGATAGTCGCGCGCGGCATTCAAGTTGATGCCGATAAAGCAACATACGTCATATCCTAGCTTTTTGGTATTGACGATTACCTCAGTACCTTCGATGATGTCTGCCGCTTTCATTTTCTCGATACGAACGTGGATGGTCGCTGGGCTGACATTAAATTGTTTTGCCATTTCTGCGTAAGGCTTACGCGCATCCGCCATCAGAGTTTTAAGAATCGCGCGATCGAGATCGTCGAGTTTAGGCAAGCTCGCATTCATACAATTATTTCCGTTGGGTATGAGGTTTAAAGTTCATTTTATACTCACAGCGGACAGGATTCACAAGGTTTACGCAGGGATAACCGCGAGGTAGCTCTGAAGTCATGGAGTTGATGTGCCATTTTTTCTGTTTTGCATAGCGATCATGTTCAGTGCTGTCGCTGCGGCGCAAGAGCAAAAAGTCCTCGTTGTTCACTCTTACCATCAAGGTTTCTTCTGGACTGATTCTATCCAGCGTGGCTTCGATCAGCAGCTTGAAGGGCATCAACTTGATACGCGCGTGTTGTATCTCGATTCCAAACGCAGTCAAAGCCAGCACTTCTTCAGTCAGCTGGAGTCCCTTTACCGCACCAAACTGAGTGAAGAGCATTTCGACGCGATCGTGGTCAGCGACAACAATGCACTTGCCTTGATGCAGCGCTTATCTTCTGTCATTAAAGACACGCCGGTGATTTTCAGTGGCATCAACAACTATCATCCTGCACTGCATCAAGGGTTGAATGCCACAGGCGTGATTGAGGACGTCGATCTGTCCGCCAACCTCGCCTTAATTGAGCGTTTACATCCGACCCACAAACAAATCCTTATTGTCAGTGACCATTCTGTTACTGGTGCCGCACTTCGTGCTCAGATCGAAGACTTTCTTGATGATAACCCAGCATATCGCGACAAAATCCTTCATTTAGTGCCGGAAACGGTCGATGACCTAAAACAACAAGTGTCGCAAATGAACATCGATAACGTAGTGCTGTTTTGGACTTACTACCGCGATATCCACGGTAACGTCGCGACCGATAAAGACTGGCGTGATATCAACCAAGCCTCTAACGCACCGCTGTTTATGGTGCACGATATTGGACTTGGGCACGGTGCGGTCGGCGGTGTGATTCAAACTGGCTATCGGCAAGGTTTTGAAGCTGCGAAGTTGTTGGCGCAAGTGTTGGATAACCCACAGCAACCTTTGCCTGCGATTGTACGTGCAGAATCGGACATCAAACTCGACTATCAATCAGTTGTGCGTTGGGGTTTAGGCGCAGAGCAAGAAGCCTCGTCGGTGTTCTTCAATAAGCCGGTGGAATTTACTGAGCGTTACGCCCGAGAAATTAAGCTGTTTGGCAGTGTGCTGGTGGCGATGACTATCGTGATTATGCTGCTTAGTTACTACTTGCATCGCATTCGTCGCAGCGAAAGTATTGCTCGCGAGAGCCAGACGATTTTGGAATCGGTGTTTGACCAAAGCATGCAGTACATGGGCATACTCGACCAACATGGTTTGCTTAAATCTGGTAACGATCGTCTGCAATCGTTACTCAATCATCAGGATATGTGTCTCGATCATCCGCTTTGGCATCATAAAAACTGGAGCGAAGATGCACGCCAGTTACTTGCCAATTACTTCCAGTCCAGCCATCGCCAAGTCTCCACTTTTGAAACGGAGATCTGGAGTAAAGAACATGGCGCTATGGTGCTGGAAGTGTCCCTCAAACCGTTTTCTCAGCAAGTGGCAAACCAAGAGCAATACTTGTTTGAAGCGCGCGATATTACCAGCCGTAAAGCGATGGAAGATAAGCTCTACCAACGTGAATCGAGTTTGCGTAACTACTACGAGCAGCAGCCGGTAATGATGGTGACGTTAGATAACAATAACCGCATTCAGGAAGTGAACCGTTTTGCTCAGCAGCTTTTGGGCTATCAACCGTTGGATATGTTGGGGCATCGCCTACGTGAGTTCTATTCGGACGAAAAAGCACTGATTCCTCGCCAAGTGTTATTGCAACCTCAGCAAGTGATGCATGGCGTTTGGCGTCGCGAAATCGAATATCGTCATGCGGATGGTCATCGCGTTTGGGTGCGTGAAAACATTCGCCCATTAAGAGATTCCGACCAACTGCTGATCGTAGGTGAAGACATCACTGAGACCAAGAAGCTCGCCAAGCAGCTAGAGTACCAAGCGCGCTATGACTTGCTGACTGACACCTACAACCGCAACTACTTCGAGTTAGAGCTGCAAACCGCACTGCGAGAAGTAGAAAGCCACCGTCGTGTGCATGCAATGTTGTACCTCGATCTTGACCAGCTCAAAGTGCTTAACGATACCGTGGGTCATGATGCCGGTGATGCGGCTATTCAGTTCTGTGCCAGCATGTTGGAAGAAGTGCTGCCATACAATGCAGTCTTGGCGCGCATGGGCGGTGATGAATTTGCTGTGTTGTTGAAAGATTGCGATGAGCACGGTGCAATTAACGTTGCCAAGCAGATCATTACGACCTTGAGCGAACAGCTTTTCCGTTGGGAAGACACGCAACTGTTTATGAGTTGCTCAGTGGGCATTCGTATTATCGACCACACCGCCGAAACGCCACAGATGGTTCACGCTCAAGCAGACTCCGCGTGTCACGTCGCCAAAGAGCAGGGACGCAATCGCTACAACCTATTCAGCTTAGATAACGAAGAGCTGCAACGTCGCCAGTTAGAGATGCAGAGCGTTAATCTGGTGCACGAGGCGCTATCGAGTAAGCGTCTTGAGTTGTTTGCTCAGCGCATTGTTAACTTAAGCGGTGAAGGCTCACCATTGTGCTTTGAGATTCTGGTACGTATTCGTGATGCACAGGGCAATTACTTGTCTCCTGGTGTTTTTATCCCAGCTTCTGAGCGCTACAACATTGCGCACTGGATTGATAAACAAGTGATTACCCAAACCCTAGAGTGGTTTGAAGCTCGCCTAGAGATAGTAGAAAAACTCGGACGTTGCGCGATCAACTTGTCCGGTCAGTCGATGGGGAATCAAGAGTTTATCGACTTCCTGCTAGAGCGTTTGCAGTCTTCCTCGATTCCTTGTGAGAAGATCTGTTTAGAAATTACCGAAACCGCAGCGATGAGCAACATCGACCAAGCACTCGGCTTCTTTACTCGCGTGCGCACGCTGGGCTGTTTGATTGCATTAGACGATTTTGGTTCTGGCTTGTCTTCTTTCGGCTACTTAAAGCAACTTCCTGTCGATATCGTGAAAATTGACGGTCTTTTCGTGCGAGATATCAACGTAAACGAGATGGACCGCGTGATGGTGCGTTCAATCAACGACTTAGCCAAGCAGATGGGCAAAGTCACGGTGGCGGAATTTGTTGAGAATGACCAAGTCAGAGAGCTGCTGATCGAACTTGGAGTCGACTATGGGCAAGGTTATGGCATTGGGCATCCTAAACCTCTGGCTGAGCTGGTCGAAGAACTTCAGCAGCTTTAACCATCCAGACGAACGTCATCTAACTTCTCCCCAACCTAGCAATTATAGGCGGGTTGGGTATACACTCAGCGCCAGTTAAACCGATTTTTACTGGAGCCTCCTTTTGCAACTGCAATTGATTTGTGAAGACCCATCTCAACAGTCTCACCTTGATGAACTCGCTGCGCGTTGGCAGCTTTCTCACACTGATGACAGTGACTTTGCCTTAGTCCTAACGACAGAGCGTTTAGAGCTGCGTAAAGTGGATGAGCCAAAGCTGGGTGCAATCTTTGTGGATTTGATTGGTGGTGCAGTAGGGCATCGTCGCAAGTTCGGTGGCGGTAAAGGTCAGGCAATCGCGAAAGCGGCGGGTTTGAACAAAGGCGCAACTCCAACCGTGCTTGATGGCACCGCGGGCTTAGGGCGTGATGCGTTCGTATTGGCGTCGTTGGGCTGTAAAGTCCAAATGGTTGAGCGTCACCCTGTAGTCGCAGCATTGTTGGATGACGGTTTGGCTCGTGCGAAACACGATCCAGAAATCGGTACTTGGGTATCAGAGCGCATGTCTTTGATTCACGCTTCTAGCCATGATGCGTTGGAACAATTGGCGCAAGATAAAGACTTCGTTCAGCCAGATGTGGTTTATCTCGACCCAATGTACCCGCACCCTGAAAACAAAAAGAAATCGGCATTAGTGAAGAAAGAGATGCGCGTCTTCCAATCTTTGGTTGGTGCAGATCTTGATGCAGATGGTTTGCTGGCTCCAGCTATGGCATTGGCGAGCAAGCGTGTGGTGGTCAAACGCCCTGATTACGCCAACTGGCTTGATGAGCAAAAGCCGAGCATGGCAATCGAAACCAAAAAGAACCGTTTCGATGTGTATGTGAAGGCATCAATGGCGTAATTCAACTAGGGTCTATTGACCTTTTGAGCTGATTTTTGCAGCCGTTTGTGGATTCTTTATACAAGGCCGAGGCTTTGAAATGTAGTTGCCCTACCTGATAAGCCGATAACGCAGTAGAAAGGAGCCACAAACGCTGCCCAAAGGGTTCGGCTAAAAGCGTTTTACTCTTTGTTGAGAGGATTTTGCTTAGAATAACTAGGCTACAAACCTCTCGCCGCGATTAAAACGCTTTTATCTCGAACAAAATTTAACCGCAAAAGGTCAACAGACCCTAAACACCTGACGACAAAAAACTTCTTCTCACAGCGCTTAATTTGGCGCTGTGTTTGTATCTGGTGTTTGCTCTGCTTATTGATACTTTTCTCTTGCTAATTCGGCATACTGACTGTATATCTAACTAAGAATTATTATTATTTCACTTGTGTGATGCCGTAGAGTAAAACAGTCGAGAATTGGGAAGCTGGAGTAGTAGCATGGCGAAACGTTTATGTAAGATGAGCCGCAAACAGATTGCTGAGAGTCTGGGTGATATTCACCGCCTAGTGGTGGCACCTAAGTTTGTC
Organism: Vibrio sp. Y29_XK_CS5; assembly: GCF_024181835.1. Classification (NCBI taxonomy): domain Bacteria; kingdom Pseudomonadati; phylum Pseudomonadota; class Gammaproteobacteria; order Vibrionales; family Vibrionaceae; genus Vibrio; species Vibrio sp. Y29_XK_CS5. Next base: position 48,402 of record NZ_JAMZAM010000003.1, read on the forward strand.
TGTCGTTCTTGTGCTCGTTCTTCTGCATCGAAAAACACCTTGTGTAAGCCTGCCGCGATTCCACCTCAAAAGTGCCAAGACAAACCGCTGTCTGAGCAACAGGCTTGTGGTCTATTGGCGGAAGCACTGCCAACCCCATCTCTAACTCAAGATACCCCAATCATCATGGCATCAGAACAAAGCGCAGAGAAAGCCGCGATCGTTAAACGTGTTGTGGAACGAGTGAAAGAGAAGAAACTGGCAACAAAAGTCGCAGCCGTAACCTCAACCACTAAGTTAGAGGCGCCAGCTATGTTTGATTTGTCAGATAAGAAAGCGCTGAAGAAGGCGAAGAAAGCGGTTAAGAAACATTACAAGCAGCAGAAGAAGTTGCTTAAGTTAGCCAAAAAGCAGCAAAAATTGCTCAAACGCCAGCGCAAGCTTGAAGCGCGAAATGCCGAACTAGAGGTGTTGCTGCCAACGCCACCAAACACGTTGATGAGCGCAAGCTCGCAAGCCAAAGTGCATTAATCGAATCAAAAAAACGCTCTCCAGTTGGAGAGCGTTTTTTATTGTCGAAATGTTTGTAGGATTAGCTGTGTTACTTGTTGGCGTAACTCATCTCTACGCGTTTTTTCACCCAAGTTTCGTTAATCCACAGTGATAGCATGATGATCGCACCACCAATGGCAAGTCGCGTCACGTCGACATCGCGGTTCCAAATCACGATATTCACAATCAAGCCAGCTGGGACGAGTGCGTTGTTCATTACCGCAAGTGCGCCAGCATTTACCATGGTTGCGCCTTTGTTCCACGCAAAGTAACCAAAGCCTGATGCAATCAAACCAAGGTAAGTTAGAATGCCCCATTGTGTTGCTGTGGTTGGCATCTTGTCTAAGTTACCCATCAGAGCGAACGCGACGGTCGCCACGCACAATGCGCCTAAGTAGAAGTAACCAAATACTGTGTGCTGTGGCAGTTCAACCGATTCGGTTTCCATAATGTACTTATAGCCGACCTGACCGATGGCAAAACACAGGTTCGCCCCTTGTACGACCAAAAAGCCCATCAAGAAGTTTTCATTGATGCCCGCAAACTTAATCCACGCCGCGCCCAGCACAGCAATTGCCGCCGTAACCAAATACCAAGGCGAGAATCGACCTTTCAAGAAGTCATAAATCAAGGTGACGTAGATAGGGGTAAATACGGTGAACAGCAGTACTTCTGGTACAGATAGGAGTAGGAAAGACTGGTAGTAAAAGCAATACATTAAGCCGAGTTGGAAGCCGCCCACGATCATCAATTTCGCGATCAGAGATTTGCTTACGCCACGGAATTTTAAGAAAGGAATGAAGACTAGGCTCGCCAGCGCAACGCGCATGAAAACAGAGAACCAAGAGTCAACCTGACCGGCAAGGTAAACGCCGATCAGGCTAAATGAGAATGCCCAAAGTAGGGTAACTGCGGATAGATAAGCCATGGATGAGAATCTTTATCAACAACAAATGTGCCCGCAGTCTAACCAAGTTTTAAGGTCACGCCAACGCAAATCAGTCTTTTAGCGGTACGACCAGCATATCGACGGGTGAGCAGTTAATAAGCTGACGCGTCGACGAAAGAATCTTACTCCAGAAATCTTGGTGATGACCACAAACCACCAAATCAATATTGTAGTCCTGAATGGTATCGCACAGCTCGTTACTCAAATCACCGCTACCAACTAACGTATGCGTGATTGGGTACTCTGCGTATTCTTCAAAATTCGCTAACTGTGTACGAGACGCTTCCATCGCTTGGTGTTGCGCCTCCGCCATGTTGATGTCGATAAGCCCGGTGTAAAGCTCGGCGTAATTCACATCGATATGAATGAAAGAGACTTTCGCATCCAGAGGTTTAGCCAGTGACACGGCTTTCTTAATCAACACTTTACTGTCGTCTGAGAGGTCGACTGCCACAAGTACGTGTTTGTAACTCATATTGCTATCTCCTTGATAAGGTCATAGTGTCAGATTAGCACTAAGTCTCAGATAATTTTGCTGAAGTGATCTCATATCAATATCGTAGGTACAAAGTGTTGCCACAGTAATCATGTTATAGTGGCGTTATACCCAAGTGACTTCAAGACGTGGGATTCAGAGCTTTGTCACTGATTCGAGCGCAAGGAAAACATTGCAGCGTAATAGTTCGCTCTTACCAAAATGTTTGACGAAGAGATCGGTTCAGTGACAAGCTCCCAAAGGGCGAGTTATCTTGGCTTGCAAACATTGTTGACGATTATTGATTTAGAACCACTAGATCTTCAAACCGTCGCCTCGTCTGCAAACCAAGCTATTCTCGCTGAACCCACCCATCTTGAGGTTACTTGGGTATATTGCATGCACATAAATAGGAGTTAACATGCTGTCTCAAACTATGGTTGAACAATTGAATGAGCAAATTAACCTAGAATTTTTCTCATCCAATCTATACTTACAAATGAGTGCTTGGTGTGAAGACAAAGGTTTTGAAGGTGCGGCTGAATTTTTACGCGCTCACGCCGTAGAAGAAATGGAGCACATGCAACGTCTTTTCACTTATGTAAGTGAAACTGGCTCAATGCCAATCCTAGGTGCAATTGAAGCACCTAAGCATGACTTTGCTAGCCTTGGCGATGTTTTCCGTGAAACCTACGAACATGAGCAAATGATCACGGAAAAGATCAACAAATTGGCGCATGTTGCATTTACAAGCCAAGACTACTCAACGTTTAACTTCCTACAGTGGTACGTGGCTGAACAGCACGAAGAAGAGAAGTTGTTTAAAGGGATTTTAGATAAGATCGAATTAGTTGGTGAAGACGGTAAGGCATTGTTCTTCATCGATAAAGATCTAGCACAAATGGCAAAAGAAGGTTCATCTTCAATTATGGGTGCTCCAGCTGCATAACGTGTTCCCGACGCGGTAAGCAGCGGGTTAAGGACGAAGCATTGATCGTCTTTATCTCTTGAGCATCGTTGAAGATGTAGGGAGGAAAAGATGATCAGTGGAGACACAATCTTATTTGCGCTAATGGTAGTAACGGGAGTAAACATGGTCCGTTATCTCACCGCTCTTCGTTCTTTAATTTACATCATGCGTGAAGCGCATCCTTTGCTTTATCAGCAAGTGGATGGCAATGGATTTTTCACCACCCATGGTAACGTCACCAAACAGGTGCGACTGTACCATTACATTAAGAGTAAAGAGTATCACCATCATCACGATGAGATCTTTACTGGCAAATGCGAAAGGGTGCGCGGATTATTCATTTTATCGACCGCTTTACTTGGTGTGACCCTACTGGCTGCCTTCATTCTTTAAGCCAGCAAGCTGTGCTTGGAATTTAAGCGCTTTTCCCACTCGACTTTTGTCGTTAGAATAGCGCCCGCAGAAAGCAAGGATGTGCATTACGCACATCCTTTTTTATTTTTGGATTTTGGACAAACCAATCTAAATAAGTAATTGAGCGTTACCCATGAGTAAGAAATTTGATGTTGTTGTAATCGGCGCAGGTGCGGCGGGTTTGATGTGTGCAGCAGAAGCAGGCAAACGCGGACGCAGTGTGCTCGTACTGGATCATGCGAAAAAGCCAGGACGTAAAATCCTTATCTCAGGCGGTGGTCGTTGTAACTTCACTAACTACGACGTCTCAGCGAGCAACTACTTATGTCAAAACCCACACTTCGTGAAGTCGGCGTTGTCTCAGTACACCAACTGGGACTTTATCTCGATGGTCAGCAAGCATGGCATCGAGTTTGAAGAGCGCGATCACGGACAGTTGTTCTGTGTTGATGCGTTTACTGCAAAAGACATCGTTAAGATGCTTCTAGCAGAATGCGACATGCCAAACATCCAACAACGCTACCAATGTGATGTACATTCGATCAAGAAAACCGATGCGGGCTTCCGTCTGCATGCTGGTACTGAAAACATCGAATGTGAATCTTTGGTGGTAGCAACGGGCGGTCTGTCGATGCCTAAACTGGGCGCGACGCCATTCGGCTACAAGATTGCGGAGCAGTTTGAGATCCCGGTGATTACCACTACAGCAGGTCTGGTGCCATTTACGCTGCATAAAGAAGACAAAGAAGATTTCGCAGAACTATCGGGCATCGCGATCCCGGCAGAAATCACCGCGCAAGACGGCACTATGTTCAAAGAAGCATTGCTGTTTACTCACCGTGGCTTGTCGGGTCCATCGGTACTGCAGATCTCGTCATTCTGGAAAGCGGGTCAGAAGGTGACGATCAACCTCGTACCAAACGACGATATCGCTGAACTACTAGAACGCAGCCGCGAGAAGCATCCAAACCAATCGTTGAAGAACACGCTTGCAAAAGTGCTACCAAAGCGTTTGGTTGAAGTGCTGATTGAACGTAAAGAATTAGCAGACAAACCTCTTAAGCAGTTCAACCAGAAAGAGATGGCAACCATCGTTGAGCGTCTAGAAAGCTGGGCAGTAGCACCAAACGGTACGGAAGGTTACCGCACTGCAGAAGTGACCCTAGGCGGCGTAGATACCGATCACCTGTCTTCAAAAACCATGGAATGTAAGAACATCAAAGGTTTGTACTTCATCGGTGAAGTGATGGACGTAACCGGCTGGTTAGGTGGCTATAACTTCCAATGGTGCTGGTCGAGCGGCTTTGTTGCTGGTCAGTGGGTGTAACTGTTTTGGAACAATAAAGTTTGTACACTGTCGATAAAGTTTGTACAAAGCCCCATTTTGGAATAATAAAGTTTGTACACTAGGCTATAATATACTGTATCGAATTGGATTGAGTATATGTTGTGGCTGGACGAAGAAAACTTGAGAAGCTCGCCGACTTCAAGCGAGCTTTGAAACAGAATTATGGTTTAGGTGAGGGAGCCAGTTATACACCTTGGATAAGAGTTCAAGATGTTAAATCTCATGGTCATAGCGGTAAGATTGAAGGAATAAAGTCAGGTCGAAGTCACCATACCCTATCGGAACAAGAGTCGTGTTTTTTCTACTTGGCTGAGTTTTCTGATTCAGTTATAGATATTCGGGAGCAGTTTCCTTTGCTTCCCCTCTCCCTCTCATTAAAAATCGCTCAATCACTTGGTATTGAGCACCCTAAACACCCTGCCACTAAAGATCCTGTCATCATGACCACTGATTTCCTTTTAACCTGTAGTGATGGTCAAAGGGTTTGGTATGAAGCTGTATGTGTTAAACCAAGAGAAAAACTGTCTGACAAAAGAACAGCCGAAAAACTAGATATAGAGCGGGTGTGGTGGGAGTTGCTTGGCGTCCCTTTTCACATATTTTACCTATCGGAGCTTAATCAGATTAAGTCCAAGAATATTCAATGGATTACAGACACTAAACGCAAGAAATACCCATCAACACCGAATGAATTTAGAGATGTGGCTAAACGTCTGTTGATGATCGGAACTATGCAATTGAATGAAATCTGTGAAACATTTTCTCATGAAATTGGCATTTCGCAAGATGATGCCTTGATGTTGTTAAAGTCTCTGTTGGCTGACAAAGAAGTAACAGTTGACCTGTCTCGCCCTATCGTCCTATCAGGGATGATTGAAATCATGGAAATCAAGATAGATGGAACTTCAAAGCAACATGCAGCAAGTTGAGCTAAATAGTGTTTGGCAAATTGAAAGCTTGGATGGTCTCAATGATGGCCTATACCGAGTTTTACAGCAGCATACAGCGGATCGCATTATCATCTTGTTTCCTTTGGTCGAATCAAAGGCTTTGCAACGGCCGATCAAACTAGCTTTTGATCTTTTTAGTGAGGCAATCAAAGTCGGTAAAGCTCAGCAAAGCCTGTATGAATTGCCTTATTACCAATTGCAATCTGAAGATGATATTTCAGAGAGTCATCTCGCCAAAAGAAATGAGAAATACTCACTGATCGTAGACTTAGTTTCTTCTTCTGACTTTTTGCTCAATCTAGTTGATCAACCTCGCAGTGCCTTGGCTTCTCAGCACGCAAAGGCGAACAACACATATGTGCAGAATATATATAGAGCGCTGAATCTCTACTGGAAGTATGGCCAAGAGAGAAATGCACTTTTACCAAGCTACAAGAACTCAGGAGGGAGAGGGAAAACTAGGGCTGCTGGTAAAGTAAAACGTGGCTCACCAGTACAGTTATCAAGTCCTAGTATCGATGCTCCTATAGGTGTGAATACTACCGAAGCTGATAAGGCTCTGTTTCTTAAGGCAATGAAGCGGTTCGGTCTCAAAGGTGAAAAAATCCGATACAGCCGAGTCTATGACAAAATGCTCAAAGAATACTATGCAGATGAGTTAATCGCTTCGGAATCTGAGTCTAGAGATGCAAGGGTGCCAAATTATAGAGCATTTGTTTATTGGGTTAAGAAACTAATCCCAGCACATACATTGATTCGTAAGCAGACCAATCAGGGTGATTTTGAGCGAAATAGACGTAGTTTGAAGGGGGCTGCGACTGATCATACAGAAGTTCCTGGTAGTTGCTTTGAACTTGATGCAACGGTTTTAGATGTTCATATTGTTTCGGACTTTCAGAGGAATCATGTTTTAGGTAGACCAACAGTTTACTGTGTGGTGGATAAAGAGAGTCGGATGATTGTTGGGCTTCATGTTTCAATGGAGTACGCTTCATGGAGAGCGGGACGACAGGCTTTAATTAACAGTTTTACTTCAAAGAAAGGGTATTGTGCTGAGTTTGGTATTGAAATAGGTGAAACGGATTGGCCTTGTCATCACATCCCTCAGCGGCTGCTTTGTGATCGAGGTGAGTTCATTTGCCAAGATGCCGAGAACCTCGCGGTACCACTGATTGGTCACTTGAGTATTGCGCCGCCTTACCGAGCTGAGTTGAAAGGGATAGTTGAGCATCGTTTCAAGATTTTGAATGAAAAGCTAGTTCATGAGCTGTTGGGGACAACTAAGGGACGACACTACATTAGAGGAGATAGAGATCCAAGATTAGATGCAGCATTAACACTTAGGGACGTAACTAAGCTACTTATTGATGCAGTATTGGAGCATAACAGCTCAATATTTAAAGACTTGGCCAAGCAGAGCACGTTACTTATAGAATCAGGGCTTCCTCCAACCCCCTTTAACTATTGGAATCTACATGTGAAAGCGCAGAAACATGCTTTGAGTAGAGCAGATGAAGCGCATGTTCGGGCTCGTCTTTTACCTGCCACTAAAGTAACCATGACGGGTAAAGGTATTAGACTCAATGACCAAATGTACTATGACTCGGGTCACCCTAGTTTTGATAATTGGAAGGTCATTGCTAGAAATCATGGGTCATGGCCTCTCGATGCACTGATTGATCATGATAACTCTAGCTTTATATATGTCAGGCTTGAAGAAGAAAGCGGTTTTACACGCTGTAAGTTGATGAAAGAATCAGCTAACTTTTCCCATAGGCACCAAGCAGATATTTTGTATTTTGAAGATTGGCTTAAATTAGAGCAGAAAAAAGCCAGACCAACAGCGAAGTCGATTGAGCGTCACCAGAGAAGAAATCAGACTATCCAAAATGCAAAAGAGGAAGCAGCATTAGCTCCATCACTTAGCTCGAAATCTGAGAGAACAAAGGGCATGAAAGCGAGAAGGCGAGAAGCTATTCTCGCACAAAGACTTGAGGATGGTGGCACTCAATCTAGTCTGACAGAGCAGAATATGGAATCTGGTTCATCGGGTGAGTATATTGATAATAAAAAGAAAAAAGTAATATCGATGCTAAAGCGAAAAAAGGTTAATGATAATGAGATGTGAAAACGCTAGCTACCATGAAGCCATTTTGCCAGAGCACCGAGGTAACCCTTTAATCGAAGCTTTACCACCCAAAGTGGGTGATTCTGAATTAGTTGTAAAGTTAAGTAATTATCCTGAACGAAACCTTGATGAAACGAAATTAGAAGAGATTGAAAGGTTAGAGTACCTTACTCGATTGAAAGAGCTGAGGCAGCCTCTTCCACTCTATTTGGATGTCTTTAGGGCTATTGAAATGGCGATTAAGGAGGGATATTCAGCAAAAAACCCATTGTCACCAACGACGATGAATTACCTTCATTACTCATCTGATAGCCGTCCTGATGTTGAACCGAGAACAGGTTTTTTTAAACCGAAGGGCAGCGGTATAACAATCATCGGTGAAAGCGGTGTAGGAAAGACATGCATGCTTGAACAAGTGCTCAACTGCTTTCCAGATGTCATCGAACACCGATATTACCAGAATAAAGTATTAGCAATTCCGCAAGTTGTTTGGATTAAAGTAGATTGTCCTGATGACTCAAGTGTGAAGGGACTCTGCCATCGCATTTTAGAGCAAATCGATCGAAAACTAAGTCTTCCTCCAACTAAACCAGCGGGAACCATTGCTCTATTGTTAGAGCAAATTGAAGCTAAAATGAAATCCAGTTTTCTCGGTGTCCTTGTTATTGATGAGATGCAAAACCTAAATCTCGCCAAAGCTGGCGGTGCAGATCGACTTCTGGGATTCCTGCATAACTTAGTCAATAATCTAGGAATACCATTACTTTTTTGTGCCAACCCTCCGTTTGACACATTGTTAAGTAAAAGCTTTAAATCAGCCCGAAGAGCGGAAAGCAGTGGTTATTTCAACGTAGAACTAATGAAAAATGACGATGAATGGGAGTTGTTTGTTGATGAACTTTGGTGTTTACAGTGGACGAATGTTGCGACGCCATTGACCCCTAGCTTGAGTAATAGACTTTACTCGTTGTCTGCTGGGAATATGGACTTGGCTGTTCGCATTTACTACGCCGCTCAAAAAGCCATTATAGGTTCATCTGATGAGAGGATTACTGAAGAGGTACTTGAGCTTGGCGCTAGTATAGCCGTACGCCTGACGAAAACACTTACGGAAGAGCTGAGGAAAAAGCAAAGGATCTCTATCTTAAAAAGAAATAGAGAAGGAAGAAACTCAGATCCTAATGGTGATATAGGTGAGGGCCACACGCAGAAAGAAGTCGTTAAAACACAGTCTAAGCCCGTGACAATTCCAGGAGACCTTACTCGTCCACACCACCCAGAGTTTGCTGAAGCATTAACTGAAGTTGGGCTAGCTGAAGATTTGATAGATAGGGTCTTGGATACCTCTCTTATTCAACGAGCAGCCCAGGATAGTGACCTGATTGAAAGCCTTCGTTATTCGGGCTTGTTATGTGATGACCCTTTAGAAACGTTTAGTTAGTTCAGTATGTTTGTTACACGCGCATTTGATGATGAGTTACTCTTTGGACGATTAGTTCGTCATTTTTGTTTATTAGGTGAGTCTTCAAGCCAATTTACTGAAAAAGTTTTAGCGTCTTCTAGGCATACGTTTCACCCTACGTTGACTGTAGGGGTATCGAAGCTATCCTCGTTACTAAGAGATAGCGAATCTAAGCTTCTATATGAGCAAACTCTTGCGCCACTCTTCTTCTTTTTTTTACCTCAGCACTCACACGAATTGCGAAAATCACTTCTGAATAATGATGGGAATAAGGCTTTGTGGGAAAGCCAGCTTGCTTCCTTTGGGCAAGGTAGTACAGTTTATCTAAAATGGTGCCATCAATGTGCTATTGAGGACATTTCCAATCATGGCGTTGCGTATTGGCACCGAAGTCATCAGATTTGTGGTATATCCACATGCTACAAGCATCGAGAGTTGCTGCAAGTAACTCGATTGAATTCAAGACAAAAGCTTGAACGAGGTTTGTTCCCTCCGCTAACAAGCCCACCTGAATCAAGCCCTTTAGACGTTGAGGTCAAGGTTGCCACCTATAGTTACAGCTTGTTAAAAATCTTGAGCAAGGAAATGAAGCCTTTTAATTGGGCGCAAGCATATCGTAATAGATTGGATGAGCTTGGGTATGTTACTCGTGGTAACCATATAAGAAGGCAAGTGCTCTTCAAAGACTTCTTTAACTATGCTCATCCGTTTGCTGATTATGGTGACAATCCGTTACCAAAGCATATTCGAGACTATAGATATTTATCAGAACTATTACTTTCGATGAGCAGCCATCACCCATTTCGACATCTTTTATTTGGTTCGTGGCTATTTGAGCGTGCAGAAGATATTTTTGACTATGATGTCGTGAAAACAACAGTTGTAACGCAGGAGACTGTTAGTAAAAGTAAAGATATAGAACGTCAATGTCTTGCACTACTAAAGCAAGGCGAATCAATGGCTGAGGTCTATCGTATCACAGGAAAAAGCCGCTCTTACTTAAAGCGGATAGCTTTGAAAAATGGCGTGCCGATCAAACTAAAGCCAAGAATGTTAACCAATGGCATCAAAGATAAGATAATTAAATTAGCAACTCTATCAATGCATAGAAAGAGTATTTCTGAAATCTGTGGTGTCGGTATCGGTTCGGTAGAGCAAGTGATCTCTAGTAAGAATGGGCTTGTTGAGTGGAGAAAGCGTTGTCACTTTGAGTCTAAGCGACGTCGATGTAGGTTGGAGCTATTGCGTTATGTTGCAGTCAATTCGTCGTCACTCAGACGGGATATTAAATCTAAGTGTAATGCTGCTTTCTTCTGGCTTTACCATCATGACAAAAAATGGCTTGAGGGGATATTGCCTCAAGCCACGAAGCCGATAGGGTTTGGTAAGTTTCTCTGAGTTGTACTTCCTTATAGAATGTCTTGATATCGTTTTACTAATTCTTTGGTATCAACGACCATATTCATCTCCATTTGACGCTGAGAATATTTGTATATCCACTCAAAAATTGGTGTTGCGGATTGACGGAAGTTTTGCCAAAAATTCATATGTTGTTCAGTCACCTCTTCTATTTCATCCTCTGATAACTTGCCAGTTACAATGTTTCGCCAAGAGGTGTGACATTCTTTAGTTAAGTCATTAGCGATGTTTAAATTTTGCCTATTTGTTATCCACTCATCTAAAAGTACGGAGATAAAGGGCGTAAATGGTGCAATAGTAAATATGATTGATTGGGAGATTGTGTAGTTCAGGAGTAGGGCTAAGACAATTGGACTCGCTATACTTGCTGCTAAAAGTGCAGTTAACAACGCTTGATACTTCTTACGAAGTTCACTTTCCCATGCAAAAGTTGAGTACGTTGCTATTACTTTTGCAACAGAGAACGGTACTGTGTCCAGTGAAGTCGACCACCAATTTTCAAGTTCCTGTTTGTCGCTTGGTGTTTTGCGAATCTGCTTCTGACTCAACTCAATGATTTTACTTCTTGGGAGTTCGATATGGGTGGGTCTTACGCCGACAGCTATAACTAAATAATCATGTAAACGTTGAAGTGTACAACCCATATTGATCCATTTGGTAACTTGCAGCTTACCAAAGCAGCCTGCGAAGACTGATGCTAGAAGTAAACTTACAACATAAGGTGTCGGATCTATCTCAGGGGTGCCGTTGGAAAAAATGTACGCTGACGCTACTGTTTGTGCGACAGCAAACAGCAATGTAGTTGACCATATTGCTGCTTTCCAAGCTTTTGCTTTTTTGTAGGCAAAGCGAAATGCTGTGCCGGCTTCAATGGCCTCAGTACTTTTCTGATTAGCTATGATATTTGTCATTTTTTATCCATATTGTGGGAAGTCGTTACCAAACACTTTGCGCCACTCTCCAATTGCTTTTTTGTGGTCTTCTTCTTTCTCAAACTCCCGCGCTGCTAGGGCTGTATTGAAATCTGTTTCCGCTTTTCGCGAAATTTTAGTCTTTTCGTCCCAAGATAAAGTGTTCAAATTTCCTTGAATTCCTTTTGGATCATTGACATTCCACCAAATGTTGTTCTTTATGTATTGAAGAACATTGATGATGTTGATGTCGACGAACAGGCTCGCCTCGCCTTTTTCCGCAAAGTAATTAAGAACCAAATTCTCTAAGAGATAAGACGGCATTGAAGGCATCGTCGCTCTACGTTGCCAGTATTTAATTGCTCGGATCGCATTAAGCACGTGACCACCACATTGCTGATTGATATCAGTGACTCGCTGTCGATCTAGTCTTGGGTCTGTCTTTATCCAGTGACCGTTGCCGTCAGGAATGATGTAAAAGGTTTTTCCATCGGCATCTTCAGTAGTAAAAAAAGCTGGAACGATGTCAAAGTTCCAGTCATAGCTTGTTAGTTTCAGCGTTGCTGCGTTTTGATTTCTGTGTAGTTCCGCTTTGCTATAGTGATTCAGCTCGGTCAATTTACTCACAAAGTGATTGATGACCTTACGTGAGTTGAGGCGAAATGAACTGTCATGGCGAAAGCTCTTATACTCAGGGGATTCGGTCGGTGTATTGATGTATATAGTGCCGTCAAAACTCTCCTCCCATGTACAGCCATTTGCCGACAGTGTGAAAATCATATCTATATCATCTAAGGGACGAATTTTCGTTCGTCTCGCAAAAGAACCAAAATTGATGTCCTTGTCACTGTAAAGTGGAAAGAAATCAGTTAGCCCTTTTACTTGCCCTTTCAAATAATCTCGGCTGGAACGCGCTGTGGTTGTTTTCTTACTATCAAGATTGACCTTGTCAGACATAAATTGATTAAACGCAGAATTTACAGTTGTCGGCATATACCCTCCATACATTTTTAGTGCATCACTAAAGATGATGCTATTTTTCTAGATTACGTTGACATTTCGTTCACCGTCAAGCATTATTTTTTGCATCACATGAAATGATGCAGGTTTGTTTTTTGCTTATAAGACTAAAAGAAATCGCGGTAGTTCGATCTGGCCATTCTTTCCGAGGTTCGATAGAAGAAGCCTTAAATGGGAATGGCTATGTCATTCAAACCAGAGATCAAAGTGCAGATGGGAAAATAAGTTGGTCGAAGCTTGTTCGTGCCGATGTTGCTGGGCGAAAAAATCCTGAATGGCTTCAAGACGGCGACGTAATATTTGCTGCGCGTGGAATAAGAAATCTTGCATCTTGGGTATCAGAAGACGATTTGAGAGCGCTAGCGTTACCAGTGATCTGCTCGCCGCACTATTTTCAGATTCGCTTAAACTCCACAATAGAGCTATTGCCGGAGTTTCTTGCATGGCAACTCAATCAATCGGTCGCACAACGTCATTTTCAGCAATCTGCCGAGGGTACAATGCAAGTGAGCATCCGCCGTTCGGTTTTAGAGGAAACGCCCATCACTATTCCGCCAATAGAAACGCAACAAAAGGTGGTGGCGTTAAGCCAGCGAGCACATCGAGAAAAACAAATATATCAAGAACTAATTGAGTTACGACGAATGGAGATGCAAGCCATCGCCAATCAAGTTTTAAACGAACAATCAAAAAAATAAGAGACAGAAAATGCCAAATTCTCCAATCAACCAAGATGAAATCAACAAAGCTGTCTGGTCGGCGTGCGATACGTTCCGTGGCACCGTAGATCCATCTATCTACAAAGACTTTATCTTGACCATGCTGTTCTTAAAATACATCTCAGATGTGCGCCAAGATAAAGTAGAAGAACTTACTAAACAGTTCGGTGACAACAAAGAGATGGTTGAAGCCATGCTTGCTAGCCAATCTTTCAAAATTCCAGCAGGTTCAACCTTCTGGGATTTATATGAAGCCCGTTTTGAAGCAGGTAATGGCTCTCGTATTGACCAAGCTTTACATGCGATTGAAGAAGCCAACGGCACCAAGCTAAAAGGCGTGTTCCAAGACATCAGCTTTAACACCGATAAACTGGGTGATGAAAAGCAAAAGAACGACATTCTACGCCACCTATTGGAAGACTTTGGTAAGCCAACCCTAAACCTACGCCCAAGCCGTGTTGGCTCGCTGGATGTGATTGGTAACGCCTACGAATACCTGATCAAACACTTTGCGGCTGGCAGCGGTAAATCGGCAGGTGAATTCTATACTCCGCCAGAGGTATCGGATCTGCTTTCTATCATCCTAGAGCCACAACAAGGTGACAGCATTTGTGACCCTGCATGTGGTTCAGGCTCACTGTTGATGAAGTGTGGTAAACAGGTTCAGAAGAACTTTGCAGGCTCTAAGCAGTACGCTCTGTTTGGTCAAGAAGCAATTGGCTCAACATGGTCATTGGCAAAAATGAACATGTTCCTACATGGCGAAGACAACCACCGCATTGAATGGGGCGACACCATTCGTAACCCTAAGCTACAAGATGCTAATGGTGGCTTACTGCACTTTGATGTCGTAACCGCAAACCCGCCATTCTCACTAGATAAATGGGGTCATGAAGACGCAGAAAGCGATCACTTTGGTCGTTTCCGCCGTGGCGTGCCACCAAAAACCAAAGGCGACTACGCATTCATCTCACACATGATTGAAACCCTAAAACCAGAGACGGGCAGAATGGGCGTGGTTGTGCCTCACGGCGTGCTATTCCGTGCATCAAGTGAAGGCAAAATCCGCCAACAATTGATTGAAGAAAACCTGCTAGATGCGGTGATCGGCTTACCTGAAAAACTATTCTTTGGTACAGGTATTCCTGCGGCAATCTTGATCTTCAAAAAGAAGAAAGACACCAACGATGTAATGTTCATTGATGCGTCGCGTGAGTTTAAATCTGGCAAAAACCAGAACGTACTGACGCAAGAAAACATCGACAAGATCGTGAAAACTTACCGCAGTGGCGACAACGTGGATAAGTACGCGTATGTAGCAACCCTCGATGAGATCCGTGAGAACGACTACAACCTCAATATCCCTCGCTACGTCGATACCTTTGAAGAAGAAGCGGAGATCGATTTGATGGCAGTACGTAGTGAACGTTTAGCGCTGCAAAGCGAGCTTGCGGATCTAGAAACGGAAATGGCGGGCTACCTAGAGGAGTTGGGTTATGGTGCCTAATGGGTGGGATAGAAAGCCGATCAAGGAACTATGTGAATCGATCATTGACTGTGTAAATAAAACGGCTAAGCACGTAGAGCATGAAACGCCATATAAGATGATTCGAACTACCAATGTACGAAATGGTCGAGTAGATGTTCACAATGTTAGATATGTAGAAGAAGATACATATAAACAGTGGATTCGCAGAGGAGCGCCGAAAGATGGAGATATCATCTTTACCCGTGAAGCTCCTGTAGGTGAAGCTGGCATTCTTGAAAATGCCCAAGGAATTTTCCTTGGCCAAAGAACAATGATGTATCGTTCTCACTCAGAAAAATCAGATAACCGTTTTCTGTTTTATTCACTGATGAGTGGATATTGCCAGAAACAAATTGAAGATTTTAGCAATGGTGGAACGGTTGCTCATATGCGTGTACCTGATTGTGGAGAGTTAATCATTAATACTCCACCACTCCCAGAACAGCGCAAAATCGCCCAAATCCTTTCAACATGGGATCGCGGGATTGCAACAACAGAAAAGCTGATTGATGCCAGCAAGCAGCAGAAAAAAGCCTTAATGCAGCAGTTATTGACGGGTAAAAAGCGTTTGATAGATTCTGAAACGGGTAAAGCGTATGAGGGGGAATGGGAAGAGGTAGAGCTTGGTAAAATCACGTCTATTTATGATGGTACACACTCAACACCAAAATATGTCGAAAAAGGTATTCCATTCTATAGTGTTGAACACTTAACTCGTGATGACTTTTCTAATACTAAGTTCATCACAGAAGAAGTATTTGAAAAAGAAAACAAACGTGTCAAGTTGGAACGTGATGATATTTTAATGACACGAATTGGTGATATTGGCACAGCTAAACACTTAAATTGGGATGTTTGTGCTTCTTTTTATGTAAGTTTAGCTTTAATCAAGGCAAATAAATCAAAGTTTAACTCTGCATATATGGGCTATTACATCAATTCACATGAGTTTCATCGAGAGTTGTATAAGCGAACGATTCACGTTGCTTTCCCTAAAAAAATCAACTTAGGTGAAATAAATCACTGTAAGGTATTGCTTCCTAGCATTAGTGAACAACAAAAAATTGCCTTTGTTCTAACCGCTGCCGACAAAGACATCGAGTTGTTAGAAGCCAAACTTGCACACTTGAAGCAAGAGAAAAAAGCGTTGATGCAGCAGTTGTTGACAGGCAAGCGTCGCGTGAAAGTTGATGAAATGGAGGAGGTAACATGCTGAGCCAAATTCAGGTTAAAAAATTTAAGAGCTATCAAGAACAGGTGCTTCACCTTTCACCTTTGACTCTTATGATTGGTGCGAATGCCTCAGGGAAAAGTAACGCGTTGGAAGCGTTTCGCTTTCTTGCGTGGCTTGCACAAGGGCAGAAACTGTCAGTTTTAAAGCACCGAGTCGATGATTCTGAGCAAATCTTGCGTGGGCAAGTGAAAGATTTGGGTTACTTGGGGGCGAAAGCATTCTCTTTGGGATGTATGACCGATGATGAGGTGTGGAATCATTTTGAGGTTGAAATTTCTCTACGTGATGATGAGTTACATATTTCACAAGAAAGCATCAACTCACCAAAAGAGAGTTTTCCTCTTTATAAAATTGCTCAACCATCTTCAGGTTTAGGAACTGATATACGCATTGCATACAATAACTTCGCTCGTGGTGGCAAAAAGCCTCAAGTTCCAGGAACGGATCAAATCACCGTTTTGAGCCAACTGGCTTCTTCCGCCATGTTTGAATCTGGCCATAAGAAAGCGCAAAAAGAGATCCCAATGGTCACTGAGCAGTTTCAAAAACTGCTTTCTAACACGCTCTTTCTTGATCCTGTCCCCGCATTAATGCGGGGGGATAGCTTTCCTGAACGTTCGCTGAGAGGGGATTGTGCGAACTTGTCTGGCGTGCTTTATACACTCTGGAAAGAGGAGAGTATGCGCGCGGTAATTGTGGACTTTATCAAAAGTTTGCCAGAGCAAGATGTGAAAGACATTTCGTTCTTTGAAGATCGCCGAGGTCAGGTATCGCTTGAACTTGTAGAGAGTTTTGGTGATGAAGAGCGTACTTGGTCGGTAGAGCTATTATCGGATGGTACACTGAGAGTGTTGGCTATAGCTGCAGCATTACTTTCGGCACCTGAAGGCTCGACGGTGGTGATTGAAGAAGTGGATAACGGTGTTCATCCATCTCGTGCAAAACAGCTGCTATCGACCATGCGTGAGCAGGCACAGAAACGTAATGTTCGGCTTTTGCTGTCTACGCATAACCCTGCCCTAATGGATGCTCTGCCCGATTCAGCGCTCGGTGATGTGGTGTTTTGTTATCGTAACTCTAAGAGTGGTGATAGTGAGCTGATGAGATTGTCAGACCTAAACGATTATCCAGGTTTAGTTGCCCAAGGACCTCTCGGTGAATTGGTGACCAACGGTATCGTGGATCGCTTTGTAAAGTCACCGGTGACACCTGAAGAGAAAAAACAAAATGCACTAGATTGGTTGGCTAAGATGCAAGGAGAGGATGAATGAGCTCTGTTTGTATCATAGACACGTCGGTCTTTCTGAATCTATTAAATGTTCCTAGAAAGAACCAAGATAAAGAAACTGTTATATCGTCCTTCCAAGATTATGTAGAGTTGGGGGTAACATTTATCTTGCCAATGGCCACCATTATCGAGACAGGAAATCATATTGCACAAAATGGTGATGGTGGAATAAGACGTAAAACAGCTGAGAGATTTTGTTCGGCGGTAAAGGGAGCATTCACAGGATCTGCACCTTATCAGCCGAGTGAATTTCCAAATTCAGCAGAGGTTTTAACTTGGCTAGACAGCTACCCACAACACGCTGGAGCGAGCAAATCAGCGACAAAACAGAATGAGGGTACTAGTTTTGGTGATTTAAGTATCATTGAAGAGTTTAACAAGTGCATTGAAAAATTCTCTAATCGTGAAGTTTTCATCTGGTCTCTTGATAGTGATTTAGCTGCCTATCATCGAGGTCAGCCATGAGTTCTCCACATTTACCGAACTACCGTGAAGAACAAAGCGCAAAAATCCCAGCGCTAACCTTACTCACCAACCTTGGTTATCAGTTCATTCCGCCGAGTGAATGCATGGCGATGCGGGGCAACAAAACCACGGTGATTCTGCCGCAGGTTTTGCGCAAAGTCTTAAGCTTTAAAACCTATTCATTCATGGGTAAAGAACTTCATTTATCACAAGCGGCAATTGATAAAATCGTACAAGAGCTGGCTAACCCTGCGATGAATGAAGGGCTAAAAGCCGCCAATGAAAAGCTCTATAACGCCTTAACTTACGGCATTAGCGTCACTGAGTTTGTTGATGGTAAAAAAGCCAACCCAACCATTCAAATCATTGATTGGGACACGCCTGAAAACAACCAATTTCATTTCACCGAAGAGATGGAGGTTGATAACGCCCGTGGTACAGGTAAACGCATTCCTGACGTAGTCTGTTTCGTTAATGGCTTGCCGTGGGTAGTGATCGAGGCAAAACGTCCTGATAGCATTATCAATGGAAAACCCACCATCACCGAAGGTATTTCGCAAAACATCCGCAACCAAAAGGTGGATGAAATTCCTCACCTGTTTGCTTACAGCCAACAGTTGTTGTCCATTAATGGGCATGATGGCTTATACGGTACGTGCGGCACACCTGAGAAGTTCTGGGCGAAATGGAAAGAAGAAGACATCACCGAAAGCACCTTTGAACGCCTTAAGAACACGCCACTAAGTGACGCGCAACTTAATGCGATTTTCAACCATCGTACGCCAGCGATTAAAGACGAATATCTATCACTGATCGCAGGTGGTGATTTGGTGGTGACAGATCAAGACCGCTTATTGGTGTCCTTGCTGCGCCATGACCGCCTACTAGAGTTAACCCGTTTATTCACATTGTTTGATAAAAAAGCGGGCAAGATTGTTGCGCGTTATCAGCAAGTGTTTGGTATCAAAGCCTTAGTGGAACGCATCACCTCTTTTGATGACAAAGGCGCACGTAATGGCGGTGTGATCTGGCATACCACAGGTTCAGGCAAATCATTCACTATGGTATTTTTGTCAAAAGCCCTGATTTGGCTAAAAGAGTTAGCCAAATGCCGCGTTGTGGTTGTGACTGACCGTGTGGATTTAGAAGATCAGCTTGCTCGCACCTTTGCCTCTGGTGGCGCACTGTCAGATAAAGACAAAAAAGATGCGATGGCAACCACTGGCAAACGCCTTGCAGAGCAAATCGGTAAAGGCAATGAGCGTATCATCTTCTCGATCATCAACAAGTTTGGTACGGCGATTAACCTACCAGAATGCTACAACGATAGCCCTGACATTATCGTATTAGTGGATGAGGGACACCGTAGCCAAAACGGTGAAAACAACATCCGAATGCAACAAGCCTTGCCAAAAGCCGCTTACATCGGTTTTACAGGTACGCCTCTGCTGCAAGACGATAAAACCGAGAACAAGTTCGGTAAGATCATCCACTCTTACACCATGCAGCAAGCTGTCGAAGATGGCACTGTTACGCCGTTGTTGTACGAAGAGCGTAAACCTGATCTGAGCACCAACGACAAAGCCATTGATGCATGGTTTGACCGTATTACCGATACCCTATCGGAAAAGCAACGCAGCGATCTAAAACGTAAGTTCGCTCAAAAAGGTCAGATCTATCAAACAGAAGGGCGTTTAGAGTTAATCGCGCACGATATTTCTGATCATTTCCAGAACTTCAAGCAACAAGGATTGAAAGGGCAATTGGCGTGTGACTCTAAAGCTTCAGCAATTCGCTATAAGAAGCTGTTAGACCAAATAGGTAAAGTGACTTCAGTTGTAGCGATGTCGCCACCCGATACTCGTGAGGGACATGATAGCGTTGATAGTGAAAGTACCGATTTAGTACAAAATTGGTGGAAAGCCAATGTCATCGATAAAGGCTGGTCAGACGAAAAAGCCTATACCAAGCATATCGTCCAAGAATTTGAAAAGGATGAAGGTCCTGACATTATGATCGTGGTAGATAAACTGCTAACGGGCTTTGATGAGCCTAAAAACACGGTGCTCTATATCGACAAGCCTTTAAAACAGCACAACCTTATTCAAGCCATTGCACGGGTTAACCGCCTACACAGCAAAAAGCAGTTCGGTTATTTGATTGATTATCGTGGCATCCTCAAAGAACTGGACATCACCATTGAGAAGTACCAAGACTTGGCTGAACGTACCCAAGGCGGTTTTGATATTGACGATCTCAAAGGTTTATATAACCGCATGGATACCGAATACAAGAAGTTACCAGGTTTGTATGATGACCTATGGGCTATTTTTTCTGGAGTGAAGAACAAGCAAGATGGTCAAGCACTGCGTCAGGTATTAGCTCCAAAAATTGATACCATTTACACAAACGACAGCGATGGTCAGCTAACTGATACTAACTTAAAGCTGCGTAATGATTTTTATGATGCGCTGACTGCGTTTGCTAACTGCTTAAAAGTAGCTCTGCAATCGGCTACTTACTTTGAAGATAAGAGCTTTGATGATAAGCGTCAGCTTTATAAAAACACGTTGAAATCCATGAGCCAACTGCGCCAACAAGTACGTGCTGATGCAGAGGAAACCGTGGACTACGACGAGTATTCAGAAAATATTCGCGCCATGTTAGACAAGCACATTGCAGGTGTGTCGATTGAAGAGCCAGAAGGCGCTTATCTGGTTGGTAACATG
The DNA here is from genome assembly GCF_024181835.1 of Vibrio sp. Y29_XK_CS5. Lineage (NCBI taxonomy): Bacteria > Pseudomonadati > Pseudomonadota > Gammaproteobacteria > Vibrionales > Vibrionaceae > Vibrio > Vibrio sp. Y29_XK_CS5. Next base: position 68,942 of record NZ_JAMZAM010000003.1, read on the forward strand.
GGTAAAGATGCCAAACCAGAGCAAATGACCGATGATGAAGCCAATAACAAAAAGGATGTCATCACAGGTCGTGTAACCAAGATGATTGAGCAAGATTTGGCGGATGATCCGTATGCGCAAGAGTATTTCTCTAACTTGTTAAAGCAAGCCATCGAAAAAACCAAGGAGATGTTTGACAGCCCTGTAAAACAGTACCTTCTGTTTGCGGACTTCGAGCAGCAGGTTAAAGATCGAGAGGTAGCTGGAATGCCGACTGATCGCTTTGCAGAACTTGATCCTAAAATCAAACGTCATGTTCAAGCCTACTTTGGTCTGTTCTTAAAAGTATTAGGAGAGCCGTTACCTCTAACCGAAGAGCAATGCTTTCAGTATGCGTTAGACATTGATGGCATTGTGCGTAAGGCGGTTGCCGAGTTTTCAATTAACCCATCAGAGATTGAAAACCAAATTCGTTTAGGGCTGCTGCCACTTCTGTTTAATGATGTTGGTATCGATAAAGCGCAAGCCATTATTACGGATGTCATTCAAATCACTCGCCTTGGTTTGTCAGGTCACTAAGCATGACTTCTGTTAACCATCAAGAAGGCAATACCGAGGAATACAGCTTCATCTATGGTGATGAAGCTGTTACCTATGAGGTGATCCGCAAAGTATTTGCCGAAGGCAAGAAAAAGAAAATCACAATCCGAGTACATCCAGATTGTCGAGTGGCTGTCACTGCCCCTCAAGATGCTGATAAATCGGCAATCCACGAGGCGGTCATGCAACGCGCTCAATGGATTTGGAATGCACTGGTCGAGTTCCGATCTCACTTAGAATATGTGCAAACCAAACACTACGTGAGTGGTGAGATGCAATTCTATCTAGGCCGTCGCTATGTGCTAAAGGTGGTTGAAGACCAAGATGCCATTTCCAACGTGAAGATGGAACGAGGCAAGCTGTTAGTCACGCTTAACCGCTTCAATGAAGATAAGCCCAAGCTCGTCAAAGCACTGGTATCTGGTTGGTATGGTGTTCGTGCAGAGCGCATATTCCATGAACGCTTGGCTGAGCTTTTACCGCAGGCAACCTGGGTAGACGGCATCCCCTCATTTCGCATCATGCCGATGCAAAAACAATGGGGAAGCTGCTCAGCCAAAGGCACCTTGATGCTCAACCCTCACCTGATCAAAGCGCCTAAAGAGTGCATTGATTACGTGATTTTGCATGAGCTTTGCCACATTGCTGAATACAACCACAGCGAGCGTTTCTGGCGCTTACTAACCAGTGTGATGCCCAACTGGAAAGAAGTGAAAAGTAAGCTAGATGGCATGGCGGAGCTTTATCTGAATGTTTAAAAGTTATATTGGGCTCGGAGTGATGCCTGATGAAGCGATGGTTAGTTTTATATATAGGGTTTTAAGAAGAAATGGGTATCGTTGTTTTTATACAATTATAACTTCCGATGGATGGGGAAGTGAGCCAAGCGTCCCCCTACCAGCACAGATTGCATTTGGCTCCTTTGAGCGAAATAGTTTACTAAAGTTATACGAAAAAACATTTCAAGATAAACCTGCTGACTCTATTTTTTCAAACCCTATCAGTCATCTAAAAAGCTTCGAACTTACTTTTTTTCCGAAATATCATAAAAAAACTTGTGGGAGTCCAATCCCCATTCGCTTGTGTGTGGAGTGCATTAAAGAGCAGATACAAAACTTAGGCTTTTATTATTTCAAACACAGTTGGCTGCTTGGTTCGCGCTGCAGAAAACATGATATTGACCTCGATGTGATTTCCGCACAGAAATTTCTACGAAGCACCTCTGATCTAATCCAGAAAGTGAAAGATGAGCAAAGTGTTTGCCGTTTAACTAATGATTCACTTTTCCTTGATGCTGGCTCACACAGTTATGAAAAAGCTAGACTAGCTCCTTGCATCCAACTTTTAATATCAAAGTTTTTGTATAAAAAAAGTGACCATTATGAAGAAGGATATACCGAGGTTGTTGATTACGGTCTTCTTTCTCAATACCAGAGAAGTTCATTAAGTAATGAAAATCAGCTTAAGAGTGCTTACTTTTCTACGGATTCATATCTAGAGTCTTTAATTGAAAAGTTTTATACGGAATTAATGGATTTGCTATATGAACATATGGAGTTTTACTTCTTTCCTATCAATGGCTTAAAGTGTAAGACCTATATAGGTAGGCTCAAAGGTCAAAATTGTACCCTTTGTCGTTTAGCTCCCTTTGGTCTCTCAGGTGAATGCCCTGTTACTGAACAACTTCAAATTCATAGAGATAAAAGCCATGTTCGAAAGAGCACGATAAGCCACTATAATTATTGTGATAAATGGATTTATCGGATGAGGAAGTCAATAGAAAGACACCAATATGAGATTGGTGTCTCTGAAGGTGAAAAGCGAGTCCTGAGAGAGCTACATTGCTTTAAAACAGCTCTCCGCTTCGAAAGAAAAAAGCCTTTCACCAGATAAATATTTGTTGGTTATACAAATTAGGAAGAAGCGTATGTGTAAAAGTAATCATAAGGTTCCTAGTGACTTTTACAATTATAAAACCTTGGAAATTATAAGGTTGGGCTTATCAACTGACTATTTTTATTTTGCAAAGGAAGAGCTACAGCTATCGAAACGAGAGTTCTCTCGGTTAATAGGGTTAAATATCAACTCTACTCTCAAGTTGGAAGGTAAGAATGGAAGGCTCTCCCCTAAGAGTAGTGAGAAGCTGCTAATGATACTGGATTTATTGCAGCAATTAGACTCTTACTTTGGCGAAAGAGAGACATCTCTGAAGTGGTTAAAAAAGCCAAATATATTTACGGGAAACATGCCTCCGTTAAGTGTTTGTGATACAGCTGTTGGGATTAATCTAGTTGCAAATGAAGTTACTCTTTTGAAGTATGGTCTCACAGCATAAATTGTATTGTCACTTTAGTGTACAAACTTTATTATTCCAAAGCTAATTTAGTGTACAAACTTTATTGTTCCTGAACAGTAACTCGCTAAGAAAAAGAATTGAAAAAGACCGAGCCAGTGCTCGGTCTTTTTTATTTAAATAACTTCTCGGCGCGAACTGGGGCGCTAAAGCGGAAGCCTTGTCCGTAGATGCAGCCACGCTCGAATAAGTATTGGGCTTGTTCGTCAGTTTCGATGCCTTCGGCAACCACTTTCAATGACAGGGTTTGTCCCATCGCGATGATGGCATTCACGATCGCATTGCTGTCGGTATTGCTTGGAACATCGCTTACGAAAGAGCGGTCGATCTTCAATTTGTTGATTGGCAAACCTTTGAGGTAAGACAGTGACGAGTAACCGGTACCAAAGTCATCAAGGGAGATCTCAATGCCGAGCTCGCGCAACAAGTTGAGTGACGCGATGGCTTGTTGTGGGTCAATCAGCAAGAAGCTTTCGGTGATTTCCAGCTCTAGGCGGTGCGCCGGGAATTCGGTCTCTTTGAGAATCACCCCAAGTTTGCTGATGAAGTCTGATTGTTGTAGCTGAAGAGCCGATACGTTCACCGCGAGCTTGCCAAATTCAATGCCGTTATCCAGCCATGCGCGACCTTGCAAACAAGCTTGCTCCAAGACCCATTTACCAATGCTTTGAATCAAGCCCGTTTTCTCTGCAATCGGGATAAAGTCCGCTGGAGAAATCATCCCAAGATCGGGATGTTGCCAGCGTAGCAGGGCTTCTACGCCAACCAGTTCGTTTGCACTTAAGTTGTATTGCGGTTGGTACGCTAAATGAAGTTGGTTTTTCTCAATCGCTTCATGCAAAGCAGACTGCATACGCACGTGAGACACGGATTTATCGGTCAAATCTGGTGAGTAGAATGCGTAGCCATTACGACCGTTTTTCTTCGCCAAGTACATGGCGGTATCGGCATTCTTGAGCAAGGTTTCACTGTCTTGCCCGTCTTGAGGGTAACGTGCCACACCTACGCTGGTGGAAATACGTAAAGATTCGTTCTTGCTGACTTCAAAAGGACGGTTGAACAGGCAGAGTATGTCTTCAATAGTATCGATCAGCTGCGAATCCGATTCGATATTCGGCAATATAATGACAAACTCATCGCCACCGATACGTGCCACATGAGCACGCAAGTGCAGCACATCTTGCAGACGTTCAGCGAGTTTAGTTAGTAACTGGTCACCACAGAAGTGCCCCATGCTGTCGTTGATGTGCTTGAAGTGGTCGATATCGAGGAACAGAGTCGCAAACGCGTGTTGATGCTTCTGACCGTTCTCAATGTGCTGTTCTAGCAAGCTGATCAAATGAGTACGGTTAGGAAGGTTGGTCAATGGATCGTAAAACGCCATGCGTTGTAGCTTTTCTTCGTGCGCTTTTCGTACCGAGATGTCTTCGAATACACAGATGTAGTTGATCAGATGGTTCTTATCGTCCATCACCGCGCTGATGGTGGCGAGCTGTGGGTAAATGCTGCCATCTTTTTTGCGGTTGATGAACTCGCCTTTCCACTGACCTTTGCTTTCTAGCTGACGCCACAACTGTTGATAAAACTCGCGGTCGTGATGCCCAGAGCGCAAGATATTTGGGTTCTTACCGATCACCTCTTCTGCTGCGTAACCAGTGATGTGGGTGAAGGCGCTGTTTACATCAAGAATATTGGCTTTGCGGTCAGTAATCACCATCCCTTCATGGGAGTTATCGAAGATTTTCGACGCCAATGACAATTGAGTCTCCACCATTTTTCGGCGAGTGACGTTGCGTGTCATACCCAAAATACCAATCAGCTCTCCGGTTTGATTGCGGATTGGCGATTTGATGGTTTCCAGCCAAGTCGGATTGTTGTTGTCATCAATGAGAGTGCACTCTTCCACCGTGTTTTGGCTGCCCGTAGCGATCACCAACTGGTCGGTATCAATGAACTTCTTCGCTCGACGACTGCTGAATAACTCGAAGTCATTCCTGCCGACGATTTCACTGCCGGTCATTTGCCAAGAGTCTTCAACGCTGCGGTTGGTCATCGCGTAGCGACCATCGGTGCTTTTTATCCACGTGTGGTCTTCTAAGCAATCAATGAATTCTTGTAGGGATGGCAGTAAGTCGGGCAATTGAATATCGTGACGCTGCTGCTCTTTATGATAAGTCTGAGCAACATCAAAGCCGACGCGTCCAGCCAATGCGCTTAACCACCCGGAAACAACAGTATTTTGGTCAGTTGGATGAACCAATGCGAGCGCAGCAAACAGCTCACCGCTCGGCAGCCATACCGGGCAGTAACTCAAGGTTTGGTTTTGAAAGGGTGTTTGTTCAACAACAAGCTGAGGATAGATAAAGTGCTCAGTGGCTGGATCGAGAATCGCGACGACTTCACGATGATGTTGCGGCGACGTCGCCACCTCACTCAAGTGCCATTGGCGAGTGTAGCTGAAAGTATAAAGCTGACCGTGCGCCTGTGTGGCATCACAGCATTGTTGCAGAGCCTGTTTCCAGTCTGTCATCAATGCAGGGGAGATAGCGAAGCGAAACATAGTTAATAAAGCATCCTGAGCGCCCTTGGATTTGTGTTGTTAACATCTAATTAGACGTTCATATCGGGCTTTGGCTATATCGTATCCAAAGCCCGAACAAATCCAAGCAAGGAACACTTCATTAATCGAGTAAACTGTTAGCTAGCTCTCTTTTTTATAAATCGCGTCTCATTTTTGCAATGGTTTCGGACGTCATCATTGAACGGTGTTCGCCTGTTTTTGCTTTTTGCCGAACTTGACTTGTTGAATCACCAAGCCACTGATGATCAGCACTAAGCCAATCAAAGTGGATGGGTGAATCTCTTCACCAATGATGGTCGCAAGCAGCATGAGCGAGATGAATGGTGAAGCAAAAATCAGGTTGCTGATGCGTGCGGTGTTCTCGGTGAGCTTGAGTGCCGTTAGCCACAACACGAAGGTTACGCCCATCTCAAACAGACCAACATAAGTCACTGCAGCCCAACCTTTCGCGGTGATTTGGCTCCAGTCTGCGCCTTCATAAATGCTTAAACCAATCGCAAACGGAATCGCAACCAAAAAGCCCAATAGCACGCCCACCACAGGGTCGGCTTTGTTTTTGGTGTTGAGAATCCAGTAACTTGCCCAAAGCAATGTGGAAAGTAGCGCTAATCCCACACCAAGCGGACTTTCGAATTCCATTCCGAGCACATTGCCTTTGGTGGCAATTACGATGACACCCAAATAACTAAAACCACAAGCAATCCAGTCTTTATTGCGAATCTTCTGACCCAAGAAAACCGCCGCCATCAAGGTGAGCGTGATCGCCCAACTGTAGTTGATCGCCTGCGCTTGGGAGGCTGGCAATAAGTCGTATGCTTTAAACAAGATAAGGTAGTACGCCAGCGGGTTAATCAATCCGAGCAGTAAGTAGTACCAAGGATTGGCAAGAAACGTTGAACTAAGTTGATTCAGCTTGCCCTGCACGCCACATACCACGATAAGTGCGATAGCCGAGACAATACTCGCCATGGTCAGCATCTGAATCGGTGAGAATTCCGCCAAAGTCAATTTAAATGCGGTCGCTACTGTTGACCAAAGTAATACCGCTGATAGCCCAAATCCTAGGGCGCGACGCTCGTTCATGATGCCTCTGTGTGATGATGTACCGCTCATCGCTGTTGGTTTGAGCTGGTGTGAGTATGTTGTACGGAGCGCCTAGTGTATGCGAGGATTTTTCATCCAACAAACTGGACATTTATCCAGTATGTAAATACCATTATTAAAGATAAAAAACACAGGCTAACTCGCTATTATGCAATGGATTCTTGAGCATCAATCTCTCATTCTGTCTTCTCTTTTTACCGCGACCATCAGCGGTGTTGCAGTGGGTTGGTGGGTTAAACAACGCTTTGCCACGCAAACTCAATTGCTCGAACAACAGCTCTCCTCTGAGAAACAGCTTCATCAACAACAACTTGAACAAGTGAAGCAAAGTCTCGCTGAAGCACAGCAAGAATTGGATGAGCTTGATGACGAGCGCGATAAAGCGGCATTCGAGGTGCGCCAAACTCACGGTAAATTGATGGCGGCGATGGAAAAACTGCGCTATTTCGAAGCAGTGAAACAGGAGCGTCAGCAGTATTTTGATGAGCTAGGGCAGATGCGAGAGCACAAATCGCGCCTTGAAACCCAGCTTGGTGAGCAGCAAGCGCGCCATGAGCAAATCAACCAAGCTAATGCCGAAAAGCTGCAAATTCTTGAGCAAGCAGAAGTGCGTTTGAAGCAGCAATTTGAACACCTAGCGAATCAGTTGTTTGAAGAGAAAACCGCCAAAGTCGACATGCAAAACCGTCAGAGCTTGGAAGGTTTGCTGTCTCCACTTAAAGAGCAACTGGAAGGGTTCAAAAAGCAAGTAAACGACAGTTTTAGCCAAGAAGCCAAAGAGCGTCACACCTTGGTGCATGAGTTGAAGAACCTGCAACGCTTGAACGAGCACATGACCCGAGAAGCGGTCAATCTGACTCAAGCTCTGAAAGGTGACAACAAGCAGCAGGGCAACTGGGGTGAAGTGGTTCTAGCTCGTGTATTGGCAGAATCTGGCTTACGTGAAGGGCACGAGTACCAAACTCAGGTGAGCTTGCAAAATGAAGCCGGCAAGCGCTATCAACCTGATGTGATTGTTCACTTACCGCAAAACAAGCAAGTGGTGGTCGATTCGAAAATGGCGCTGGTGGCCTACGAGCGCTATTTCAACGCAGAGAACGACATTCAACGAGAGCAGGCGCTGAGTGATCACTTAGCCGCGCTGCGCGCCCACATCAAAGGCTTGAGCCTTAAGGATTACCATCAGTTAAAAGGCATCCAGAGCTTAGATTATGTGTTGATGTTTATTCCGGTAGAGCCTGCATTCCAAGTCGCAATTCAAGCTGACCCGAGCTTGGTTAAAGATGCGATGGAACAAAACATTATTTTGGTCAGCCCTACCACTTTGCTGGTGGCGCTACGTACGATAGATAACTTGTGGCGCAACGAACGCCAAAACGAAAACGCCCAATTGATCGCGGAACGAGCGGCGAAGTTGTACGACAAACTACGCTTGTTCATTGATGACATGGAAGGGCTGGGCGGCGCATTAGACAAAGCTAACCAAACGTACCAAGGGGCAATGAATAAACTAGCGACAGGGCGTGGCAACGTGATTCGTCAGGCTGAAAGCTTTAAGCAACTAGGAGTGGAAGTAAAACGTCCAATCTCGCCAGATCTTGCTCAGTTGGCGCAGACAGAGTCATTTTCGGAAAATGCTTCTTTAGTAGAAAGACATCCGGCTGAGGATAAAGTAAACTAATCGCCCGCAGTACAGTGGGCGACCCTATTTGTTATCAACCGCCCCGTAGTGAGAAAGTGCTGCCCAAGAGGAATCAGAATGACGGACACAAGTGTGCAATCAAATACAGCGTTAGATAACGACACTACCCACTTTGGTTTTACCACAGTGGCAAAAGACGAAAAAGTGACCAAAGTTGCCGAAGTTTTCCACTCAGTGGCAGCAAAATACGACATCATGAATGACCTGATGTCAGGTGGCGTTCATCGCCTTTGGAAGCGTTTTACTATTGATTGCAGTGGCGCTCGTCCGGGACAACGCGTTCTCGATCTAGGTGGTGGTACTGGCGACCTGACGGCGAAATTCTCGCGCATTGTTGGCGACCAAGGTCACGTGATCCTAGCGGACATCAACAACTCAATGTTAAATGTAGGTCGTGACAAACTACGCGACAACGGCATTGTTGGTAACGTGCATTACGTTCAAGCGAACGCAGAAGAACTGCCGTTCCCAGATGATTACTTTGACGTGATCACGATTAGCTTCTGTCTACGTAACGTAACCGATAAAGACAAAGCGCTACGCTCTATGTTCCGCGTATTGAAGCCAGGTGGTCGTCTGTTGGTGCTTGAGTTCTCAAAACCAATCCTAGACCCGCTATCAAAAGTGTACGACGCATATTCATTCCACCTATTGCCAAAAATGGGTGAACTAGTAGCGAACGACGCAGACAGCTACCGCTACCTAGCAGAATCTATCCGCATGCATCCAGACCAAGACACGCTGGAAGGCATGATGAAAGAAGCGGGCTTTGAAAACACCAAATACTACAACCTAACGGGTGGTATTGTGGCGCTGCACCGCGGCTACAAATTCTAAGGATAAGCGGTATGCCATTTGAACCTCTTATCACTGCCGTTATTGAAACGACACTAAATACGTTGATTAAAGACGATCCTGAATTGGGTCGTCGTTTGTCACGTCTTAAAGGTCAGGTGATTCAAATTCACCTGAAAGAGATCAATAAGACGCTGACGTTCATCTTCAGCCAGCAAATCGATGTCTTGGGCAATTACGAAGGTCAGCCAGATTGTTATCTGTCGCTGAATCTAAGCGTGCTGCCTGAGTTGCGCGATCAAGCCAATATCACTCGCCTTATCAAGCAAGATAAACTTGAACTTGAAGGTGACATCCAATTGGCACAGAAATTCTCTCAATTGATGGTGGATTGCAAACCTGATATCGAAGAGTGGCTGTCTCGCGTGACAGGTGATGTCGTGGCTCATACTTTTGTGCAAGGTACCAAGAACGTCGGCGGTTTCTTTGCTTCTCAAGCAGAAAAACACCAGCGTCATCTTGCTCAAGTAGTAACAGAAGAGTGGAAACTGGCGCCAGCACCGCTAGAAATTGCCCACTTCTGTGACCAAGTGGACGACGTTCGTAGCCAAGCTTCTCGCGTTGAAGCGCGTCTAAACGCATTACTAAACAAATTCGATTCGGATAAGCCTGCGCTGGAGAACTCATGACGCCAGCAGAAATAAAGCGCTTATACCACATCATTAAAGTTCAGCTGGAATATGGCTTGGATGAGTTGTTGCCCGATCATCAACTGACCAAAGCGCCGCTTTTGATGCGCAAAAGCCTATTCTGGATGAAGAACAAGCATCCAGAAAAACCGTTAGGTGAACGCCTTCGTCTCGCTCTACAAGAACTTGGTCCAGTTTGGATTAAGTTCGGTCAGATGATGTCGACGCGTCGCGACCTTTTCCCACCGCATATCGCTGATCCTCTTGCGCTTTTGCAAGACCAAGTTGCGCCATTTGATGGGCAGTTAGCGAAAGAACAAATGGAACTCGCTCTGGGCGGTCCATTAGAAAACTGGTTTACTGAATTTGATATCAAACCGTTAGCGTCTGCGTCGATTGCTCAGGTGCATACCGCGCGATTAAAAGACACTAACCAAGAAGTGGTATTAAAGGTCATCCGTCCAGATATTCGTCCGGTCATTGATTCAGATCTAAAACTGATGCACCGAATGGCGCGTATAGTCGCCGGAGCGATGCCTGAAGCACGTCGTTTGAAACCAGTTGAAGTGGTTCGCGAGTACGAAAAAACCTTACTTGATGAACTCGATTTGCGTCGTGAAGCGGCGAATGCGATTCAACTGCGTCGCAACTTCGAAGGCAGTGAAGAGCTTTATGTACCAGAAGTTTTTCCTGACTTTAGTAATGAAACTGTCATGGTTTCTGAGCGAATATATGGCATCCAAGTCTCTGATATTGAAGGCTTGGAAGCGAATGGCACCAACATGAAATTGCTCGCGGAACGCGGTGTGAGTGTGTTCTTCACTCAGGTGTTCCGAGACAGCTTTTTCCATGCCGACATGCACCCGGGCAACGTGTTCGTTAAACCGGAGCATCCAGAGAATCCGATGTGGATTGGGCTGGATTGCGGGATCGTTGGTACACTTAATAGTGAAGACAAACGCTATCTGGCGGAAAACTTCCTCGCTTTCTTCAATCGTGACTACCGCCGCGTAGCGGAATTGCACGTTGATTCGGGGTGGGTACCTGCCGATACCAATGTCGATGAATTTGAATTTGCGATTCGCATTGTGTGTGAGCCAATCTTTGCTAAACCACTGTGTGAAATCTCGTTCGGTCACGTACTGTTGAACCTGTTTAACACTGCGCGTCGATTCAATATGGAAGTGCAACCGCAGCTTGTATTGCTACAAAAAACGCTGTTGTACGTCGAAGGATTGGGTCGCCAGTTGTACCCACAACTAGACTTGTGGGAGACCGCGAAACCTTTCCTTGAAGAATGGATGATGAACCAAGTCGGTCCGCAAGCTTTAGTGAATGCCATTAAAGACCGCGCGCCGTTTTGGGCAGAGAAGTTACCGGAACTGCCGGAGCTGCTTTACGATAGCCTTAAACAAGGTAAAGCCATGAATCAACGCATGGATCAGCTTTATCAGGGTTACCGTCACAGCAAGCGTCAGCAGGCGACAGGAAAGTTTTTATTTGGCGTTGGAGCCACTTTAGTCGTATGCTCGGCAATATTGGTGGATAACGCTTATGAGCAGCTATCGATCGCTAGCGGTATCGCAGGGGTCACATTTTGGTTGCTTAGTTGGCGAGCTTATCGTCGATAGACGTTAAACTCTTGAAATAATTTTGTTTAAAGACCCGAGGTAAAAAGAATGGGTGGTATCAGTGTTTGGCAACTTCTAATCATTGCTGTAATTGTTGTATTGCTATTCGGAACTAAGAAACTACGCGGTATCGGTGGCGATCTGGGTGGTGCCGTTAAGGGCTTCAAAAAAGCAATGAGCGAAGATGAGCCTGCGAAGAAAGACGACAAAGACGCAGACTTCGAGCCAAAAAGTCTAGAAGAGCAGCAAAAGAAAGAAGCAGCTCCTGAATCGAAAAAAGACAAAGAGCAGGCGTAAAACGTGTTTGATATCGGTTTTTGGGAACTGGTATTAATATCTGTTGTTGGTCTGGTTGTTCTTGGTCCAGAGCGTTTGCCACATGCCATCCGCAGTGTCTCTCGTTTTGTCGGAGCAGCGAAGAGTATGGCAAATAGCGTCAAAGACGAGTTGTCACACGAGCTGAAAGTTCAAGAACTGCAAGAAAACTTGCGCAAAGCTGAGCAAATGGGGATGGATGATCTGTCTCCTGAGTTGAAATCTTCGGTCGAAGAATTAAAGAAAGCGGCGCAATCTGTAAACCGCCCTTACGCGGAGCCAACCAAATCAGAAGCGGAGCCTAAACAAGAGGCACCAGCGACTGAAACCGTTGAGAAAGCGGAAGAGATTAAGGTTACAGCGGCAGATAAGAAAGCCGAATAGTCTCATTAGGAGGAGCTACTAGTGATTGGTAGCTCCTTTTTGATCAGGTTTTAAAAAAGAGGTTTGCCATGTCTACCGTCGAGCAGACACAACCTTTAATTAGTCATTTATTAGAACTTCGCAACCGACTGCTTAAAGCCATTGCTGCAGTTTTGGTGGTGTTTGTTGGACTAATTTACTTCTCTAACCACATTTATGAGTTTGTTTCAGCACCTTTGGTAGAACGCCTACCTGAAGGTGCAACGATGATCGCAACCGATGTGGCTTCACCGTTTTTCACACCTTTGAAGCTAACCTTGATTGCTTCGGTGTTTATTGCGGTGCCGTTTATCTTGTACCAAGTATGGGCCTTTGTCGCGCCAGGTTTGTACAAGCATGAACGTCGATTGATCATGCCATTGCTGTTCTCTAGCTCACTGTTGTTCTACTGCGGTGTGGCGTTTGCCTACTTCGTGGTATTCCCACTGGTGTTTGGCTTCTTTACCGCCATCTCTCTTGGTGGGGTGGAGTTCGCAACCGACATCTCGAGTTACCTCGACTTTGTGCTGGCGCTGTTTATGGCGTTTGGTATTGCGTTTGAAGTACCTGTAGCGATTATCTTGCTATGTTGGACTGGCGCAACCACACCACAAGATCTGAAAGAGAAGCGTCCATACATTATCGTGTGTGCGTTTATTGTCGGTATGTTACTGACACCACCAGACATGATCTCTCAGACCCTACTGGCAATCCCTATGTGTTTGCTGTTTGAGGTGGGTTTGTTCTTCGCGCGTTTCTACACACGTAAAGATGAAGAAGAGCAAGTGGAAGAGTAAAGTCACTCCAACTCCACCATTCAGTATTAAAAAAGCGGCTCATGGAGCCGCTTTTTGGTATCTACAGTTTATCGAAGTTTGATTTCGTGACCGCATTTAGAGCAGACATATACTTCTTTAATTCCAATCAATTTTTGAAACCAACTGCGTTGTTGACGTTGTAAATACACTCCGTGATTACACATTGCGAATCCTATCTTTTTTATTTTATAAGCCGGCGGGTATTTTATGTGAAATCATGTACATAATTCAATGGGACTAACTATATAGTTAAGAGTACAACTATATGATTATGAAATAATTGGTTTGTAGCACTAAATTATCTATATACCCAAGTGACTTCAAGATGCAGGATTCAGAGTGTTGTCATTGATTCGAGAGCAAGGAAAACAATGCAGTGTAATAGCCAGCTCTTTCCAAGTTGTTTGACGCAGCAATCGGGTCAATGACACGCTCCCAAAGGGCGAGCTGCCTTGGTTTGTATACTTTGTTGCCGATTCTTGATTTAGACCCACTAAACCTTTAAATCGCCGCCGCGTCTACAAACCAAGTCAGTCTCGCTGAACCTAGCATCTCGAGGTTACTTGGGTATACCAAGACTATGTAATTTTGCGGATGTATCCGCACCTTGAGCAGATGTATACCTCTTTGATGCCCATTAGTTTTTGCAATAGGGTGCGTTTTTGACGCTGTAAGTAAATACCGTGCTGGCAAGTGTTCATGAGCAGCCCATATCATTGAATATATGGGCAATAGTTTAGGGAGAGAAGCGCTTATATCTCAATAGCATGTTACTTATATATTTAAGGTTAATGTATTGAATTATAACGAAATGTTTTATTTTAATTTATGTAAGTACTTACATCACTTCAGGCTAAACAACTCTTCTGCGTTTTTGGTCGTCAGAGCATCAATCGCTTCAAGGCTTTCTCCGCGTAGTTCCGCCACGCGCGCCGCCACTAAAGAAGTGTAAGCTGGTTCGTTACGTTTCCCACGATGTGGAACAGGGGCAAGGTACGGGCAGTCTGTTTCTAGAATCACCCAGTTCATATCCAGATGCGGGATAACCTTATCCATACCGCCGTTTTTGAAGGTTGATACTCCGCCCAGACCTAAGTGGAACCCAAGCTCGTTGATCGCCTGTGCTTCTTCTAAACTGCCACCAAAACAATGGAATACACCACGCAAGCGACCATCTTGTTCTTGACGAAGTAAGGTCAGTGTTTCTTCAATTGAATCACGAGTGTGGATAACGACAGGCAAATCCATCTCTTTAGCCCAGGTTAACTGAGTCACAAACGCCATCTCTTGTTCTGCTCGGAAGGTTTTATCCCAGTACAGATCGATACCGATTTCACCCACTGCAATAAAGTTGTGCTTTTTAAACCAGCCACGGATGATTTCCAGTGTTTGCTCGACATTGCCATCGACGTAACATGGATGCAGCCCCATCATTGAACGACAAACCTCAGGATAAGCCGCTTCGGTTTTTAGCATCGGCTCAATAGACTCAAGATCGATGTTCGGCAGCAGAATTTTATCAATGCCTTGTTCTAAAGCGCGCTTCACTACCTCGTCGCGGTCGTTATCAAATTCGCTAGCGTAAATATGAGCGTGAGTATCGATCATGGTTGGTCTCTATGGTTTATCGGTGTATGGAATTAGTGAGAAGTATACTTGAGTGTGAGTGCGGGGTCATTTTCGGTTTTTTTCATGCCGTTTTTCCATATTGCTGCTCGCAAGGTGTATCAAGAGTGATATGATTTTGCCACCAGATGATTTGATCATCGTAACCTTCCAGACAAGGAGAAAGTGGTGTCTGTATCAATTCAAGGTCCATTCCCTGCACGCCGTATGCGTCGTATGCGTAAGCACGATTTTAGTCGTCGTCTGATGGCTGAAAACCAAGTTTCAGTAAACGATTTGATTTACCCAATGTTCATTCTGATGGGTAAAGATCGTCGTGAAAGTGTTGAATCGATGCCGGGTGTAGAACGTTTGTCGATTGATTTAATGCTAGAAGAAGCACAATACCTAGCAAACCTAGGCGTACCAGCAATCGCGCTTTTCCCTGTCGTAAACCAAGACGCTAAAAGCTTATGTGCTGCTGAAGCTTATAACCCTGAAGGTTTGGTTCAGCGCGCAGTACGTGCATTAAAAGAGCACGTGCCTCAAATCGGTGTGATCACAGACGTGGCACTTGACCCGTTCACTACTCACGGTCAAGACGGCATCATCGATGAAGATGGCTACGTGATGAATGATGAGACAACCGAAGTACTTGTAAAACAAGCGCTGTCTCACGCAGAAGCGGGTGCAGACGTGGTTGCACCATCAGACATGATGGATGGTCGTATCGGTAAAATCCGTGAAGCACTAGAAGAAGCGGGTCACATCCATACTCAAATCATGGCTTACTCTGCGAAGTACGCATCAAACTACTACGGTCCATTCCGTGATGCAGTTGGTTCATCAGCGAACCTAAAAGGTGGCAACAAGAAAAACTACCAAATGGACCCTGCGAATACGGATGAAGCGCTACATGAAGTGGCTCTTGATATCAATGAAGGCGCTGACATGGTGATGGTTAAGCCAGGTATGCCTTACCTTGATGTGGTTCGTCGTGTTAAGACTGAGCTTCAAGTTCCAACGTTCGCTTACCAAGTTTCTGGTGAGTACGCGATGCATAAAGCAGCCATCATGAATGGCTGGCTAAAAGAGCGCGAGACCGTGATGGAATCTCTGCTTTGCTTCAAACGTGCAGGCGCGGATGGCATCCTGACTTACTTCGCGAAAGATGTAGCAGAGTGGTTAGTGGAAGAAAATGCACAAGCTGCAGAGCACCTAGTAAAGACTCAAGAAGCGACAGACGAGTAATTATCGCTCAATGAGAAAAACCAGACCGACAATTGTTGTCGGTCTGAATATACCCAAGTACCCTCAAGACGGAATACACACGGCTTGAAGTTACTTGGGTATATTTATTTCTGGAGAGTAAGACAATGACAATGCTGATTCGTGAAGGCACGCTGGAAGAAGCGATCCAAGTGGTGGCTCGTGTTACTGAGTTTGCACGTGGTGAGACGGTTGAATCCATGGCAGAGCGTCTTGGGGATAAAAAAAGCTTAATCTTAGTCGCTGAGAAAGCAGGAGCTATCCTTGGCTTTAAAATCGGCTATGAGTTAGATGATTACACCTTTTACAGCTGGTTTGGTGGCGTTGCGCCAGAAGCGCGCAATGAGGGTGTGGCTCAGATGTTATTGGAAGCGCAAGAAGAATGGGTCGCAGAGCAGGGCTACAAAACGTTAAAAGTGAAATCACGCAATCAATTTCCTGCCATGCTTCGTTTGTTGCTAAGAAACGACTATATCATTGAAAAGTTTGAAGAAAAAACCAACTTGCGTGAGTCTCGAGTCCACTTCATTAAGGCGCTATAAAAAATAAATGAGATTTTTTCTCATTTAGGTATTGACTGTTAAATGAGAATCATTATTATTAAACCTGTCTTAGGGAATGAGGAAAGTTCACAAGGACGTTGAGTTGCTAATTAACTGAGTGTTGAGAAGGTAATGAAACATTTTCCCCAGAACTTGCACGAATTCTTTTTGACACGACATTGCTCACATTGCTTCCAGTGTAATTTATAGCTTCTTGGTTAAGCTGCCATATAAATGGAAATAGCTTCACCACTTCTGCTAGGCGACCCAATTGGGTCGCTTTTTTCTTTTCTGAGATTTCTAATTGACGCCTCTATTGGCAACTTTTCCACATGTCATGATCATTTTAGGATCGTTGATCTTCTCGCCTGTTGGTATTTATTTTTATTAAAAACAATGTCTTATGTTGGTGTTTTGTTGGTTTTATTTCCGTTGGATAACCAGTGGATAATTTCTATAAACAGAGTTATCCACAAGAAGGTGCAAATTTCGTGAATAACATCGGAAAATTTCCGCGACCTTGATCGAGCGAACAAGATAGATTCGGATCAGCAGTCATGGCATTCTAAGCAGATCTATTAAGTACTGATTTGGATACAGACAATTATGGCAAGTATTCCTGAAAATCCGTTGATTCTGATCGACGGTTCTTCTTATCTATATCGCGCTTTTCACGCTTACCCAGGCACGATGAGTAACGGTGAAATTCCAACTAACGCAGTTTACGGTGTAGTGAACATGTTACGCAGCATGATGCGTCAGTTTGCTTCTGATCGTATCGCAGTGGTTTTCGATGCGAAGGGTAAAACCTTCCGTGACGATATGTACCCGGAATACAAAGCGAATCGTCCACCAATGCCGGACGATCTTCGTTGCCAGATTGAACCTCTGCATAACGTTATTCGTGCGATGGGTCTGCCATTGATCTGTATTCCAGGCGTAGAAGCCGATGACGTGATTGGCACTCTGGCTTATCAAGCATCGCAACAAGGCATGCCTGTTTTGATCAGTACTGGCGATAAAGATATGGCGCAGTTGGTGGATGACAACGTTACCTTGATCAACACCATGACGAACGTCGTGATGGATCGTGAAGGCGTGGTTGAGAAGTTTGGTATCCCACCAGAATTGATCATCGATTACCTAGCGTTGATGGGCGATAAAGTTGATAACATTCCTGGCGTTCCGGGCGTGGGTGATAAAACCGCAACTGCTCTACTACAAGGTATTGGCGGTCTGACAAAGCTGTATGAAAACCTCGATGATATTGCAGCGCTTGGCTTCCGTGGTTCAAAAACCATGGCGAAGAAGCTAGTTGATAACAAAGACAACGCAATGCTGTCTTACGAGCTTGCGACCATCAAGCTGGATGTGGAACTGGAAGAGACGCCAGAATCATTGCTAAAAGCAGAACCAAGCACAGATGAACTGATCAAACTGTACGGTCAGTTGACGTTTAAGTCTTGGTTGAATGAGCTATTAGAAGGCGGCACAGGTGTAGTAGAAGCGGATGAATCAACCGGCGCTGCGCGTGGTGGTTCTGCTTCATCTAAAGCAGATATGGACACTTCAGCAGTAAAAATCGACCGTAACCAGTACGAAACCATCCTAGATGAAGCTTCATTTAATGCTTGGTTAGACAAGCTAAAAGCGTCTGAATTATTTGCGTTTGATACCGAAACTGACAGCCTAGATTACATGGTGGCAAACTTGGTTGGTTTGTCATTTGCAACTGACGAAGGCATTGCTGCTTATGTACCAGTGGCTCATGACTACCTAGATGCGCCGCAGCAGCTGGATCGTGATTGGGTACTTGAACAGCTAAAACCGATTCTTGAAGATGAGGCTCAGGCTAAAGTCGGTCAAAACCTAAAATACGATGCGTCTGTGCTGGCTCGCTACGGCATCGAGATGAAAGGCATCAAGCATGACACCATGTTGGCGTCTTACGTCTACAACAGTGTAGGCGGCAAACATGATATGGATAGCTTGGCACTGCGCTTCCTACAGCACAGCTGCATTTCATTCGAGCAAATCGCAGGTAAAGGTAAAAACCAGCTAACCTTCAACCAAATCGATCTGGATGAAGCTTCACCATATGCTGCAGAAGATGCGGACGTGACACTTCGTCTACATAACCGTTTGTTTGCTAACATCGAGCAAGATGAAAAGCTAAAAACCGTATACGAAGAAATCGAAATGCCACTCGTGCCAGTGCTGTCTCGCATTGAGCGTACTGGTGTATTGATTGATGACATGAAGCTTAGCGCGCAATCTGTAGAAATTGCTGCACGTCTAGACGAGCTTGAGCAAAAGGCGTACGAGATTGCAGAACAAGAGTTCAATATGAACTCACCGAAGCAACTGCAAGCGCTTCTGTTTGAAAAAATGGGTCTACCAGTTATCAAGAAGACGCCATCAGGCACACCTTCTACCAATGAAGAAGTGCTGCAAGAGCTGGCTCTGGATTACCCACTACCAAAACTGATTTTGGAATACCGTGGTCTGGCGAAGCTAAAATCAACTTACACCGACAAACTACCGAAGATGATCAACCCATCAACGGGTCGTGTGCATACTTCTTACCACCAAGCGGTGACAGCAACGGGTCGTCTATCTTCAACCGATCCTAACTTGCAGAACATCCCAATTCGTAATGAAGAAGGTCGTCGTATTCGTCAGGCATTCGTTGCCCCTACGGGTTACAAGATTCTGGCAGTCGACTATTCTCAGATTGAATTGCGTATTATGGCGCACCTATCAGGTGACCAAGCACTGCTTGATGCGTTCCGTGACGGCAAAGATATCCACGCAGCAACCGCAGCAGAAATCATGGGCGTTTCTATTGAAGACGTTTCAAGTGAGCAACGTCGCCGTGCGAAAGCGGTTAACTTCGGTCTAATCTACGGCATGAGTGCATTTGGTTTGGCGAAGCAACTGGGTATTCCTCGTGGTGAAGCACAAGCGTACATGGACAAGTACTTCGAGCGCTATCCAGGCGTGATGCAGTACATGGAAGACACGCGCAGTGCGGCTTCAGAGCAAGGCTTCGTCGAGACCATCTTTGGTCGCCGTCTACACCTTCCTGAAATTCAATCTCGTAACGGCATGCGTCGTAAGGCGGCAGAACGTGCAGCGATCAATGCACCGATGCAAGGTACCGCTGCGGACATCATCAAGAAAGCGATGTTGTTAGTTGATCAGTGGATTCAAGAAGAAGGCAACGGTCGAGTGAAACTTCTGATGCAAGTACACGATGAACTGGTATTTGAAGTTGAAGAGTCGTCTTTGTCCGAAATTGAAAGTAAAGTACAGAATTTGATGGAATCTGCAGCAGAGCTGAAAGTACCTCTAGTGGCAGAAGCAGGTCACGGTGACAACTGGGATCAAGCACACTAGTCATTTTTAAGCCAATTTAGCCCATTTAGTATGAGCCAGCGCACAAACGCTGGCTTTTTTGTGTCATTAAAAAAGCAAATCAGATCTGAGATTTAATGTTGCTTAATAAAACTTTCATGAAAAAAAACTACAAAAGTTCTTTGCAAATCTGACCAATTGTTGTACATTATCTCTCGTAGGGTACAGAGGTAAGATGTTCTATCTTTCAGACCTTTTGTTTCACGTTATTGGATTAGGCTGATTCAGCCGCCCCAGTCAGTTTTTGACTGGGGCGTTTTTTATTGGGCGAAAGAAAAATTTTCTTTTTGATCAGTAAGTTAAGCTAAACCCTCAAAAACCTTCTTTTTTGACCTTTCTAAGTCACTGCAAAATCTCGATTTTTCCTTCAAATTTATTGCGTTATTCATGCTGTAAATTTACGCCAGTCACACTATTATTTTTTCTTGAAAGAAACTAAGTTACGTCTTTTTGATACTTCGTTTAACTTAACTGTCTGAATATTAAGACTATTGGATGGTTTAGGTGGGGATATTTGTCGGTGAGCAGGAAATAAGATTGCTTTTTAACCTATTGAAATCGAATCTCAGTTCAGTAATGCTTCGCCACATAACAATAATTACCAATTTTTCTCTCCCGTTATCCCTGCCAGGAAGGTGGGGATTTTTATTGCCTGAAATTCACGTTTTTAGATGACAGATAAACAAAAGCCCCACCAAAAGGCAGGGCTGTGTCGAAAAAATTTAACAAATTTTGTTAATTATTCTTCGCCGCTCTCTGGAGCGTTTTGCTCGTCTTCTTCAATCAAGTGTGCAAATGCTGGTGCAAACCAAGTGTCCAGTTTGGCACGTAGCTGATCGACACCTAGACCTTTCAGTGAAGAGAACACATCAACCGATACGTCACCACCAAATGTTTCCACTTGCTTGCGGATTTTCAGTAGCGTTTGTTTGCGAGCACCGCTTTTCAGTTTGTCTGCTTTAGTCAGAAGAACTTGAACAGGGATGCGGCTGTCGATCGCCCAGAAAATCATTTGTTGGTCGAGATCTTTCATTGGGTGACGGATGTCCATCAGAACCACCAAGCCTTTTAGGCACTCGCGTTTCTGTAGGTATTCACCTAATGATTTTTGCCATTTGTTCTTCATCTCAACCGGTACTTGAGCGAAGCCATATCCTGGCAAATCGACAATGTGACAACCTTCTTCCACTTTGAAAAGGTTGATCAATTGAGTACGACCTGGTGTCTTTGATGTCTTTGCTAAGCTTTTTTGGTTAGTAAGACGGTTAAGTGCACTCGATTTACCAGCGTTTGAGCGTCCTGCAAACGCAATTTCGACACCTTCGTCCTCAGGTAAGTGACGAATATCGGGTGCGCTGGTGATGAAATGCGTGTTTTGGTAATGAATTTTTACGCTCACTGTTAACTCCATCTCGACTTTGTGTAGTCGATTGATTACTTTTTTGTGAAATTGTGTAAAATAACCGTGCTCGGCATAAGGTCGCCTATTGTACCATGAGTGTACGCGGTATGTTCACATTCCGTGGTACTGGAAGCTTGATAATTATAATGGAATGTCATGAAGAAATTAGCGCTAATTTTGAGTCTTTTAGCCAGTTGCTCAGTATGGGCCCAAGGTAATATTGAAGCTGGTAAAGCAAAATCACAAACTTGTGTCGCCTGTCACGGAGCGGACGGTAACAGTGCAATAGCAATGTACCCGAAACTTGCAGGCCAACACGCTAAGTATCTTGAGAAGCAGTTAAAAGATCTAAAACTAGGTATGACTAGTGGTGGTAAGCAAGGTCGTTACGACCCTGTGATGAGTGGTATGGCAATGCCACTGAGCGATGAAGACATCGCTGATCTATCTGCATACTATGCCTCTCTACCAATCTCAGAGAGTTCAACACCAGAAGATGTTGTTGACAAAGGTAAAGTACTTTACACCGCTGGTAACGCAGAACGCGGTCTAACCGCATGTATCGCATGTCACGGCCCTCGTGGTAACGGCACTGAGCTTTCAGGTTTCCCTAAAATTTCTGGTCAGCACTCTGACTACATCAAAGCTCAGCTAGAAAAGTTCCGTGATGGTAACCGTGGTAACGATATGAACGCCATGATGCGTGACATCGCGAAAAAAATGACAGACGAAGACATCGAAGTTCTGTCGAAATACGTTGGCGGTCTGCACTAAACCCCTACATAGTTCGAGCACAGTTATACAAATATGCCCTAGCTTTTTTGCTGGGGCATTTTTGTTAGTGATCTTGATCACATATGGATTTTCATTCACAAGTGATAGTTAGCTCGGTGCTTTGTGAGACATTTGCCATACTTGTTCGATACTATTTCTCATCTTGTTCTTTAAGTTATTGATAGATTGAACTATTTATTTTTGACCCAAAAAACCTATCAATAATTTTTTTCAATGACTTGTCGGTTTTTATCCAGTCCGTAAAGTAGAGGCTGTTCACAAGGAGTGAATGACAGGAATTTAGACCATGGATATAAGGTCTCCAAGGACGCAAACGAAGGACGTTTGGTAGTCGGAAAAGGGACTTAGGTAGGCAAGGAGCCTATCAGATATGGATGGTCATCTAGTCTAACGGTTAAGACAGCGAAACGGATCAAGCTCAGGAAGTAGCTCAGTAGACAGGAAGTAAACGGATAGCCAAAACTCATCAGGAAGATGAAGAACAACACTTTTTGGCAAGGAAAGCTCGAAAAACAAAAGGATTCTTGGTGCACCAAATGAGTGCAACACAGTTTCGCCACTATTGGTGGCATTCAGAAAGCGACAGTCTCACTGTCGCTTTTTTTATACCCTCAATTCCGATAAAAACTTTTTTAACAAAAACTGCTGAAAAAGTATCCAGTAACACTCCAATCTGAGTCCACTTTCTGGTATGTTTCGCATCCCTGTTTGAGGAAGTCAGCATGCACACCTGTCCTTTATGCCAGAATCAGCGCACTCACCACTTTTTTGAAGATAAGCAACGCGAGTATCTTCAATGTGAGCAGTGCAGTTTGGTATTCGTCAATCCAGACCAACGTTTGGATGCGGAAACTGAAAAAGCTCACTATGATCTGCATGAGAACAATCCTGAAGATATGGGATATCGCCGTTTTTTGGCACGAATTGCTGACCCAATCGCAGAGCGAATTTCACCACAATCGAACGGAATCGACTTTGGTTGTGGTCCGGGCCCTACGCTTTCCTTAATGTTAGAAGAAGCGGGGCACAACATGGCGTTGTACGATCTTTACTATCACCCAGATACTTGTGTGTTGGAAAAGCAGTACGATTTCATGACAGCAACAGAGGTGATCGAACACCTCTACCACCCAGATATGGTGTGGAAGCAATGGTTGAATTTAGTTAAGCCAGGTGGCTGGATAGGCCTGATGACGAAAATGGTCATCGATGTAGAAGCCTTTCGGACATGGCACTATAAGAACGATCCGACGCATGTGGTGTTCTTTAGCCGTGATACGTTCCAGTTCCTAGCAGAGCGGGATAAGCTCGAACTCGAATTTATTGGTAATGATGTAATTTTACTGAGGAAGACCCAGTAATGAGCCGTAAAAAGAAATCAAGAAAGCCAGGTGCCTCTGGCGCACCTGAGTTTGTAGTAACTCGTAACCGTACAGAATCAGATGTAGAAGGTCGTCTACGTAAGCGCGCGAAAAAGCGTAAAGGCTTGAAGACTGGTAGCCGCAACTCTGATGCGGAAGAGCAGAAGAAACAAGCCGCAGCGCAAAAACGCGATCCTCGCTTAGGCAGCAAGAAGAAGATTCCTCTGATTGTTGAGCCAGCGAAGAAGCAAACTAAACAAGAGCGTCGTCTATCTGCTGAGCAAGAGCTAGAGATGCTAGAAAACGATGCGCAATTGAACGTGTTGTTGGATCGTATCGAAGCGGGTGAGAACCTAGGTACTGGTTTACAGAAATATGTAGACGAGAAGCTAGATCGCATCGAGAAGCTAATGGATCAACTAGGTCTACTAGAGCCGGAAGAAGACGACGAAGACTTTACTGCGCCAGCAGTAAAAGGGTCTCGTAACGACGACGATCTACTTGCAGACTTCGACGATATCAACTTCGACGACTACAAAGGATAAGTAATCCATGAACGTAACCTTATTAGCGATTGCGGGTGCAGTGATTATTATCGCGCTGGCTTCTTATGCAGGTTACCTTCTGCTTCAATTGAAAAAGCAAAAGGAATTGCAGCTGAAGCATCAAAAATTGGCGATCGATAAGCGTAACGCCAACATTTTTGAGAACGTGCATACCTTGTGTCAGGCGGGCATCCAAGGGCAATGTGACTTGTCGGAAATCAGTATTCGTGTTTACAACATCATGGATTATGTCCAAGGTGAAGACCGTATCGATTTTGATGCCACATACCCTGCGATTTCTGAGTTGTACCATACCGTGAAAGATATGGCGCGCGGCGAAGATCGCCAGCAGCTTGCCAAAAAAGAACGTATGCAACAGAACCTGACGCGTCACAAAGCTGAACAGCGCTTAACGGACGCGATCATCGAAGAGCTCAAAGTGTTGCAAAAAGACGTTCAGCCACTGAATAACCAAATCAATATTCAGATGATCTAATTGGTGCCCCCGATGGTTTCCTTATAACCAATGGGGGTATCGTGATCACGCTAGCACTTCTTTGGTTTTATACTTAAAAAGCCGACAGCGACTACCGTAGTTGTCATCGTCGTATGGCAAAATAACGGTTTCTGAATATCGGGCGACGGCTTTCGTCTCCCTAGCATTTAACGGAAAGTACCACCATGTCGAATCAACACACTGAATCGAAACAGCAAATTGTCTGGGATCAAGCGGTATTGGATAAGTACAACTACTCTGGCCCGCGCTACACGTCGTACCCGACAGCACTGGAGTTTCATGAAGCGTTTACCATTTCGGACTACGATATGGCATGCACTCAGTACCCAGATCGTCCGCTATCTCTGTACGTTCACATTCCGTTTTGTCATAAGCTTTGCTACTACTGTGGCTGTAATAAAGTCATTACTCGCCATTCGCATAAGGCTGACGAATACTTGGATGTACTTGAGCACGAGATTCGTCAACGCGCGTCACTATTGGGTGAACGCCAGGTGACTCAATTGCACTTTGGTGGTGGTACACCAACTTTCCTATCTGAAAAGCAAATCACGCGTGTGATGAACTTGCTACGCCAAGAGTTTACGTTTAGTGCGGATGCGGAAATCAGTATTGAAGTTGACCCACGTGAAATCGAGCTCACTATGCTGGATCACTTGCGTGGTGAAGGCTTCAACCGTCTGAGCATTGGCGTGCAGGATTTCAATAAAGAAGTTCAACAGCTCGTGAACCGTGAGCAAGATGAAGCATTTATCTTTGCGATGGTTGCTCGCGCAAAAGAACTTGGTTTCCGCTCAACCAACCTTGATTTGATTTATGGTTTACCGAAGCAAACTAAGGCATCTTTTGCGAAGACACTAGAGCAAGTGTTAGAAATGCAGCCAGGTCGTTTGTCTGTGTTTAACTATGCGCACATGCCACAACTGTTTGCTGCGCAGCGTAAGATTAAAGACGAAGATTTGCCAAAAGCGGAAGAGAAGATGGCGATTCTGCAAGACACCATCGCTACGCTAACAGGTGCTGGTTACCAGTTCATCGGTATGGACCACTTTGCTATGCCAGATGATGAGCTTGCTGTTGCTCAACGTGAAGGCATCTTGCACCGCAACTTCCAAGGTTACACGACGCAAGGTGAATGTGACTTGGTAGGCTTTGGTGTTTCTGCAATTTCAATGATTGGTGATGCCTACGCACAAAACCAAAAAGAATTGAAAAAGTACTACGCACAAGTGAATGAATCTCGCCACGCGCTGTGGAAAGGTGTATCACTGGATGCGGATGATTTGCTACGTCGTGAAGTGATCAAACAGCTTATCTGTAACTTTAAGCTGGATAAGAAGGCGATTGAGTCTGAATTTGGCGTTAAGTTTGAGCAATACTTCAAAGAAGACCTAGAGCTACTACAAACCTTCATTAATGACGAGTTAGTGGAAGTGGATGACCGTGAAATTCGCGTTACGCTTCGTGGTCGTCTGTTGATCCGTAACATCTGCATGAGCTTCGATAAATACCTAAGAGCGAAAGCGCGTCAGCAGCAATTCTCGCGCGTTATCTAATCTTTAGCCGATTCTAGATATAAAAAATGCCAGCAAATGCTGGCATTTTTTTATGTTTTTGCGGCAATTAAGCGCGATCTTTCACTTTTTCTTTCAGTTCAGTTTTTTCTGCATCTGATAGGAAAGCGATGTCTAGACCGTTGATTTGCGCTTGGCGAATCTGTTCTTGAGTTAGGCCTGCTGCTGGTGCCGCCACTTCGTATTCGTAAGGCAGTTCAATACCTTCCACTGCTGGATCGTCCGTGTTTAGACACGCAAGTACGCCGTGATCTAGGAACTGTTTCAGTGGGTGGTTTGCTAATGATTCAACAGTGCTAGTTTGGAAGTTTGACGTTAGGCACGATTCAATACCAATACGGTTTTCTGCAAGGTAATCCATCAGTTTAGGATCGTGGATTGCTTTCACACCGTGACCGATACGTGTCGCTCCAAGCTCTTGAATAGCTTGCCACATGCTTTCTGCGCCAGCCGCTTCACCTGCGTGCACCGTTACATTCAGACCTGCGTCGCGCACTTGTTTGAAGTGAGACACAAAACGGTCACCTGGTTGACCAAGCTCATCACCAGCAAGGTCAACGGCAACCATGTGGTCTTTTTGGCTAAGGATTGCATCAAGCTCTTGCTGACACGCATCAGTACCGAAAGTACGGCTCATGATACCGATTAGGTTTGCCTTGATACCGAAATCACGCATACCCGCTTGCACGCCATCAACTACTGCTTCTACTACGCCTGCGACTGGTAGTTTGTGTTTCATCGCCATGTAGTATGGAGAGAAACGCAGTTCTGCGTAATCAATTTGCGCGTTTAGTGCGTCTTCAACGTTTTCGTAAGCAACGCGGCGACACGCATCTAGATCACCCAACACTGCTACGCCCCAATCAAGCTTAGAAAGGAAAGCAACAAGAGATGGCTCAGCTTCAACAATTTGAACGTGTGGTGTTAGTGATTCGATGTCGTAAGCAGGTAGCGCAATACCAAATTGCTGACCAAGCTCAAGAATAGTCTTAGTACGAATGTTGCCGTCAAGGTGACGGTGCAAATCAGTTAGGGGAAGATTCTTAGTTATCATTATGGCGATCCGGGTTTGTTGTGAACAGGAACTCAGCCCAAACATTATCAATGACAATACATGGGGAAGATTTGCAGTTAAGTATAAATAACAGTTAGGCAAGTTGTCAGTAGAGGATGACTAGGAAATCAACGATTTCAGCTGTTTTCTACTTCATGTTAACCAAATGTGTTGGCCATTCTTCCATCGGCATTGGGCGACTGTAGTAGAAACCCTGAACCTGATTACAGCCAAGTGAACTGAGCAGTTGTGCTTGCGCAGCCGTTTCCACGCCTTCTGCTACTACATTGGTCTTCATGCCTTTGGTGATGTTGATGATCGCTGATACAACAGAGCTGTCGAGGTTCTCTTTAGTGAGGCGATTAATAAAGGTGCGATCTATCTTCAAGCAGGTAAACGGTAATGCGTGTAAGTAAGCCAGAGATGAGTAACCTGTGCCGAAGTCATCAATAGCAATACCTAGTCCCATTTCTCGCAGTTTGAGCAAATTATCCAGTGTCGTTGGTGCGCTGTCGATGATGCGCGACTCGGTGATCTCCAGCGTCACATTGGTGGCAGGCAGACCCGTTGTTCGCAGCACTTTCGCGACGGATTCAACAAAGTTAGGGCTTGAAAGCTGATGAACCGACACATTAACGTGTAATTGGAAGTCTTCAGGCCAACGTCTACTGTCGATTGCTTTACGAGTATCACTACACGCTTGGAATAAGATTTGTTGACCAATGGTCTTGATCATGCCGCTTTCTTCGGCGATTGGGATGAAATCTAACGGAGATACCATTCCTGAATCACTGTGCCAGCGTGCGAGTGCTTCGGCGCCACAAATGTTGCCTGATGCAAGATCAATAATAGGTTGGTAGAAAGGCACAAATTCACGGTTATCGATGCCTGTTTGAATCTTAGCGATCATCTGAGTTCGGAATTTAGACGCGCTCGCCATTTCAGGGCTGTAGTGGCAGACGCTGGTGCGAGAATCTTGTTTCGCGTAACTCAACGCAATACTGGCATTACGCAGCCATAAAGACATTGTCTGATCGGGCTGAGTGCGTACGACGCCAATAGAAACTTTAATGACGACCGTTTCACCATCAAGAACAAATGGTGCTGCCAACAGTTGGTGTAAACGGCGCTCAACTAAGCTGATGTCGCTATCACTGTTTGTGTTGGGCATGAATACGGCAAACTCATCACCACCGATGCGCGCTAGTGTCGCTTCATCTTGCAGTTGCTGTTTAAGGCGTTCAGCGATGTGTATCAGAAGCTTATCGCCGTTGTGATGACCAACACTGTCATTGATATCTCTAAATTTGTTGATCCCAATAAGATACAAACTCCCTTGCCCTGAGTGAGGTAAGCTGTCACTCACTTCTATTAGCCCTTGGCGGCTATACAGGCGGGTTAGAGAATCAAACTCAAGTTGTTCACGCAGTGCTTTAAAGGACGCTTTGAGATTGCTTGCCATCTCGTTAAACGCTTGCACCAGAATAGTCGTCTCGTACACATAACCAGGACGAGGCATAGTGCTATCCCAATCGCCTTTCGCAAGGTGTTGGGCTGCTGTCGCTGTGGCATTGATGGGGCGAGTAACTCGGCTGAAGATAAGCATGCTAATGACGATGCCAACTAAGCTAACGAAAATCCCCACCATCCAGCTTCTTTGCTGGTTCTTTGGTAGGGTGCCAAGTAGTTCTGTCTCAGAGATCGAAGTGCCAATAAACCAGGTTAAACCGTTAGCATCATGATATGGCGTGACTCGGCTAAAGGTGCGCTGACCGTTGAAGTCGAACTCAAAAGTATAAGGCTTATCGCTGTAGCTTAGGTTTTTGCCACTGACGCGAGCCGCGCTCATCTGAATGACTGGATCTGCGCTTTCTGAAGCGAATAAGCGCTGACCTTTATCTGAGAACTTTGTCCCCCAAGAAATCACACTACCTTGTCCAGAGTGCGCCACTAAGCGTTGCTCTTGGTCCATGATGTAAACCGAGGCATTCGTATCTTGCTTAAGCTTTTGCAAAAATAAGTTAAACGTATTGATGCGCACATCGGTTACCAGCACACCAGCAAACTCACCCATTTCATAGATAGGCGTCATCGCTGACAGAGTGATGTCTTGACGTTCGTCGGCATTAGCATAGATGCTCGACCAACGAGGTTTGTTGTCTTGAGCGATGGGTTGGTACCAAGGACGAGTGCGAGGATCGTAAGGCTCGATGATGGTGCGAATGTCATCACTGATGGTTTCACTACCGTAAATCACTAAGTTGCCATTGGTTCGATGGTCTTGAAGCATCAGTGTATAGGCGCCATCAGATTCACGACGAAAACCTGTAAAGTCCCCAGATTCTGAACCGAATGCAATGACATCTAACTGTGGGATCGAATGATACAAATCCTTAAAGGCACTTAACAGATAGTCTTGGATTTCTTTGGTGTCGTGCGGGCGATAAAGATTGTGGTAACTAACGTTGTGACCAAGCGCAGTCACTGCAGTGAAAGGCTTGCGCAGGTAATCATTCAGATGATCGTGAACACTCTCTGTTAATACAGAAAGCTGTTTGTCACTGATGTCGGTAACAACCTCTTCATAGCTCTGTTTCTGGACGTAGACAATCACACTGATAGCCAGCAAAAAAATCATCACAAAAGGGATGAGTACAGCGGTGCGTAGTGTAATTTGAGTCGTTGCGTTTGACATTGCCTAGCCATATAAGGGGTGTCGTACCATAATTGTACTGATACTTAGGTTATCAAGCGAGAGCAAAAGTGTGCGCTTGATAACCTTTTGTCAAACTCGTTGCCGATTAAGGTCAGTACAGTTCTTTCAATTTTCTGGTTAGGGTATTGCGTCCCCAACCTAATACTTTAGCGGCATCTTGCTTATGACCTTTAGTATGTTCTAATGCGGCTTCCAATAAGATGCGCTCAAATTCTGGTAAAGCGTAGGAAAGCAGTTCTTTATCCCCAGCTTCTAGCGCATGGCGTGCCCAATCCGCCAATTGTTCTTGCCAACTGCCGCTGGTGGTTTCAGTGATGATTTTCTTTTCTTCCAGCAATTCGGCAGGCAAATCGCTAGGTAGCACCTCACTTCCGCTGGCCATAACGGTTAACCAGCGACAGATGTTTTCCAGTTGGCGAACGTTACCCGGCCAATCAAGGCGATTAAGAATTTCCACCGAAGATGGATGCAGGGTTTTGGTTTCAACACCGAGTTCATCAGCCGCTCGAACGAGGAAGTGTTGGGTGAGTTTTTCAATGTCTTGCTTACGTTCTCTCAGTGCGGGGATTTGCACGCGAATAACGTTCAAACGATGGAATAAATCCTCGCGGAAATCACCCTCATGGACCAATTTTTCAAGGTTTTGGTGGGTGGCTGCGACAATACGAACGTCGACACGGATTGGAGAGTGCCCGCCAACGCGATAAAACTGACCATCCGCCAACACGCGCAATAATCGGGTCTGAATATCTAATGGCATGTCACCGATTTCATCCAAAAACAGCGTGCCACCATTGGCTTGCTCAAAGCGACCTTGACGGACGCTATTGGCACCAGTAAATGCGCCTTTCTCGTGACCAAACAGTTCCGATTCAATCAAGTCTTTTGGGATCGCAGCCATATTGAGGGCAATAAAAGGTTTGTTGGCGCGCGGACTGTGGCGGTGCAAGGCATGAGCAACCAATTCTTTGCCGGTACCCGACTCACCGTTGATCAGAACAGAAATAGAAGAGCGCGATAAACGACCGATAGCACGAAATACTTCTTGCATTGCTGGTGCTTCACCAATGATTTCAGGTGTATCAGTAGGGATATCGTCCGGTAGAAGTTGCTCGCGCTTGTTCTCTTGGCTGTGAGCGATGGCGCGCTCTACCAATGTGAGCGTTTCGTCGATATCAAACGGTTTGGGCAAGTATTCAAAAGCGCCTTTTTGGTAGGCGTTCACTGCCGCATCTAAATCGGAATGCGCCGTCATGATGATGACGGGGAGATCTGGGTAGTCGCGTTGTACTTGTTTTAATAGCTCTAAGCCATCGATACCCGGCATGCGAATGTCAGAAACTAAAACGTCTGGTACTTCACGTTCTAGCGCCATTAAAACGCTTTCCCCATCCGCATAGGTTTCGCATTTGATGTCGGCTGAGGAGAGGGTTTTCTCCATGACCCAACGAATCGAACTGTCGTCATCGACGACCCAAACATATCCTTTACTCATGTAATAAATCCTTGCAGCAAAAGCCTAAAAACTGACGAATAGCAAAGCCAATTAACCAAGTCAGATTGGCAAATAAATAGTAAAAGTGGTGTGACCTGGCCAACTCTCGACATCAATCTTGCCGTTATGCTGGTCGATCAAATTTTGTGAAATAGATAGCCCAAGTCCGGTTCCGCCTTCGCGTCCGCTGACCATGGGGTAGAAAAGCGTGTCTTGCAGTTCGGGTGGAATTCCCGGTCCGTTATCAGTGATTTCAACGCGAGCCGCGAGTTTGCAACGTTGACCATGAATGTTGGCTTGATGCACCGTTCTGGTGCGTATGGTGATTTTACCGTGTTCTTGGTGGGACAGAATCTGTGCCGCATTGCTGACGATGTTGAGCATTGCCTGCTCGATTTGGTCCGCGTCCATCAAAATCTCTGGCAAGCTCGGATCGTAGTCTCGTTCGATGGCGATCGAATGCTGTGACTCCAATTCGACTAATTGACGTACCTTCTCCAACACTTGGTGCAGGTTTTCTTGTGCTTTCTTACCCGGCTTTTGCGGTCCAAGAAGACGATCAACCAAGGCTCTCAATCGGTCGGCTTGTTCAATGATGATGTGTGTGTATTCCGTCAAGGAAGGGTCGGGCAGCATTTTTTCCAATAGTTGTGCTGCGCCGCGTAAACCGCCGAGTGGGTTTTTAATTTCATGCGCCAAACCGCGTACTAACAGTTTCGCCGCTTGTTGTTGAGCGTGTTGATTGAGCTCTTGAGTGAGGCGGCGTTGCTGATCAATTTTGCGCATCTCAACCAACAACATCAGCTGTTTTTGCCATGTAATAGGACTGACGGTGACTTCGAGCATCAAAGGACGCCCATCGATGACAAAAGTGACGTCACTGTCAGTGATGCTTTGTCCGCTCTGCAATGGTTGAGTGAGCAGGGCGAGATCCAGTGACGCATGCTGAATTAACTGAGATAACGACTGTTCAACAATGCGTTTAGCACTTTGTGAGAACAACAACTCAGCCGCGGGATTGGCGTAACGTACCGCTAACCCATCATCAAGAATCAGCGTAGCTGTCACCATATTATTGAGAATGGCACTGGAGAGACTGGTATCCACATTACGTCCTTGTTTGCGTTGTGATTGTGCGTTGCACTATATTGGTGCAATAGAACGTAAGTATGGCGAATAAATCTAAGAAGAAAAAGTGAAAAGCGCCATCAGAGTGCGGTTTTTTTCACTTAATATTCTACTTTGCCCCTTTAATGGTCGGCTTGATACTCGCTCTATGTAAATGCACCGTTATAGGGCTAGTAGATGCAATAAGCTTGCCGCTTCTTTTGGCTTTTACCGCAAGGGTGTGTGTGCCACGGTCGATATTGTTTAACTGCCAAGTTAAGCGGCTTTGAGGGGCTCCATAAGGCTTACCATCAAGGATGAGTTGCAGTTGTTCGCCGATGCCTAATTTGCGGTTTGCTTCGAGCTGAATATTGATGACACCAGAGTTACTGCGAATGGTTTCATCGTGTTGTGGAGTGAGCATAGTGAGGGAAAGGGGTAACGGTTTATCCGTTTTAGTTTTTTTCTCTGTGGTCGGCTCCTGAGCTGCATTTGCTTGTGGAGCGAGAGACTCGGTGCTCTCCACTTTAGGGGCTGGAGCGCTGGATTCAAGATTTGGCAGAGAGATGGTCTTTGCGCCTTGGTTTGGTGTGTCACTGAAGTGCACCACACCGTCTTTATCCACCCAAGTGTACGCGACTTGAGCTAAGGCTGTCGTTGCAATCAGTACACTACTGAGGGCGCATAGTGATGGTAAAAGCTGAACTTTCATTGCTCACCTTCTTTTGATAGATGATTTCACGTTTAGGTGCTTAGCTCTTTGACTTATCAAGCAAAAGAGTCTGAGCGTATTTTAGTTATCCCTCCATGTTAAACGCCCAAATAGAGTGAGCGAATACAAAAAAGGCCCGCCTGCGAGGCGAGCCTAATATTTTGTAACTGCGTTTACATTTTACACAGCTGAAACCTTATACAGAGTAGTAAAGTTCGAACTCAAGTGGGTGAGTTGTCATGTTTACTTTCTCTACGTCTTGAGACTTAAGACCGATGTAAGAATCGATGAAGTCGTCAGAGAATACACCACCTGCAGTTAGGAACTCACGGTCTGCATCTAGTTCTTCTAGTGCATCTTTTAGTGAGTATGCAACAGTTGGGATTTCTGCTGCTTCTTCAGCCGGTAGGTCGTAAAGGTCTTTATCCATCGCTTCACCTGGGTGGATCTTGTTCTTAATACCGTCAAGACCAGCCATTAGCATTGCTGCGAAACATAGGTATGGGTTAGCCGCTGGGTCACCGAAACGAACTTCGATACGACGCGCTTTAGGGCTTGGTACCACTGGGATACGGATAGAAGCAGAACGGTTACGCGCTGAGTAAGCTAGCATTACTGGTGCTTCGAAGCCTGGTACAAGACGCTTGTACGAGTTAGTTGATGGGTTCGCAAATGCGTTGATTGCGCGAGCGTGCTTGATGATACCACCGATGTAGTAAAGTGCAGTTTCAGATAGGCCGCCGTACTTGTCACCAGCAAATAGGTTTACGCCATCTTTTGCTAGAGATTGGTGAACGTGCATGCCGCTACCGTTGTCGCCAACTAGTGGTTTAGGCATGAATGTCGCCGTCTTACCAAATGCGTGAGCAACGTTGTGTACAACGTACTTGTAGATTTGAATTTCGTCAGCTTTCGTTGTTAGCGTGTTGAAGCGAGTTGCGATTTCGTTTTGACCCGCAGTTGCTACTTCGTGGTGGTGCGCTTCTACAACTAGACCCATTTCTTCCATTACTAGACACATTGCAGAACGGATGTCTTGAGATGAATCTACTGGAGCTACTGGGAAGTAACCACCTTTAACGCCTGGACGGTGACCTTTGTTACCTTCTTCGTAATCAGAACCTGTGTTCCATGCTGCTTCTACGTCATCAATCTTGAAGAAAGAACCAGACATGTCAGTTGCGAACTTAACGTCGTCGAATAGGAAGAACTCTGGCTCAGGACCGATAAGAACGGTGTCTGCAATACCAGTAGAGCGCATGAAGTCTTCTGCGCGCTTAGCGATAGAGCGTGGGTCGCGGTCGTAGCCTTGCATTGTTGCAGGCTCAAGGATGTCACAACGGATGTTTAGCGTTGCATCTTCAGTGAATGGGTCAAGCACTGCAGAAGATGCGTCTGGCATCATAACCATGTCTGATTCGTTAATGCCTTTCCAGCCAGCAACTGATGAACCATCGAACATTTTACCTTCTTCGAAGAAGTCTGCGTCGATTTGGTGAGCAGGGATAGAGATGTGCTGCTCTTTACCTTTTGTATCAGTGAAGCGTAGGTCAACAAACTTAACTTCGTTTTCTTGGATCAGTGATAAAACGTTTTCTACTGACATCTTGGATAACCTCCAGTGTTAATAAAGCGGTAAAAGCTCGATTTATGAAACATTAATTAAATCCAGCATTGATTAATCTGTTTGACATTTTATTAATCGATGCTGGTTTCTCTAAAGCCAAAACCGTGCCAAAAAAATTATTCCATTAATTTCAATGGATTGCGTTTTTATACGCTAGTTTGGTGCAAACGATTGCACCAAAATGATCTGTAGGTGCACCGTTATGGTGCATTATTTTATTATTGCACCACAATGTGACAACTACGTTGCTTATTCAGCCCAGTTTTTGAGCAAGAGTCAATTTGTAATATGCGCGATTGGAATAAAGTTGCGTTGAATCAATTCGCATGGTGCTCTAAAGCGGGTGTTAAGCGTAAATTTGACAGAAATGCTCGGGAGTAGATCACATATCTCTATGCTTTTTGCTAGAATCTGGTACATTATGGCCGTTTTTTTAATCAGTAAATGTCGTCAGAGAGCACCCGTTCTCAGCATGAGGGCATTTCATCTATCTAAGTGAATCAATATCCATGGCTACTCCACAGATTGATAAATTAAGAAATATCGCGATTATCGCGCACGTTGACCACGGTAAAACAACGTTGGTTGACAAGCTGCTACAACAATCAGGCACGCTTGAGTCTCGCGGTGAAGCTGAAGAGCGAGTCATGGACTCGAACGACATTGAAAAAGAGCGTGGCATTACCATTCTTGCTAAGAACACAGCAATTAACTGGAATGACTACCGCATCAACATCGTAGATACTCCGGGACACGCGGACTTCGGTGGCGAAGTAGAACGTATCATGTCGATGGTAGACTCAGTTCTACTTATCGTTGACGCTGTTGACGGTCCAATGCCGCAAACTCGCTTCGTAACTCAAAAAGCATTTGCTCACGGTCTTAAACCAATCGTTGTAATCAACAAGATTGACCGTCCTGGTGCACGTCCTGATTGGGTTATGGACCAAGTCTTCGACCTATTCGACAACCTAGGTGCAACTGACGAACAGCTAGACTTTAAAGTTGTTTACGCGTCAGCACTTAACGGTTGGGCTTCTCTAGAAGAAGGCGAAACTGGCGAAAACATGGAACCTCTATTCGAAACTATCGTTGAAGAAGTAGCGGCTCCAGAAGTTGACCTAGACGGTCCACTACAGATGCAAGTTTCTCAGCTAGACTACAGCTCTTACGTTGGTGTTATCGGTGTTGCTCGTGTAACTCGTGGTAGCGTGAAAGCAAACCAACAAGTAACAGTTATCGGTGCTGACGGTAAAACTCGCAACGGTAAAGTGGGTACAGTAATGGGCTACCTTGGACTAGAACGTCACGAAGTTGAGCAAGCTAACGCTGGTGATATCATTGCAATCACAGGTCTTGGCGAGCTAAAAATCTCTGACACTATCTGTGCGCAAAACGCAGTAGAAGCACTACCGCCGCTGTCTGTTGATGAACCAACAGTAACAATGACATTCCAAGTAAACACGTCTCCATTCGCGGGTAAAGAAGGTAAGTTCGTTACTTCACGTAACATCCTTGAGCGTCTAGAGAAGGAATTGGTACACAACGTTGCATTGCGTGTAGAGCAAACAGACGATCCAGACAAATTCCGCGTATCAGGTCGTGGTGAGCTTCACCTATCTATCCTGATCGAAAACATGCGTCGTGAAGGCTTCGAGCTTGCTGTATCTCGTCCAGAAGTAATCATCAAAGAAGAAGATGGTCAGCTATTGGAACCGTTCGAAACGGTAACTATCGACGTTATGGAAGAGCACCAAGGCGGCATCATGGAGAACATCGGCCTACGTAAAGGTGAGCTGAAAGACATGTCTCCAGATGGTAAAGGTCGTGTACGTATGGACTTCGAAATGCCATCTCGTGGTCTGATCGGCTTCCAAACTGAGTTCATGACGCTGACTTCTGGTTCTGGTCTTCTATACCATACGTTTGATCGCTACGCGCCACACAAAGGCGGTAACATCGGTCAACGTGTAAACGGTGTACTAATTGCTAACGCAATGGGTAAAGCGCTAACTAACGCACTATTCAACCTTCAAGAACGTGGTCGTCTATTTATCGGTCACGGTGTTGAAGTTTACGAAGGCATGGTTATCGGTATTCACAGCCGCGACAATGACCTAACAGTAAACGCACTGAAAGGTAAGCAGCTAACCAACGTTCGTGCATCTGGTACAGATGACGCACAGGTTCTTACTCCACCAATCAAGATGACTCTTGAGCAAGCACTAGAGTTCATCGATGATGACGAACTAGTAGAAGTAACACCTGAAAGCATCCGTATCCGTAAGAAATTCCTAACGGAAAGCGATCGTAAACGTGCTTCACGTTCAGCAAAATAATTTGCTGTAACGGATTCGATTAAGAATAAGCCCCGAGTTATGCTCGGGGCTTTTTGTATCTGAAGGAATAAGACGATGACGCCAATTGTTATCACTGGTGGTCCGGGTGCAGGTAAAACCACCTTGTTGAATGCGTTAGGCGAGCTGGGGTACACCACCTTTGCTGAAGGTTCACGTACCTTGATTGAGCAGCAAAGCCAATTGGACAATGGTATTTTGCCTTGGACGAATTTACCTGAGTTTGCCAACTTATGCCTTGAGTTAATGGGCAAGCAAAAGCGAGAAGCGCTGAATCATCCGGTCGCTTTTGTTGACCGTGCTATCCCAGACATCGTGGCGTATTTAAAAGTGGGCGGCTGTCCCGTTACAAGCCTTCTTGATTGAGAGTGCTGGGTACCAGAGTAAGGTGCTTACATGTCGACCTGAAGCCTCTATTTATGTTCAAGATGATGTGCGTCCACACAGTTTTAAAGAGGCGCTACAAATCCATCAAACCTTAGTCGATACCTATACTGAACTGGGGTATGAAGTGGTTGAAGTGCTATGGGGAAGCGTAGCTGAACGGGGGGTGTTTGTTCGACAAGTAATGGGCTTAGTTGCTGAGGTAGAAGGTCGGGAGTAAAGATAGAGCTTGGTAGGTATGCCGGTAACTGACGGAGCGAGGGATAGTTTGGTCGTTAGATAGAAAAACCTCCTCACGAGGAGGAGGCTTTATCGAATTACTTTTGATTCAGCTGCTGTAAGAACTTATCTGACTCAGCAATCGCGGCATTCATTTGTTTGATTGCGTATTGAATGTCTTTCTCTAGGCTAGAGAATTCACCTTTCAGTGAGCCGATCGCGCTCGCGTTCAAGTTATGCTTGAGGTAAAGCGTGTTGTCACGCAGCGTATTCAATACTGGCGTCATTTTGTCTTCTGCACGCTTCATAGCGTTAAGCATGGTTTTGTAAGACGCTTTGGTTTCACGCAACTTCTGTTCGCTAGAGCGACGCAGTTTCGCACTGGTGTATAGGTCTAGCTCGCCTTGCCATTCATCAAACAGAGCATCTGACACATCTTCAATTGCAGCAATCCGGTCGCGTACATCTTGCGCCGCTTTTTCACTGTCTTCGTATTTGTCGTTAATGTTGTTGTAGACGCTTTCCAGCTCACCGCCGTCAAAGTTAGTTAACGCAGAAAGAGCTTCTAGCGCGCTGGTGAACTCTTCTTGTGCGTCTTGCTGCGATTCTTTGGCGTCTTCCACACGATCAACCATAATGTCACGTTTGTGGTAACCCACTTGTTCCATTGCTGAATAATATGCGGACTGACATCCTGTCAAAGTGAAAATTGATAGTACAATTGCTAATAAATAAGGCATTCTTATGTCCTCGACGCTAATTTATGGGATGAACTATGAACCAGTTATCAGAGAGTTACAAGGTGAGATTGAGCAAGCTCGTGCCGGGGAGCGTCGCGTTTTTCAAATATTTGCTCAAGCGTATGACGCACGATCGCGTCAACGTTAATGCAGGCTATTTAGCTTACATCACTTTGTTGTCTATTGTGCCGATGTTGACGGTATTGCTGTCGATATTGTCGAAGTTTCCGGTATTTGAGAATGTGGGCGAAATCTTGCAAGGTTACATCATTGATAACTTTGTCCCTGCTTCTGGTGATGCAGTCAGAGTTGCGTTGCAAGAGTTTGTCTCAAACACAGGCAAGATGACCGCCGTAGGTGGTGCGTTCTTGTTTGTTGCCGCTTTGATGCTGATTTCGAATATCGACAAGAACTTAAACTACATTTGGCGAGTGAAAGATAAACGTCGTCCAGTGTTTTCTTTCTCCATGTATTGGATGGTGTTGACCCTTGGTCCGATTCTAGTCGGCGCAAGTATTGCTGCAACCTCCTACGTGACATCGCTAAAGCTGATTGAAAACGAAACCTTATCGGGCGCTTACAACCTGTTTTTACGTTGGTTACCTTTACTGTTGTCCTTCTTTGCGTTCATGGGGTTGTACTTCTTAGTGCCAAACAAAAAGGTTTACCTATCCCATGGTGCGGTTGGTGCCGCCATTGCCGCTGTGCTGTTTGAACTGAGTAAGAAAGGCTTTGCTTTCTACATTACTCAATTCCCGTCATATCAGCTGATTTACGGTGCGCTCGCCGCGATTCCGATCCTGTTTGTGTGGGTGTATCTGTGCTGGCTGATCGTATTGATTGGCGCGGAAGTGACTGCTGCTCTGGGGGAAAGAGAGCACTGGAGTGACGACCTAGAAATGATACACTCGACCGCTGAATTGCAATTAACAGATGAAGGAAGCGAGAGTCGTGATAGCGCTAATTCAACGAGTCAGTGAAGCCGCCGTTCGTGTAGACGGTGAAGTTGTCGGTGAAATCGACCAAGGTCTACTTGTCCTACTTGGTGTAGAGAAGGACGATGATGAAGCAAAAGCAAAACGTTTGATGGAGCGCGTAACCACGTATCGTGTGTTTGAAGACGATGAAGGCAAAATGAACCTTAACGTCAAACAAGTGAACGGTAAGGTTTTGGTGGTGTCTCAATTTACGTTACCAGCGGATACCAAAAAAGGCACTCGCGCAGGCTTTTCTCGTGGCGCGCACCCTGCGGATGCAGAACGTCTGTATGACTATTTCTCGGATTTGTGTGAGCAAGAACTGCCAACACAACGCGGTCGCTTCGCGGCAGATATGAAAGTGTCATTAATTAATGACGGTCCAGTGACTTTTTGGCTACAGGTCTAATCTGGCAACCACAACATCATGGTCTAAGCTTTAAGCCCAAGTAAATTGAATTTGCTTGGGTATTTTCTCCTAAGGCTTTCATTTGATTTGTACTTTCAAAGGATTGATATGTTCAAACTCATAACTCCAAAAACAGAAAATCAGCTCAACAAGTACTATCAATTTCGTTGGCAGTTGCTGCGCGAACCTTGGCGTATGCCTGTAGGCTCCGAGCGTGATGAGTACGATGGCATGAGCCATCACCGCATGATTACCGACAGTCGTGGTCGTCCGATGGCGATTGGTCGTTTGTACATTACCCCAGATAACGATGGTCAGATCCGCTATATGGCGGTGAAGAACAACCGTCGCAGTAAAGGCATGGGCTCATTAGTGCTGGTGGCGCTTGAGTCGTTAGCTCGACAAGAAGGGGCGAAGCGTCTGGTGTGTAATGCCCGTGAAGATGCGATTGCCTTCTATGAGAAGAATGGTTTTGAGCGTCGCGGTGAGCTGACCGATGAACGTGGTCCCGTGCGTCACCAACAAATGGTTAAACAGCTTGACCCAATGGCGGATGTGCTACGTCGTCCTGATTGGTGTACCGAGCTGCAACAGCGTTGGGAAGCGCAGATCCCGATTGCAGACAAAATGGGGATCAAAATTAACCAGTACACTGGCTATCAGTTTGAATGCAGTGCGCAGCTCAATCCAAACCTGAACCCGCACAACACCATGTTTGCCGGTTCTGCGTTTACCCTAGCAACGCTAACTGGCTGGGGCATGACGTGGCTGTTGATGAAAGAGCGCGGTTTGCACGGTGATATTGTGTTGGCGGATAGCTCGATTCGTTATCGCCATCCTGTTGAAGAGAACCCAGTCGCGAGCACGTCGTTAGATGGTATCAGTGGTGACTTGGATAGACTTGCTTCAGGTCGTAAAGCGCGTATCGTTATCCACGTAGTGATTTACAGTGGAGATGTGCCTGCCGTGGATTTTGTAGGCACATACATGCTGCTGCCAAATTACTCTAAGCTACTCAGCTGTTAGATTATTAGGCGCTGGTGTTTCTTGTGGCGCATCTTGGTTTTCTGATGCGCCTAGTTCTGTCTTGGTTTTATCTGTTGCTAGATTGGCACGTTCTTCGGAGACCTTTTCTTCTGAGGTCTGCGCTTCAAGGCTTGAATCTTTAGTTACGTCTTTTTGTTCTGAGATAAGTTGCTCTTCTGAATGCGGCGCTACGGCTGATTCTTGTTCTTCCTCTACAACCTCACTTAACTCTTCCTCATATTGTTCTAAGTTGATGGGATCAATACTGGTGCGGCTTGTTGTTTTTGACGAGCTCTGTTCTGATTCTGCTGGTTTTACTGATTCAGTCTGTTTTGATGTATTTGTGCATTCATTTGTTTTGACTTCGCCACTTAGCACATCACCTTGGATTGAACCACACGCTTCTTGGAGTTGGTAAATCACGCCACTTAACGGGTTGTTCGCCATATCAAACTCACCAGACAGATTGCCCGAGATGGCTTCGCCTGAAATGGTCACCGGTTGAAGCTCAACAGCACCACGTTGAGCTGCCAAACGCAAAGGGCTCAAAGTGATCGCTGTGAGTGAAGCATCCGCTTGTGACTTTAAGGTGGTATCACGTAAGTTGGCTTCCACTTCGCCCGATAAGCTGTAAGCAAGCATGTTTTGATCGCCGGCTAAGCCTTTTAAGTCGAGACTTAGATCTGAGAAGCCATTGACCGCGAGCACCGTTGGCAAATAGGGGTGAAGCAATTGCAAGGGAATCCCATCGGCGTTGAGGCTCAACGCCCAAGGTTGGCTGGTGGTGCTGAGATCGATTTGCCCTAAGCCTTCGATATAGCCTTGCTCTAACGGTGCAAACAAACGTGTCAGTTGCCACAAGCCATTGTCACTCTGTGTAGAAATGGCTGCGTGTGATGTGATTACTTGATCGTAACTTGCGTTTACTACGCTAGCATCAAGCTTACCGTTCCAAATTCCCCAGTGACCATTGCGGTATTTTACTTCGAGCTGGTCACCTTCCAAATTCAAGCCAGAAAGCTGCCAGTAAGGTTGTTTAGATAACTGGATAACTTGGCTGCGTTCAATCTCTAACTGCTTCACATCGACTTGCTGGAGCCTTTCTGTGGCGATTTGCCACCAGTCGGTCTTATCGTCAGGTTGGATAGCCCATTTCAATCCATTGATGGTTGCGCTGTTGATTTTCCAATGTTGTGGCTCGAACTCACCAGATACCTGCACACTACCTTGCTGCCAATCAAAGCTTAGCTCTTGTAGTTGGATTGACTCCGGCTTGAGTTGGGCGTTCAAACGAGGCTCAATTGCGGTTTGGTCTTGGAAACTAACGCTGTCAGCTTGCAAAGAAACCTGTGCTGTTGTTTTCCAAAATGACAGTGGCAGAGAGGCGTTTTCTACTGATAACTCAAGGTTGTGCCAATGCCAATCTCCGTACTCAATATCTGCATTCAGGAGATCGAGGCTGTTGATATGGTTGAT
Source organism: Vibrio sp. Y29_XK_CS5 (assembly GCF_024181835.1). Taxonomy (NCBI): domain Bacteria; kingdom Pseudomonadati; phylum Pseudomonadota; class Gammaproteobacteria; order Vibrionales; family Vibrionaceae; genus Vibrio; species Vibrio sp. Y29_XK_CS5. Next base: position 111,237 of record NZ_JAMZAM010000003.1, read on the forward strand.
ATTAATTGGCAACGCTTGCCATGGTTTAGCGAGTAAAGATTGCAACTGTAGGTTATCGATTTTCAGCTTATCAAGGGTCACATTCACCAGTGACCAGCCTTGTGGGTACTGTTCGCCTTGTCCTGAGACTTCACTGCCACGCCAGTTAAATGAAGCGCCGTAAAGCGTGCTGTCTTGGGCTTTGTAATCCAAGTCTATAAGCAACTTATCGAAAGCTTCGCCATTCCAATACAATTGATCAGCCGAAAGTTGAACCTCACCATAAGGTATTTGCTGAGCATCGCTCGACCAAATTGGGTTTTGGATCTGTACATTCAAGCCATTAATGCTGAATGCATCATCTGCGTAATCGATGTTCTTTAACGCGATTTGATGGAAATAAACATTGCTGAGCGTCGGCAATGTTGGCATGCCATGTTGCAGGCTCAGACCATCAATCAACAGACTGTCGACAATCCAATTTCCGCCACGACGAACATCGGGGTTCAGCCATAGATCGACTTGCTCAATGAAAGGCAAGTTTTTTTGTTTTGTCGCCACTCCATTGAGGGTGAGGTGATAAGGAAATTCGTATTGCACCTTATCTGCATGCAGCGGTAGGTCGACTAGATCAGAAAATAGATTCCATGTTTGGCGAGAATAAGAGGTGGTCAGCATCCCCACAAAGACAACCGGAATTGCAATCGTCACTATGAGTATAAGAAGTAGAACTCGAACTGCTGTTTTCATCCCTGCCAAAACCTGTAAGTAATATGAAGTAAGTGTGAGAGTCTCGACTTACTAAGATAGGTTTAAGCTTGTATCAATCTTGAGGCAGATTCAATAAAAAGCCCCTCAAAAGAGGGGCTTGACGATTATTTTTGTAGCTAAGTCACGAAGAGTTAGCGAGTGGTCTAGTCGAGTTGAGGACCTGCAGCCACTAGTGATTTACCTTCTGCGTTGTCAGTGTACTTATCAAAGTTGTTGATGAAGCGCTCTGCCAAGTCTTTTGCTTTGCTTTCCCATTGTAATGGGTCAACGTAGGTATCACGTGGGTCAAGGATGCTTGGGTCCACGCCAGGAAGTGAAGTAGGCACTTCTAGGTTGAAGATAGGAATATGCTTAGTCTTCGCATCCTCAATTGAGCCATCAAGGATTGCATCGATAATGCCGCGTGTATCTTGGATAGAGATACGCTTGCCGCTGCCATTCCAACCAGTGTTCACTAGGTAAGCTTCTGCACCTGCTGCTTCCATACGTTTCACTAGCACTTCTGCGTACTTAGTTGGGTGTAGAGTTAGGAATGCCGCACCGAAACATGCCGAGAAGGTTGGCGTCGGCTCCGTGATGCCACGCTCAGTACCAGCCAGCTTAGCGGTGAAGCCAGATAGGAAGTGGTACTTCGTTTGCTCAGGTGTCAGTTTAGACACAGGAGGAAGTACGCCGAACGCATCAGCCGATAGGAAGATCACTTTGTTTGCGTGACCGCCTTTCGATACTGGTTTAACGATATTGTCGATGTGATGCAGTGGGTAAGACACACGAGTGTTTTCAGTCTTAGAACCATCATCAAAGTCGATAGAACCATCGCTACGAACCGTTACGTTCTCTAATAGTGCATCACGGCGGATAGCATTGTAGATATCAGGCTCAGCTTCTTTAGATAGCTTAATGGTCTTCGCGTAACAGCCGCCTTCGAAGTTGAATACGCCGTCGTCATCCCAACCATGCTCGTCATCACCAATTAGTGCACGTTTAGGATCAGTAGATAGGGTTGTTTTACCTGTGCCAGACAGACCGAAGAAGATTGCTACATCGCCTTCTTCACCCATATTTGCACTACAGTGCATTGATGCGATGTCTTTCAGCGGAAGGAAGTAGTTCATCATGGCGAACATACCTTTCTTCATTTCGCCGCCGTACCAAGTACCGCCGATCAACTGAGTGCGCTCTGTTAGGTTGAATACGGTGAAGTTTTCAGAGTTCAAACCGTGCTCTTCCCACTTCTCGTTCGTGCATTTCGCGCCGTTCATTACGACGAAATCAGGTTCAAACGTTGCCAACTCTTCTTCTGTTGGACGGATGAACATGTTTTTCACGAAGTGTGCTTGCCATGCAACTTCTGTGATCACTCGAATGCTCAAACGAGTGTCTGGGTTTGCACCACAATAACCGTCAATCACAAATAGACGCTTACCTGAAAGCTGGTTGGTCACTAGCTCTTTTAGGTCGTCCCATACTTCTTTGTTGATTGGTTTGTTGTCGTTTTTCACTGCGTCAGAAGTCCACCACATGTGCTCTTCTGTCGTTGCATCTTTAACAATGTACTTATCTTTTGGTGAGCGACCAGTAAAGATACCAGTGTCTACGGCAACCGCGCCGAGTTCTGTAACCACACCACGTTCATAACCTGTTAGGTCAGCACGGGTCTCTTCCTCAAACAGCATTTCGTAGCTTGGGTTGCGAACAACCTCTTTAACGTTATGCAGTCCGTGTTTGGTTAGATCAAGTGTTGCAGCCTTTGTATGTTCCATAACGGTCATAGGTGCTCCTTATAAGGATTTTTGTAGGGATTTTGTAAGAATGTTTTAATTTTTATCTGCTCACCATGCTAGCAACGGGGCGGGGAGAAAACAGGGATATAGTTCAAAAATTATCCATGATTTCAATGTGGTTTTAGGTAACCCGTCACATATTGGTGCGAATAGTTTATCGTGGGCGCAAACCTTTGCGCTAGGGCAAAAGAATTATTAATTATTTAAAATTAAGCGGTTGCTTTATTACGTGGAAAGCCAAGTTATACGAGGGTTTGATCACAAAAAGGCCAGCGTTGCGCTGGCCTTTTGAAGGGTAAATTACATGCTTGTTAAGCTATGAAAATTAATGCACTGTTTTATTGTCTGAAGTTGCCTGCGTATACAGTTCGGTAATTTCAGGTTCGTTGAACGTGTATGACGTGCCGCAGTAATCACAATGTAAAGAAATTGATCCTTCTTCAGCTAAAATGTCATAAATTTCAGTTTTATCAACAGTAATGATCGCTGCACCGCTACGCTCACGAGAACAACCACAGTGGAATTCCACCGGTTGCGGTTCGTATAGGCGAACAGAATCTTGGTTGTATAGACGGTAAAGCAGTTCATTTGCAGGTAGTGTGAACAGCTCTTCGTTTTTCACTGTCGCAGTCAGTTGCTCTAGGTGCTCAAAGTCTTCAGGTGTACCTGTACCATCTGGCATTACCTGAATCATCATACCTGCTGCGTGCTTTTTGCCTTCATGTTCACCAGTGCGGATCCAAAGACGTGTTTTTAGCTGTTCTGAGTTTGCGAAGTAACCTTCGATAACGTCAGCTAGCGTTTCACCTTCTAGACCAACCACGCCTTGGTAGCGTTCGCCTTTTTTAGGTTCGATGGTGATCACCAGGTAGCCTTTACCCATCATGTCGTGCAGGCTTGCGTCTTCAGCAATGTCGCCTTCCCAACGTGCAACGCCGCGGATCTTCTGATCGTGGTCGCCGTTAATGACAGCTAGTGATACAGGACCATCACCTTGTAGTTGGATAGTGATTGAGCCTTCGAACTTCAAAGTTGCAGTTAAAAGAGTGGTTGAAACGAGTAGCTCACCCAACAGTTTTTGCAGTGCTGCCGGATATTCCTTGCTGGAGATAATACGTTGGTATGCTTCATCCAATTGAACCAACTCGCCACGTACTGAAAGATCTTCGAATAGGTAGCGGTTTAAAACATTATTTGCCATGGAGTGCTTTCCTCGTCGGTAATTCCGGCTTTTATTGGTGTTTGAACTTGATGATGTCGCGGCGCTGCTTCTTATCTGGGCGGCGTTCCGGACTTGGGTTGTGGGCGTTGAGTTTGCGCTGCATCGCATGCTCTTCACGTTGGCTGATGCTTGATTCAGTCTCGCGATATAGCGTTTGAGCGATAGGTGCGCCTCGGCGTTGATCAGAGATTTTCTCGATGATCACCGTCTTCTCTTCGTTACCTTGACGAAGGCGAATCTCAGCACCCAATTCAACGATTTTGCTTGGTTTGCTTCGTTGCCCATTATAGTGGACTTTACCGCCATCGACCATATTACGAGCGATAGAGCGGGTTTTATAGAATCTGGCAGCCCACAGCCATTTATCTAGCCTTACGGCTTCATTTACGGAACTCATAGAACTCTGTGCAATCTAATCACTGCATTAATGGCGCAGTGACTGGTGGATTATTCACCTACAGATGGTGCCAAGGCTGTTTTTTTTCAAGGGAGTTGGCAAAAACGGCATAAGAAAAAGGTATGAAAAGGAACTTGTGATATAGTTCACTGCTCTTTGTTGAGTAGTAATTTTATTGCAATTTTAGCAAGATAGGGTCGACATTCTTTGACTTATACTTAAGGTCGACGGACGTAAGAATAAAGGAATCAATTCAGTGAAGCGTTTAGAGCTAAGTGCAGGATTAGCAAGCAGCCCGCTACTGGCTCAGATTAAGTCCAACAATCACACCATTCAAGCGAAACTTAGTGTGCTTCTTACTTGTCTATTTATAGCAATGACGGGTTGGATACTTGGCAAAGTGGTGTGGCTAGCAATGCCTCAAACTTCTGATGTGGCTCAATGGAAGCCGTCAGCAAGTGCTGTTGCGTCAACGAGTAAAAAAGACGCGATTGATTTTAACGCCCTCCAAAATGCCAATTTGTTCGGGAAGTACACTGAGCAAAAGCCGGTCGTAATAGAACAACCTGTCGTGCAAGATGCGCCTAAAACCCGCTTAAACCTAACACTTGTTGGTGCAGTTGCGAGCAGCAACGCAAAAACGAGTTTGGCGGTTATTGCCAATCGAGGTAAGCAAGCGACATATGGTATTGGCGAAGAAATTGACGGCACACGAGCAGAATTAAAAGCGGTATTGGTCGATCGCGTGATCATTGACAACCAAGGTCGAGACGAAACCTTGATGCTACAAGGCATCGAGTACAGCAAACTGTCTGAAAGTCGACCGGTTAATCAACCCAAAGCTCAAAAAGCAAATAACTCATCCGCGGTGAGTGAAAAGGTTGATCAAATCCGTGCGGAAATTGCTAAAGATCCGCAAAGCGTATTCAAGTACATCAACATTTCTCCGGTTAAGAAAGACGGAGGGATTGTCGGCTATCGCGTTTCACCAGGACGTGATGCGGCACTGTTTAATGATGTCGGTCTAAAAGCTGGTGATATTGCGGTGCAATTAAACGGGATCGATTTAAGTGATCCATCATCTTCAGTAGAACTGATGCAAGTGATGAACGATCCGCAAGAATTGAATTTGACTGTTGAGCGTGATGGCCAACAGTACGACATCTATATCCAATTGTAATACTTAGGCAACCAGCGTAAGTTCAGGGAGACATACGTGAAACATTGGTTTAGCAAAAGTGCTTGGTTACTAGCGGGTACACTACTCTGCGCACCGGGTGCGATGGCGAACGAGTTTAGTGCTAGCTTCAAAGGCACAGACATTCAAGAATTCATCAACATTGTTGGTCGTAACCTAGAGAAGACCATCATCGTTGACCCATCGGTACGCGGAAAAATCGACGTACGCAGCTACGACGTTCTTAACGAAAAGCAATACTATAGCTTCTTCCTTAACGTTCTTGAGGTGTATGGCTATGCTGTTGTGGAAATGGACAACGGCGTACTAAAAGTCATCAAGGCGAAAGATTCAAAAACCTCTGCGATTCCAGTTTTGGGCGATGACAGTGCGCAAGGCGACAGCGTGATTACACGTGTGGTAGCGGTGCGTAACGTATCGGTTCGTGAATTATCGCCGCTACTGCGTCAACTTATCGATAATGCGGGCGCGGGTAACGTCGTGCACTATGACCCTGCTAACATCATTTTGATCACAGGTCGTGCTGCGGTGGTTAACCGCCTTGCTGAAATCATCAAGCGTGTTGACCAAGCGGGTGACAAAGAGATCGAAGTGGTTGAGCTGCGTAATGCATCTGCTTCTGAAATGGTTCGTATCGTTGATGCCCTGAACAAAACGACGAACCAAAAAAGCACACCTGAATTCCTAGAACCAAAAATCGTAGCGGATGAGCGTACCAACTCAATCCTGATTTCTGGTGACCCAAAAGTACGTGCTCGTCTGAAGCGTTTGATTCGTCAACTTGATGTCGAAATGGCGACTAAAGGTAACAACCGCGTGGTGTACCTCAAGTACGCTAAAGCAGAAGACCTAGTTGATGTACTAAAAGGTGTTTCTGATAACCTACAGGCTGAGAAACAAGCGGGTCAAAAAGGTGGTTCATCTTCTGCAAAACGTGGTGAAGTGGTGATTGCAGCTCATGAGGCTACTAACTCGCTCGTACTGACGGCTCCGCCAGATATCATGATGGCACTGCAGGACGTGATTTCTCAGTTGGATATCCGTCGTGCGCAAGTATTGATTGAAGCGCTAATCGTTGAAATGTCGGAAGGTGATGGTATTAACCTTGGCGTTCAATGGGGCTCGTTGGAAACGGGTGCGGTTATCCAATACGGCAACACTGGTGCACCGATTGGTCAGGTGATGGTTGGTTTGGAAGAAGCGAAAGATACGACTGAAAAGAAACCGATTCGTGACTCAGATACTGGTGCGATTAAGTACTACGAAGAAACGACAGTGAAAGGTGACTATTCGACCCTAGCATCCGCTCTTGGTGGTGTTAACGGTGCAGCAATGAGCATCATGATGGGTGACTGGACTGCACTGATTACGGCAGTGTCATCGGATTCAAACTCAAACATTCTGTCCTCTCCAAGCATTACTGTAATGGATAACGGTGAAGCGTCATTCATTGTTGGTGAGGAAGTGCCAGTAATTACTGGTTCTACTGCTGGTTCAAACAATGACAATCCATTCCAAACGGTCGATCGTAAGGAAGTGGGTATCAAACTGAAAGTGGTTCCTCAGATCAACGAAGGTGACTCTGTTCAACTGAACATTGAACAAGAAGTTTCTAACGTGCTAGGTGCAAATGGTGCTGTTGACGTGCGTTTTGCTAAGCGCCAATTGAACACTTCAGTAATGATTCAAGACGGTCAAATGCTGGTTCTTGGTGGTCTAGTTGATGAGCGTGCGCTTGAAAGTGAATCTAAAGTGCCACTGCTGGGCGATATTCCAGTGCTTGGTCATCTGTTTAAATCAACCAGCACACAAACTGAGAAGCGTAACTTGATGGTGTTCATCAAGCCGACCATTATCCGTGATGGTATGACGGCTGATGGTATTACGCAGCGTAAGTACAACTTCATCCGTGCTGAGCAGCTATACAAAGCACAAGAAGGTTTGAAACTGATGGATGATTCAAACATTCCAGTGATGCCTGAATTTGGTCAGGAACGTAAGCACCCTGCTGAAATCCAAGCCTTCATCGATCAGATGGTAAAGAATAATGGTTGATATGTTAGACACTGCGCCAAGTATGCGCCGTCTGCCATTCAGTTTTGCCAACCGCTTTAAACTGGTATTGGAGACGGAGCACCCTGAGCGCCCTCCAATTCTGTATTACGTAGAGCCGCTCAATCCTGCGGCTCTCGTTGAAGTACGCCGAGTTCTAAAACAAAACTTCATCCCTCAAGCGATGGATAAAGAAGCGTTCGACAAAAAGCTCACTGAAGCTTATCAGCGAGACTCTTCTGAAGCTCGTCAGTTGATGGAAGACATTGGTGCAGACAGTGATGACTTCTTCTCTTTAGCGGAAGAATTGCCGCACGATGAAGACTTGTTGGAGTCTGAAGATGATGCACCAATCATCAAGTTGATTAACGCCATGCTTGGTGAAGCGATCAAAGAAGGGGCGTCGGATATCCATATCGAGACGTTTGAGAAAACCCTTTCGATTCGTTTCCGTGTTGATGGTGTATTGCGTGAAGTCTTAACCCCAAGCCGTAAGCTCGCTCCTTTGCTGGTTTCTCGTGTGAAGGTAATGGCGAAGCTTGATATTGCAGAAAAACGCGTACCTCAAGATGGCCGTATTTCGCTGCGTATTGGTGGTCGTGCAGTAGACGTGCGTGTATCGACCATGCCTTCATCACATGGTGAACGTGTCGTAATGCGTCTGTTGGATAAGAACGCGACTCGTCTTGATTTGCATAGTTTGGGTATGACGCCGTCTGTGCATGATAACTTCCGTCATTTGATTGGTCGTCCTCATGGCATCATATTGGTGACCGGTCCGACAGGTTCGGGTAAGTCGACCACCTTGTATGCTGGCTTACAAGAGATCAACAGCAACGAGCGCAACATTCTTACCGTTGAAGACCCGATTGAATTTGATATCGATGGCATCGGTCAAACGCAAGTGAACCCGAAGGTCGACATGACTTTTGCGCGTGGTTTGCGTGCGATTCTTCGTCAAGACCCAGACGTCGTGATGGTCGGTGAGATCCGTGACTTAGAAACCGCACAGATTGCCGTACAAGCGTCTTTGACTGGTCACTTAGTAATGTCAACGCTACACACCAATACCGCAGTTGGCGCAATCACGCGTCTACGCGATATGGGTATCGAACCATTCCTGATTTCTTCTTCGCTATTGGGCGTGCTAGCTCAGCGCCTAGTTCGTACGCTTTGTTCTGACTGTAAAGAACCATACGAAGCGGATAAAGAACAGAAGAAGCTGTTTGGTTTAGAAGAACACGAATCATTGACTTTGCATCGTGCTAAAGGTTGTGAAGTGTGTAACCAGAAAGGTTACCGTGGACGTACTGGTATTCATGAACTGCTGATGGTGGATGAGAAGGTTCAAGAGCTGATCCACAGTGAAGCGGGTGAGCAAGAAATTGAAAAAGCCGTACGTGCACACACACCAAGTATTCGTAGTGATGGTTTAAGTAAGGTTCACCGTGGTATCACTTCTCTTGAAGAAGTCATGCGAGTGACCAAGGAAGCGTAATGGCAGCATTTGAATACAAAGCGCTGGATGCGAAAGGCAAACAAAAGAAAGGCACTATTGAAGGGGATAACGCCCGTCAGGTGCGCCAACGCCTAAAAGAGCAGGGCATGATCCCTGTTGAGGTGATGGAAGCCAAAGCGAAAGCCGCTAAGTCTTCAGGTGGTTCGGTTGGCTTCAAACGTGGTATCAAAACCGCAGAACTTGCCTTGATTACGCGTCAGCTATCAACGCTTGTACAATCTGGTATGCCATTGGAAGAGTGTTTAAAAGCTGTTTCTGAGCAAGCTGAAAAGCCGCGTATTCGTTCGATGATCGCAGCAGTGCGCTCAAAAGTGACGGAGGGTTATCCGCTGGCAGACAGTTTGGGTGATTACCCACATGTGTTTGATGAGCTATTCCGTTCTATGGTGGCTGCTGGTGAAAAATCTGGCCACTTAGATGCGGTACTGGAGCGATTAGCGGAATACGTAGAAAACCGCCAGAAGATGCGTAATAAACTGCTTCAAGCCATGATTTACCCTGTGGTGCTTGTGGTGTTTGCGGTGGGTATCGTGTCGTTACTGCTTTCTTCTGTGGTGCCGAAAATCATCGAACCAATCATTCAAATGGGGCAAGAGCTACCACAGTCGACGCAAGTATTGTTGTCAGCCAGTGAATTTGTCCAAGAATGGGGTTTAATCATCTTTGTTGTGTTGGTGGTGTTTTTCTATGGCTTGAAACTCGCACTGCAAAGACCCAATTTCCGTTTAGCATGGGACAGAAAAATCCTCAGTCTGCCTTTGCTAGGCAAAATCTCTCGAGGTCTTAATACGTCTCGATTTGCGCGCACGTTATCGATTTGTACTTCAAGTGCGATTCCTATTCTTGAAGGTATGCGCGTCGCGGTGGACGTTATGTCAAACCGATACGTGAAACAACAGGTCTTAGTGGCGGCTGACAACGTACGTGAAGGTGCAAGTCTGCGCAAAGCGTTGGATCAAACTCGCTTGTTTCCACCAATGATGCTGCACATGATTTCTAGTGGTGAGCAGAGTGGTGAACTAGAGAGCATGCTAACCCGTGCGGCTGACAACCAAGACCAAAACTTTGAATCTACAGTGAATATCGCTTTGGGGATTTTCACTCCAGTGTTAATTGCACTGATGGCTGGTCTCGTTCTTTTCATCGTAATGGCGACATTGATGCCAATGTTGGAAATGAATAACTTGATGAGCGGATAAAATTCGAGTTAAGTCGTGTCTATTGATGGCACGGCTTGAATCTAACTTTCGGAGAAAATAATGAAATTTAAGCGCAGTAAGCAACAAGGCTTCACTCTATTAGAAGTAATGGTTGTTGTTGTTATTCTAGGTATTTTGGCGAGTGTTGTTGTTCCTAACCTACTAGGTAACAAAGAAAAAGCAGACCAACAAAAGGCGATCACAGACATCGTGGCATTGGAAAACGCGTTGGACATGTACAAGCTGGATAACAGCGTTTACCCAACGACAGACCAAGGTCTAGATGCATTGGTGAATAAGCCTTCTAACCCAGAGCCACGTAACTATCGTGACGGTGGCTACATCAAGCGTCTACCATCTGATCCATGGGGCAACGAGTACCAGTACCTAAGCCCTGGTGACAATGGCACGATTGATATCTTTACTCTAGGCGCTGATGGTCAAGAAGGCGGCGAAGGTCCGGCTGCAGATATCGGCAACTGGAACATGCAAGATTTCCAATAAGCCCTCGCTTAAACCAGCACTAATGAAAAAAATGCAAAAACACCTCGGTTTTACATTGATAGAAATTCTATTGGTGCTGGTTTTGTTATCCCTTACCGCTGTCGCGGTGATCGCAACTTTGCCTACCAGTCAAAAAGACCTTTCCAAACAATACGCGCACAGTTTTTTTCAGCGCTTACAACTGCTTAATGAAGAAGCAGTACTAAGTGGCAAAGATTTTGGTTTGCGTGTTGATGACGTTAAATCTACCTACACTTTATTGAGCTTGACCCAAGATGGCTGGCAACCACTGGAATTAAAGCAGATCCCAAGTGAAACCAAGCTTGAGGGGGATATTTCTCTGCAGTTGGATTTAGGTGGTGGTGCGTGGGATAAAGACGATCGACTGTTCGAACCTGGCTCCCTGTTTGATGAAGACATGTTTGCTGAGGAAGAGGACAAAAAGAAAAAGAAAGTGAAGCCACCTCAAGTGTTCATTTTCTCTAGTGCAGAGATTACGCCTTTCACCCTGTCATTCTTCCCTGAAGAGGGAGATGCATTTAACGATGGCTGGCGGATTATTGGTAAAGAGACTGGCGAGATAGAGTTATTAGCGCCAGGAGAAGAAGCAGAAGACGATGACAATACGACATTCTAAGCCAAATCGTATTGGCACATCGCACTGCAATACTCGAGGTATGACATTACTTGAGGTGTTAGTCGCACTTGCGATTTTTGCCACAGCCGCGATCAGTGTGATCCGCTCTGTGAGCCAACACATCAATACGGTCAGTTATTTAGAAGAAAAAATGTTTGCAGCTATGGTTGTGGATAACCAAATGGCGAATGTGATGCTCTCAACGGAAAAGCTTAAAGCAAAGAACGGTACTGAAGAGCTAGCAGGGCGCACTTGGTATTGGAAAATCACACCCGTTGCCACCACGCAGCCATTGCTGAAAGCATTTGATGTCAGTGTCGCGACTGAGAAAAACGCGAGCCCAGTGGTTACGGTGAGAAGTTATGTTGCGCAGTAAGATTCAACGTATCAACAAACACCGCAAACGCAATCAACGTGGTTTTACTTTGATTGAAGTACTGGTGTCGATTGCCATTTTTGCCAGTATGAGTGTTGCTGCTTACCAAGTCGTGTCACAAGTGCAGCGCAGTAATGTGTTGTCCCAAGAGCGTACTCAGCGCCTTAATGAGCTGCAACGTGCGATGGTGATGATGGATAACGATTTTCGCCAAATGGCAATGCGTCAGATGCGTACCAATGGCGAAGAACCATCAAAGCAACTACTGTTTTGGTCAGATTATCTGCTTGATTCAGATTCAAAAGGCGTGATGTTTGCTCGTCTAGGTTGGCACAACCCACAACAGCAATTTCCACGTGGTGAAGTCACGAAAGTGGGCTATCGCATTAAAGATGAAGTGCTGCAACGTGTGTGGTGGCGATACCCAGATACGCCAACAGGGCAAGAAGGGATCGTGACGCCTTTACTCACTCAGGTCGAAGAATTCGATATGCGCTTTTATGATGGAAAGTCATGGAAGAAAGAATGGGCAAGTAGCAGTGAGTTACCTAAAGCGGTATCGGTTATTTTGAAGCTAAAAGACTATGGTGAGATCACTCGCACCTATCTGACGCCGGATGGAAAACTTGCGTCAAGTAGCCAAGATAACTCTGGCGGTAGCAACTCGTCTGGGGGTAACAACTCCTCTGGAGGTAATAATGGCTAGTCGTCAACGTGGGGTCGCGCTCCTTATCGTTTTGATGCTACTTGCCATCATGACGACAGTCGCCGCAAGTATGTCAGAGCGACTGTTTTTGCAGTTTCAACGCGCTTCAAACCAGATTAATTATCAGCAGGCGTATTGGTACAGCTTAGGGGTAGAGGCTCTAGCCGAAATTGGTATTGAGCAAAGTTACAAAGACAGCGATACCATTAATTTAAGTCAGCCGTGGGCGATCAAAGAGCAGGTTTATCCGCTCGACTATGGTCAAGCCGCTGGTCGTATTATCGATAAACAGGCATGCTTTAACTTGAACGTATTGGCAAGTGTCCAACCTAACGGCGCGCAAGCAACTCGCCCATACTTAGTGCAAGTTTTTCAACGCTTGATGGAAGAAATGGACGTTGAACCTTACCAAGCTGAAGTGATTGCCGATTCAACATGGGAATATGTTGATAGTGATAGCACAGTGCGTTCTACGGCAGGTGTGGAAGACAGCACCTATGAAGCGATGAAACCCCAATACTTGCCACCAAATGGATGGATGGCGGATGCGAGTGAGTTACGTGCGGTTTACCAAGTGAGTGGCGATATCTATCAGAAGATAGCCCCAATGGTTTGTGCGCTCCCAAACGATGATTGGCGTTTGAACGTAAACACAATTGACGTTGAACAAGCACCGATCTTAGTTGCGATGTTTACGCCCGGCTTGAGTAGCAGCGATGCGGTGCAACTGATAGAAAAGCGTCCTTTTGATGGTTGGGATAGCGTTGATGAATTTTTAGCTGAGTCGGAATTAGCTGGCTTAAGTGGTGATGTAAAGAAAAATGCCAAAGGTTATTTGGGAGTAGACAGTTCCTTCTTTGAACTGGATGCACAGGTGTTGGTGGATGAATCCCGAGTGCGTATTCGAAGCCTTTTGCAAAGTACAAATAGAGAAACGGTGACTGTCGTTCGCCGTCGTTTTGGAGGAATCAGTGAGCGAGTTTCTGACCGTTCGGCTGAGTAGCGAACAACAAAGTACCATTCCATGGTTGGTGTGGTCGACACAACAGCAAGAGGTGATTGCCAGTGGTGAAATTTCCGGATGGGAACATCTGGACGAACTGGTAGCCTACGCTGATCAGCGCCAAATTGTTGCGCTGTTAGCCAGTAATGATGTTGTGTTAACAGAAGTAGATATCCCACCAGGCGCATCGCGTCAGTTTGACAGCATGCTGCCATATCTGGTGGAAGACGAAGTCGCGCAAGACGTGGACAACCTGCATTTCACAGTATTAAACAAGCAAGCAGAAACAGCACAAGTGTGTGCAGTGGAGCGAGCTTGGATTCAAACCATTTTGCAGCGTTTCTCCAGCCAAGGTCTTGTTATCAAGCGTATGTTGCCTGATGTTTTGGCAATGCCTGCGAATGATGAAAACAGTTCGGCTGCAATGCTAGGCGACCAATGGTTAATTCGTCATTCTGACACTCAAGGTGCCGTGGTGGATGCATCCTGGCTCGATCTGTATTTATCCGCTTACCTTCAAAGTAATGAAGGTTGGAAGCTTGATTGCTACAGCTCTGTACCAGAATCAACGGTGCCAGATATCTGGGTAGCAAAACCAGAAGAAATGACCATGGCACTGCTGGCGAAAGGGGTTGCAGAGAGCAAAATCAATCTCCTCACTGGCGCTTTTAAACCGAAATCCTCGTGGGGTAAGTACGTTAAGGTATGGCAGAAAACAGCGATTGCCGCTGGTGTGTTGTTGGTGGTACTTGTTGGTCAACAATTGTTGATGGTTCATAAATACGAAGTGCAAGCTCAAGCGTATCGCGAAGAAAGTGAACGTATTTTCCGTCAAATATTCCCGAATAAGCGTCGTATTCCGACAGTCAGCTATTTGAAGCGTCAAATGACCGATGAAGAACGCCGTTTATCTGGTGGTTCGAGTGATGTGGCGATGCTGTCTTGGATCGCGGCACTGCCAACGACTCTGGGACAGGTGAATGATCTGCAAATCACCAGTTTTAAATATGACGGTCAACGTGGCGAAGTTCGTATTCAAGCGAGCAGCTCTGACTTCCAGCCATTTGAACAAGCACGTGTGAAACTGGCGGAGAAGTTTAACGTCGAACAAGGTCAGTTGAACCGCAACGGCAACGTTGTGATGGGCAGTTTTGTGTTGAAGCGTCAGTGAGGTGATGATGAAAAATTTAATCGCACAAGCTCAAGCTTGGTGGAGCAGCATCTCGCAACGTGAGCAGCGTCTGGTGATGGGCGGTAGCATTATTGCTGTCCTTGGCATCATTTACTGGGGTCTTTTGCAGCCAATGAATCAACGAGCTGAATTAGCTCAGTCTCGAATTCAAAGTGAGAAACAACTGCTAACTTGGGTACAAGATAAAGCCGATGATATTACCGCACTACGTAAAAGTGGCGGTGTTAGCTTTTCCAATCAACCATTGAACCAAGTGGTGTCTTCATCTGCGCGCCGCTACAAAGTTGAACTGATCCGTGTACAACCGCGTAATGATAGCGTTCAGGTGTGGATTAAGCCTCTGGCATTCAATCAGATGGTGGATTGGTTGCGTTATCTAAAAGAACAACAAGGGATTGAGGTGGAATTCCTAGACATCGACCGTACTGAGCAAGCTGGTATGATCGACGTAAACCGCCTGCAATTTAAGCGAGGTTAAGGTGAAAAAAGCTGTTCTTTACGTTGTTATTTTTATTGCCTTTTTCTCGACTAGTTTAATTGCTGGTTTGCCAATCTCTTGGGTACTACAACAAGTGCCTATGGTGCGAGGTTTAGATATTCAAGGTGCGCAAGGCACGGTTTGGCAAGGTAGCGCATCCAATGTGCGTTGGCAGCGTCAAAACCTGGGAGAATTGAACTGGGACTTCCAACTGTCGGGGTTATTTACCGGTAAAGCCGAGTTTGCGGTACGTTTTGGTCGCGGTAGCGATATGGACGTTCGTGGACGAGGTTTGGTTGGCTACAGCCTTACCAGTGGTCCGTATGCTGAAAACTTAGTCGCATCTATTCCTGCGGCAAAAGTGGTTGAACAGGCACGCCTTCCAGTTCCTGTTGGGGTGGAAGGGCAACTTGAACTGAACATCCGCCATGCGACATACGCAGCACCTTGGTGTAAGACTGCGGAAGGCACGTTAGTTTGGAGTGCGAGTGGTATTCAAAGCCCGCTAGGTAGCCTTGAACTTGGGCCTGTCATTGCCGATTTAAACTGTAAAGACAGCGTATTATCAGCGTCTGGCGAACAGAAGAGTCAACAAGTATCAGCGGCGTTTTCCGCTGAGCTCATGCCAAATCAGCGTTACTCAACGAAAGCTTGGTTTAAACCAGGAGCGGAGTTCCCATCGGGTATGAGCGACCAACTAAAATGGCTGGGTAACCCTAACTCGCAAGGTCAATACGAGTTTGATTACAAAGGGCGTTTCTAGCCAAATCTGTCATTCAGAACATTATCAAAGAGCTGCCAGTGTGCAGCTCTTTTTGCTTTTGGATCATGGTAGGCTAAACCCTCTATTTGCTGTACGAAAACTTATTTGGTTATTAGTTTGATCCTTAACCTTATGATTTTTATGTGAATAATGCGGCTTTGTGCAGGTTGGTAAGCATTTGGATCATAGTAGGCCAAATACTCCTAACGCTGTACAAAAGGCAAAAAGAAAGGCCACGAAGTGAATTCGTGACCTTCTTTCTCATTGATATAGTCAGGTTGAGTGGCGATCAATCTTTGTGTTGTAGAATCTCATTCCAAGGCAAATCAGCATCGCCAAGTACGATAAAGTTTGGGTTCTCCAACGTCTCGCGCTCATTGTAAGATAGCGGTTCAAGTTGCGTACTGAGAATTCGTCCGCCCGCTTCTTCTACAATGCATTGTGTAGCAGCGGTATCCCACTCGCCAGTTGGACCTAGACGTAAATAACAGTCCACTGCACCTTCAGCAACAAGGCACGCTTTGAGTGCGGCAGAGCCAAGTGGAATCAAATCGTAATTCCAAGCGCTACTCATGCGGCTCGTGATGCGGTTAATGTCTTGACGACGGCTGATCGCGATAGCAATGTTTTGTCCAGGTTGCTCATGTTTATGAGTGTGGATTTTTACACTTTCAGACATGTCTGGAATCTTCCACGCGCCCTTACCGTTGTATGCATAATACGTAACACCAGAAACTGGACCGTAGACTACGCCCATGGTGGGTTTGTTGTTGTCGATAAGCGCAATAATGGTTGCAAAGTCGCCGCTGCGTGCGATGAACTCTTGTGTGCCATCAAGTGGGTCGACTAACCAGTAGCGTTCCCATTGTGCACGCTGCTCTAAGCTAATATCTGCAGCTTCTTCAGAAAGCACCGGGATATCTGGCGTCAACTCACTTAAACGCTCGGTGATCAGCTTGTGCGCCGCGATATCTGCGCTGGTGACTGGGGTCTCGTCACTTTTAGTGTATGCTTCGTACTGCTTTTTCTCGTATATATCGAGAATCAATTGTCCTGCGCTGCGAGCAATTTCGATGACTTGCGGAAGCAGGTGAGATAAATCTTTTGTCATTGGCATAAGTAATGGTCCTTTCTCACTATTATGGTCCAGCTCTTCGGCTGTGATTAATTTTGTTTGTGAGTGGTGTTTTGTAAGTGTTTCAGTGCCAACATCAACGCTGTGATGCTTCGTGCTTCACAAAAATCTAAGTGCGTTAATAGTTCTTCCGCTTGCGCTAATGGCCAGCGAACGATTTCTAATGGTTCTGGCTCATCACCTTCTTGTTTCTCTGGGTATAGGTTTTGTCCCAAGAACAGCGTCATTTTGCTCGAGAAGTAAGAAGGCGCAAGGATCACTTGTTTTAAGGGTGTTAGCTCATGAGAACCAAAACCAATTTCTTCTTTTAACTCTCGATCTGCTGCTTCTATCGGTGTTTCTCCAGGGTCGATAAGACCTTTCGGAAAGCCCAGTTCGTAGCGTTCTGTGCCCGCCGCGTATTCACGTACTAGCAGTAAGTCACCTTGCTCAGTGATAGGCACTACCATCACGGCATCGCGACCACTTGGTTTCATGCGCTCGTAAGTACGCAGTTCACCATTAGAGAAGCGAAGGTCGAGGGCTTCCACTGCAAACAGCTTAGATTGTGCGACCGTCTGACAAGAGAGTATCTCTGGTGGGGTCCTTTTCGACATAGCGCTGGCTCCTTAGTGTCGTTTACTCAGCGAGAGAAATGAGATTTCTTAATATATGAGAAGAAAGCTCGAGTTTCTAGCGTGATGATTCAGCTTAACTCAATTGAAAACAAAAATGGGAGGCAAACGCCTCCCATTTCTCGTCGATATGCATCGCTAACAAGCCATGAACGACTTAGTAGTAAGAGTGATCACCACGATCGTGCTCTGTTGCATCGCGAACTGCCGTCAGTTCACCAACGAATTGGTTTAGAAGTTCTTTTTCAATGCCTTCTTTTAGCGTTACATCGACCATTGAACAACCGTTACAACCGCCGCCGAATGCTACGATTGCGATGCCATCGTCTGTGATTTCAACTAGATTTACGTGACCACCGTGACCTGCAAGTTGTGGGTTCACTTGAGTTTGGATTACGTACTCAACACGTTCTACAAGTGGAGCGTCGTCCGCCACTTTACGCATTTTTGCGTTTGGCGCTTTTAGTGTTAGCTGAGAACCCATTTTGTCTGTCACAAAGTCGATTTCAGCGTCTTCTAGAAACGGTAGGCTTAGCTCGTCAACGTAAGCTGAAAAACCGCTGTAAGGGATTTCAGTGTCAGTACCTTCAATGGCTTCTGGTGGGCAGTAAGACACGCCACACTCTGCGTTTTGTGTTCCTGGGTTCACGACGAAAATACGAATGTTTGTGCCTTCAGGCTGTTGACCTAAAAGGTTGGCGAAATGCGTTTGCGCAGTTTCTGTAATAGTAATATTTGACACGACGAATACCTGAGTAATTTTGTAGGCTATTGCTGCTATTCTACTCCTGTTGACGCCTCGGTCTAGTCTTTTTGATGCTAAGACATGGCGAAGCGATCTAGATTGAGCCGGGGGCAGGAGTTCTGCAGATGCAGTAAATATCGATGCTTTCTACGCCAACTTCAAGTAGTAAATGACATAATTGTCGGACCGTACTACCTGTTGTAACCACATCATCCATAATCGCGACGTGGGAAAAGTCCACCTCACCTTGTAGGGCAAATGCCCCTTGCAGATTTTGCTCGCGACTGGCTTTTTTGTTTCCTCGCTGCGACTGAGCACTTTTGACACGTTTAAATACCTTGCTTTCATATCGCACATCTAAATGGCGGGCGAGGTGTTTGGTTAAGATATGGCTCTGATTGAAGCCTCGTTTTATGTAGCGCTGCCAGTGAACGGGCACGCTGGTGATGACGGGGGCAGGCTGCTCAATTCGTTCTGCTAATAGTTGAGTAAGCGTACTCAACTGCCATGCCTCGCCGTGATCTTTAAAGCGCTGTACTTGTTGAGAGAGCGGAAAGTCATAGTCACCTAAGGTATACAAACGCCGCCATGGTGGTGGCTCTTTCAAGCATTCTCCGCACTCTGCGGAGGATTGTGATTCCTCTTCTGTCATTTTTAAACCACAACGTGAGCAGCGTTTGATTGGTGTGAGGTGGTCAAAACAGCTGTCACACCAACGCATTAGGTTGGGCGTTTGGCGGTGAGGTATGGGAAATCGGCATAATCCGCATTGGCTACTGAGTACGCGATGCATGATGTTTTGCCATTGATGAGATAACATACAATCCATCCAAGGTGAGCGAGCCATCAGACTAAAGCTTGGATTGCGTTGTAAGGAATAAGATAAGTAGGAGAGAACGAGAGCATGAGCACGAATTTACACTGGCAGTCATTTGGTCAAGGACCAGATTTGGTGTTGCTTCATGGTTGGGGTATGAATGGTGCGGTATGGCAGCAGACCGTCGAGTCTCTTCAACCTTATTTCCGAGTGCATGTGGTCGATCTTCCGGGATACGGACACAGCGCAGAATCTCACGCTGAAGACTTAGCAAAAATCGCTGACCTTGTTTTGCAAGACGCACCAGAGAAAGCAGTTTGGCTTGGCTGGTCATTAGGTGGCTTGGTGGCAACCCACATTGCACTTAATGCTCCGCAACGTGTGAGCAAATTAATCACGGTAGCAAGTTCACCAAAATTTGCTGCTGAGCGTCCTTGGCGTGGTATTCAACCTAACGTGTTAACCGCATTCACCGATCAATTGCTGGAAGACTTCTCTGTCACTATTGAACGTTTTATGGCGCTGCAAGCGATGGGCAGCCCGTCTGCGCGCAAAGACGTGAAACAACTCAAACAAGCGGTGCTATCGCGTCCGCAGCCGAACCCTGATTCGTTGTTGGTTGGTTTGAACATTCTGGCCGATGTGGATCTGCGCGATGCGCTGACTTCCCTTTCTATGCCGATGCTGCGCCTTTATGGTCGACTTGATGGCTTAGTGCCAATCAAAGTGGCAAGTGACTTAAGCGAGCAGTTGCCAAGCACTCAGCAGTTTGTTTTCAATCAATCCTCTCATGCGCCGTTCATGACCGAACATGAAGCGTTTTGTCTCCAAGTGAGAGAATTTGCCGCTTAACGGTTAGGCCTGCACATCTAAACGAATAAAACTCCTAAAGCTGATTAAAAATTGGTCGATATAAGTTTTAGCGAACTCTTCTTGTGGGAGGAGTTTGCTGTATTGACGAGTTGGGCGACTCTGAGGAGGGTTCGCAATGATTGTGTCACCGGCTAACGTTAGCGTGCCACTGATCGCCCCATCCGTTAATGTGCAGACGGAACAAGCTGCTCGTGACAATAAAGTCCGAGAACCTGTGACGCCAACAGTCGCACTGGCGAAAACCAATGCGGAGCGCAAAGTAAAAAGTGATGAGAAACGGCGACGCCAATCCTCGTGGGACCCATCGGAGCATCCTGACTACGAAGTGGAACCCGAGGTGGATACCCGTTATCACGAAGAACCGAAAGACACGCTAGAACGTCTTTTCGGTTTGCTAGCGCTCAAGAGTTACAGCGAAGATCAGGGTAAGGGCTACGCGATACGCTTTCGATTACCTAAGCGCATTTTGGATGCTGCGGTCAAAGAGGGATTGATGGAAAAGCGCAGGAAGGTGATTAAGTTTCATTATGGTCACTCGGTCGCGCCCCATACACCGTCAGAAGTGATAGCAGTATTATGACGACTCAATATCCTACTCAAATAAAAACGCTCCGAGCAGATTACCTGACCGGAGCGTTTCTTTTTTAGCTATGAAAACGAGCTAGCGGTGAAGCCTAGGCGAGATTACTTTTTCGCTTTAGCAAACGCTGCTGCAAAAGCACCGCCCATCGCGCTGTTAGATGACGAGTCATCACGGCGAGGCTGACGACGTTGCGGTTGGTCATTACGACGCGGTGCTGCTGATGAGCGTTGGCTGCGGTTGTCTTGACCCGGCTCGTCGTTCATACGCATCGATAAACCAATACGCTTGCGCTGCACGTCCACTTCCATCACTTTTACTTTAACGATGTCGCCCGCCTTCACCACTTCGCGTGGATCAGACACAAAGCGGTCTGTCAGTGCAGAGATATGTACGAGACCGTCTTGGTGAACGCCGATATCAACAAAGGCACCGAAGTTGGCTACGTTAGACACCACGCCTTCTAGAATCATGCCTGGTTCCAAGTCAGATACCGAGTTTACGCCTTCTGCAAACGTCGCCGTTTTGAATTCTGGACGCGGGTCACGACCCGGCTTATCTAGCTCTTTGATGATGTCTGTAATGGTTGGCACACCGAAGTTATCGTCGGTGTAATCGACCGCATGCAGACCTTTTAGGAAGCTTGAATCACCAATCAGTGCTTTGATGTCTTTGTTGTTCTTCTCAGAGATCGCTTTTACCACTGGGTACGCTTCTGGGTGAACCGCAGACGCATCAAGAGGGTTCTTACCATCCATAATACGTAGGAAACCTGCACACTGCTCGAACGCCTTAGGACCCAAGCGAGGCACTTTCTTCAAGGTCGTACGTGCTTCGAAACGACCGTTTTCATCACGGAAGTCGACAATGTTCTGCGCGATGGTGCTCGACAAGCCCGCTACGCGCGTCAGTAGCGCTGCAGAAGCGGTATTCACGTCTACGCCGACCGCGTTTACACAGTCTTCCACAATCGCATCTAGGCGTTTTGCCAACATTGATTGGCTAACATCATGCTGGTACTGACCCACGCCAATTGATTTAGGATCGATTTTCACTAGCTCAGCCAGTGGGTCTTGCAGGCGACGGGCAATCGACACCGCACCACGCAGAGACACGTCCATATTTGGGAATTCTTTTGCTGCAAGCTCAGACGCTGAGTAAACCGATGCTCCCGCTTCACTCACGATGATTTTCTGAACTTTCAAGTTGCCACGTTTGATGACGTCGGCGACAAAGCTGTCGGTTTCACGTGAAGCCGTGCCGTTGCCGATCGCAATTAAATCCACATTGTACTTGCGTACCAACTGATCAACGATTTGTGCTGATTTGTCGTATTGCTTTTGTGGTGGGTGAGGGTAGATGGTTTCGGTTGCAAGCACCTTACCAGTCGGATCGACAATAGCGATCTTCGAGCCTGTACGCAGACCCGGATCGAGACCAAGTGTTGCGCGAGGACCTGCCGGTGCTGCCATCAACAAGTCTTTTAGGTTAGTGGCAAATACTTCAATCGCTTCGATTTCTGCGCGCTCTTTCATTGCGCCCATTAACTCGGTTTCCATGTGCATCGATACTTTGATGCGCCATGCCCAGCTGATCACTTGCTTACGCCACGTATCCGCAGGTGCGCTGCTAAGTGTCACGCCGTAGTGGTCAGCGATAATCGTTTCGCAGTAAGACTGACGCGCGCCTTCTTCCTGTTCTGGATCGGCATTCATTGCCAATGTCAGGAAGCCTTCGTTACGACCACGTAGCATTGCCAGTGCGCGGTGCGATGGTACTTTGCTTAATGGTTCGTTGTGGTTGAAGTAATCTTTAAACTTCTCACCTTCTTGCTCTTTGCCTTCAACGACGCGAGCACCCATTTCCGCATTGCGGTTTAGGTGACCACGGATTTTCTCCAGTAGGTTTGCGTCTTCCGCGATGCGTTCCATGATGATTGCGCGAGCGCCATCCAGTGCGGCTTTGGTGTCTGCCACACCTTTGTCTGCATCAAGGTATTTGCTTGCTTCGCTTTCTGGCTCAGTTTGCGGATGATTCCAAAGCTGGTCTGCAAGTGGCTCAAGACCCGCTTCAATCGCGATCTGACCTTTGGTGCGACGCTTTGGTTTGTAAGGTAAGTACAAGTCTTCAAGACGAGTCTTGCTGTCTGCCTGAGTGATCTCTTGTTCTAGCTCTGGTGTAAGTTTGCCTTGTTCTTGGATCGACTTCAGGATGGTTTGACGACGATCATCAAGCTCACGAAGGTAAGACAGACGGCTGTCTAGAGTACGCAGTTGGGTATCATCAAGTCCGCCTGTTACCTCTTTACGGTAACGTGCAATAAATGGGACAGTGTTACCGTCATCGATAAGGGTTACAGCAGCGTTGACTTGCTCAGGGCGAACATTCAGCTCTTGAGCAATCATGCGACAGATAGCTTGGCTCATCCGTGTATTCTCTTTAATTCTGTTTAGGTATTGGTTGTGTATAGAACATTGGGGTCATTCATGGAATTTGCAATGTTTTAAACTAGTCACGCGAAAATTTACCGAGCGCTGGTGGACATCAGTCAGATTTGTGTCAAAACTGTAAGTAAATTGAGAACTTATACATTTGGTTATCGACTAACCCTGTACCTTAGCTCATACGGAAAATAATGATGAAGAAAATGTCTTTGGCTTTGGCGCTCTCTGGTGCCTTATTGGCGACGCCGCTCGCTTGGTCGCAAACACTTTCCGCGACCACTCAAAATCCGATTTACCAACTTGATGATAAAGTCGTATTGGGGCGAGTAGAGAGTGTTTACTACAGCGAAATTCCTGAGCTAAGCGATGTGCCTTTTATCGGCAAGATTGATACCGGTGCAGATACCACCTCAATGCACGCAGAAAACATCCACGTTAGCAGTAGTAATCCTGAATACAAGAGCCTTAAAGATGACAAGCTGATGTGGGCCATCATTGATGATCTTGGCGGCACCAAAGCCAAATGGGATGCCGATAGCTTCGAGCCGTATCAAGTCACCGTGAGCTTCACTATTCATCATCCGTACACAGGTAAAGAAATTAAGATCACTGATGATCTTGAACGCATCAGTGCGATCCGTAGTCGTACCAGTGAAAAACCAATTTTACGTCCGACAGTGAAAATGCCGATGACCATTGCAGGGCACACTGTGGACACCGTGGTCAACCTGACCAAGCGCACTCAATTCTCAGCCCCTATCTTGATTGGTAAGACTTACCTCGATAACAACGCGTGGGTGTTTGCTGGTTACGATTACCTACAAGAGCAACAAAAGGCGCAGATGATCGGCAAGAAAGAAACGGTGGAAGTGGAAGGGGTGCCATACAAGGTAAGCATTTCGACCACCAGTCGTTACACCAACGTACATGCGCTGAACATCAAAGTCGATAAGAAGAAAAACCAAGTTTCTTTCACCCTTGAAGGCGAAAACGGTAAGCGTCACCCAATGACATTGCCACTCGTGCGTATGTTGAAAACCAGCAAGAGTGAGCGCCCTTTGGTTTACCTTCCGGTGCAAGTGAGCGAAACCGAGACGCAACAATGGCTGGTATACCTGCGTGATCGCAGCGGCTTCAGCTCACAAATCCGTCTGGGCAAAGACGTGGCAAGCCAGCACTTCGTGATCGATACCGACAAAGAGAACTTGCTCGGTGGTGTTGAAAAGTCATTTAAGAATGCTCTGAAATCTAAGCCATTGGTTATCTCACCAGAAGAGTCAGTCAACATTGATGGTCATGTACTGCCTGCGTATCCAACTTTCGCGGTGAAAACGCCGCTGTTGCGTGTCGATGGCTTTGAATTGACAGAAAAAGACAAGAAAGAAGTGGTGACCTTCTACCTGCCAAGCGCGAACGGCAAGGAAGAGAAAATCACTAAACGCGTATTGAAGAAGCTCAAAGTGGGAGATTCGGTTCGCCCAGTCGTCGAAGGTGACTTCCTGTTTGGTGATGAAGAGAAGAGTATCGAATTTGCCATTGATGTACTGGAGAAAGACGATCAAGCACAGCCGTTCTTTGTCTTTGGGCATAACATGGCGAAAGGCGGCGTATTGCTAAATACACGTGCAGACCACTTACTAGATGCGCGCCCGTTGTTTAGAGCGGGCCACATTGAGGTGGCGGAAGTGGAAGGCATGTCTTTCCCTGTGAAATTGGATACGGGCGCGGATGTGAGCTCAATTAATGCTCATAACATCAAGCAGTTCGAGAAAGATGGTAAAGACATGGTGAGCTTCACCTACGAGAACGACAGCGGCATGAAGAAAGAATTTACCAAGCCCGTTGTCGACGTGATGCGCATCAAAGCCAAGAAAGGTGAGAAAGCCAACGTACGCCCTGTGGTGGAAATGCACGTTAAGCTGGGTGAACTGGAGAAGAAGATTCGCGTTAACTTGCAAGATCGTAGCCGCTTCCATTACAGCATGATTCTGGGTAAGAACTTCTTGAAGCACGGTGCGATCGTTGCCAGCGATACCAACTACATTGTGACCGAGAAGCCAGACTACGAAGAGTAATCCTCAAGATTGGTATCTAAAAATGCAAAAGCCGCACTAAAAAGTGCGGCTTTCTTTTATCCGGTCGCAGAATCAATGTTCTTCGGCTTGGTAGCGAATGCTGTTGATAAACCATTCTTTGTAGCCTTCCGGCGTTCTTACTGCGAATTCGTCATCGACTTCTTTTTTTAGTAGTGCACGAGCCATTGGGGAATCAATTGAGATATAGCCTTTTGCATCACCATAGATTTCATCGGGACCAACGATGCGGAAATTCTTCACATCGCCCGCTTCATTCTCAATTTCCACCCAAGCACCAAAGAACACTTTGCCTTCTTGCTGAGGCGAGTAATCCACCACTTTGACTTGCTCTAGGCGCTTACGTAAGTATCTGACACGACGGTCAATTTCACGCAGGCGTTTTTTGTTGTACTGATAATCTGCGTTTTCGCTTCGGTCGCCCAAACTTGCTGCCCAAGTGACTTTTTTGGTGACTTCTGGGCGTTCTTCTCGCCATAAAAAGTCGAGTTCGGTTTTTAGGCGATTGTAGCCTTCACGGGTAATTAAATTGGTTTTCATTAGAAGTAAATCAGCCGTTATTGGATTCTGTTGATCATATTAGCCTTGATTTTGTCTGACTGTAAATTGTTGTGGTGAGAAGAAAAATAATGCGAAACGTCGAAATAAATCATCAAAACCGTGGCTAAGATAAAAAGAGTAACAATTTGCACAAGCACGTTTGAAAAAACAGTGATACATTTTTGACTATAGATGCCTCTGAAAGGATGTTTCAATGCAGGAAAATCATAAAATATTAGTGGTTGATGACGATGCTCGTTTGCGTGCTCTTTTAGAGCGTTACCTTTCTGAGCAAGGTTTTCAGGTGAGAAGTGTCGCTAACGGCGAGCAGATGGATCGTCTTCTGACCCGTGAAAACTTCCACCTTATGGTGCTGGATTTAATGTTGCCGGGCGAAGATGGCTTATCGATTTGTCGTCGTCTACGTCACGCCAACAACATGCTACCTATCCTTATGCTGACGGCGAAAGGCGATGAAGTTGATCGTATCGTTGGTCTTGAAGTAGGTGCAGACGATTACTTACCAAAGCCGTTCAACCCGCGTGAACTGCTAGCTCGTATTAAAGCAGTACTTCGCCGCCAAACGGTTGAACTGCCAGGTGCGCCAAGCACGGAAGAGAAAGTGGTTGAGTTCGGTGACTTCCGTCTGAACCTCGGTACGCGTGAAATGTTCCGTGGTGATGAAGCGATGCCACTGACGTCGGGTGAATTCGCAGTGCTGAAAGCGCTTGTGACCAACGCTCGTGAGCCGATGTCGCGCGATAAGCTGATGAATATGGCTCGTGGTCGTGAATACTCAGCGATGGAGCGTTCTATCGACGTTCAAATCTCGCGTCTACGCCGTATGCTAGAGGATGATCCAAGCAAGCCGCGCTACATCCAAACGGTATGGGGCTTAGGTTACGTGTTCGTCCCAGACGGCAAAGAAGCGTAATTACCTCTAAGGTCTGCCGATAATACTCGGCTGCTCATATTCCACCCTCAAACCCCCTTCCTGTTTGAGGGCTGGAAACTCGCAATTAATGTTGTTCACTAGGAACAGTCCATTAGGAACTCTCCATGCGAATCCGAAGTTCATTTACACAATCCATTCTGCTGTTTATCTCTTTGCTTCTCGCTAGCCAAGTCTTTTCTTACTACGCCGTTTTTAACTACGCGTTGATGCCAAGTTTGCAGCAGTTCAACAAAATTCTCGCTCACGAATTGAATCTAGTGCTCGATGAAGATGGTTTACTCAAGTCCGATGCGCCACTCCGTCATCAACTGCTGGAAAACCTGGGCGTGACGGTACATAGCGTCGATAGCGAGATGATGAATGAGTTCAATCATGCGATGTCGATTGATTTGATGTCGGAAGAGATGACGCAAGAGCTCGGTTCTCCAACGGAAGTGCGTTTGCTGCTTGGCAGTGAAAGCTACATTCTGTGGATGCGTATCGATCAGTTGCCGAACTCCATCATCCGTATTCCGCTCTCTGAACTGCAAGAAGAAGATTTTGCTCCGCTGTTCCGTAACAGCTTGATCATGGCGCTTCTGATCATTGCTGGTGGCTGGTTGTTTATCCGTTTGCAAAACCGACCTTTGATTGCGCTAGAAAAAGCCGCGAAAGGAGTAGGTCGAGGTGAAATTCCGCCGCCATTGCCAGAGAAAGGTGCTTCAGAAATCCGCTCTGTAACTCGCGCATTCAACCAGATGTCGAAAGGCATTCAAGAACTGGAAGAAGATCGTGCGCTACTGATGGCAGGCATCAGCCACGACTTACGCACGCCGCTGACGCGTATTCGCCTTGCGACAGAAATGATGTCACCTGAAGACAGTTACTTAGCCGAAGGCATCATCAGTGATACCGAAGAGTGTAACGAGATCATCAGTCAGTTTATGGACTACCTCAAGCCAGTAAATAAAGAGTCGTTTGAGCAGGTGGACATCAATACCATTACCAGCGATGTAGCAACGTCGGAAGGGGGTTATGAAGTCGAAATCGAAACTGACCTCAACCCTACGATGCCAACCGCGAAAGGCAGTCCAATCGCGATTAAACGCGCGGTGAGTAACCTTGTGGTCAATGCTCTGCGTTATGGTAATGGCTGGGTGAAAATCAGTACGGGCGTCACCGCCGACAAACAGCTGGTGTGGGTTTGTGTTGAAGACAATGGCCCAGGCATTGAGCAATCACAAATCGCACGCTTGTTTGAACCTTTTACTCGTGGTGATACTGCTCGTGGCAGTGAAGGGACAGGCTTGGGCTTAGCCATTGTTAAGCGCATCGTCAGTCAACACTCTGGCTCGGTTGTGGTACGTAACCGTAGTGAAGGTGGGTTAAGCGCGCAAATCAGCTTCCCAACCAAGTAAGCTTTCTTCGCTCAACTGATTCCAATAAAAAAGCCCAACCAAAGTCTGGTTGGGCTCCCCGATCATCCTAGGCAAGGTTAGGATTCTTTTATCTCTTGAGCTACCAGCTCATCTTCCTCTTCCAATTTTTCTGGAAGCAGTAGGTTCAATACGATAGCGGTGATGCCGCCTGCTGCCACACCTGTTGAGAAAATGCTCTTAATAAACTCAGGCATGAATTGCAGAATTTCAGGTTTTTGTGCAATGCCCAAACCCATCGAGAATGACAGTGCCATGATTAGGATTGCGCGGCGATCAAGGTCGACACGAGAGATGATGCGTACGCCCGCTGCAGCAATGGTACCGAACATCACGATAGTCGCGCCGCCCAGAACTGGCTCAGGAATCAGCTGAACAAAGCTTGCCACGCCCGGGAACAGCCCCAAAATTACTAGCATGCCTGAGATGAAGTAACCCACATAACGACTTGCTACACCAGTGAGCATGATGATGCCGTTGTTTTGGCTGAAGGTAGAGTTCGGGAAGCTGTTGAATACCGCAGCAATGGCTGAGTTTAGGCCATCTGCCAATACGCCGCCTTTGATACGCTTCATGTAAACCGGACCTTTTACTGGCTCACCGGAAACTTCAGACGTTGCGGTAATGTCACCAATTGCTTCTAGTGCCGTAATGAAGAAAATCAGAACCAGTGGAATAAACAACGACCAGTCGAAGCTTAAGCCGTATTGCATTGGGATCGGCAGTGCGATGAGGTCAGTTTCGCCCAGTGTTGACGTGTCGACCATGCCCATGAAGTACGCCATGACGTAGCCAACCAGCATTGCAATTACAATTGATGCAACACGTAGGTATGGGTTCTTTGAGCGGTTAAGGATTACGATCAAGCCAAGTACTGTGCCAGCGAGAGCTAACTTGTCTAGGCTACCGAAAGAGCCATCGCCCATTGCAGCATAGCCTCCGCCCATTGATACCAAACCCACTTGGATAAGCGTCAGACCGATAAGCGTCACGACGATGCCAGATACCAATGGCGTGATGATGCGGCGTGCGTGTTCTAAAACGCGAGATAGCAGGATTTCTGCAAAAGACGCTACCAAGATAGTACCGAAAATCGCTGCCATCATGGTGCTAATGTCCGCGCCGCCGGCTTTAAGAGAAAGACCCGCACCAATGATTGGACCAAGGAAGTTGAAGCTGGTGCCTTGCACTGAAAGTAAGCCAGAGCCGATAGGACCAAAGGTACGAATTTGAATAAAGGAAGACACGCCAGATGCAAACAGCGACATGCTGATGATGGTGTTGGTTTGGTCAGCAGGCACACCCAAAGACTGACAAATGATCAGAGAAGGGGTGATAACGGCTACGAACATCGCCAATAAGTGCTGAAGTGCAGCAAAAATGGTCTGAGGTAATGGTGGGCGATCGTTTAACTGATAGACCAGTTCCGAAGTTCGGTTTGAAGTTGTCATGTTTGTCTCGCTAGTCGCAATAATTCTTGCCCCAGAGCTCGCTGAATGGGAGTGCTGGGTGGAGTTGACGTTATGACCTGTGATTGCTGTTAATCAGTGTCAACTCAGGTTGGTTTGATGTGACAAGGTGCACACCATAAATTTTGAGCGCGATTATAGAGGGATTTATTCAAAAAGCAAACGTTTGCTTTGGGCTGAAAAGAAAAGGCGATAACGGAATGGTTATCGCCTTTAAGGTTTTACATTGGGAGTTTAGTTTTTTAAGTGTTTATCGAAGAACTCACCAATTTGAGTAAGGTACTTGGCTTGGTGCTCATCATTATAAAATCCGTGCCCTTCATCGCCGATCACCATTGTTTTGTGCGGATAATTGATCGCTTTGAGCGCTTCCACTAAGGCGTCAAATTGTTCAATTGGTGCTCGCTCATCTTTGGCTCCGTGGACCAACATAATGTCTGCTTTTAGCTTGTCGACATGATGAACGGGTGACATGGATTGAAGCTCTTTCTTATCACGACCGATCACTTCTTCTAGATAGTTAACGCCTGACTTGCGGTCTTTTACGTCGCCTTCAGTGTAAAGCATTTCAAGGTCATAGACGCCAAAGCTACCTACTGCACACTGGAATAGTTCCGGTTCGACGATAGCACTTTGAAGCGCACTGTAGCCACCAAAGCTACCGCCAGAAATACAGATACGATCGGCATCGGCAATACCTTGCTTGATGATATGGCGAGTGGCATCAATGATGTCGTATTGAATATTGGTACCCCATTTACGGTATCCAAGTTCTTCAAAATTATCTCCAAAGCCACCACTACCACGGAAGTTGATTTGCAGAACAGCATAGCCCTTTTGAGCTAAGAACTGGTTCTCTGGATTGAATTCCCACCAGTCACGCGGTCCGTGAGGTCCACCGTGCGGGTTCACAATCAAAGGTAGGTCCTTTTCCGCTTTACCCGGTGGAAGTGTTAGCAAGGCATTGATTTCCTGCCCGTCTCTTGCCGTGAAAGCAAATGGACGAACTTCTGCCATTTTTTTCGGGTCGTGCCATTTCTGTGCAGAGAAGAGGTATCGACCTTCGACAGGATCTGTGTTGAATAGGTAATAATCGCCGGGATTACGGTCATTAAATGCCAGAGCAATGAATTTATCGCCATTTTCTGTTTGGCTAAGAATACGGACTTGATGACCTTCAAATGTCGCCAGTAGTTGCTTCAACTGCTTGCTCAGCGGGTGCTTGTCGTCCACGAAGGCATAGGTTGGATAGTCTTTTTCATATTCAATGGCGTACAGTTGCTTGGATTGCTGATCAAGCCAAAAGTTATGTGGTGAAACCTTTTCGCCAGCAACCACTTCTTTGTATTTTCCTGTTTTTAAATCAACATGGTAAATCGCTTGGGGTGAGCCGTCTTTACTTGCTGCGGCATAAATCGAATGGTTGTTTTCGGCGAAGGAAATGGGGGTTAGTTCTTCTAAATTGAGTTTGTCTAATGTCGCGATGGATTGCCACTTGTTGCCATTGCGATAGAAAGACTTGAGTTTGAGATCATCACCAGAGCCCGTTACAAAGCCGACTTGGTTATCATGGTTAACTAGGAAATAGCTGTTTCTGATAGGGGCTGACATCTGCTTGGTCGCACGACCATTGTAGACATTGACTTTGTAGACGTCTTTTTCCTCTTCCATGTCAAATGAGCGGTTGTATGGAATCGCAGCAATCAGCATGTGCTTTTCGTCATTTGGCATTGGGTCTAACATGATGCCGAAGGCGCGAGTGGCTTTGCCTCGTTTAGAAACGCTGCTGCCGCTTTGTGGTGGTTGAGGACCGAACAGGTAGGCGGTTTTAGAACCGTCGACATTCGCGGCAACAAATTCACCTGTGGGTGAGGGTTGAGTAAACCAGCCCGTGAAGGTTTCTTTTGAAGCGACAACGCGCTCATTGTTGACCCAGTAATAATCGGCTACTTGCTCGTTGTCTGGGAATCGAAGCATGTTGGTTGGCTTCATTGTTTGTGCGTCGAGAATGACCAGCGCATCTTTACCATCCACTTTGGATTCGACCCCAAGGTATTTACCATCAGGGGAGAGTTTTGGGTTAAAAAAGCTCGATCCTTTAGCGAACAATTTCGCCATATCTGAGGTGTCAGCAAATGCTGAACCACTACTTAGAATACAGGCTGAAGCCAACAGCCTAAGGCAGGTACTCTTCATTTCTACTCCTTGAAACGTATTTATTATCAGAGTGGAGGTTAGCAGTAGTGCTTAACTAACCTAGCCGATAGCACAACGCATCTGTGTGTTGTGTTAATAAAACGTTATTGATTTTACATATTTAAAATCAATAGAATAGAAATTTAGATGTGATTTAGTTATCGAATTGATGAAAGAAACGTCTTACTTCTAAGGCGCAGCCCGTTTACGCCTTAGAATAAATGTCACGCTCGCCTAACCAACGGTCAATAATTGCGGTCGCATTCGTCGGGTAGTTGTCATGAATGTAACGTGCAATGCGTTGAACTTCCGGAATTAAGCGCTGATCTCGCACTAAGTCGGCGATTTTAAAATCTGCCAAGCCAGTTTGCTTGGTACCAAGAAGCTCACCCGGTCCACGAATCTCTAAGTCTTTCTGTGCAATCACGAAGCCGTCGTTGCTTTCTCGTAATACGCCTAAACGTTTTTGGGCGGTTTTTGATAGTGGCGAGTGATACAGCAACACACAATGGCTCGCCACTGAGCCTCGACCAACACGACCTCTAAGCTGGTGCAACTGAGCTAAACCTAAACGCTCTGGGTTCTCGATGATCATCAGGCTGGAATTGGGTACGTCTACACCTACTTCAATCACTGTCGTTGCGACCAGCAAATGCAGCTTGTTGTCTTTGAAATCCTGCATCACCGCTTGCTTCTCAGCGGGCTTCATTCGTCCGTGCACTAGACCAATTTTTACGTCAGGCAGTTTACGTTGCAGCTCTTCTGCAGTGTCGGCAGCAGCTTGAGCCTCCAAGACTTCGGACTCATCAATCAAGGTACATACCCAATACGCTTGTTTGCCTTCGTTTAAGCAGGCATTGCGCACTCGTTCGACGATATCATCGCGTTTGGTGTCTGGAATTGCGACCGTCTGGATTGGTGTTCGACCCGGTGGTAACTCATCAATCACCGACGTTTCTAAGTCGGCATAAGCAGTCATGGCTAATGTTCGCGGAATTGGCGTTGCTGTCATGATGAGCTGATGTGGATAAGCGCCTTGTTTTGCGCCTTTCTCGCGTAGCTCTAAGCGCTGGTGGACACCAAAGCGGTGCTGTTCATCAATAATGACCAAAGCAAGATGATGAAACTCAACATGCTCTTGGAAAAGGGCGTGAGTGCCCACTACCATTTGTGCTTCACCACTGGCAATTCGGGCTAGTTCGGCTTCTTTGGCTTTACCTTTCAATTTGCCCGCCAGCCAACCGACCTGAATGCCCATTTTCTCGAACCAATTAGCGAAGTTAATCGCGTGCTGTTCGGCGAGTAGCTCGGTCGGTGCCATTAAAGCGACTTGATAGCCGTGTTCAATTGCTCTGACTGCTGCGAGTGCGGCAACTAAAGTTTTCCCCGAGCCTACGTCACCTTGAACAAGGCGCATCATTGGGTGCGTTTTTTCCAAATCGGCTTCAATTTCTTTAACGACTCGTGCTTGAGCATTCGTCGGCGAGAAGGGCAATTGAGCCAGTAGTTGCTTTTTCAGCGAGTTACACAACGCCAAAGGCAATGCAACGTCCTGTTGTCCTTTGCTGCGCACTGCCAACATAGAGAGGTTCTGCGCCAGTAATTCTTCCATGATCAAACGAATTTGAGCTGGGTGTTTACCTTCATCAAACTCATCCAAATTAATGGTTGGAGGCGGTCGATGAATCGTATGCAATGCTTGCGACATGGTGATCTGGTGATTGTACAAACCGGAAGGCAGCAACTCTTGCACTGCGGCTTTATCGAGGAGTGATAAGGCTTGTTCCGTCAGGTTACGCAAAGTGATTTGACGTAACCCATCGGTGGTTGGATAAACGGGGGTTAAGCTTTGTTCCACATCCGGCTTTTGTTCACTTACATAAAACTTGTAGTCAGGGTGAACAATCTCTAAGCCCATACCACCACGCTTTATTTCACCGTAAGCGTGTACTAACTTACCATTCGAGAAATTGTTCTTCATCGCGGCAGTAAAGTTAAAAAAGCGTAGAGTAATGGTGCCATTGCCGTCGCTGATTTTTACTGTCAGCATTTTGCGTTTGCCGAAAGTAGTATCGACAGCCATGACTTTGCCCTGTACCGCTGCCCAGAGCCCAGCATGCAGCTTGGCTATTGGGTAAATGCGAGTGCGATCTTCGTAACGAAGAGGAAGGTGGAACAGTAGATCTTGAACGCTATGCAAGCCAACTTTGGCGAGTTTTTCTGCGACTTTGGCGCCAACTCCAGACAGAGAGGTTAAAGGAATAGCAGATAACATTTGGGCAGACATAGCGGGCTCAAGAAAATAGTTAACATAGCAGTATGTTAACCACGAAGCTGTGTTTTTGTACAGGGAAAAATACAGCTTCGTGAGGAGTCGAATTTCGCTCCTTCGCCGCTATTCAGGATAACAAAAGTTGATTATTTACTTTGCATCTCTTTCCACCACGAGTCGTCAGCCACAATTTGGCCTTCGTCATCAAGTTGTGGATATTCTAGCCCTTTGCGTTTTGCTACTTTTGCTAAGACCGGATGTCCTCGCTCAAACAGAATGCGGTTGATGGTCTCTTTTGGCAGTGCGCTTTCATCACGTTCGTACATACCAGCGGCTTCACGCTGACGCTGCGCTTCATAAAGAATCACAGCACTGGCGACTGAGACATTTAAAGACTGCACCATACCGATCATTGGAATAATGATGTCTTGGTCTGCGAGTTTCTTCGCTTGCTCTGAAGCGCCAATTTTTTCGCTACCCAGAATGATTGCCGTTGGCTTGGTGTAGTCGATCTCACGAAAATCGACCGCGGTGTCCGAAAGGTTGGTGACCAGAACTTGCATGCCTTGTGCTTTGAGCTCGGTAATCGCAGTTTCAATCGAATTGTGAGTATCCACTTCAACCCAGTTGCGTGCCCCTGCTGAGGTGTGGGTCAGTGTGCGCATTTTGTCGGGCCAAATCGCATGAACTTTGTGTAAGCCTGTTGCGTCAGCGGTACGGATCACTGCAGAAACGTTGTTCGGCTTATGAACTTCTTCAAGGCACAGGGTGAGGTCGGTTTGGCGTGCTTTTAACACCTGATGGATGCGGTTGTAACGTTCTAAATTCATAATAAATAGGGATATAAAAAAATCGCCACCCAGAGTGTGGGTGGCGATAGAGTTTAGTTCTTTCTTCGTCTGACTCGAGTCGCCTGTGGCATGGTCTTAATCTTACGCATGATGCCAGCAAGGTGAACACGATCTTTGGTGGTTAGCAGAACGGTAACGGTGTACAAGCGACCGTCGCGTTCTTCGGTTGAAAGACCGTGAATGTTCGAACCGGTTTTCGAAATCACATTGGTCAATTCCGCTAACGCACCTTGGTTATTGAGCATATCGACTTTCAGTTCCGCGATGAACTCTTTGTCGTACTCTTCAGACCAAGCGACTGCCATGTATTTGTCCGGCTCTTTCTGGTATCCGCGAACGTTTGGACACGTTTCACGGTGAACCACAAGACCACGACCTGGCGATACGTGAGCGATAATGTGGTCATCCGGGATAGGGTGACAACAATTTGCGAAAGTCAGTAGCAGACCTTCTGCACCACGGATTGGCAGTTTCTTGTTAGATTCGTTTGGAATCGAGCTTGTGGTGGTCAATTCATCAGTGTCACCCAATAAGCGACGTGCGATGACGATACTCATCAACTCACCCAAACCAATTGCTGCTAGCAGATCATCGACGCTTTCTAGGCGCAGATCAGTCAGCACTTCTTGGATGTTTTCTGGGTAGATTGAATCAATCGAATGACGACCTAAAGCGTGATTCAGTAGACGACGACCTAAGGTAATCGATTCTTCACGACGCATGGTCTTCAATACTTGACGAATCTTAGTGCGAGCGCGAGAAGTCACGACATAGTTTAACCAAGCCGCGTTTGGACGCGCACCTGGTGCACTGATGATTTCTACTGTCTGACCGTTCTTCAGTGCCTTACTTAGTGGGTAAGGGTTACGGTCAACACGAGCACCAACACAAGAGTTACCGACATCAGTATGTACGGCATAGGCAAAGTCGACAGCCGTTGCGCCTAATGGCAATTCAACGATACGACCTTTTGGTGTGAAGACGTAAATCTCATCTGGGAAAAGATCCGATTTTACGTTTTCAATGAATTCGAATGAGTTACCAGCGCTTTGTTGTAGCTCAAGCAGGCTTTGCATCCAACGCTGAGCTTTCACTTGCGCTGTTGTGCCAGACTTGTCGCCCTTGTCTTTGTATGACCAGTGCGCAGCGACACCTTTGTCCGCCATTTGATCCATA
Source organism: Vibrio sp. Y29_XK_CS5 (assembly GCF_024181835.1). Lineage (NCBI taxonomy): Bacteria > Pseudomonadati > Pseudomonadota > Gammaproteobacteria > Vibrionales > Vibrionaceae > Vibrio > Vibrio sp. Y29_XK_CS5. Next base: position 147,192 of record NZ_JAMZAM010000003.1, read on the forward strand.
TCTTCGGTACGGATCTGAACTTCAACTGGCACGCCATGTGGACCAACCATAGAAGTATGTAGCGATTGGTAGCCGTTCGCTTTTGGTACCGCAATGTAATCTTTCATACGACCAGGACGTGGCTTATACAAGCTGTGTACTTGGCCTAGAACGCGATAACAAGTATCGGCAGTATCAACAACCACTCGGAAAGCGTAGATATCCATGATGGTGTGGAAACGCTGTTCTTTGGTTTTCATCTTGTTATAGATGGAGAACAGGTTCTTTTCACGACCTAACACGCGCGCATTCAAGCCAACATCTTCGAGTCGACCTTCAATTTCGCTGTGAATACGTTGGATCATCTCTTTACGATTACCACGTGCCGCTCTTACCACTTCTTTTAGAACGCGGTAGCGGTTCGGGTAAAGCGCTTCGAAGCCAAGCTCCTCAAGTTCCGTTTTGATATTGTGAATACCAAGACGGTGAGCCAGCGGCGCGTAGATTTCCAGTGTTTCGCGAGCAATACGGCGTTTTTTGTCGGGGCGCAGGGCACCTAACGTGCGCATGTTGTGCGTACGGTCAGCCAGTTTGATCAGGATAACGCGGATGTCTTGCACCATCGCCAGAACCATCTTACGGAAGTTCTCGGCTTGAGCCTCTTTCCTATCGCGGAATTTGAGTTTGTCCAGTTTAGATACACCATCAACCAGCTCAGCGACGGTATTGCCGAATTTCTCTTCGAGATCTTCTTTTGTAACGTCACAGTCTTCGATGACGTCATGCAGCAAAGCAGCTTGGAGGGTTTCGATATCGAGGCGCATTTCGGCCAAGATTCGAGCCACAGCGACTGGGTGGATGATGTATGGTTCACCGCTTGAGCGGGTTTGCCCTTCATGGGCATCTCTTGCTACCACATAAGATTGACGCAGAGCCTCAATTTGAGGCTCTGTTAGGTATTCTTGGGCAACGTCTTTGAGGCTATCGAATAGATACAAATTATAGGCCCGGGAGGTTGTTGAATTCTAAAGTCAGAATTAACGGTTGTGAGCGATGCTGCTTACTGCCGCTAGCTCTGCCGCTTCTTGCTCTTGCTGTTCTTGACGTTCACGAGCGTCTAGAACTTCTTTAGTAATTAAACCTTCTTCGATTTCACGTAGAGCGATAACCGTTGGCTTATCGTTCTCTTCTGGCACTAGTGCATCTTTACCGCCAGTTTGCATTTGACGAGCGCGGCGAGCCGCAATCAGTACTAGGTCGAAACGGTTGCCAACTTTTTCAACAGCGTCTTGAACAGTTACGCGTGCCATGAGGACTCCAAATAGTTAACTAAATTTTGAATGACGAGAAAGTATACAGTCTCAGCGTAATATTTACTAGCGATAAGACGTGCAACAACAATGACTTTCTATATAAGCAATATAAGCTTCCTTACCGTAATAAAGAAGCGAAAATTTGTGTTTCAGTGCAGAATTACTCTGCTAGAAGCGCATCAAGCATACCTTTATATTTAGCAGCTTGCTTTTCTTCCTTCAATCTTTCCGCACGTAGGATGGCTTTAAAGTCCATTAATGCAGTATCGAAATCATCGTTTACGATTACGTAATCGTACTCGTTGTAGTGTGAGATTTCAGATTTTGCTTCTGCCATGCGTTTTGCGATCACTTCTTCGCTGTCTTGACCACGAGTGTTTAGACGGCGTTCTAGCTCACCATTTGATGGTGGCAGGATAAAGATGCTTTTCGCTTCTGACATTTGCTCACGGATTTGACGTGCACCTTGCCAGTCGATGTCTAGGAAAACGTCGATGCCTTTGTTTAGCGTTTCTTCAATCCATACGCGTGATGTGCCGTAATAGTTACCAAACACTTCTGCGTATTCTAGGAAGTCGCCTTGTGCAATCAGAGCTTCAAACTCTTCTTTTGCAACGAAATGGTAGTGGATACCGTTTTCTTCGCCAGGGCGCATGCCACGAGTAGTATGAGACACAGACACTTTCATTGCATATGTTGGGTTACGTTCCAACATTGCTGAGATCAAGCTAGATTTACCTGCGCCGCTAGGTGCAGATACGATATAGAGAGTACCTTTGCCCATTGTACTGTTCCACTTTTGGTTGGATTGAGTGAATGCCGAAAGAAGTCTCGACCTTGTTGTCATGCCAACGACGTTTATTCACGAGATTGGTATAACGATAGCACTGGCGTTGATGATTTCTTCATCAAACTGCTTGAGATTGGTGATAAACCCGCCAGAAAAATGGAGGCGAAGAGTATCATGATCTCCCTGATGTTGCTAGCCGATCTTTTGGATCTTTGAGGTGTGGTATGAATTCCCCCTCTATATATAGAAGCGAAAAAAGGGGAAGCTTTCACTTCCCCAGGCGTGCGACTGACTCACACTTAATTTTCGGAGCAACCACAACCACTTTGGTTACTACTTTGCAGATGATGAGCGCCTATTAGCCTTGCGACTCTAGGTAGTTGATCCATGGACTCACTACTTGTCTCATCGAATCCGATTGTGCTGCTTTCTTCATTGATTTAAGCGCCTGAGTTGGCTGATTCAATTCAAAGAAAGCCATGCCGCGGATGTATTGCAATTCTGCGGCTTGCGAGCGCGATGCGTCTGAGGCAGGCGTCGCAGCAAACTTAGAAGCAGCTTGGTATTGCTTCGCTTGAATCATCAAACGGGCAATTTTTAGCTGGCTTTTTGTCTTAGGAGCCAATTGATAAGCGGTTTGATAGGTATCAATCGCATTATCAAGCTCTTTCGACTGCTGCCAAAATGACGCTAAACGCTCTAAGTTTTCTTGGTTTGTTTCGATATTACCGTTTGCCATTTCATCTTTTAGAATCTTCGCCGCGCGGTAAGGTATCTCTTGATAAGCAAGGAAGTTGACTAGACGTAAGTACTCTTTCTCTTCTTCAAACAAGTCCAGTTTGTACGCCATTTCTAAAGCAGAAAGTGCATTCTTGTCTTGGTTTAGCTCCATGTAAGTACCAGAAAGTTGCATCCAGTAGCGCTTTTTCTGTGGGTACTTAGTGGTTAGGATCTTAAGAACACTAGCAACGCTCTTCATTTGACCTAGCTCGTAATGAGAAGCCATCAGAAGCATGTACCACGATTCACTTGGATTCTTCGTCATTGCAATCGCTTTTTTAGTTGGTGCGATTGCTTTACGGTAGTCTTCCATTTGAACGTAAGCACTTGCTAGCGTGATGTAAGCGTGTGCTTGTGGTTTTTCTTTCGTTGTTTCAGCTACGGCAAACCACTTTTCCATGGTTTTAACCGATTTCTTAAACTGTTCTTCAGCAAGATATAACTGAGCAAGGCTGTAACGAACTTGCTGTGCAACGGGTACTGGAAGAGCATCCAGAGAAAGCGCTTCTGCAAAGTACTTAGATGCCTTTACATAGTCGTCTCTCATTGAGTACAAGAAGCCCATCTGTTGCAGCAGTACTGCACGGTCATACTTCTTTGAAGTTTTACCGAGTGCCTTGTTCAACCTTTCGATTGCATCAGAGTATTTCTCAGTCGCAATCAGTTCTTGAACTTTGTTAACGACTTTAAATGTTTTATCAGAAAGCTGTGGCGAATCTTTGGCAACAACAGGTGTGCTAAGCACACCCATTGTTAACGCAACAGAAGCCAGCAATGTCTTGAGTAATTTCATATTGTGACTCCCTAGTTGGTGGTGAACTCAATTTCTTGAGCCATGCGCGAGGCCACCGGTTGTCCATCAACCATCTTAGGTTTGAAAGTCCATTTCGATACGGTCTTTCTTGCTGCTTTACCTAAACCAAGTCGACGAGGTGTCTCTTTTACTACCTTGATGTCTTCAACCGCGCCGCGAGCGTTAACGGTGAATTCAATCAATACCACGCCTTTCTCTAGACCTGACTTCGCCGCTTTACGAGGCATTTGAGGTTGGAAAGTCGCCAATGGTACTGGACCACCCGATCCCGCAACTGAACCACCGCCCTGAGAGTAGTGACCAAGTACTGAGCCACCCGTAACATTAACTGGTAGATCAAGTTTCGGCATGTCCATCGGGATTTGATCCATCACCGGTTTGACCGTTGACGTCACCTTCATTTCAGGTGGCGGTGGCGGACGCTTCGGCGGTGGTGGTTTTGGTAGTTCGCGCTTTTTCTCCTGTATTTTTTCGTCCGGTTTAATGCGAATGAATTCAACCATACGTAGATCATCATTCGACACTAGCTCGTGGCGCTCTTTGTTTACTAGCTTGTCCATCCCCCAGAACAATCCGAGGGAGACAATGAGCGCCAGTGCAATTGAGGCCAGATACCGCATAGGCTTAATCCTTATTGGTTGCGGCAATGGAGATGCTTTCTACACCTGCCATCTTAATCTGGTCCATAACCTTCACGACTACACCAGCGTTAGCTTCAGTATCCGCTTGGATAACAACTGCACCATCTGGGCTTTCTGCACGTAGACGTTCGATGTTTGCACGTACGGCGTCTACTTCGATGCGACGTTTATCAACCCAAACGTCACCAGCGGCACCAATGGCAACCATGATGTTACCTTTCTTCACGGTTTGCGCTGAGCTAGCCGTTGGGCGATTTACTTCTAGACCGGCTTCTTTAACGAACGATGTTGTTACGATAAAGAAGATCAACATGATGAAGACGATGTCGAGCATCGGTGTCATATCGATAGCAGCTTCATCACTGCTGTCATTGCTATAGCGTCTCTTCATGACCTATACCTCTAATTCCGTTTACTCAGGCAATGTGCTTTAGCTTGTCTTCAAGCTTCTGCGTGGTGACTTTGGCTAAATGATCAAGACGAGTACTAAAGAACAGTCCTGATAGTGAAGCCACCATTCCCGCTAATGTTGGGATTGTTGCCTTTGAGATCCCCGAGGCCATTGCTCGAGGGCTTCCTGTACCTGTAACCGCTAAGATATCGAATACCTGAATCATGCCGACAACGGTGCCGAGTAGACCAAGTAGGGGACAAAGCGCAATCAGCACTTTAACGATTGGTAGTCCCTTTTTATTCTCAATATCCTGACGAGAAACGATTTCTTGTCGGATCATCTTAGCGTTCCAGCTTTTATGTTCTGAGCGCTCTTCCCAAAAGCCAACGGCTTTTTTCATTGCTTTTGGAGCGACGGCAGCGAAGTAAAACCAACGTTCTAGCAATACTGCCCACAACATGAAGCTGAGGATAAAGATGGCGACGAGTACATCACCACCCATTCCCAAGAAGCGTCTGATTGATTCAAGTTCTCCAACTAACCACCACATAACGCCTCCTTAGCTTTCGGCTTTATGCAGTTTTTCCTGATAGCGAGCGATGAAGCCTGCACTCTGTTCTTCAAGAGTTTGAACCAAACGACGACCTTTACTGTGTACGATGGTGTACAGGAACAGTAGAGGAATTGCGACAACCAGACCAAGCATCGTAGTAACAAGTGCTTCTGAGATACCGCCAGCCATTAGCTTAGGATCACCTGTACCAAATAGTGTGATTGCTTGGAACGTACCGATCATACCCATAACCGTACCCAGTAGACCTAGAAGTGGTGCTACAGAAGCGAACAGTTTGATTGAGCTGATAAAGCGTTCAATGCTCGGTGCGTTACGTAGGATGATTTCGTCCAGTTTCGCTTCAAGATCTTCAAGGTTGTCACCTTTGTGTTCTTGGTAAGCTTGGATAACTTCACCCAGAGGGTTGCCAGGAATAACAGTGTCTGATTTCGCTTGCTTACGCATTTTGCCACCGATAACGAGTAGGCGTAGGTAACAAACGAGTGCGATCAGTGCACCAATTGCACCCATAGCTAGGATTACGTAACCAACGATACCACCTTGGTCAATACGCTCCTGAACGGTAGGGCTTTGTACTAGTAGAGACAGAATCACACCACGAGATGGGTCGATAAATAGTGGTTCGTATGTGCCTTCTGCTGCTTCAAAACCGCCAACTAGGCGAGTGATGTTCTTGCTCGGTTGACGTGATAGCTCTTCGAACTTACCAGTTTGAGGTACGTAAGTTACGTATTTGCCATCTGCGATTGCGTTAAACTCACCCACTAGGGTTACGTCACGTACCGCTTCTTTACCTTCGCCGTATACAACGGTCGCTTGAGCTGTTGTTGTATCACCTGATGCGACTACTTGTTGTAGGATTGTGTGCCAAAACGCTTCAAGTTCTTGCGTAGATGGCAGTTCTTTACTTTCCGCTAGTTTAGAAAGTAGTACGTCACGCTCAGGGAAAAGAACGGCGTTTTGCGAAGCTGCAAATAGACCTTTAAATTCACCCGCATATTGGCGAACCACACCAAACATCTCACCTAAAGTACCTGAACGAACGCGAAGTGTTTCAGTTAGCTCAGTTAGCTGCTTGTCGTTTTCATCAAATGTTGCTTTTAGCTCATCACCAAGTGCTTGTTGGGCAGCTAGCTCGTCACGAGCTTGTTGTAGCAATGCAGCTTGCTTGTCGCGGTTGTTTTTGAACTCAGCTTCACGAGCTTTGTTCTCTTTTGATTCAACAATACTTTCTGATTTTACGTTTTTCAGTAGCTCAGATAGGTTTTTAGGTGCTTCAGCTTGCGCACCAGAAATCATGAATAAGCTCGCTAGCAAACCAGCGGCTAGAGTTTTGAATCCTTTCATTTCTTATTCCTCCCCAGCAAATACAGGCAGTTTGATCAGCGCTGGTGGCGCTTGTTTCTTAGCGATACGAAGGCCTTGCTGTACAGCGATACGGTAGTTTTCAGGTAGTGATTCCCATTGACGGGTTTGTTGATTCCACATGCCTGTTTCACCGCCATCCGGAGATTGGAATAGAAGCGCAGTACGACCAATACGTAGGAAGTCGTAAGTCACGGTTTCACCGTTGCGCTCTAGGCTAGCTTTGTAAGATTCAATGGAGCGAGAGAAGCCTTCTTCGATTTGATACGCTTCCATCACTTTACGGAATTTTTCTGAAGTCGTTACGTCTGCACGATCCATTAGGTCACGCAGCTCAGTAACACGTTTGGTGCGCTCTTCTTTTTGAAATGGAAGATCAAGAGTAACGAACTCATCTAGGGCATCGATCATTTTAAGCGTTAGAGGTACAACTTCTGTCGCTGTTTGGTCGATTTGAGCAATCTGGTTGTTTAATGAATCCAACTCGCCTTGTTGCGATTGAACCATACGATTGATTTGCTCGTTGTAGACTTTCATGCTGTCGATTTGGCGAAGCAAGCCTTTGTATTCAGCTAGCATGCTTTCCGCGCTTTCAGCATATCCGTCGATTTTTTGTTGAGAAACTTGTGCAGAGGTGTTGGTTTTTGCTTGAGTAGAAATTACCGAACCTGAATCTGCCGCTATAGAACCAGCACTTACAGACAGCAGTGCAGCGGTAATAGCACTCACGCCAAATCTCTTTAACGTCATAGTAGCATCCTTGTCAGTGTATAAAGTCAGTCGATAAGGGCGCGGGAAAGCCCCGCGCCAAAAAGGTTTTTAGAAGCCGTATTCAAGTTGTAGGTAGTAGAAACGGCCTGTGTTGTCGTGGAATGCGAAGTGGTAGCCTTCTGCTTCATTGTAGAATGGCGCCAATTCGTCAGTTACGTTACGGATACCAACAGCAATCGTTGCATTTTCGATACCTGTGTACGCAAGCTGTGTATCCCAAGTTGTTAGAGCGTCAACTTCAGAGTGCTCTGCAGTCTCGTAACGAGTGTCGTAAGAGTGCGTGTAGTTCACGATGTTTGTGAATGCGAAGTCTTCGTAGCCGTAACCAAGCGTTGCTTTACCTTTGAAGCGAGGACCACCGAAGTAAGTACCAATGTAATCTTCTAGGTTGCCGTCTGAGTCACTTTGCTTGTACTCAATGTTGTAAGTACCAGCTAGTTTCACTAGGAAGTCACCGTAGCTATCAGTTGATAGGTCGTACTTCACTTCACTATCGATACCGCTTACTTGTTGCTTAGCAACGTTCACGTACTCATCTAGGATGTAGTCGATATCACCGTTCGCTTTACGAACAACATTAGGGCTGTTTTCGTCGATAAGCTTCTGTGCACCTAGTGTGTCGATCTTGTCATCGTTCACAATGTAGAAGTAATCAACTTTTACAGATAGGTCTTCAAGCGGCTCGATTACAGTACCGATGTTGAATGACTGTGCTGTTTCCGCATCTAGGTCTTTGTTACCTTGGCTAACAACGCGGTATTGACCACGAGTGTCAGTTTGCGGGTCGTAAAGTGTTTGATAGCTTGTAGATGCACCCGCGTTAACTTCTGGTAGAGTCGGTGCTTTGAAGCCGTGGCTGTATGATGCACGGAATAGCACTTCATCCATTGGTTGGTAGCGAACTGCCACTTTCGGGCTGAATGCTGAACCAAAGTCGCTGTAGTGCTCTGCACGACCAGCAAGTTGTACTTCCACTTCTTCGATAACCGGTGCAACAAGTTCTACGTAACCTGCAAATACAGTACGGTCACCATCAGAGCTTGTGCCACCACTACCAACGATTTGGTTTGCTTCAACACTTGCGTCTGGCGTATCAGAACCTGCTTCGTAACGGAACTCACCACCAACAGCAACGTATGCGTCACCGCCTGATAGCTCGAATACTGGGAAAGAAGCACCAGCATTGATGAAGCCAAGTTTAGATTCACCCTTACGTTTTGTTTCAACGCGAGCACCGTCTAGTGATGATGATGGGTTGTTCGTAACGAATGGGTTATAAGCACCGCTGTCGATCGCCGCTTGGTAGCCTGCGATTGTTAGGTAATTCTTACCTACGTTTTCGGTTTCTGTGTAGTGGTAACCAGCATCAGCTGTCCAGTCTACGTCAGTATCAAACCAGTTTGCGTAACCTTCTGCACCTGCCACAACGCGGATAGAATCCGTTGTGATTTCGTTGATACGGTTACCAGCTTCAAGAATACGGTGACGCATAGTGACGTCTTCACCGTACGTGTTGTTCGGGTTGTCTTTCGAGATAGTCACGTTTTGGAAGTCTGGCGTCGGTGCCGAGATAGTTGTTGACTCAACTCGGTTTAAACTTAGCTCCGCAAACAGGTTGGTATCTTCGTTTAGTTGGTGGTTAAGGCTAGTTAGGAAGTTGTAACGATCACTTTCTGGGATCATTGCAATTTCTTCGTTGTAGTTGTAGTTACATTCTGCGCTACCACCAGTACATAGTGATTCCCATGTACCATCTTCTTTGTAAACACGACCTGGTGTACCTGCAGAGCTACGCCAGTCATAACCACCTTGAGAAGAGTGGTCAGCAGTTTTCGTGTTTGGACGATCTTTCATCATGATGTTGCCTTTTTGGACAACGTTTAGAGACGCCATGATGTTTGTTGCGTCATTGAATGTTTTACCGCCAGTTAGCGTAACATCTAGGTCTTCACCATCGCTGTAAGATGTTTGACCACCGTTTAGGCGAACATCAAAGCCTTCGTAGTCACGCTTAAGGATTACGTTTACTACACCACCGATAGCATCTGAACCGTAGATTGCTGATGCGCCATCTTTAAGAACGTCGATGCGCTCAACAGCTGAAAGTGGGATTGAGTTTAGGTCAACGAAAGTGTCGTTTAGGTTTTGTGCAAACGCGTAGTTTGCTACACGGCGACCGTTAAGTAGAACTAGAGTACGGCTCGCACCAAGACCACGAAGAGAAACACCAGAAGTACCTGCAGCAAAACTGTTAGTAAATGAGCTGCCGTAGCTGCCTGCACCATTCTGTGTTAGTCCACGTAGAACATCATCTACGCTTACAGCACCCATCTTAGCGATGTCATCTGCTGTATATACGTCTACTGGGTTTGGACCTTCCATGTCCGTAGTGGAGATACGTGAACCTGTTACCTTCATCTTCTGAAGTTGTTCAACTTGCTGCTCTTCTGCCTGTGCTGCTAGAGGTGCCACTGCTGCGGTTCCCAGTGCAAGGCTGATCGCAACAGATAAAGCGGTTGTGTTTTTATACATCCTTGTTGCTCCGATTATTATTATTTCCTATGTCTGGCCATATAACGACCAATTGTGACGTTAATATTTCGTTAACGTTCGGAACATGTATACCTGAGATGAAAAAAGGAAGTCAAACCAGTGGTAAACAGAGATAAAGAAATGTAAAAAAGATGTAAAAAACCAAAAGTGACCTAAATCACAGAATAATTTACTGCATGACGTTTATAAATCGAGATCAAATCTTAATAAAACACCGTATTTTGTGTTTCTTGTAAACACTAATGACTTATATCGCCTATGGATTTTAAGTGGGCGATTAGCACTGAAAATGGATGTATATCTAGAGAATAATTCTGATCTATGCTTTTTACGGAATGGTAGGTATGTTAACTCGCTCGCACTGGGTGGTATCAGAATATGATACCCACCGTTATCAAAGGGCTCACTCGTATTTTTGGGTCAAATATTGCTTAGGTGGTTTTGTCTATTTATTCTGGATATCTGCATGTTTATATAGGCTTTTGGCTCTAAAGTGCCTAGATTGATATTCTGTATGAATTGTTTTTGTGGTTTTTTATAATTATTTACAAAAACATTTCTGTTTTTCGACATCGGAAGAAGTTTGTCATGTTTTGGATTCAAACACTTGAAGCTTGCTCGGATTCAAGATAAATATGACGCTGAAATTATTGCAGTAGTGGAAAAAACTGACTTTTGAAACTCAGGGAGTGTGTTTCAACAGCTTTAGTTACTACGGGATAGAAATGCACCATTTTGGGCCGGATCTTTCCTCTCCAACCCCGCCTAATAATGGACAGTAGACAAGGAGCAAGTTGTATATGCTGTCGTACTTTTTACGTCGATTGGCGTTGGTGATTCCAACGTTTCTCGGAATTACCATTCTTATCTTTGCTATCACGCGATTCGTACCTGGTGGTCCGGTTGAGCGCATGCTGTCTCAAATGCAAGCGCAAGGTGATGGTGCCGCATCAATGACTTCTGCGGGTGGTAACACCGCTCTTTCCGATGACCAAATCGCGGAGCTTAATGCTTTCTACGGTTTAGATAAGCCAGTTATGGAAGCGTACGTTGAATGGCTGAGCCGCTTAGTGACGCTGGACCTAGGTGAGTCAACACGTTACTACGAGCCAGTATCAGACATGATTGCGGAGCGTCTACCTGTCTCCTTATTCTATGGTGGGATGACCTTCTTTATCAGTTACTTTATCTCTATCCCACTTGGTTACTATAAAGCGTTGAAGCACGGTTCCGTGTTTGACTCCGCGTCTTCTATTCTTATTTTCGTTGGTTACGCCTTGCCTGGGTATGTGGTAGGTGTCCTCCTTATTACCTTGTTCAGTTATCACCTAGAGTGGTTCCCGATGGGAGGCTTCGTTGGTGATGATTTTGATGACTATGAGACCTTTTTTGAGCGAGCGAAAGACATTATGTGGCACGCGGTGCTGCCTTTGATCTGTTATCTCATCGGTGATTTTGCAACGTTGACGATGACGATGAAGAACAACCTAATGGAAAACCTATCATCTGATTACATTCGTACTGCCATTGCGAAAGGTTTGCCATTTAAGAAAGCGGTACGTAAGCACGCACTACGCAATAGCTTAATTCCTATCGCCTCTCACTTCGGTAACTCTCTGTTGTTCTTTATGACAGGTGCATTCCTTATTGAAGTAATTTTCAACATTGATGGCATCGGTCTGCTTGGTTATGAGTCCATCATGGAGCGCGATTATCCTGTAGTAATGGGCATCGTAGCTATCAACGCGGTATTACTGCTGATCGGTAATATCATTTCAGATATCTGTGTTGCTTTAGTCGACCCACGTGTGAAGTTTGGAGCGTAATATGATTAAAGTTAGCCCGTTAACTCAAAAGAAAATCCGCCACTTTAAAGAAATCAAACGTGGTTACTGGTCATTTGTGATCTTATCGACCATGTTGATCCTTTCTCTATTTGCGGAGTTGTTGATCAACAGTAAAGCGCTTGTCGTCAAATACGACGGTAGCTTTTACTTTCCTGTGGTGAGTGATGTGCGTTTAGGCAGCGAGTTTGGTCAAGCGTCTTCCAGTGAAGCGGATTACCGCGAGCTGCAAAAAGTCTTCGAAGCGGAAGGTGGTGATAACTTCGTTATTCTGCCGATTGTGCCGTGGAACCCGTACGAGCAAGATTTTAGTGGTGACTTCCCGCCAACGGCTCCAGATGCTGAGAGTAAACACTACCTTGGTACGGACGTGATTGGCCGAGACATCTTAGCTCGATTGGTTTACGGCTTTCGAACGGCGATGGGGTTTGCCTTGCTGACAATGGCAATCTCGTACGCGATTGGTACTGCTGTTGGCTGTGCGATGGGCTTTTGGGGCGGTAAGTTTGACCTGTTTGTTCAACGTTTGATCGAAGTGTGGTCTATGGTGCCGTTTTTGTACGTCATCATGATTTTAGTTTCGATAGTTCAGCCCACATTCACCTTATTTGTTGCCATCAACGTACTCTTTGGATGGATGGGGATGACGTGGTACATGCGTACCATGACTTATAAAGAATCAGCTCGTGAATACGTGATGGCTGCGCGCGCACTTGGTGCATCCACTGGACGTATTCTATTCAACCACATCTTGCCAAATACCATGGTTATGATTGTGACTCTTGCACCATTTACTATCGCTGCAAACATCACTGCACTGACGGCACTGGATTACCTAGGTCTTGGTTTGATGCCTCCAACGCCAAGTTGGGGTGAGTTGTTGCAACAAGGTAAGTCGAACCTAGACTCGCCATGGATCGTTGCATCAGTAGTGAGCTCGATTGTTCTTGTACTGGTTATGGTGACCTTTATCGGTGAAGCGATTCGAGCAGCATTCGACCCGAAAAAATTCACACGCTATGTTTAAGCATGCATTGTGAGCAAAACATAAAAAAGGGAAGTTTTATGAAAAAAATAATTTTAGCGTCCACGCTAAGCGCCCTAAGTTTTGGTGCGATGTCAGCGGCGCTTCCGACTGACTTAAACTGGCAAACGAACTGGGATGAGCCGCAATATGGCTCTCCTGAAGCAAAGCGTGGTGGGACTTACCGCACTTATATGTCGAGCTTTCCCCAGACTCTACGCAGTGTTGGTCCTGATGCTAACTCTGGCTTACGCTCTTTCATCTTCGATGAAACACCAGGGTTGGTGGTTCGCCATCCAGATACGCTTGAATTCATCCCAGAGCTAGCCAATGAGTGGGCATTAGCGGGTGACAATAAAACGGTTTATTTCAAACTGAACCCACAAGCTAAATGGTCGGATGGCAAGCCAGTCACGGCAGACGATTTTGTTTTTATGCTTAAGTTTTACCGCTCGAAAGACATTTTAGAGCCTTGGTACAACGACTATTACAACAAAACGGTAGCTGATGTTATCAAATTTGACGATCACACCTTCGCCGTGAAGGCTGCGAAAGAGCTCAACCCAGAAGAGTTGTTGTTGAGAATGGGGGCGCTACGTCCTCGTCCTGCTCATTTCTATGCGAATCCGAAGAAAGACGCGAACGGTGACGGCATTCATGATGATTTTGTGCGCTACTACAACTTTAAAAGTGAACCAACGACCAGTGCTTATTACTTAGCGGACATCAAAAAAGGTAAAAGCGTTACCTTTAAGCATGTAGGAGAGGACTGGTGGGGTTACACCAACAAGTACTACGAGAATCGCTATAACGTCGACAAAATTCGTATCACAGTTATCCGCGATAGTGATATTGCGATGAAGCACTTTGAAAAAGGTAAGTTGGACGCATTTGCGTTGGTTTTGCCAAGTCTATGGCATGATAAATCCAATACTGCCCCTTACCAAAAGGGTTACATTGAGAAGTTCTGGGGTTACAACCAATATCCCGTTGGTGCAGGTGGCGTGTGGATAAACACTGCTATGCCTCTACTTGATGATTTAAACATTCGCAAAGGGATCACTTACGCGACAGATTTCGACGGCATGATTGAGAATGTTATGCGCGGAGACTACAGCCGTAAACCCAACCCAACAGGCTTTGGGCATGGTAAGTACACTTTACCAGATGTGAAAGCGCCCAAGTTTGAACCAGAAAAAGCGGCGGCAGCGTTTGAAGCTGCAGGCTTCGATAAGATTGGTTCCGATGGTATTCGCGTGAATGATAAAGGTCAGCGTTTGAGCTTTGAATTGACGTACTCCTCTCCAGTTCATACACCGCGTATTGCTTTCTTACGTGAACAGGCAAAATTGGCAGGGTTGGACATTGAGCTGAAGCTGATTGATGGTTCATCGATGTTTAAGTATGTACGTGAGAAAAAACACGAACTTGCTTTCTTTGATATGGGTACTTCGGAAATCCCAACTTACTGGGAATACTTCCATTCCGTGAACGCCAACAAACCGCAAACGAACTCATTCACTAACTACAGCACGCCAGAGTTAGATGAAAAGATCATTGCGTATCGCTTTAACATGGACATGGATAAGAAGATCCAACTAGGTCATGAGATTCAGCGAGACATTATTGATGCGCACGTGATTGTTTCTGGCTACATGGTTCCTTACGTTCGTTATGGACACTGGCGTTGGTTGAAATTGCCAGAGAAACCAATGAATCGAATGACAGAAGCGTTGTTTAGTGGCGGAATTATCGGTGATGGCACGTATTGGATCGACAAAGACGTGAAGAAAGAAACCCAGAAAGCGATGAAGTCGGGTAAAACCTTTGAACCTGTTGTTGTCGTTGATGACACGTATAAGCTGTAAGGATGTGTTATGGAAAACGATGTAATCCTGAGTGTTAAAGACCTTGAGGTTGAATTCACTACTGATGATGGTCCGGTAAAAGTGCTGCATGGTGTGAATTTTGATGTTCGCGCTGGTCGTACGCTGGGCCTAGTAGGTGAATCCGGTAGTGGTAAGAGTGTTACCTCCATGTCTATCATGGGGCTGTTGCCAAAACCTTATGGCAATATCGTCAATGGTGAGATTGATTACCGTGGTACTAATTTAGTTACCTTACCAGCAGAAGAGATGTATGCCATGCGTGGTGACCGCATCTCAATCATCTTTCAAGATCCAATGACAGCGTTGAATCCAGTTCATTCAATCGGTCGTCAGCTTTGTGAAGTGCTAGAGCTGCATCGACCTGAACTTGGTAAGAAAGAGCGTGAAGCTTACGCGATAGAAATGTTGGCGAAAGTGAAAATTCCGATGCCGGAAAAACGCTTGAATGAGTACCCGCATAATCTATCGGGTGGTATGCGTCAGCGTGTGATGATTGCAATGGCGTTGGCGTGTAAACCAGACATTCTTATCTGTGATGAGCCAACTACGGCATTGGATGTAACGGTACAGGCGTCTATTCTTGAACTAATGAATGAACTTCAAGAAGAAACGGGTATGGCGATGATCTTCATTACTCATGACCTTGGTGTTGTTGCGGAAGTGTGCGATGACGTGGCAGTCATGTATGGCGGTCGTATTGTCGAAAAAGCTGAAATTTTCGAACTGTTTGACAACCCGCAACACCCTTACACAGAGCGATTGATGGGCTTGATGCCAAGTTTAGATAATGAACCTAAGCAGATGATCGACATTAAACCGATTGATGCCAGTATGTTTGCTAGCTAACTGGTGCAAAGTGAACAAGTCATAAAAGAGGATGTTATGGCAAAAGAAGTATTAAGAATTGAAAATCTTAAGCAGCACTTTGTATCTGGTAAAGGACTGTTTAAGAAGGGATATACCATTAAAGCTGTTGATGGTGTGTCGTTGTCAGTAGGTCAGGGCGAGACCCTAGGGCTCGTCGGTGAGTCTGGTTGTGGAAAAAGCACACTAGGTCGAACGATCCTAAAGCTGTACGAACCGACAGAAGGTAAGATTTTCTTTGAAGGTAAAGACATTACCAAGTTTTCCGTCAAAGAAATGCGTTCGTTACGTAAGGACATGCAGATTGTCTTTCAGGACCCAATGGAGTCACTCAATCAACGTCATACGATTGGTATGATTCTCGAAGAGCCGTATGTGATTCATAAGATTGGTACATCTGCAGAGCGAAAACAGTGGGTGAAGGAGTTGCTTGTAAAAGTCGGTTTACCTGAAACCGCTGTAAACCGTTATCCACACGAATTTTCTGGCGGTCAACGTCAGCGTATCGGTATTGCTCGTGCCATTGCGCTAAAACCTAAATTGCTAATCTGTGATGAGTCGGTCTCTGCATTGGATGTGTCTGTTCAGGCGCAGATCTTGAATTTGTTACTGCAACTTCAGCAAGAAATGAACCTTGCAATCATCTTTATCTCTCATGATTTGTCTGTGGTGAAACATGTGTCTGATAAAGTGGCGGTGATGTATTTTGGTAAAGTAGTGGAAGCAGGTAACGCGAAGGAAATCTACGCAAACCCTCAAAATGATTACACCAAGAAACTCTTGTCCGCGATTCCGATTACACACCCGAAATACCGCAAGAAAAAGCGTTTAGCAGAAAAAAAGCAGCAAGTGGCGTAACGCCATCCGCTGAGTAAAATCATCATCGAAAAACGCTCCACTTGGTTGGAGCGTTTTTATTATGTGCGTTTTTTCTCGCTGAGAGAGGGCGCTCTTCAGCTTCTTGAAAAGAGCGTGCTACACTGCAAACTTATTCCTTTGATTTGTTTGGATAGTTGGCTATGCCGTCGCATTTACCTAAATCATTCAGTCGTCCATTTCTGAAAATCTTTCATGTGCTTGAAGCCGTGCTTCTGGTCGCCATTACTTTGGCAACTGTGTGGGCGATGGTGGAAGAGTTTATCCACATTTATGTACAAAAGCGTGTATCGCTTGATGACATCTTATTGATGTTTATTTATTTGGAAGTGCTCGCCATGGTCGGGCAGTTTGTGATGAATGGTAAGATACCAGTTCGTTACCCAATTTATATTGCCATGATGGCCATTGCTCGCTACATCACGCTTGGTATGAAAGAGCTCGATTCCGTGATGATAGTATGGCTCTCTTTAGCTGCGTTTATTCTGGCTGCGGCAACCTTGGTTATTCGAGTTGGTCACCATTATTGGCCGTATATAGATAATCAAACCGCCGAAAAAGACGAATGATGTTAAGCCTCGCTCAGTGCGAGGCTTTATTTTTGCGTGAAGGGAAATCGCATCCAAATGGCTTGGGGGGTAAAAAAGTGTAAAGTCATCTCAAGCCATCTTGTTTCTTGCTCTATTGATGAGTATCTTCACACTAACCTTTTCTTTTTCTGCCTGTTTGATGAGATATTGTGATGCTAGCGAAAAGCACATCGACAATTTACTTTCTGCTGAGTGTCTTGATTGCTTTTGCGCTTTCAAGCGGTCTCGCTCGTGCAGAAATACCATCAACGGCGAATCACATGGCGATGGCTGATTCTTTGCATATTAGCTACTGTGATTTGACCTTTGGCTCGGTAGAAAAGAACGAGTCAGGTTGCTGTGAACCGGGCGGAACATGCTTTGAAAAGCAGTGTTGTTCTCATGGTCACGCATCGGGGACGGCTGTTGTTGAAACTCAGCCAAGATCTTATGAAGCGCCTTACAGAGATGAACTGGCGATAAGCAAAATCGCGCTCTATACCAGTGCAGAAATGCACTCTCACTATCGTCCTCCGATAGCTTAATTCCTATCTCGCAGCATTTCGCTGCCAACAATTTTACTGCACGTAATGCCGTGCGAATTTGTTACGCGTGTAAATAGCTTTCTATTTGCACCATCCTGTGATGGGAATGAAAAATGAAAACCAATCTAATTGCTCGTACTGAGCACCTTGCTGCGTGCCGACCAAACCTTGTTATCAACCGACAAGCGGGAGGTCGCCATGACGCATAAGCATCTACCAATTATCTTGTTTGTGTCTGTGTGCTTGATTTGGGGCACCACGTGGTTTGCGATGGAAGTGGCAGTGCAAACTATTCCGCCCATCTTTGCCACCGGTCTGCGCTTCCTGATCGCTGCGCCGCTATTAATCATGTTGGCGAAACACCTCAATCAACCCCTGTTCTTTCCTAAGGGAAAAGTATTCTGGATGTTTGTGGTCGCGATTTTCTATTTCGCGATTCCATTTACCTTGATGATTTTTGGCGAACAGTATATTTCATCAGGTCTTGCTTCGATCATCTTCGCCAATATGCCAATCGCAGTCATGGTGACATCGAGCTTGTTCCTTGGGCTTAGGTTACGTAAATCTCAGATTGCTGGTCTTTTGGTTGCGGTTCTGAGCTTAGTTTTGATTCTGGCGAAAGAGATGAGTTTAGGTGGCGAGGATTACATACTGGGCTTTCTCGCTTTAGGCGGCGCGGTCTCGATTCATGCGGTGATGTATGTGTTTGTTGAAAAGTTCTGTAAAGGCATTCCAGTGCTGACTTACAACGCCTTTCCAAGCTTTGTTGCCTCAGCGTTGCTCTTTATCACTTCACTGATTGTCGAACAGCCGGATCTTTCTCAGTTCTCGATGGATTCGATTACCGCTGTGATTTATCTCGGTATGTTTGCTAGCGTCGGTGGCATCGTGGCGTACTTTAAGCTTGGACAAGTGTCTACGCCGTTTACCGCCTCGATTTGTTTCCTGTTCTTCCCGTTGATAGCGCTTAGCCTTTCAACATGGATTGCAGGTAACAGTTTGTCATTAGTTTCCGTTGCTCTGCTGCTGCCATTGCTCGGAGGTATTTTTGTGACTAAAGCCGAGCCTGCTTTTTGGCAGCGTTTTCGCCTAAAACCTGCTGAGAAAAAGCCTGTGCTATGTGAACATTGTATGAAGAATATCAATGCCTAACATAGGCTAAACATCATGAAAAAGCCCCATTTAGTTGGGGCTTTTGGCGTAATGCTATTTACCTTGTTCGTTACGCAGATACATGATGGCAACCATGCTAAAGCCAATAAATTGCCATAGATATTGCCCATCACTTGCTCCCGTAATGGTTTGGGTGAAAGCCATACAACCCGTTACGAACAGAGATGCAAAAGCCGCATAGAGTAGCCACGGACGTTCTTTACCAGCCATAAACTCGCCTGCCAGCACCGAGCGAATCACCAATAAAAACGGTAAGCACTGCAAAGCAATGAGAATCGGGAACATAAAGTCAAACGTTGGGCTCAGCAGTGCATGACCGACTTGGCTCTTATCCCACGTTCCAACGATATAACCTTTCCAGCCAGCCCAAGTATCACCTGCATAGGCGGTATCAGGCGTGATGATGCCAAGTAGCACACCCATCACTTTATCGATAAAGCCATTTTTGAACCAAAAGACGAACAGAAAGATCTGGATTGGAATGATCTGAAAAGCAAACTTCTTCAACATGTGTGTATCCCAAGAAATGAATGATTTGGTTTACAAGTATGTGGAAGGTGCGTTTTTTACGCTTGATGCAAGGCAAGCGAGTTGAACTCCAAACAAAAATCAAACATCCAGAATACCCATCAGCATTGAGGAGGCTGACTTTACAATAGGCGAGAGCAGCGGTTTTTTGAGGCTATTCTGCTGTTTGGAATAGGTTTGCTTTTTGTGAAGATTCAATAAGATCAAACAGTTGCCCGTTATGCTCTTTTTTCATCTCAGTATAGCGTTGGTAGTTGTATTGCGAGCCTTTCGGGTTATCTGCGAGTTTGTCAGCCACGCTGAGTAAGTAAAAACTGATTGGGCTTGGCGTGCTTTCTGCTGCGTAAAACAAGTACGGGAAGGCTTGATTAGGGTGCTGGTTGATAAGCAAAGCGAGCCCCAAAGTGAGGTTGGCAATATCACAGCGTGGGTTCAGTTCGAACGCCTGCTTAGCTGAGTGAAGTGCCTGTTCTCGGTCTTCTTGTTTGTGCTCGCGTAAGTAAGCTAAAGATTCAGAGTAAGACAACAAAGCGCTGACCAAATAGCTGTCTCGCCCTTGTTGTTGAATCGCATTAAGCTGCTGAGCAATATCCGAAAAAGTAGGACCACCTTTACCTTGATAGAAAAGAGAAATCCCTTCAGAGATCACTTTCCAATCGTCATAGTTACTGATGGAAGTCACGCGATGGCTAGTCACTTCGTAATTGGAACTCATTGGTGCAATGATGGCTTTGATTTCTAAAATTACATCGCCGATAGCATCGAAGAAGTTATCTTGGTTAAACGTCTTCTCTACCTTTTGGCTCTGGTTGGGTTGATGGTTGTTTTGCACCAAGACGCTAAGCACATAATTGCTATCTACTTTCTTAATCCAGCTTTTGAGCTCAACACCGTGGTTGGCAAGAGACTGCTTACTTTGTTGGGATAACTGAGAATAGTGATAACCAGATAGGTTTTTGGCTGAATTTAACCCATAGAAGAGATAGTTATATACGCTTTCTGCCATTTCAAAGTTGCTGGCGGAATCAAGCGTAATATCATGAATATAAACGGGCACTACGTCACTTTGTTGTGCGGTGATCACCGTGGTGTCATCAGTGGTGTCACCATTTTGTACTGCCCAAGCCACAATAAGCCCAACCGTTAGGATTGCCGCTACAGCTAAAACCATACGCTTATTTTTAGGCTTGGCGGTACGAGTAAGAGGAGTAGATTCTTCAGGGATTGGAGAGTGCTTTATGCTTGGCTCAGTCACTTCGATATCAAATAAGTAACCTTGCTTAGGAATGGTCTGAATGATGCGATACGGACGCATTTTGTCCTGAAGCTGACTGCGCAGTAGACTAATCACTTGTCTCACCAAGTTGTCGGAAACCTGCGTTCTTTGCCAGACATCGGCGGCTATTTGCTGGGTACTCACTACTTTCCCACGGTTCTCGATAAAGTAGCTCAGCAGTCTTGCTTGCAATGGTTCTAAATGAATCTCCTCACTATCAATCATCAACTGATTTTTGTCAGGATAGAAGGAAATAGGGGAGTCATGTTGCAGGATGAAGCAATGCGAGCGAGTCATAGCGATTCAATGGTTTAGAAGTAACCACACAAGACTATTGGTTTTATAAATAGGAAGCAAGTTCAGCATCAGCAAATAAAAAGCCCCGCAGTGCGAGGCTTTTTGATATCTCATCAAGGTCTTTTATTACTCGATGTTCTGGATCTGTTCGCGCATTTGCTCAATCAGAACTTTCAGTTCAACACCTGATGCGGTGATGTCTGTGCTGATAGATTTTGACGCTAGTGTGTTCGATTCACGGTTGAACTCTTGCATCATGAAGTCCAGACGACGACCGACTGCGCCACCTTTTTTCAAGATGTTTGTGGTCTCTTTCACGTGAGAGTCAAGACGGTCTAGCTCTTCTGCTACGTCTGATTTTTGTGCCAGAAGGATAAGTTCTTGTTCAACGCGAGATGGGTCTAGCTCTACTTTTGCATCTTCAAACTTCGAGAACAGACGCTCACGTTGCCACTCAAGAATTTCTGGCATGCGTGCACGAACTTTTACAACTTCTGCAGTGATTGCTTCTAGGCGTTGCTCGATAAGCGCTTTCATGTTGTCGCCTTCACGACCACGCGCGTCGATGAACTCGTTGATTGCTTCGTCAAAAGCAGCAAGCAGTTCTTTGTTTACCTCATCCATGTTTTGCTCTGGTGTTTCCATCACACCTGGCCATTGCATTACTTGGAATGGGTTAATGCGGCTTAGCTCACCAGTCATGTGCATCACTTGCTCAGCGGCTTTGATCACTTGGTTTGCCAGTGCTTCATTGATGCTTAGTTCAGCTTTTGCTGCTGGGTTAGCTTCAAAACGCAGGCTACATTCTACTTTGCCGCGTGCTAGGCGCTTACGAAAACGCTCACGCAGTACTGGCTCAAGAGCACGGAACTGCTCAGGCATACGGAAATAAGTTTCTAGGTAGCGTTGGTTTACACTGCGGATTTCCCACACTGCGCTACCCCAATCGCCTTTCACTTCTTTACGCGCGTACGCTGTCATGCTGTAAATCATTGAATTTTCCTGTCTTCTAATTTGCTGAAAATTACCCCGCAATAGTAGCACAGCCAGAAGGCAGTGGCTTTGCTATTCTGAGTCGAGATTGTCCAGATAGCTTTATTTAATCGATTCCGTTATAATCTGCGCCCAACCAAATCGTCTTCTCCTCATTACTTAAGGTAGATGCCCATGCGTCCAAACGATCGCAAGGCGGACCAAGTTCGCCCAATCAAAATTACTCGTAACTACACAGCTTACGCTGAAGGCTCAGTGTTAGTTGAATTTGGTAACACCAAAGTGTTGTGTAATGCGACCGTTGAAGAATCTGTGCCTCGTTGGCTAAAAGGTCAAGGTAAAGGCTGGGTAACGGCTGAATACGGCATGCTACCTCGTGCAACTCACTCGCGTACTCGTCGTGAAGCGGCAAACGGTAAGCAAGGTGGTCGTACGATGGAAATCCAACGCTTGATCGCACGTAGCCTACGCGCAGTGGTTGATCTACAAGCGATGGGTGAGTTCATGATCACGGTTGACTGTGATGTCATCCAAGCCGACGGCGGCACTCGCACTGCATCTATCAGCGGCGCAAGCGTTGCAATGGCAGACGCGTTCCAACACCTAGTGGATAGCGGCAAGCTGAAAGCAAACCCAATGAAAGGTCACGTAGCGGCAGTTTCAGTTGGTTTGCTAGGCGATGATGTTCTGTGTGACCTTGAGTACGTTGAAGATTCAGCGGCAGACACAGACATGAACGTTGTGATGACAGAAGAAGGCAAGATGATTGAAATTCAGGGCACCGCAGAAGGTGAACCGTTCAGTCATGAGCAACTAATGGCTCTGTTAGAGTCGGCGAAAGTCGGCATTACGGAAATTGTCGCAGCGCAGAAGGCGGCGTTAGCCAATTGATTTAGATAGCTCCCATTATGGGGGCTATTTTTTTATCTCCGTCGTATATGAATCTACAGCGTTGTTCGCTTCATTTTTCTACCCTAATCACATAGAAAACTATGCTCATAGGGATAGAAAAACTTGCTGCCTAGCTGTAAATCCATCTACTTAGGAGATAACGCATTAGTGTTTATTAACTGCTTGGGAATATGGATACCAAGCCTGCATTTAGAGAGAAAATAATGAAAGCATACCAGCGTGAATTTATTGAGTTTGCACTTGAGAAAGAAGTTCTTAAGTTTGGTGAGTTTACTTTGAAATCTGGCCGTAAAAGCCCGTACTTCTTTAACGCTGGTCTTTTCAATACTGGTCGTGACCTAGCGCGTCTTGGTCGTTTTTATGCCGCAGCGCTTGCAGATTCAGGCATTGAGTTTGATGTGCTGTTTGGTCCAGCGTACAAAGGTATTCCAATCGCGACGACAACAGCAGTAGCGCTAGCGGATCACCACGATATCGACACGCCTTACTGCTTCAACCGTAAAGAAGCGAAAGACCACGGCGAAGGCGGTAACCTTGTAGGCTCTGCGCTTGAAGGTCGTATTATGCTAGTGGATGACGTAATCACAGCAGGTACTGCGATTCGTGAATCGATGGAAATCATTCAAGCAAATGGCGCTGACCTTGCTGGTGTGTTGGTTGCGATTGACCGCCAAGAAAAAGGCAAAGGTGAGTTGTCTGCGATTCAAGAAGTAGAGCGTGACTTTGGTTGTGCAATCATTTCAATCGTGAGCCTGACTGACCTTGTGACTTTCCTTGAAGAGAAAGGTACAGACAAAGAGCATCTAGAAGCAGTCAAAGCGTACCGCGCAGAATACGGCATTTAATTCTGAATTTGGAAAGCGAGATTTCCTATCGCGTTTGCCCCTCACTGTAGGAAATGACGTTAATGAGATTGTTCATTGGTCATCGTTATTTTCAAGAGGAAGAACGATGAATTGGGAGTCTGGTTTTACCAGAAAGAAAAAGGGGCTGGTGGTTATCCATCAGCCCCTTTTTAATCTGTCGACGTCACCTATTTGTAGCGAATACCTTTCGGCGTGCTTTCGTCAGGCATTGTTTTATAGCGTTTGTGTAGCCACATCCATTGCTCTGGTGCGCGCAGAATCACTTCTTCTACAAAGGTGTTCATATAAGCCGCTGCTGCGACTTCATCCTTTTTCGGATAGTCGGCTTCAATGCACTTATCAGCAATGATTTCATACTTGCCATCTTTATTGCGGAAACCAGAACCCGGAATAATCGAGCACTTAGATGTGTAAGCCAAAATACTAGTGCCAGTTGTGGTGCATGCATCTTCGACCGCAAAGAACGGCACAAATACAGATTTGTTGCGACCGTAATCGTGGTCCGGCAGGTAGAACAAGCGCTCACCGCTGCGTAGAACGCGAATCATCTGTTTAACGTCTTTACGGTCAATCAGTTTGTTGCCGTTATGTGTGCGCCCCCAATACTGGATGAAGTTGTACGCAGGGTTGTCATGTGGACGGAACGCACCGTACCCAGCCACGCCAAGAACCGCAAAAGCGCGTGCTGTGATCTCAAGGTTAAGAGCATGAACACAGCACAGTAGGACACCTTTGCCTTCTGCGGCTTTCTCACGAAGTGCGACTAGGTCTTTCTCAATGATCAGCGTTTTGAAACGCCACGTTGGCCAAAACCAAGTGATGCCCGTTTCAATTAACGCCATACCGGTGTTTTTGAAGTTCTCTTCAACAATATGTTGAATCTCTTCTGCTGGCTTATCTGGAAATGCCAACTCTAGGTTACGCGTTGCAACATGCACACGCTTTTTACCATAGCGCATGCCGATGTGACCAAGCGTACGACCTAACGATAGTAGCATGCGGTATGGAAGAATATTAACTACGATAGCCAAAAAGCCAAAGCCGAGCCAAACGCCCCAGTGGCGAGGGTGGAGAAGGGAAAGAGAAAACTCCGGCTTAGTGAATTTGTCTTTACTCATAATCTCTACTTAATTTGTGCGCTAAGAAGTGCCCAGTACTCGTCAAAGTTTGCCGTTGGTTGGTATTTGAAGTCACTGCGAACAAAGCGGTTCAAGCTACCTTCAACTTGCCCTAGGATCTGAGCGGCTAAAATGCGCTCTTCAACGGGGAAAGATTTACCTTCACGGATCTTACGTTCACGCAGGATTTGACGAAGTTGCGTTTCGATGCGCTCAAACAACTGGTTGATGCGATCGCGTAGGCGCTCATTTTCAAACATTAGAGCATGACCAGAAAGAATGCGTGTCAAACCTGGGTTACGTTCTGAGAATGCCAAGATAAGATGCATAACCAAGCGAATGCGTTCTAGCGTGTCTTTCTCATCATCCAAAATACGGTTGATACGTGTCATGAGTGCTTCTTCAATGAACTCAATCAAGCCTTCAAACATGCGAGCTTTACTTGGGAAGTGACGGTAAAGTGCCGCTTCTGAAACACCGACTTGCTTAGCCAATTTTGCCGTAGTAATGCGTGAAGCGCCTTCTGTAGATTCAAGCATCTGTGCGAGAGCTTGCAAGATTTCTTCACGACGATTGGATTTTTTACTGCCGGCCATTAGTTACTTCCTTTCAAAATACAAAGTTGAGCGGAGGGGATTATAAGACGCTATTTGGCATCAAACTAGACTAGCGAGGGTGTAATGGGAGCTTTAACACCCTCAGTTGTCATGTTTGTACCAAATTTGTGCCAGTTTTCGATGAAAACGAAAGGGTTATTACATTAAATCATGCATCTTTTCTAAGATTTTGAAGCTCAATGCTTCTTTTGATTCCAATGCTAACGCCAGTTCGCCTTGCGACCAGAACAGGGTGATGGCGTTGTCGTTACTGTTAAAGCCTTGACCTTCAACTGATACATCGTTCGCACAAATCATGTCGAGGTTCTTCTTCACCAGTTTGCCACGAGCGTAAGTAGCGACATCGTTGGTTTCGGCTGCGAAGCCAACCGTGAATGGACGTTGCTCAGTCATATTGGCAACGGTCGCTACGATATCAGGGTTTTTCACCATATTGATGGTCATCTGGTCGTTGTTTTCAGTCTTTTTTAACTTTTGAGACGCTACATTTTCTGGGCGGTAATCCGCCACTGCCGCACAGCTAATGAAAGCATCGTGGTTAGGCGCGTGAGCTGTCACAGCAGCATGCATCTCTTGAGCACTCGCAACGTTGATACGCTCAACACCTGCTGGCGTATTCAAGCTTACAGGTCCGCTGATAAGCGTTACTTTGGCTCCCAACTGTGCTGCGGCATTCGCTAATGCAAAGCCCATTTTTCCTGAGCTGTGGTTAGAGATGTATCGCACTGGGTCAATCGCTTCACGAGTCGGACCCGCGGTGATCAGTACTGATTTTCCTGCTAACAGTTTTGGTTGGAAGAACTGTTCACACAAACCGACAAGTTGCATTGGCTCTAGCATTCGACCAGGACCAATGTCACCACATGCTTGTTCACCTGCCGCAGGTCCCCAGATATGCATACCACGGTGTGCCAGTGTTGCGATATTTTCTTGGGTTGCGACGTTACGGTACATCTGCTGATTCATTGCTGGTGAAACAGCGATAGGAGAATCTGTCGCAAGTACTAACGTAGTGAGCAAATCATTGCCCATACCTGCCGACATACGTGCAATCAAATCTGCAGTTGCAGGTGCAAGAAGAACCAAATCTGCCCATTTTGCCAGTTCAATGTGACCCATTGATGCTTCTGCCGCAGGGTCTAACAAGCTGTCCGACACCGGACGCCCAGAGACTGCCTGCATGGTTAAGGGAGTAATGAACTCCTTCGCCGCTTTGGTCATCACTACTTGAACTTGTGCGCCTCTTTCTATTAGGCGACGGGTTAGCTCCGCACATTTATACGCGGCAATACCGCCACTGATGCCGAGTAGAATTTTCTTTCCTGCGAGTGTTTGCATGTGAGATCTCCAATTTTTCTGGCGACGAGTTTAGCACAACTGAATCTCTCACCGCCCACGCAAATCTGATCAGAAGCTAATCCATATCAAACTACCGAATATTAATTGCTGAGCCTTATATAAAACTTTTGCTTACTTCACAGACAATCTCTGTCTGCTCTGCAAGATAGAAAGGGAAAAATAACAATAATGAGGTAGTGGAATAAGATGGTGTTGAAAAGTCGAAGTAAATTGCTGCTGGTGACTCTGATCCCTTTGTTGTTGATCACCACATTGATCTCGGTGGTGTATTACATCAATGGTAGTAATAGCTTAGAAGCGGAATTAGCTCGAGATAGACAAGAGCTGATTGATACACGTAAAAAAGAGCTGCAAGCCTACATGATGATGGGTGTTACAGCGATAAAGCCGCTTTACGATACGGACGTAAACGGCAATAACAAAGAAGCGGCAAAAGAAATTCTCAAAGCGATGCGTTTTGAAAGCGACGGTTATTTCTTTGCTTATGATTCGAAAGGGGTCAACACGCTGCATGCGATTAAGCCATCCCTAGAAGGTAAAAACCTTATCGGCTTGAAAGATGAAAATGGCGTAGCAGTGATTGGCGGACTGATTGATGCATCTAAGAACGGAGATGGTTTCCTTTATTTCTCTTGGCATAAACCAACTATTGATGCGCAAGCTCCAAAATTAGGTTATGCCGAGTACTTGTCTAAGTGGGACTGGGTGCTTGGTACGGGCATCTATATTGATGATATTGATCAGCAAGTGGCGATGCAGCGTGAACTGCGTACACAAGAGTTGAATGAACATACGATCTCAGCGGTAACAATCTCGGTTATCGGGCTCATTATTACTAGCATACTTACCAGCATCATCGTCTCCAAAGGTATTCTTCCGTTGCAACACATTGCCGCTTCTTTACAAGACGTAGCTGCCGGTGGCGGCGACTTGACGGCTCGTCTGAAAATTGAAAGTAAAGATGAAGTCGGTGAGGTGGCATCGGCATTTAATGAGTTTATGGATAAGCTTCATCCGCTAATGCAGGACATTCAGCGCTCTGCCAATACAGTACAAAGCGTCTCTGGACAATTGGATCAGCAAACGTCTCAAGCCAGTGCTCAAATGCAAAACCACTGCCTCGAAACTGATAAGGTGGTAACTGCAGTAACACAAATGAGCATGACGGCAAAAGAGGTCGCAAGTAATACTAATGCTACTGCTCAGGCGATTGACGATGCGAACGAACAAGTGACCGCGGCGCAGCGCGAAGTCGATCAAGCAATTGATGGCATTAGCAAGCTGGTCGATGAAGTGAACAGTACTTCTGATGCGATTGCAGAACTGAGCCAACAAACTGAGCAGATTACTAAGGTGCTCGATGTTATTGGTGAAATTGCCGAGCAGACCAACTTACTCGCATTGAATGCTGCGATTGAAGCTGCACGTGCTGGCGAGCAAGGTCGAGGTTTTGCTGTGGTGGCTGATGAGGTTCGCTCGTTAGCCAGTCGAACGCAAAACAGCACCCATGAAATTGGCGATATGCTCAAGCAACTACAAACTGGTGTTTCGAGAGCGGTGACCACTATGTCGGCTAGCCAAGAGCGCGGCGCGAAGACCGTTGAAGAGTCGTCAATGATTCAGCAATCGCTGTCCGGCGTGCAGCATTCTATCGGAACTATTCGAGATATGGGCATTCAAACCGCTTCTGCGGCTGAAGAGCAAAGTGCTGTTGCTGAAGACATCAACCAGAATCTAGTGGCGATTCAGCAAATCGTGAATCGTATTAATGACACACTTCAGCATGCGGAAGGCATCAGTACTCAGTTGTCACAGTCAGGATCTGAAATTCACGATCTGGTTGGAAATTTCAAGCTTTGATGGATCGCTTGATTACATAGAAAAGCAGTAACTAACGAAAAAAGCGAAAGTCAGGTTCGACTTTCGCTTTTTATTTTGTGCAATAGGCGCTCACTCATCAATCGAGCCGACTAATGACACTGAAAACCTTGCCTAACGAGTCCATGCCAAGAGAAAAATTGCTGCAACGCGGTCCGCAAGCGCTATCGGATGCGGAGTTACTTGCAATTTTCCTACGTACAGGCACGCAAGGCATGAACGTAATAGAGCTTTCTGACTTTCTTATTCAAGACTTTGGATCACTGCGCCAGTTGTTTTCGGCTTCAGAGAAAGAGTTTTGCCAGCATAAAGGGTTAGGGCAAGCCAAGTATGTGCAGTTGCAAGCTGTTTTGGAAATGACACAACGCTATTTAGCCGAGACATTAAAGCGTGGTGATGCGTTAACCAGTCCAGAACAAACCAAACTTTACCTTTCCTCTATATTAAGAGACCGTCAAAGAGAGGCTTTTTACATTCTTTTCTTAGATAACCAGCATCGAGTGATAAAAGATGAGATTTTATTTGAAGGCACACTCGATGCGGCGTCAGTTTATCCAAGAGAAGTGGTCAAACGCGCCTTGCACCATAATGCCGCTGCGTTAATTCTGGCACACAACCATCCATCTGGTGTAGCGGAGCCGAGCCAAGCAGACAGAAGGATTACGCGGCGTTTAGTTGATGCATTAGCACTGGTGGATATTCGGATTTTGGACCATTTCGTTATCGGAGATGGGGAAAGCGTCTCTTTTGCCGAAAGAGGTTGGATATAACTGTGCGTTTTTTAGGTTGTTAGTTGCTAAAAATCTGCTATCATCCTCGCCACTAAATTTTTAACTGAATTCAGCTTGGACTGCTAGAAAAAACCTGCTGTCTAAAAAAAGATCACGAAAACCTGTAAAAAGGATCTGTTCGGGTCTTGAGCAATGCATATCAAGTTAGTATAATGCGCGACCTTTGATAGCCTTGTATGGATTTTCCATAGCGGTTCTTAACCTCTAACTTCTTTCCAAGAAATAGAGAGGTTCGGCCACCAAGGTTGATATCGAGCTG
Organism: Vibrio sp. Y29_XK_CS5; assembly: GCF_024181835.1. Classification (NCBI taxonomy): domain Bacteria; kingdom Pseudomonadati; phylum Pseudomonadota; class Gammaproteobacteria; order Vibrionales; family Vibrionaceae; genus Vibrio; species Vibrio sp. Y29_XK_CS5. The sequence goes on from NZ_JAMZAM010000003.1 coordinate 176,844, forward strand.
AAACGATTTTGGAGAAGACATTCATGTCACGAGTATGCCAAGTAACTGGTAAGCGTCCAGTAACGGGTAACAACCGTTCACACGCACGAAATGCTACTAAGCGTCGTTTTCTGCCGAACCTACAAACTCATCGTTTCTGGGTAGAGAGCGAAAAACGTTTTGTTAAACTACGCCTATCTGCAAAAGGTATGCGTATCATCGACAAGAAGGGTATTGATACTGTTCTTGCTGATATGCGTGCACGTGGCGAAAACGTTTAAGAGGAAATAGGCAATGGCAAAGAAAGGCGTTCGTGAGAAAATCCGTCTAGTATCTTCAGCAGGTACAGGCCACTTCTACACAACTGATAAGAACAAGCGTAACATGCCAGGCAAATTTGAGATCAAGAAATTTGATCCAGTTGTACGCCAGCACGTTATGTACAAAGAAGCGAAAATCAAATAATTGATTTTGTCTCTTTGACGATTTAAAAAACCCAGCTCTCGAGCTGGGTTTTTTATTATTTGCTGTAGTTATAGGAGTAAAGTAAGTATGCATTTAGGGTTACAAGCCTTGAAGTTTGTTGCATTAATTATCTTAGCTGTGATGTTTAGTGCCGCACTGGGTTATGAAATAAAAGCGGACTGTCTTATCTTAATGTCGATTACGATTGCTTTTCTTAAAGCTCATCGTATTGGTCACTGGGTATATGCCTTGTTAGCTGTGACTGCGACTTTCTATATTCCTGTTTCTTGGAATTATGGTCATCCTAATTTGACCATCATTTCTTCACTGATTGAGACCAACCCTTCAGAAGCGCTTGAGTTCTTTAATGACTTGGAGCTCAAAACGTTGGCAGTCGCGGCACTTTTCGCTGCAGCGTCCTTTTACCTGTTCAAATGGGTACCACAACTTAAAGGTCGTAAAACATCAGTATTCTGTCTGATCTTGTTTTCGTTCTTACTCTTAGATAAGCCTATTCGCACCATTAAAGACCGTAATGTTAATAGCGACTACACGCATGCATTGCTCTCTTACATGCGTTACCCACCAGTTCGATTTATCTTTGATTGGTTTGATTCGTACAACATGTACCATCAATACAATGCAGAGATCATGGCTCAGCGTGAAATCCCAGCCTCTTGGCAAATTACTAAAACACCGAGCGAGGCTAAGAACACCATTTTTGTGATTGGTGAAAGTGTACGAAAAGACTACATGAATGCGTATGGTCTGCCGATGGAAAACACGCCGTTTATGTCGACGGCCAAAGGGCAGCTTTGGACAAACTTTTTGTCCCCAGGTCCGAACACGTTCACTTCGGTAATGCGCTACGTCACAATGAATGATGGTCTTGATATTGAGCTGAATAACAACATCAACACCTTAGCGCAAATGGCTGGTGTGGAAACCTATTGGATTTCTAACCAGGGTCGAATGGGAGAATTCGATACCGGGATCAGTTCAATTGCTAACTATGCTGAGCATGTTTCCTTTACACGCAGCGGTAGCTTTAGAGACTCGAACGTTTATGACAGCACACTGCTGCCAAGCATTCAAAAAGCGCTGTCGAGTGACGATAAATCAAAATTGATTGTGATCCACTTAATTGGCTCACACCCAGGTTTCTGTGATCGTGTGGAAGGTGATGTTGAGTTTGACTTCAATGGCAGCAAGATCTCTTGTTACATTGAGTCGATAAAGCAAACAGACACAATGCTAGAGAAAATTAACCAACTTGCTGGGAAGCAGTCGCTGCCATACAACTTGATTTATGTTTCCGATCACGGACTTGGGCATCGCAATAGTGGTGAAAACTTGCGTCATGATCCATCGGTAAAACAATCTTACGAAGTGCCTTTGTTTGTTATTGGTTCGGACTTCAATGAACGAAAAGTAGTTGATTATCCACGTAATGGCTTCACAATGATCAAAGCAATCTCTGAATTGATGGGTGTCTCCAGTCAGAGGTTGGATGCGTTACCTTCTTTCTTCTCTTCACATGCGGATGTGCCGGAAGTGAATAATGGAGAAGGTAAATTGGTTCCGCTAAGTACGTTAAAAGATGATCCGATTCAATCATAGTTTAATGTAGATTCTCTAAATAGCAGCAGCTTGGTTAAGCTGCTGCTGATTTACGCGATGAGGTGAATTATGTCTAAAAAGGTGCACCGCCGCCGTCGTTGGAACAATATTCTAATCTTAGGCATCATCGTGTTCATGGTGATCCTTAATGCGCCAACTTGGATCAAAACCTACCTTATCGATGAACAAGTGGATCCGTATCCAAACTTGTTGCGCTCCGATCATGATGTCAGTGCCATTTACTATGCTGGTTGGGAATTAGACAAGCAAAATGGACAGTGGCAATCCAACATTAAAGCCAATATCCCCGTACAAGAAATAGTGACTCGCTGGCAATCACTTGAAGGCACAGAACTGAACTCTCAGCAGTATGAACAGTTAAAGCCTCGTCTTTCATCGCCGGAAAGCATCGAAGTCTGGTATCAAGGTTTGGAAGAGCCACAACGTATCACCTTTTACCGCCTTGACGATTTTTGGCTATTTAAAAATTGGCAAGACAAGTGGATCGCGATTTCTGTTGATGGTAACTACATCATGCCTAAGTAAAAGTTGCGTAATAACCTTTCGTTGAAACTGTGTTTGTCATGCTGCTTTTCTATTATGCTAAGCGCTCACTAATGTTGTTTCTGACGCTGTTAAGGAGAGTCAAATGCCTGAATTACCAGAAGTTGAAGTAAGCCGAATGGGTATCAGCCCTCATATGATTGGGCAGACGATCAAGGCATTTGTTTTTCGTACTCCGAAGCTACGTTGGGATATTCCTCAAGAGCTTAAGCTTTTGGAAGGGCAGGTTATTCGTAATATTCGTCGTCGTGCCAAGTACTTATTGATTGATACTGACCAAGGTACAGCGATTGTTCACCTTGGCATGTCTGGATCATTGCGTGTACTCGACGCTGACTTCCCTGCGGCAAAGCACGATCATGTTGACCTTAAACTCACCAATGGCAAAGTGCTACGCTACAACGACCCGCGTCGTTTTGGTGCTTGGCTTTGGAGCGCTCCTAATGAGTCTCACACCGTGTTAGATCATATGGGACCTGAGCCTTTAACCGAGGAGTTCAACGCTGAATATATGGCAGACAAAGCCAAAGGTAAGCGTGTTGCGGTTAAACAGTTCATCATGGACAATAAAGTGGTGGTTGGCGTTGGGAATATCTACGCCAATGAGTCTTTATTTAAAACCCGCATTCACCCAACTCGCCCAGCAGGAAAACTAGCTAAGAAAGAGTGGCGATTACTGGTGGAGAACATCAAAGCTACGTTAGAAATCGCGATTCAGCAAGGTGGAACTACACTTAAAGACTTCGCCCAAGCGGACGGCAAACCTGGTTACTTTGCACAAGAGTTATTAGTTTACGGAAAAGCCGGAGAGCCATGTCCAGAATGCGGTGAAGTGCTCCAAGAGCAGAAAATAGGGCAACGTAATACCTTCTTTTGCAATGTGTGTCAGCAGTAGAAATAAGATCGTCTCCGGTGTATTTCTATCAAGCAGTTGTAATCGCCGACCTTTCCTTCAATAATTCATACAGTTTTGAATAAATCAGTACATCCTATGAAAGTCATTTACCCAGGAACATTTGACCCAGTTACCAATGGTCACTTAAATCTTATCGAGCGCACCCATGAAATGTTCGATGAAGTCGTTATCGGAGTCGCAGCAAGCCCTTCAAAGAATACGATGTTCACATTGGAAGAACGCGTTGCTTTGATGGAAGAGGTCGTGGCGCATTTACCTGGTGTAACAGTGAAAGGCTTTTCTGGGTTACTGGTGGACTTTGCTCGTCAAGAGCAGGCTAAAGTATTGATTCGTGGGTTAAGAACAACGGTCGATTTTGAGTATGAGTTTGGTTTGACCAACATGTATCGCAAGTTATTGCCTGGGATTGAGAGTGTATTTTTGACCCCTGAAGAAGAGTTTGCTTTTTTATCGTCGACCATCGTACGTGAGGTTGCCATCCATGGTGGCAGTATTGAGCAATTTGTTCCTGCGGCAGTGGCTAAGGCTATCGAGAAGAAAGTAAATGAAAGACAGTAAGTTTCCTTATTATTTCTCAAACGCTCTCTCGATGCTGATCCCTCGTTTTGTCTATCGAGAGCAAGCAAAACGTTTACTTTCGACTCTAACGGAAACAGAGAAGCAGTACTGTCTTGAGCGAGTGAATTATTACAACAAGTGTGAACAGTTGTTTTCGGTCGATAGCCGAGAGCAGAGTTACGCTAAGATTGGTGAGTTCAAAAAAACAAAAGGTTGGACTTATTTTTTCGATACGCGCCAAGTTATACGCTATTTCCCATCTGAGTTTACGTTTAACTACATCAATGGTGATGTGACACATATTCCTAATGTGCCGAGCTTTATTAAAAGTCGTCCTATCCATGGTGACAATCAGAATTCTATCGTTTTAAAGCTGAATCAAATTCGTCACTTTAAATTTGTGGATGACGAAATGAGCTACCGAGATAAGAAAGACATGGTGGCGTGGCGAGGCGTCGGTTTTCAGCCTCACCGTCAAACGGTAATTCATGCTTTCTACGATCATCCGCAGTGCAATATTGGTCAGACTCGACCACAAGAAGGACAGCCTTGGGAAAAAGGCTTTATGAGTATTGAGGAGCAGCTTCAATACAAGTTCTTGTTGTGTATTGAAGGCAATGATGTTGCAACCAACCTGAAGTGGGCAATGTCCTCGAACTCATTGGTTATTATGTCGAAGCCTAAGTACGAAACATGGTTTATGGAAGGTAAGCTAGAAGCTGGCATCCACTATGTTGAAGTGAAGGATGATTATTCGGATTTGCCTGAAAAGATGGACTATTACTTAGCGAATGAGCAAGAAGCATTAGCGATCATTGAGAATGCGCACCAATGGGTTGAGCAGTTTAAAGATAAACGTAAAGAGCGTTTGATCTCATTGATGGTTGCCGATAAGTACTTCACCTTATCTCAACAACAATAAAAAAGGGGCGAAACGCCCCTTTCATATTTTTATAAGCTTCTATAGTTTTTACGCTTCTAGAAATTGGTCAACACCGTTTTCGCAACGCTTAAGTTTGTTTTTAATGGTGTTATCTAAGATCTCATCGTTTTGACCCAATGACGCACGAGAGTTTTCTACGTGATATAAGTGGTAACCCACACCGGCAAATTTTAGGTAAAGACGTGACTTGTTTGAGTTAAGCATGCGATGAACAAATTCGCTGTCTTCACGTCCCCAACCGACAAAATCTTGGTTGAAGCCATTCACCTCGATAACATCTTGTCGCCAAAACGCCATATTACAGCCACGAGTCGCCTTATCGTTGTTGCGTTCGTATGAGAACCAGTTCGATAGCAGTGAGTTTGTGATACAGTTCTTGCGATTGCGGATCCCTTTGCTAAATACAGAAGGAACCAATCCGTTTTCCATAATTTCACGGCTGCACGCTTCGTCAGTCAGAACTCGACCACCTTGAACAAACCAATTTGGTTTTGCCACGCGTTTGTGGGACTCAATAAAGGTTTGTGACAATACCATGTCGCCATCGATCATGATCAGGTAATCGCCTGATGCTTTAGCGATTGCACGGTTTCGACTCATAGAAAGCTGGAAGCCATTGTCTTCATGCCAACTGTGTACCAGTGGAACCGGAAAACCTTCACGCATTTGGTCAATCATTGCTTTGGTATCTTCACGAGAACCATCATCTGCCACAATAACTTCATCAGGCAAAACGGTTTGGCGCTTTACACTTTCTAACACGGATTTTAAGGCTTCTTTCCAGTTATAAGTGGTAATAATTAAAGTCGTTTTCATTGTTTTTTCGCCTGTTCGCGTAAGTATAAGTCGATGTATTTAACGAAGGTAGAATGCATGCTTAACCACGCAAGGATGAAGCCATGCTTACCATCAAGAAAACCACGCTTAAGAATGTACATCTTCAAAAAGCTGGCTAATGCATGGATGATTGCCGTGCTGAGACCGGATTTTTTCCTGCCTTCTCGCTCGTCTGTCCAAGCTTTGAGGTAACCTGTGGTTTTGTTGATGTAATGATGGAGGTGTTCGTACGTATAGTGGTGTAATCTGCCATCCAGCTTCTTGATTGCAAAGCCTTTATCTTCGACTTTTTCATGCACTAAAGCATCATTGTAGTGGGTATAACTGGTGCGGTAGAGACGAACGATCCAATCTGGTGACCATCCTGAGTGGTAGATAAACTTACCAAATGCGGCACTCAGACGATTCACTTTGTACAGTGTGTTTGGCTCGTCATTCTCAACGGCTTTTAAAATGCTTTCTTTCAGCTCTGGCGTGACTTGTTCGTCGGCATCCAACCAAAGCACATAATCTGCGGTTACGTATTGCTGAGCAAGTTGGCGCTGTTTGCCAAATCCTGGCCACTCCAAGTTGGTGTAAAACTTGTCGGTATATTGTCTGGCGATTTCTTCAGTGCGATCAGTACTGCCTGAATCAAGAAGGACAATCTCATCAGCCCAATCTTTCACTGTGTCTAGACAAGCTTGTAGGTGCTTCTCTTCATTTTTCACGATTAAGGCAACGGCTAAAGTGGGTTTAGACAAGTTGGTTTCCTTCTTAAACAATCTTATATAGGGGGAGTTTACTGATATTGGGGATACAAATCTTCTACGACTTGATCAAACATAACCATGACACGATCACTCGTGATACGATTCATCGCTTTTTCATCTTTTGCTCGCGTTCGCCAGCTTAGCTCTTGGCTGGTTTTTCCAGTCTCTGCAAAAATGGTCTCTTCATACACTGAAACGGCGTATTTCAAATAGTTATAAGGACCAACACGGACAGGGTTATGGTGAGCATACAAGCCAATAATTGGGGTTTGCATCGCGCTTGCCATATGAGCAGGACCAGTATCTGGTGCAATCACCATCTCAACCTTATCAATCAGTGCCAGCATTTGCATGATGGAGCTTTCGCCAACTAAGTTTAAGCAAGGCTCTGTAAGTAAAGATTGAATGCGCTCAGCTAAGTCGACCTCTACTTTCGCTGGGCTACCCGCTAAGATGACATTCCAGCCTTTCTCTCGAGCATGGTTGATAACATCCACATAACCTTCTGCGTTCCAGTTCTTATAAGCTTTGCTTGCCCCCGGGACCAACAATAGATTCGGTTTATCAGCTTGGCGCTGAGTTTTCGAGACCTTAGTTTCTGAAATCTTAGTTTCTGCCCAGAGAGCATCTTGCTCTGAGTACGACAATGACCAAGTAAGTTCTGACTGAGGCACACCAATTTGATGGGCAAACGCCATTAAACCATCCGCAACATGCAAAGAGCTTGGTGAAGGAACTTTGACATTGGTGAACAAAGTTTGAAAGTCTTGGCTACGGTCAGAAGAGAACCCAAGTTTGTACTTCGCTTTAATACCTAACGTCGCCACGCTCGCTCGAATGGCATATTGCATATGAAGCAAAGCATCGAACTTGCGTCCTTTGAGCTGCTTCCACAATGACTTATAACCATCAAGACCTGCTTTTTTATCAAAAACAATCACTTCAACACCATCTATCGCTTGCAGCAATTGAGCTTCAAGCTTGCCAGTAATCCAAGTGATATGGGTATCAGGCCATTGTTTTTGAATCGCTTGAACCGTCGCGATGGTATTACAAACGTCGCCGATGGCGGATAAACGCAATATACAGAGTGAAGAAGGGGCAGAAGTGAACATAGTTATTGTCTGATAAGATAAATAGATGCAGGTAAATTATGCAGACATCCCCAATAAATGTAAAATACACCGCTTCTATAATGAGTACTGACGAGCCCCTCTTAATGTCAAAGACAAAACAACACCAATCATTGAACTCAGGTAAACCTGGAAACACGGGTTTGACGCGCGTCATCAAAGCGGCTGGATATTCTGTAAAAGGGCTGAAAGCAGCGTTTAAACATGAAGCAGCCATCAGGCAAGAATTAGCCATGCTGGTACTTGCGATTGCATTGGTGTATGTATTTGATTTAAGTGTTGTAGAGCGCATTCTCATGTTAGGCGTTGTAGTGTTAGTGTTTATCGTTGAACTGATTAACTCTGCCATTGAAGCCGTTGTTGATAGAATTGGTGTCGAGCATCATGAACTGAGTGGGCGAGCAAAAGACATTGGTTCAGCTGCAGTGATGGTTGCGCTATTTTTTGCTGGCTTTACATGGCTGTATATTCTTATCAGCCACTACTTTTAATAAAACCTAACGGCAACTTTCGACATGACTCAGAGTTATCAACAAGGCAATAGCATGGTGTGGTTTGATGATGAAATCATCACTGACCCAAGCCAAGCGTTGTTTGACGCCCAATATTGGCAAGAGCAAGATAAAGTGGTGGGCAGCGCATCTGGACGTGGAACCACATGGTTTGTTCAACTTGATACCATGCAAGCTGCTTTGCGTCATTACCGCCGTGGTGGTTTATTTGGCAAGTTGGTTGAAGATCACTATTGGTTTACTGGATGGGAGCAGACTCGTAGCCTACAAGAGTTTAACCTACTCAGAGTGCTGATTGAGTCAGGTGTGAATGTCCCTCGACCGATTGCTGCGCGCGCAGTTAAAACTGGCTTAACTTACCAAGCGGATCTTTTGAGCGAAAGAATTCCCAATGCCAAAGACTTGGTCAGTATTTTGCAAGAAAACCCATTACCGGAAGCGATGTACCAGAAGGTAGGGCAAGAAATTGCCAAGATGCACAACGTCAACGTGAACCATACCGATCTGAACATTCACAACATCTTAATTGATGAGCAAGAAAAGGTATGGATCATCGATTTTGATAAATGCTCTCAGCAACCGGATGGTGATTGGAAGCAAGGCAACTTAGAGCGTTTGAAGCGCTCGTTTCTGAAAGAGCTGAACAAACGTCAAATACATTGGCAAGAAAGCGACTTCGCTGTGCTTACTGAGCATTATCTTGTTTAGCCATCAAATAATATGAGTCTAGAAGCTCTATAATCAAATACTAGTGAGTTATTGTTCTATCTTGTTTGGTTTAAAATTCTGAAGTTTAAAAAGAACGCATACAAATGAATACTATTTTACCTCTCATCGGTCGCACTGACGCCCTGTTTACACAAGATATCGCTCAGCATGAAGTTGAGTTATCTCGTATTGTTTCTGAATCTAGCTTTCTTGTGCTTGGCGGCGCAGGATCAATTGGTCAAGCCGTGACTAAAGAGATCTTCAAACGCAATCCTAAGAAATTGCATGTTGTGGATATTAGTGAAAACAACATGGTGGAACTTGTTCGAGATATCCGCAGTTCATTCGGTTACATCGATGGCGACTTCCAAACATTTGCTCTAGATATCGGCTCTCTAGAATACGATGCATTCATAAAGGCTGATGGTAAGTTTGATTACATACTGAACTTATCTGCGCTTAAGCATGTTAGAAGTGAAAAAGACCCTTACACATTGATGCGTATGATCGATGTGAATGTGTTCAACACGGACAAAACTATTCAGCAGTCTATTGATGCTGGCGCGAAGAAGTACTTTTGTGTTTCTACAGATAAAGCTGCAAACCCAGTCAATATGATGGGGGCATCCAAGCGTATTATGGAAATGTTCCTGATGCGCAAAAGTGAGCAAATGGCAATCTCAACGGCGCGATTTGCGAATGTTGCATTCTCTGATGGCTCGTTGCTGCATGGGTTTAACCAGCGTATTCAAAAACGTCAGCCTATCGTTGCTCCCAATGACATCAAGCGTTACTTTGTTACTCCGCAAGAGTCGGGTGAGTTATGTTTGATGTCTTGTATCTTTGGAGAGAATCGTGACATTTTCTTCCCTAAATTGAGTGAAGCTCTGCACCTTATCTCGTTTGCAGATATTGCCGTGAAATACCTAGAGCAGCTTGGCTACGAACCTCACTTATGTGAAACAGAAGAAGAAGCTCGCCAGCTTGCACATACGCTCCCAGAGCAAGGTAAGTGGCCATGTTTGTTTACTGCAAGTGATACAACGGGTGAAAAAGACTTCGAAGAGTTTTTTACAGATAAAGAAGAGCTGGATATGTCTCGATTCGAAAATCTGGGCATCATCAAAAATGAACCTCTTTATGAGCAAGATCTGCTTACTTTGTTTGAAAACAGCATCTCTGAGATGAAAGGTGAGCGAGCTTGGACTAAAGAGCAGATTGTGAAACTGTTCTTTACCATGATCCCTGATTTTGGGCACAAAGAAACGGGTAAATACCTCGATAGCAAGATGTAAGTGGAGTATTCAATGAAAGCGACAACTATTGTTGAATTTGTGAGAGATACTTACAAAACAGACGAATTTATTCCCTTACATGCACCAACGTTTGATGGCAACGAAAAAGCGTACGTAATGGAAACGATTGAAAGTACATTTGTTTCTAGCGTCGGTAAGTTTGTTGATGATTTTGAGAGAAAAATTGAAGCTTACACTGGTACGGCTAAAGCTGTAGCGACAGTGAATGGAACAGCAGCATTGCATGCGGCATTGTACATGGCTGATGTTCAAAGAGGCGATCTGGTCATCACGCAAGCACTGACGTTCGTTGCTACCTGTAATGCTCTTTATCATATGGGAGCTGAGCCGGTTTTTGTTGATGTTTCCCCGGTGAGTTTAGGGTTGTGCCCTAAGGCTGTGGATGCATTTTTAGAAGAGAATGCTGAAGTCACAGACGTGGGATGTATCCATAAAAAAACAGGTAGAAGAATCAAAGCCGTTGTACCAATGCACACGTTTGGTCACCCTGTAGAGCTTGATGAGCTGGTTGCCGTTTGCTTGAAATGGAACATCACGTTGGTTGAAGATGCCGCAGAAAGTCTAGGCTCGTTCTATAAGGGCAAACATACCGGTACTATTGGTGATTTTGGTGCTGTCAGCTTCAATGGTAATAAGATCATCACCACAGGTGGTGGTGGCATGGTGTTATGTAAGACTCAAGAATTAGGTGCACGTACTAAGCATGTCACGACGACAGCAAAAGTTCCTCATCCTTATGAGTTTTTCCATGATGAACCTGGCTTTAACTACCGTATGCCTAACCTGAATGCTGCACTGGGATGTGCACAGATGGAAGTTATCCAGCAGTATTTGAAGCAAAAGAGATTGCTTGCAGAAGGCTATAAAAACTTCTTCAAAGGTACAGATTTTAACTTTGTCACTGAGCCAGAGTATGCGAAGTCAAACTACTGGTTAAATGCAATTGTCTGTCCGGATAAAGAAAGTCGCGAAGAGGTGCTAGCTTGCACAAATGGCTCTGGTGTGATGACTCGACCTATTTGGCAGCTCATGCACAGATTACCTATGTTTGAGAATGCAATACGTGGTGACTTAACTTACTCAGAGTTTATTGAGGCGCACGTAATCAATCTTCCAAGTACCCCAGTGGAAATCAAAAGCTAAGTAGGTTCAATACATACATGACGCAGACAGATAAAAAGGTTGCAGTCTTTACTGGTACAAGAGCAGAGTATGGTCTGCTCTTTTGGCTTTTAAAGGACATACAAAGCGATCCAGATCTAACACTTCAATTGCTTGTTTCTGGCATGCACCTATCACCGGAGTTTGGTGAAACCTATAAACAAATTGAAAAAGATGGCTTCAGCATCGATGAGAAAATAGAGATTTTGCTATCTTCTGATTCCGCGGTAGGTACTGCGAAAAGTATGGGGTTAGGAGTTTTAGGTTTTGCTGATGCATTGTCGCGATTAGCACCAGATGTTCTTGTTATTCTTGGGGACCGCTTTGAAGCGCTTGCTGCAGCGCAAACTGCCATGATACTTCGTATTCCAATTGTTCATCTTCATGGTGGAGAGATAACGGAAGGTGCTTACGATGATGCGATTCGTCATGCTATTACAAAGTTGAGTTACCTGCATGGTACGTCGACAGAAGAGTATCGTCAGCGAGTTATCCAGTTAGGAGAATCTCCTGAGCGCGTTAAAAATATTGGGGCTATTGGGCTTGATCATCTAAAAAGAGCTTCTTTTATGGATACGCAGGAATTAAGTGAATCTCTTAATTTCTCAATTGATAAGCCTTACTTTCTTGTCACATATCATCCAGTGACCTTAGGTGAAGAAGCTCCTGAAGAAAGTTTTCAAGCGCTACTCGATGCTTTAGATACGTTTCCCGACCATCAAGTAATTTTGACGTATCCCAATGCGGATGATGGTGGGCGACGAATTATCCCAATGCTTGAAGAATATGCTAGAAGTAACCCTGAGCGTGTATTAGCAATACCATCGTTAGGGCAGGTACGTTATCTAAGTGCAGTCAAACATGCTGCTGCCGTTATCGGCAACTCATCTAGTGGTATTATAGAAGTGCCAGCCTTTGATGTTCCTACAGTGAATATAGGTTCTAGACAAAAAGGGCGTTTGGCTGCAAAAAGTGTTCTAAACGCAGCTGCTACAAAAGAATCTATCAGTAACGCGGTTAGCCTTGCTGTGAGCAGAAAGTATAAAGCTGAAAATGAGAATATTGCTAACCCCTACGGGCAGGGGGATAGTAGCAAGCAAGTCATAGAGATGATTAAAGGCTTGCAGTTTGAACGTAGCAAAGCGTTCTATGACCTTACATTCGATAATGTATAATTTCCTTGTAAACCAAGAATGAAAACAGAAAGAGACTCTATGACCTTAATAATTGCTGAAGCCGGTGTTAACCATAACGGGAATGAGAAGCTCGCCTTTGAGTTAGTGGAAGCTGCTCATAAAGCTGGCGCTGACATTGTTAAATTCCAAACATTTAAAGCTAAAAATCTGGTCACAGAATCAGCCAAACAAGCTGACTACCAAATGGTGAATACTCAAAAGCAAGAATCTCAATTGGCTATGTTAAGCCGATTGGAGTTGTCTTATGAGGTGCACCACCAACTAGTTGACCACTGCAGTAAGCTTGGTATTGAGTTTCTTTCGACTGCTTTTGACTCTGAAAGCTTGGATTTTTTGGTAAACGATCTCGGGCTTAAGCGATTAAAGATACCTTCTGGCGAAATCACAAATGCTCCTCTTGTTCTAGAACATGCTCGCACAGGTTGCGATTTGATTGTATCAACTGGCATGGCAACTCTAGCAGAAGTTGAAAGTGTACTTGGAGTAATTGCGTTTGGTTATACAGCAAAAGCAGATGACCTGCCGAACGAGCAAGCGTTTCAACAAGCTTATGCTTCGGATGCTGGACAGGCTGCGTTAAAGAGTAAAGTTACCATATTGCATTGTACAACAGAGTACCCCGCTCCTATGGATGAAATAAACTTAAGAGCAATGGACACCTTACATCAAGCGTTTGAATTGCCTGCAGGCTATTCTGACCATAGTGAAGGTATTACCATTCCGATTGCTGCAGTTGCTCGTGGTGCAATGTTAATCGAAAAACACTTTACTCTTGATAAAAATATGGAAGGACCGGATCACAAAGCGTCTTTAGAGCCGCACGAGCTTGCCTCAATGGTACAAGGTATTCGACAAGTAGAGAAAGCGCTAGGGAATAGGGTGAAAACTCCCACAATATCAGAGATAAAAAACAAATCCGTAGCCCGTAAAAGCTTAGTGGCAGCTAAGGTCATTGTTTCTGGTGAGACCTTTAGTGTTGAAAACTTGGCGATTAAGCGCCCAGGAACAGGTATGTCACCTTACAAGATGTGGGATTTAATCGGGCAAACAGCGACTAAAGATTACGATGCTGGAGAACTAATAGTTGAGTAGTGAAGTGTTAATGCCGCTGGTTATGATTGGCGGTGGTGGTCATGCAAGTGTGCTCGTTGATTTGCTCCGCCATCAAAACAGAACCATTCTCGCAGTGATTAGTCCAGATGATACCTCTACTAGACCTGCTTTTGACGGTATTCCGCGACTATCAAATGATGAAGATATCAGTCAATTTTCGCCGGATGATGTTCGCTTAGTCAATGGTATCGGAATGATGCCCAAATCGCCGTTAAGAAAAAAAGTAAATCAACGCTTTCTGGATCTTGGTTACCAATTTGAAACAGTGATCTCGGAGCAAGCGTTGGTTTCAAAACACGCGCATCTCCAGGATGGTGCTCAGGTATTAAAGGGCGCAATCGTGCAATGCGGTGCTGTTATCGGCGAACATTCAATAATTAACACTGGGGCTTTGATTGAGCATGATACCGTAATTGGAGAGCACAATCATATTGCCCCTAGAGCTGTTCTATGCGGCGGTATTGTTACTCAAAGTGATGTTTACGTTGGTGCTAATGCCACTGTCATCCAAAATCTTAAGCTGGCGCAAAACGTCGTTGTTGGTGCTGGTGCTATAGTCACGTGTCATTTGGGTGCTCATCAAGTTTGCTATCCGAGCAGAGCGACCATCATAAACTCGAAATAATATAGAAATACAAAGGTTACTCATGAGTAATTGTTGGAAAAATGTACTAGTCAAGCCAGCGTGTACTTTATTAGATGCGTTGGAGATTATTAACGATGAAGCCTTACGAGTTGTATTGGTTGTTGATGAAAGTGATGCACTACTTGGTGTAGTGACTGATGGTGATATTCGGCGTGGATTACTACGTAATTTGCCTCTAACCGCAGACATAGCGCAAGTTATGAATACGACACCGTACACTGCTGCAATAGAAACTCCACGTGATGAGCTCATTGCTATCATGGAAAGCAATGATATTTTGTCTATTCCACTATTAGACAATGGCAAGGTCGTTGGGTTAGAGACCTTACATCATGCTTTAAGTACTCCTGTGTATGAGAACCCTGTATTTATCATGGCTGGTGGTTTCGGAACTCGCTTGCGTCCTTTGACGGATCACTGCCCAAAACCAATGTTGAAGATTGGTGATAAACCTATTTTAGAAACAGTTATTCGAAACTTTATCAAAGCAGGCTTTATTAACTTCTATATCTCAACCCATTACATGCCAGAACTTATTCAACAGCATTTTGGTGATGGTTCAAGTTTAGGTGTAAAGATCACTTATGTACATGAGCAATCTCCGCTTGGTACTGGAGGTGCTTTAGGACTTTTACCTAAAGACCTTCCTAAAGATTTGCCTTTAATTATGATGAATGGTGATGTTTTAACGAAGGTAGATTTTCAACGGTTACTGGAATTTCACACTGAGCATGATGCGGACGCAACTATGTGCGTGCGAGAATATGACTACCAGATCCCTTATGGCGTGATTAATGGAGAAGGGAACCGGATTACAAGTATGGTCGAGAAACCGATCCAACGCTTTTTTGTTAATGCGGGAATTTACGTGGTTTCACCAGTTGTCATCCAATCCGTTCCTGAAAACCATCATATTGATATGCCGACATTGCTCGAGCAGCATATGAATAAGCGCAAAAACGTTTTAATGTTTCCAATTCATGAATACTGGCTGGATATTGGTCGTATGGATGACTTTAATCGAGCTCAAACTGATATTTATACTCTAGGGTTGTAAAAATGATTAATCAGAAGTCTGTGCTGGCTATTATTCCGGCGAGAGGTGGCAGTAAAGGGCTACCTAAAAAAAACATCAAGCTTATGAATGGTAAACCACTGATACAGTGGACCATTGAAACTGCTTTACAAACAACTGAAATCGATTCTGTCTTAGTGACGACAGATTGTCCTGAAATACAGTCTGTTGCTCTGGCTGTTGGTGCCGAATGCCCATTTTTACGTCCAGATGCGCTTGCCAGTGATACGGCAACCAGTTTTGATGCCGTCAAACATAGTCTTGACTATTATGCTCAGGAGTTGGGGCGAGAATTTGACATCATCGTTTTATTAGAGCCGACCTCGCCACTGCGCGAAAATACAGACATATCCAATATGCTGAGTAAGTTAGAGCAACATTATCAGACCCATGATGGCATTGTGAGCCTTGGGGAAGTGTCTGAACATCCGTCTATTGTCAAAGTTATTGATCATGATGGAAGCGTTGTTCCTCTCGATGAACAGGCTGACTCTGCCATTAGACGACAAGACTGCGCAAAAGTATATTTTCCTTTTGGCGTCGCTTATGTTGTCAAAAGAGATGTATTACTAAAAGAGAAGAGCTTCTACCCGCAAAGAACTCTTCCTTATGAGATAAAACGCTACCAATGTTATGAAATCGACGATATTTATGACTTTTTAGCTATCGAAAATATTATGAAATTTGAGTGGAACTTAAAATGAAAACGAGAGCACTTGTAATTGGTTTAGGCTCAATGGGTAAGCGTCGAGTAAGAAACTTATTGGCGTTGGGAAACATTGATGTTTTTGGTTTTGATGTGCGAGCGGATCGTAATGAGGAAGCGAGCTCGAAGTATCAAATCACGACATTTGATGACGTACAGAAAGCATTTGAAGATGTGAAGCCAGAAGTTGTCGTTATTTCAACACCACCGCAATTGCACATGACATATGCAAACATGTGTTTCGACGCACGAGTTCCATGTTTTATCGAAGCTTCAGTAACCGATACTGAAGAAATTCGTGAACTTGGTAAGAAGGCTCTAGAAGCTTCACTCGTTATTGCTCCATCTTGCACTATGCGTTACTTCCCTGGTCCTAAAAAGGTTAAGGAGTTGCTTGAACAAAACGTTATTGGCTTGCCACTGTCAGTGAATTACCAAACAGGTCAGTATTTGCCGGATTGGCACCCTTGGGAAGATATTCAAGACTTCTACGTGTCAAAACGTGAAAGCGGTGGGGCTCGTGAAATTGTTCCATTTGAGCTGACTTGGTTGAATGATTTATTTAGTCATGATGTAAAAGCCTTAGCGAGTGCTGTCGCTAAGCAAACTGATATGAATGCGGACATTGATGATATATACCATTGCCTGCTTCAATATGATTCAGGTGTATTGTTAAACTTAACGGTAGAGGTTATTTCTCGTCCACTAGCAACTCGTGAGATGCTGATTCTAGGTTCAAGAGGCAAGATTAAATTTAGTGCTGATAGTAATTCAGTCTCTTACTGCAACTTAGAAACAGACGGTTGGGTAGAAAGCACATGGGAAGAAGGCACTGTTGAGAGCCAATACATTAACCCAGAAGAACCATACATTAATGAGATGAAAGACTTTGTAACAGCAGCCTTGGCTGGTGACCAAAGTCTTTTCCCTAACAACCTTCAAGATGATGTGAAAGTGCTTGAGGTGCTTGAGGCACTAGAAGAGGTTGATCAATTGAAAGGTAACAAAGCATGAGTAATTACAAAGAGCGTTTACTAAAAGCTATTCCGGGTGGAGCGCATACTTATTCTCGTGGTTATGACCAATATCCAGAAAGTGCACCACAAATTTTGTCTCGTGGTAAAGGCGCTTATTGCTACGATGATAAAGGCACGGAATATCTAGATTATGGAATGTCTTTGCGCGCTGTGAACCTTGGTTATGCAAATGATGAAGTAGATATGGCTGCGTTTGAGCAAATGCGTAACGGTAACAACCTTACTCGTGCTTCTTTAATTGAATTACAAGCAGCTGAGCTTTTGATTGATCTTATCGACTCAGTCGATATGGTTAAATTTACCAAAAATGGTTCCACTGCAGTTTCTGCTGCAGTGAAGCTAGCACGTGCATACACTAACCGCAATTTGGTTGCGCGTTGTGCGGAACACCCGTTCTTCTCTTACGATGACTGGTTTATTGGCTCTACACCTATCACGAAAGGTATTCCAGAAGATACGATTAAACAAACAAAAATGTTTTCGTACAATGACATTAACTCCTTGAAAGCGCTTATTGAACAACACCCAGATCAATTTGCTTGTGTGGTTCTTGAGCCAAGTACGATGGACCATCCTGCGCCATCTGTTGAATTTGAGGGCGAAACCTATCTTCACGATGTTCAACGTTTGTGTAAAAAACACGGTATTGTTTTTATTCTGGATGAAATGATCACTGGCTTCCGTTGGCATATTAAAGGTGCTCAACACTATTACAATATTCAGCCAGATTTGTGTACGTTTGGTAAAGCGATGGCAAATGGTTTCTCTGTTGCTGCTGTTGCTGGTAAACGTGAAATTATGCAACTTGGCTCGATTGAGTTTGCTGGTTCTGAGCGTTTATTCCTACTATCGACAACACACGGTGCAGAAATGTGTGGGTTGGGAGCGTTTGTAAAAACGGTCGAGTACATTCAAAAGAACGATACCATTGAACATCTTTGGGATTATGGTCAAAAGTTAATTGACCTTATGAACCGCAAAGCAAAAGAAGCAGGTGTTGAATCACATTTCCAAGCCGGCGGTGTTCCTTGTTCTCCTTGGTATATGACTTACGGTCCTGATGGTCAGGCGGACTTAGCCTTCCGAACTCTATTCTCGCAAGAAATGCTAAAAAATGGCGTTTTAATTCCATGGATTGCACTAAGCCATAGCCATGGTGAAAAAGAGTTAGAAATGACAGAGAAAGCGTTAGAAGCTGCATTGAGCGTATACAAGAAAGCTATTGATGCTGGTAGTACTGAAGGTTACCTAAAAGGTGATGTCATCAAGCCAGTATTTAGGAGCATTAACTAATGAAAGTGGCATTGGTTTCGCTTGATCAAGTGTGGCGAGATAAGCTTGCAAATCAAATACAGTGTCGAAGCGTGGTTGAAGAAATCAAAGCCGCAAGCTCTGATATCGACCTTATTGTTTTCCCAGAACTTACATTGACAGGTTTTTGTGTAGATGATTCAGCGCTAGCCGAAGGTGATGGTGAACAGTCAGATACTGTACGTTTCTTTTCGGAGCTAAGTCAGCATTACCAATGCCACATTATGTTTGGTCAGCTTGCTCGCTTGTCATCAGGACAAGTGGTAAATCGCCAGAACATAACAAACCAAAGTGGTCGACTTATTTCAACTTATGACAAAGTTCATACGTTTTCTTATGCGGGAGAAACTAATTATATTGCACAAGGTGAACAACCTTGTGTAAGTATGATTGATGGTATCCCTGTTGGTGGTTCTATTTGTTATGACCTTCGTTTTGCTGAGCTTTTTCATCATTATCGGGAAAGGGCAGCCATGGTCATCAATACGGCGAATTGGCCGTCGACAAGAACTGCCCAATGGCTATGTTTATTGCAAGCTAGAGCAATTGAGAATCAGTATTTTGTTGTTGGTGTGAACCGAGTTGGGACAGATGGAAAGGGATTAGATTACGATAGATCTAGTGTAATTTTTAATCCGCTTGGTGAAAGACTAGACCCACTGCAACAAGGGGTATTTTGGGATTTATATAGCATCAATTTGGAAGATGTTATGGCAATTCGAACGCAGTTCCCCTTTGTCAAAGATCGTCGTAACTCGCTTTATGCGCAGTGGTCGAAACACAAAAATTCGCAGTAATAGTTAGTAGATTAAAACTATGAATCAAATGCTTAAAGATAAAAAAATCGTTATTGCTGGTGCGGGTGGACTACTAGGTGCCAGTGTCGTTAAATCCATTTTAGAGGCAGGTGGGAGTGTCGTCGCAACAGATGTCTCACTTGAGCATCTAAAAGCTCGTTTATCTTCTGTTGGTGTAAATCTTGCCGATACTCACTTAACTATGCATGAGTTAGATATTACCCACAGCGACGATCTTACGCGATTTTGGCAAGAAGTGGACGGAGTCACTGGCGCGGTGAACTGTACTTACCCAAGAACTAAGAGTTATGGTGCTAAGTTTTTTGATGTAACCCTAGATAGCTTTAACGAAAACGTGAGTATTCATTTGGGTAGTGCATTCTTGTTTGCTCAGCAATGTGCTGCATACTTTGTTAATAAAGAACAGCCTTTTTCACTAGTAAATATTTCCTCTATCTATGGTGTTATTGCTCCTAAGTTTTCAGTATACGACAACACGCCGATGACAATGCCCGTCGAATATGCTGCGATTAAATCGGCTATTGTCCACTTAAACAAATATGTGGTGAGTTATATTAACGACAGCCGCTTTAGAGTGAATAGCGTGAGTCCTGGTGGCATATTAGATGGTCAGCCTGAAGCTTTCCTCGATGCGTATCGTAAAAATACGCACGGAGCAGGTATGCTTAACGTTGAAGAGATGACAGGTAGTATCGTTTACCTGTTATCTGATCAGTCTAGATATGTGACAGGTCAAAACATTGTTGTGGATGATGGTTTTAGTTTGTAATTTTATCTATCGATATTGTTGATATTATCGATACTATAGATATTATAGGTGGTACTTTCAAAGTTAACGAGTTGTATTGGTGTGATTTATGCTGAATAAAAACATAATAATAGGTCATCTAGACCATATTTTTCTTAATTTATACATTGATACTCTTGTTAACTATTGTAAATGTAAGGAAACAGATTTATGTATAGTGTCGCTTGACGAAGATAACCATAATAAAAGTTTGCATTTAGGTGTTGCTGTTGTTCATTACAAATCCTTCGATGCATCAGAATTGAAAGTTAGCAAATCAATTACTGCGATATCTTTAAATAAAAATAATGCGTTTTATTTAGAAGAGGTTCTTAGAAAGACGGATTCTAAAAGTAAGCTTTTTATCCATCTTACAGATGATGAAGTAGATCGTTGGGTTAAAACCAAAAATATGTTTGGAAAACTTAAACCGACAAAAGATAATCACGTAGATAAGCATGTGTTATATGTAATTAATCATGTTGAAAATGTGATAGCCCCAGAACACTATTTTAAAGATAAGTTAGAATATCTATTTAAAGATCAGAAATTTAAATTTATAGATGGTCGAGATGCTTTTAAGTCACTACCATCAACATTGTGGGAAGAATTTTCTATTTTATATGATGGGAATTCTTCACATACAAAACCAGAAAATAGAGTTCTTCTAGGAGGTAAAAAAGAAGTTCTCCCTTTTTTTGATGTTATTTCAATAATTAATAATCTGATTTTTAAAAGTAAAATTGATAATTTAAAATTAATGGTCTTTACCGATAGTCGGCGAAAACGTTATCGATTATGGTTAGACTTTTACTTGAGCTGCTTAAGAAGAGTAAAACGCTGTAAAGTAGACATTTCTTACCCAACACCGACGAATTCGATTACTTATAATGCAATGATTTTATCTTGCTCTCATTTTGTTTTGCAGAATAGAGGAAGTCTTTCTACCGCTAGAAGTTATATTAGTATGGGGCGCGGGGTTGTTTATGTAATGAAAGACTCTCCAAATGATATAGAACTAACTATGGCCGAAGGTGTCGATGTAGGAAGGTATACCGACTACAAGGAACTAGCAACTAAAATAGTTGATAATGATATTGATATTAAAAAAAATAAAGAGATTATAAACTCAAGATTTAATTTGAAGTATAAAAAACTATCATTGATATATAATTAATTATTTGGTTTGTCTCATACAAATACCGGAGCCTATTGCTCCGGTAAACCATTTAGCCACGGCTTAATATTTTCACCTTCTAAGTAAGTTTCAACGAGATCCATGAGTTTATAGATTAAGTTTTTATCAATTATCTCGTGATCTGCTAATCGGCGTGTATAAATTAATAGGTGCGGATAAATTCGGCTCAATGTAAACAATGCGGTAGAGTAATAACCATAAATTGCAGATATATTCTCGTACTTACATATCTCAAGTTCTATAGGTCCTTTGGTTTCTTCCGCATAACGTAAATTAGGAACTTCTTGCAACAAGTCTCTTACACTTGGTTTTTCATTCCTGTGTGGAAAGTAGATAACTTCATCAAACTGTTTGCATAAGCATTGCAGGCTTTTCTTATATTCATTTAAATCAATCCCACCATCAGTTGCTCCATCCCCAATAAATACAGCTCTTGAAGAGTTAGCTTTAAAGATGGTTGGTTGCTTAGATATCTGTCGTCGTAAGCGTGGAAATGTATTAGCCACAATATGAAAATGTTTAGCTTTTAGGTCGAATAATGTAAAAAGCTCGAACTTTTCACTAATGTAAAAATCTCTCGGTTTTTTATAGCCAAAAAGGTTAAGAGTAAGATTTCTTTTTAACTGAGAATAGCTGACACGAATATTATCGCGAAGTTGTTCTTCATATGCTTTTAGTGTCCACGTGCCGTCATCGTACATAACTTCTTTGCTTTTAATAGTAATGTTACCAAGTATAGTAGCTACGCGTCGGCTTGGGTATTCTGTATAAAATACATAATTGAACGCCATGCTTGGATTGAGCTTTCTGACTTTTTTTAGCACCAAAACTAATCTTGGATAAAGCGAACGGGTAGGGTTACGCTCTAAACGTATAATACCAAACCAATTATGCTGTGCTAACAACTCCTCCATTTGTCGCTCTGCATTTTCATTTTCTTGCTCTCTAACGATGATTATGTTGTTATTACACTGGTAGTGTTCAATCGCTTCTAAAGCATTAATAAGTTGAAATGGAGTTGACGCTAAGAATAGGTTCATTATTTCTTGCTCTTATTATAAGTTGCTTGATTCCATTGCTTTAACAGTCTGTAAAGCTCAATGTTTATTTTATTTAGCAAGCCATTATTGGATTTAACTTTCCGTTGCCCAATAGTGGAAGTGGTATTACTACGAGAAATTAATTGAGGTTTGTAGCTATAGATAGACTGTTTAGTGCGCCATTCGTTATCCATAAAGTCATCTACAGGTTCGAAGAAACCATGGATTTGCGAAAGGTAGGTCGCAGCAACCTTAGGCGTTATAGCATAAGCGGAAGTACCACAAGCACCTTTTAAATTAGAAACAAGTCGATAATTATCGTCTATTTTGATAATGTCTACATGTTTGCGTTCAAAAATATTCCCAAGTTTCACTAATCCGTATTGGGTAGTTAGTCTATCGATATTTTCTAGTTGTTCTTTAAGATTGCCTAATAATTCAATGTTGTCTTCTAAGATAAGGAAGTTTGTATTATCTGAAACGCATTTTCGCCAAAGGGAAATATGGCTAGCCCAGCATCCTAGTTCAGGTGTTGTTAGTGTGTAACCTTTATATCTTTGCGTTTTGCTCTGATCATAAAGTGCATAAATAAAATGGTCAGGGTCTTGCTTTACATTTTCCGCATCGAAAAAATCAAAATTTATACAATCTAATACTTTACTGACTTGTTCGCGACGCTCTACTGATTCTTTTAAGTTAATTACGTATATTTTCATCATGAATCCTCTTTGGCAATCCTGATCGTCTTCTTCAAAGCCCCGGTATTCTTTGACATAAACTCAATCACATTTTTACGAAAACAATTATGTTGATGGACATCTTGCAGTAACACTGTAATAGAGGACGCCAGACTTTGTGCGCTGTCAACTAACAAAATGCAATCTTCTCTCAACATGGTTTCGACGATCTCTTTGAAATTAAAGAAGCTTGGACCACTGATAATAGGGACGCCTAAAGCTGCTGGCTCTAATACATTATGTCCACCAACCTTATCTCCAACTAAGCTGCCACCCATAAAGCAGATATCTGCAGCACCTAACAATAGAAGCATTTCTCCCATTGTATCGCCGAGATAAACTTGAGTTGAATTAGCCACGTTCTCTTGTGTGGTTCTACGCACGGTTTCAAAGCCTTGCTGTTGGCAGAGGTCGTACATATCATCAAAACGTTCTGGGTGACGAGGTACAAGGATCAAAAGTGCATCTGGGTGTGACTCTAACACTCTTTTATGTGCTGCCAAGACTTGCTCGTCTTCGCCCTTATGAGTACTTGCTGCAATCCAAACAGGGCGATTTTGACCTAGTTCTTGCCTTAGTCTTTTGCTCTTTTCTTTCACATCATCCGAGATTTGAATATCAAACTTAATAGAGCCAGTGACTTTCAGTTTGTCTTTATCAACTCCCAGTCGTTCAAAACGGTTTGCGTCTGACTCTGTTTGACAAAGAACCTGAGTTAGGCATGGCAACATCAGGTTAAACAAAGGCTGAACTTTGGCGTAGTTGCTATATGATTTTTCCGATAAGCGGGCATTGACCACGCTGATAGGAATACCGGATTTATGGACCTCGTTTAACGTATTTGGCCACAGCTCCGTCTCGATGATCAGCATTTGCTTCGGTTGTGTTGTCTTCAGGAAGCGTTTTACCGAAAAGGCAAAGTCAATCGGCATATAGCGGTGCTCAACTAAATCACCCAGCTTAGCAATCTGTTCCGCTCCGGTACTCGTCGTGGTCGTAACCAGAATAGGCTGCTCAGGGTTTTGCTCTTTAAGCGCCTTAATAAAAGGCGTAGCAGCAATGCTTTCGCCGACAGAGACCGCATGTATCCAAATCGGCTTTTCGTCGCTTGTTAATTTCGGAGTAATACCAAAGTGCTCTTTCCAACGTTGACCAAATTTGGGTTTGTTTGGCTTACTTTTGTATAAGCCAAACAATAGGAAAGGCGATGCGATTGTGAGCAAGAGAGTATAAAGAATACGAATTAACATGAGCCAACAGCGATCGCTTCTAGTTTTTGAATACTATCCAAAACTTGCTTTGGCGATAACTCAGTTAAGCACTTCAAATGCTTAAACTGACACTCGCGCTTAAAGCATGGACGGCAGTCAATGTCCGTATGAACAATCTCTACCTTCTCTGCAAGTGGTGGCGTGTATTTCGGTGAGGTGGAGCCATAGACCGCCACGACATTACAGCCAACGGCCGCTGCCACGTGCATCAGACCTGAGTCGTTCGCAACAACGGTCTGGCAAGCCGCCAGAAGATCAACCGCTTCAATCAGGCTTGTTTGCCCTGCTAGAACGTGAATCTGATGCTGATGTTCTTGAGGTACTAATTGCTTGATGTTGTTGCAGGTTTCGAGATCTTTCTGAGAGCCAAACAACCATACCTGATGCCCTGATTTCGCCATTTGAATTGCCACTTCTGCATAGTGCGCTTCGGGCCATTTTTTCGCGGGACCGAATTCCGCTCCTGGGCATAGACCAACAACAGGAGATTCTTGGTTGAGATTAAACTTAGAAATCGTAGCGCTTTGTTCTTGTTTATCAATAAACAGGCTAGGGCGAGGCAATGTTTCTAAGCCGCCCAGAGAAGAGGAGTCGATCATCTCCGCTTGTGAATAGGCTAATGCAACATAGCGCTCAACCATGAACTGGAAAGATTTCATATTTGGGCGCAAGTCATTGAGTAGACCGTAGCGCATTTCACCTTTCCAACCAGTGCGGAGTGGGATATTAGCAAACCAAGGAATCAGTGCTGACTTTGCAGACTTCGGCAGGATGTAGGCGTGGTCGTACTGTTTTTCTCGTAGTGATTTACCAATCTCTCGACGACCCAATAAGTTGAACTCACCATGACCAATAGGCATTTCAATGGCTTGGTGGATCTCTGGCATGCGCTCAAGAATTGGTTTACACCAACCTGGTGCAATTACATCAATTTGGCTTTCTGGATGAAGTTGCTTTAAAACGATGTACAGTGACTGTGACATCACCATATCACCAACCCAAGATGGTCCAATTATTAAAATCTTTTTCATTTTTTTAGCTGCCAGTCAGAGTTATATCTTGGTTTAAACAAGTTGTAATAGTTATTGCCATCTTCTTGAGAGTGTAAAAGCTGCAACACCCACATGTATTGTTCTGGCTTATTTGCTACAAAGTACTCAATAGCTTGGTTACAAGTGCGAGCATCTTGTTCTTCGCCCTTGTCTAATTCAAACGCCGGTAAGATTTCGATATCAAACGTACCATCTTCTGTATTCATAGAAGCAAACATAGGTAACACTTTAGCGCGTGACAGTTTGGCAATTTTACCTAAGCCTGGAAGCGTTGCTTTTCTGGTCGCAAAGAAATCGACAAAAACGCTGTGTTCAGGACCATGATCCTGATCGGGTAAGTAATAGCCAATGTAACCGTCACGAACTGATTTCAAAAACGGCTTAACACCACCAGAGCGTTCATAAACGCGACCGCCATATTGCACGCGTTGTTCGTGCATTAGCCAATCTGCCACTTCATTTTTCTGCTTTTTTGCCATCGCAGAGACGGGCATTCCCATCGAAGCAAGTAATACCGCGGGAATATCAATTGCCCATGAGTGTGGAACCATCAAAATGACTT
Source organism: Vibrio sp. Y29_XK_CS5 (assembly GCF_024181835.1). Classification (NCBI taxonomy): domain Bacteria; kingdom Pseudomonadati; phylum Pseudomonadota; class Gammaproteobacteria; order Vibrionales; family Vibrionaceae; genus Vibrio; species Vibrio sp. Y29_XK_CS5. The sequence continues at coordinate 202,857 of NZ_JAMZAM010000003.1, forward strand.
TCTCATCATTGTCGATGTGTTTTTGAAGGATGTCTAAACCTCGGATCTGGCAACGTTGCTGTAACCATTTAGATGAACGTAAGCTAAGTAAGCTGAAACGGAAAAAGAACAATGCTGCGGTATAAAGTGTTTTTTCAATCAGTACTTCGCGCTCTTCAAATGATTTCTCTGGGAAGCACAGCTCAAAGTTGACTCGAGCTCGGTGAGCCGGACCTTTGTGCGATTTAGCCAGTTTCTTCGCGATAGTTTTTGCTAGCCATTTCTGAATCCCTAAAGGTAATAAAGCAAGCGGCAAAGAAAGGACAATGCCTATCCACGTACCCCAATACTTCGGCGCTAAAAAGTGGCGCTCAAATTCAGGGTTATAAGCTTTAGGATCGAAATCATCACGTTGATTAGTCATGAATTTTTAAGTACCTATATTTTTGAAGAAAGGCGATTGGGGGTCTGTAGAAATGATACTAGTAATCGTATCAGAGTAAAGGTGGTAGAGAGTTAACTACCACCTTTGAAGGGAATTAACGGTTTTGAATCGCTAGGTATTCAGCAACACCTTCAGCTACCGTTTTGAATTCTACATCACAACCAGCTGCACGAAGCTTAGTTAGGTCCGCTTGAGTGAATTCTTGGTAAGCGCCTTTTAGGTGATCAGGGAACGGAATGGTTTGGATTTCACCTTTGTTGTGGTGTTTGACCACTGCTTTTGCCACTTCTTCAAAAGATTCTGCACGACCAGTACCGCAGTTGAAGATGCCAGAAACACCATTTTCTAGGAACCAAAGGTTTACTTTGCACACATCACCAACATAAACGAAGTCGCGTTTGAATGATTCGCTACCAGCAAATAGTTTAGGGTTTTCACCTGCATTGATTTGGTTATTTAGGTGGAAGGCTACCGATGCCATGCTACCTTTGTGATCTTCACGTGGACCGTACACATTGAAGTAGCGGAAACCAGTGATTTGAGAAAGCTGCTCACCATGCTCTTGGGCATCTTGCCATAAGCGACGCACATAGTTATCAAATTGCTGTTTTGAGTAACCGTATACATTAAGTGCGCCTTCGTATTCACGTTCTTCAACAAACGTATCTGTCTCACCGTATGTTGCTGCTGATGACGCGTACAGGAATGGAATCTCACGATCTAGACAGTAATGAAGCAACTCTTTTGAGTACTCATAGTTGTTTAGCATCATGTATTTGCCGTCCCACTCGGTTGTCGCGGAACAAGCACCCTCATGGAAGATAGCTTCGATAGGGCCGAAGTCGTCACCTGCCATAATTTGAGTAAGGAAGTCATCACGATCCATGTAATCTGTGATATCAAGATCAACTAAGTTTTTAAACTTCTTGCCATTTTTTAGGTTGTCGACAACCAGAATATCGTTAATACCTGCTTCGTTCAGTGCTTTAACAATGTTGCTGCCGATCATGCCAGCACCACCAGTTACGATGATCATAAGACTTCCACCATAGATTAAAATTTTCTCAGGAATTCTAGCAAGAAACAGAAATTAGCGCTATTGGAAGGAAAAGAAAGGTATAGAGCGCTTGGGTATAAACAAAAGGGAGCCGAAGCTCCCTTAAATAGTGTTGTTATTCAGCGTTTGATGCGTTTGGTCTCTGGTACCAAGGGTTACGTTCATCAGTAAGTTCAATCAAGCTGTACTTACGACCTAGCTTCTGACCGCCATCGCGAGTCAGTGGTTGCCAGCTAAAGAACGCGCGGTTGTTGCTTGGTTTCACTGTCATGATGTCGAATGGAATTGAAATGTAGAAGCCTTTAGTAAAGCTACCTTCACCGAATTCGTCAGCCGACAAATCACTGATTGATGCGAATGCACCGGCAATGACACCGCTCTTGAACTGTTTAGACACGTTCACTTGTGTGCCAATGTCTCCACCTAAGAACTGACCAACATCAACTTGAATCATCAAATCTTGTAGGAAGTCCCATTGAGGGTAGTAATAACCCGACATAAAACCAGTAAAGCCTTTATCTACAACTTGAAACGGACGTCCATATTCTGGAACGTATTGCCATTTCTCATCGTATACACCGAAGTAGCTTTGTGGGTCACGTTGAGAGATCAAGTTTACATCTGCACCGATCGCCCAGTTTGCGCCTTTCGGTCGGTACAGGAATTCGGTACCCACACCCGCAAACATACTTTCTAGATAACCAGCGTAGAACTGCTGGTCCATGGTATCTGAGTACTCTTGGAACCAAGTTAACTGTAGGTTGGACATGGTTACCGCGTGTTCATTTTGATAGGCACGGAACATGGTACGTACACGAGGAATCGAAGTGCCGTCTGGTGGGGTGACGTAGTTAAACTTGTCGTAGTTGTTGTACCAATCCCAATATAGCGAGCCTCCAATTTCTAGGTTATCTGTCAGCCAGTAAGAAGCGCTGCCACTTAAACCAACACTGAACAGGTAGAACTCTTCAGGGTTGCCTAGGGTTTGAGCCAGTTTTGGTGAGAAGCCCCAATCAAAGCGTTCAAAACCGTCGTAAGCAGGCTCACCTTGCGGTTTATCGCTTGAGGCTGATGTTGCATCTTCGATATTTGGATTGATGTAGTTAACTTCTGCAAAGTCACGGTATTTCTCTTTTGAGATAACCGTTTGATCGCCGATCAGACCACGACTGCGTTCATTGATCGTAAAGGTATCAATGTTGTCTGGCATTTCGTTGTAAAGGACTGCCGCTGCTTTTTCATGAGCTTCATTACGATCACGATACTTTTTCTGCTCGCCGACAACCGAAACGGTATTGTCTTCAACATAGAGTTGGGTATTTTGGTAGCCAGCAATTTTATCCAGCTCCTCGGTAACACGTTCCCAATCTACATCAGACAGTTGCTCTGGTTGCTTGTCTTCAACTTCTGGTGTTGGTGTATCACGCCAGAAAGATGGCATATCATTGAAGTTTGTGTAAAGGCTTACGCCTGCAACTAACGTATCACCGCGCTCGTAGCTCAAGCGCAAATCTGCCATATGTCCTAAACGATACAAAACACCAAAGTTCCAAGGCGTATGGGGTGTCATATCTACGCCACCACGTACTACAGGATAGTCTTCACTGTAGTCGTTGCTGTCGTATTCAAGCTTAAAGCGTAGCGGGGCATATAAAGTTTGATACTCGATGCCGCCAAAGAGTGCTGCAGGACCTTTAAACCAACGTTCAAAATCCACACTACCACCGTTATTTTTGAAGTCCGAAGGTCGCTCACAGAATTTATCGGATAACTTACAAGCTGGGTTACTGATACTGTCGCGAGTGCCTAAGTAGCCCCAGCCCATACCCAACGTAAAATCAAAGGTACCGAGGTTTGGGTTAGAGTAACGTTTTGTCGCGGCAACGAATTCACCATCAAAAAGACCAGTACCAGCAAAGTCGCGAATACCAACAGAAAGCTCTGGTAAGTACTCTGACTCTTGCAAAAGTCGAACTTTAAAGTCGATGCCTTTGTCGGTGTATTTGGTATCACCCGAGAAGCTTGGATCATCACTATAAAAAAGATCATTCACCATGGTGTAGCGAATGGTCGTTTCTAACCATGGCATGACTTGCAGTGTGACATTGTAAAAAAGGTACTCATCGCTGCCAGTAACAGCAAAGTTAAACTCGCCTTCAGGCGCCATACGACCGGTTGGCATCTGCATTAAGCCGACACCACCAAAGTCCATTTGTGATGGTTGCAATGGTGGTGCTTCGAAAGGCATGTCTTGAGCCCACACCAACGCTGGACCCATTAAAGAAAGGGATAAACTGGTTCTGATCAGGTTCATGTTTAGTTCTTCGATGAGGTTGGTTTACGTTGTGCAAGCAGAGCGACAATATCTTTATCCATTTGTGACGTTTCGAATTCATCAAATGGGATGTACACCATGGTAAGTGGTGGTAAGTAATATTGAGTGGTTAACCAACTGCCATGGTGAGGATGAACGACCTTGCCATCCGGGTAAATTAGGATTGGCGGATAGGCGAGCTCACCAATATCACTTGAACCTAGATTCTTGACCTGTTCATGCAGAGCGATACCCGCTTGGTTTTCTACTGCGTAGACTTTTTCCAAGTTACCCACATACAATACTTTTTCTTCACGTTTTGGAGCACTTAACGTAAGTTGACCTTGTAAAAGAGGGTTATCAAATTTATCTAGACGAATGCGATCAACATCAATGTCTGACAGCACGCGAGGTGCAAACTGGCTTTGTTGGATAAACTTGTAAAATGGGTGCGCAACTAAATTGTGTTGAATCATTTGGTTCAGCACCGAATTCTTTAAGGCAGTACTTTCTTGCACTGCAGTTTCGGAATTATCAAATAGAGTCACGGCTAAAGGATATTGTAGGGCGACTTGTTGTTCTTGTGCATGCTTAAGTACGCTCTCTAATCGTGCTGCTCGTTGGAACTGCAATGTTTTTCCTGTTCCGACAAGTTCTACATTGAGCGATGATGGGGTGAGATTTTGAGCTTGAACGATAGTAGGTGTCGCCAGAATCGTTGCCGTTAAACTTAGGCTTAATAAAGATAGCAGTCGCTTATTCATGATTTGCTGTACCCTTTCAGAATCGTCAATTCAACAGGCACCATGTTTGGACCTAAGTGTTGACGTGTTTTCACTACTTCTCCTTTACCGTTTACCCAGTATTGGTTCTCTACAGTTTTTTCTAAGCTGGTAAACGTTACCACTTCTGTATAAACATCAGTAGAGGTAGATGAAATAGGGGTTATGACGGTTTCTTTACCTTGACGAGAACGTTGGACTTTAGCCGGGAACCCATAACGGTATTTGTCAGCCCAATCGTAAGAAAGAGAATATTGCACAGAGGGCGCTGAGTAGGCAGGAACGTTGCCATAAATGCCTGCTAGATTGGTGGTTTGCAAACCAATGGTTTTAACGATATGACCATTCTCTGTTACCACCATTGCCTTGTCTGCACTTACCCACTTTAATTGGGTATTGCCAGTTAATGGGTTTTGTTCAGCAAAGGCCAACACTACGAAGACCTGTTTTTGATCACCAATTTTTAAGTAAGCACTGGCATAAGGGACAGCTTCAACTTCTTCTGGAGTTAGCTCGACATCGATGTAGTTGCCATAAGCTTCTTGGACTGTCGCGGATACGTCATTAAATTTTTGTGTACAGCCGAAGATTGAGCTCAGTAAAGGTAGAGCAATAAGTAAGCGCATCCATTTTAGCGATAGAAAGGTGTTCATCATTCCCTCATAACAAATAAAATCGCCCTGAGTATTCAGGGCGATGACTTTACTTAGAACTTAATTAGGCTATTGTGGATTAGTACCTGAACCTGAGCCTGAAGTAGAAGTAGAAGTAGAATCGCTGTCTGACGCTGCAACTGCTACTACAGTTACTGCTGCTGCTGCACCTACTGCTACTGCAGTTGTGCCAGTTGCAGATGCTGCTGCTGTACCGGTAGTACCAGCTTCAGTCGCTGCAAATGCAGTTGACGCGCTTAGAGCCATAAGAATAGCTAGAGCTGTGTTCTTCATTATTAATCCTTGTATTTCAGATTTTAAAACATCGATGTTTGGTCTGTTTATCACATACCATTTCTCATTTTAGTTAAAAAACAATCAGCATGTAAATAGTTTCCTATGCGAATTTACCTAACGCTAAAGAAAGATCGTGGAAGAATAGAGGGTTGCTTAGGTGTGATTATAGTATTTAATAAAAATACTTAAGTTGAAGTCACCTCAGCGTTCACGATTTTTATTCAACGCGACTCTTTGTATGTCTTGTTTTAAGTCGCTGACAGTCAATGAGTTTCTCATCTGTGAGAATTTGCAAACCATAAACAGAACTCTTCGAAGTCCCTCCCTCTTGCCGTTTTGCGCTAATCCATGCATAATTTGCCAGCTTTTGTGTAGCGTTTATCAAGACTGTTTTTTTGAACGGCTAGTCGCAAAAGTGAGGCTTAAAAAGAATAGTTATATCAATAAACCGAATGAATCGGGAATCAGCGAACAGTGGCTAACGCGTAATGCCGCCGGGCGGTAGCGTGGAAACGCACAAACGAAATTGACAAAAGTTAACCGACATTCACTGCGCGCGTCATTCATAATGTGCAGCGGTCAGTCGACACCCAAGGAACACTTACGTGATTAATAAACGACCATGGCTAGGGGCGTTGAGTGCAATCAGCTTAGGCTTGTGCTCATTTTCTGCCTCAGCAGATTTTTATGCTGGTGCGTTAGTCAGTTACTCTAACGCCGAATTTCATCATTCCTCTTCTTCGGTAACCGAGGGAACCCCTTTCCTTCTCCAAGCGCAAGCTGGTTACTTTTTCAATGATTACCTCGCTTTTGAAGCGCGTTACGGAACTTCTGTACAACGAGACAGCGGACTGGCAGTAGACAGCCTCACGAGTGGCTTTATTAAGTTGAACATGCCCGTCTCCGAACGTATCGCCCTTTACGGACTTGCCGGTTATTCGAGTGTTCAGATCAACCAACAAAATGTAGGCTCAAATAAAGATCAAGGTTTTAGCTTTGGTTTAGGGATGCATTACGCTTTAGACAAGCAGAATGCGGTTGTCTTTGAGTTTGTTGACAGTACATCTGAAGATCAGGTTCGTTTGAACGCACTTACTCTTGGCTTTCAACACCGATTTTAATTAAAGACCTAGCGCCTAGTTTTGTTGCTAGGATTTTTAACTCCTGACTTTAAATAGCGAATTATCATGCTCAAAGGATATTTCTCGATAGGTGCTTGCATTCTGGCAAGCCTATTTGCGCCGCTTACTAATGCGCAGACTCCAACCCCAGAACAAATTCAGATGTTTCAGAACTTACCTGCAGACCAGCAACAAGCACTGGCGAGTAAGTATGGTATCTCTATTCCATCCGGCGCTTCGTCTCAGCCAAGCAGTTACCAAAATCCTCAAGTGGTTGAACAACGTCCGGTTGCTAGCAGCGCGACTGAAGCAAAAGTAAACGACGCCGAAAAAGACCAACAAGGTCTAAAGCGTTTTGGTTTGGACTTATTTGCGGGTTCACCGACGACGTTTGCGCCAATCAGTGACGTGCCTGTTCCGGCTGACTACACGGTAGGAGCTGGTGATGAAATCGTTATCCAACTTTTTGGTAAAGAGAATACGACGCATCGTCTCCGTGTTAATCGCGCTGGTATCATTAATTTCCCTTCTCTTGGTCCTGTTCAAGTGGCCGGCATGACATTCTCTGATGTGCGTGATTCTTTAAACCAGCGTGTAAAAGAGCAAATGATCGGGGTTCGCAGTGATATTTCGTTAGGTGAAATGCGTACCATGCAAGTTTTTGTTATGGGTGATGCCTACAAGCCAGGTGCTTACACGGTGAGTGCTCTAACCACGATTTCTCAAGCGATTTATTATAGCGGTGGCTTTAGTGAGAGTGGTGCCCTTCGTAACGTGCAACTTAAGCGCAATGGTCAGGTAGTTCGTAAACTGGATATGTACGACCTGCTACTTAAAGGTGATGCGCGTAACGACATCCGCTTGTTACCAGGAGACGTGGTCTTCATCGGTGCATTGGGTAATACGATTTCAATCGATGGTGAAGTAAACCGTCCGGCAATCTATGAAATCAAACCAGGCGAAACCTATAAACAAGCCATTCAAATGGCGGGTGGCTTTACGGCTAGCGCATACAGCGATCAAATCGAAGTGAAGCGTTACGCCGCAAAAGGTGCTCGCGATGCCTTAACACTGAACTTTAGTCAGTCACATGATCAACAAACTAAAGTCAAAGATGGTGATGCGGTTAATGTGCTTAAGAAAAATGAAGAGCTGACACGTTACGTACAAATTGAAGGCGATGTACGCCATCCGGGCTTTATTGAGTGGAAGAGCGGTCTACGTATTGCAGATTTATTCCAATCCGTTGATACCTCATTTAACTCTACTGCAGATGTAAGCTACGCCATTGTTGTGCGTGAGATTAACCCTCAACGCGATATCGAGGTGTACCAAGTTAACCTTGCAAATGCGATTCTTTCTCCAACGAGTAAAGATAACTTGAAGCTCAACTCTCGCGATCGAGTCTTGGTATTTAACCGCTTCAATAACGAAGATTTGGATACATTAGCGGATCAAGAAACCGTTACCAAAGCGAAAACCTTAGAACAAGCTCAACTTCAAGCGCAACAAGAACAGTTGAAAGAGCAAGAAGTAATGAGCTCATCAGTGGCGGTGTCTTCTGCGACGCCACTAGAAAAAGATTCAAAGCAACCAAAGATCGTGTTCCGTGGTAAAGAAATCACTAAAGACGATTTTGAAGCATTAAAGCAAAACACACGAAGAACCTTGCTAGCACCTGTGTTGCTGCAACTTCAACAGCAATCGCGTTTGGGTTTGGCTCCTCAAATTGCAGAAGTCTTTGGTGAGGTAAAGCACCCTGGGCGTTACCCAATCACCCCACGTATGACGATTTCTACCTTAATTGAGGCTGCGGGTGGCTTAACTTATAACGCATTTACCATCAACGCCGAGTTAGCACGTACGGTAATTAACAGTAAAGATGAGCGCGCTTCTATTGATGTTGAGCGTATTGATTTGCGCCATGCCATTCAGGGTAGCACCGCTGACGATGCCATTATTGTTGGCAGAGACCGTTTGAATATTCTGGAGAAGCCAAACGTCAAACTACAAAGCACGGTAACATTGCAAGGTGAGGTTCGCTTCCCTGGTACTTATACCGTCCGCCAAGGTGAGACCTTAGGTGAGCTGTTAGAGCGTGCAGGTGGTTTAACCGAATTCGCACATCCGCAAGGGGCTATCTTTACTCGTGAAGCATTGCGCCTTCAAGAGCAAAAGCTATTAAACCAATATGCTGCAGATATGCGAGCAGAAACCGCTAAGAAAACCTTCCGCGCAGACAGCAATATGGGCTCGGTAATTTCAGACCCTGATAAAACACTGAAGTTTGTTGAAGAAGCAAGTCGCAGCAAAGCTCTTGGTCGTATGGTCGTACAGCTTAATCGTATCCTTAAAGACGAGCGTTCTGCGGACTTTATGTTAGAAGACGGTGACTTCCTATTTGTACCGACCTTCCGCAACACGGTTTCGATCATGGGTGAAGTTCAAGTTCCAATTACATATCTGCTGGATAACAAGCTAGATGTGGATGATTACTTGAACAAAGCCGGCGGTGCGAAAAAACAAGCGGATGAAGACCGTATCTTCGTTGTGCGCGCAGACGGCTCGGTTTACAAACCAACATCAGGCTACTGGTTTGGTAATAATCATGAAGAGCTAAAAGCTGGCGATACGATTGTTGTACCAATTGATACCGATTACCGTGATGCATTAAGTACTTGGACTGCGGCTACGCAAATCCTTTACCAAACAGGTGTAGCGATCAACGCGTTGAAATAAGGAACGACAAGATCACTCCAATCAGCTTAAAACAAGATTAGAAATGTAATAATAGTAAGAGCTTATGTAACGATTGAAGTTACATAAGCTCAGTTTTATGAACATTATTAATCAAAACGGCAAATACTACTCTGCACACCAATAGTGGCATTATTCAGCCGTAGCCCGTCATTCCAGCGAGCCGAAGCGAGACTAGGAATCTTGTCACAGCGCGGTTTTGTTTTGAAAGTCGGAGAACAATCTACCAAATTTCACCAATCTCTGAGTCCAATATAACGAACTTCAGAGCTTAGGATTAAAGACCCATGGAACCACAAAAAGAACCCCATCCAAATTATCTACCATACCCACCCCACCCCCAGTCCACAGACGATGAAATTGATCTACGTGAACTTTTCAAAGCGTTATGGAAAGGCAAATGGCTCATAATCGCAACCACATTTGTATTTGCTATAGGCTCCGTATTTTATGCATTGAACTTACCGGATATATACAAATCCGATGCATTACTAGCGCCAGCAGAGAGCTCAAATGGTGGTGGTCTCTCGAAAATGGCTGGTCAGTTAGGTGGTCTTGCGGCACTAGCAGGTGTTAACTTGGGTGCAGGGGAATCTTCTCAAACAGATTTAGCCGTTCAGGTTATGAAGTCTCGTCAGTTTATAGAAGCATTCATTAACAAACATGATTTACTTGTACCACTAATAGCTGCAAAAGGTTGGGATTTAGTTAATAACAAACTCATCTTAGATGAAGAGTTATATAACCCTAGTACAGGTGAGTGGCTGCGCGAACCAGATGGCTTGCGTGGTGCAACACCAACGGCACAAGAAGCGTTTGAAGTGTTCAGTAAAGAAGTATTGAGTATTAGCCAAGACAAAGAGAGTGGTTTATATACTGTGTCTGTTAAAAGTTACTCTCCTTATTTAGCACAACAATGGGTAAATTGGCTGATTGATGATATTAATAAAGTGATGCGTGAGCGCACAATTAAAGAAACATCCCAAAACTTGACTTACTTGAATACTCAGTTACAAAAAACTGCGGTTGCAGATATGCAAAGTACCTTCTATAAGCTTATTGAAGAGCAGACTAAAAGTCTTATGCTTGCTGAAGTGCAACAAGAGTTTGTGTTTAAGACAATAGACCCTGCTGTTGCCCCTGAAGTAAAATATGGACCTAAAAGAGCTTTGATTTGCTTCCTTTCAACTATTTTAGGATTTGTCTTCAGCCTTTCAGTTGTATTATTGGTATTTGTTTTTAGAAATAAAAATTAGTTAAAGTTTATATGGCTAGGCATTGAGAAGATGGTCAAAAAAGTATTAAAAATCATGCTTGGCAATGGTTCCGCGCAAGGTTTACAGTTATTATTTATACCAATTCTTACTAACCATTACTCCCCGATAGAATTCGGAGAATTGGCTCAGGTTATTGCTTATTCAAGTGTTCTTTGCATTTTTCTGTCATTGCAACTTAATGTTGCAATCGTTGCAACTGACAAAGAAGATGATATTGACTCTATTTTTGGTGGGTATACTCTTGTTTCGACCCTAGGAGTTGTGTGTTTTTTTCTCGTATCTATCTGTACTTTTATTTTTGCTTCCAATGAAACGTGGATTTTTGTAAACCAGTTTTTTTTACTAGCAATATTGATGTCAGCTAATAACTTTTTTAGAGGTGTTGCAATTGCTAGAGAAAAATATAATCTTGTTTCTAGTTGTGCTCTATTTAGGGTTCTCGCATTAATATCTTCTCAATTGATTTTAATTAGCAATGATGAAATAAATGGCCTCATATATGGGTTAATTGTTGGTGAAACTATACTAGCAATATCATTAATGTTTGAAAATATTAAGTATGGTAAAAATTATTCTATTTTAAATTTAAAATTTCATAGGTTAAATCTAAAAGAAATCTGGTCTAATCGCCAATATACTTTATTTGGTAGCTTACAAGAAGCAACTAGTACGCTTATATATTGGTTGCCTATGATGGGGATTGTCTATTACTTTGGAGATTACTATGGAGGTCAATATTCTGTTGTGAGTAGGATATATTGGCCTTTGGTTGTATTAATCTCTAGTGCTATTGCGCAAGTCTTACTTCGAGATCTTAGCCGCTTTCGCCCCCATGATAAAAAATTAACGGCGGGAGGTGTATACAATCATGCAGTAAAAATATTATTCTTACCGTTGCTTTTCTTTGGGTATGTATTGTCTCCTCTCGTTTTTGATGTATTATTTGGTTATGAATGGAAAGAGGCCGTTGTTTATTCAAAATATATTTCAATATTGTGTATTATGTTTCTATACGTGGTGCCGTATCGTGTTCTGTATAGAGTTAAGAAGAAACAAAGTTATTTATTAATAATTGAATTGACTTATCTGCTTGTGTTTTATATTACAGTTTCCCTTCTTTCTCTAAAAGAACCACAAGATTTTTTAATTTTTGTTGTGAGTTTATATGCATTGAAAGTTATTTTTGTAGAGTGCTTTATTAGAAAAATGGTCAATAATGATTTCATTGAAAGGTAAATAATGAAAATTAATCGATTAGCTCCTTTGAATATTGTTGGCTTACAGGTTCTTGTTATAGTTATAGTGGTTTATTTTTTTACTTTTTCATATAATATGCCTTTTGATTATGAACCTGTTGAAGGGTATTTGTACCCTACCAATACTCACGATAACTATGTTTATGTTAGAGAAGCAAATAATATCTCTAGAGGGATAGAGAATATAGGGTTTAATAATAATTTCGGTATCGCTTTTATATACAGCTCTATTTCCGAAATTTTTGTCTATTTTGGGTTGGATTTAAAATATGATGTCCTTTCTTTGTGGGTTAATTGTTTTTTAATATTAGCTTGTTTTATCACATATAAAAAAATCATTAAATTGTTAGGATTGCCATATTATTATGTGTTTAGTTTCTTTCTCTTTTCAAGCTTAATATATTTTGCTCAATTAATTAATAAAGACATATTTACTATATTTATTATATTGAAGGGGGTTGAATTTGCTGTAAAGGGAAGGAAAAAGTCTTTTTTTGTTTTAGCTTTGTTATCTGTTTTTGTTCGAATTCAGCTTCCAGTTTTTTTTGTAGTGTTGGGGTTTTTCTCATTCTTTAAAACTAAAAAATACACGGTTTGGTTATTTTTTATATATACTTTTTTCGCTTTAGTTAATGGTTTTTTTGCGAAATATCAAGGAATGTTTATATCAGAGGAAACTCTATCTGATGGCTTGAGTTATTGGGTTTATTATTTGAACTATAATTACTATGTAGGTTCTTTCTTACTAAACCCTTTAAGAGTAATCCAATATTTTTATGGCTATTTACTATCTTTTGACTTTATTGTTGGTGATAAGTTAGATGTGTCAAGAATAAAAGATTTACCTCAACTTTTATTATTCTTATATTCAGTTCCTTATTTTGTTTTAGCATTTTTAAATTACAATCGCAGTATGAATGACGACCGTTTGCGAGTGTTAATGTCTTGTATTTTATCTTTCTTTTTAGTTTGGTTGTTAAACCCTAGTGTTAGCCCTAGGTATTTGATTAACTTTTTACCGATCATTACACTTATCTCATTCTATTACGGGTTTTATTATGCAAAAAAATAAAATAACTTATACTGGCGCGTTTAGATTTCCCGATAATGATGCCGCGGGGAAAAGAGCTAAGATAATAGCTGATATGCTGTCTAAGAATTACAACTTAACAATTATTAACTGGGGAAGTGAAAGTGATTCTGACAAATTTGAGTATAAGGTTTTAAATTCCCATGATCTTGTATTTAGCAGCAATAGAAACTTTATTGAAAAGATTAAAGATTATGTATTTTTAGGATTTAAATCGATTAAAAATTTTAAATCTGAGTTTACTACTAGTGATTTGGTTATTTTGTATAATCCACCTTCGCTATACTGTTTGATGATGTTGTTCTTATCTAAGATATATAAATTTAAGATTATTCTCGACATTACTGAATGGTATGATTCTACTCACCTTCCTGGTGGGCGATATTCACTTCCATCTTTAGAAAATGGACTAAGAATGCGGGTTATCTATCGTTTGTTTAAGTATCGATGGACTATATCGACGTTTTTGGATGATTATTATTCTAAATTTGGAATGTCTTATAAGTTTCCTCCTGTTTCCGATGAGTTTAAGGTGAAAAATAAAATTAATGATGACTCATTACATTTGATGTATGCAGGTTCTCCGGGTAAAAAAGATAGAGTTGATGATATTCTATTATTCTCTAAAAAGCTCTCAAATGAATGTAACGTTAGATTAAGTGTGTTCGGAATGACTGAAGAAGAATTTAAGGGCATTTATCCTGACACACAGATTGATTCTAATGTGAACTTCTTTGGTCGAGTATCGATGGACGTTATTTATAACTACTATAGTTGCGTCGACTTTGTCGTATTTTTTCGTGAAGATAAAAGATACGCTTGGGCAGGTTTTCCTTCCAAGTTTGTTGAAGCTATATCTTTTGATACTCCAGTGATTACAAATGATGTCGGTGATATAAGTACTTATATTGGTAATGTGGGGTATTTATATTCAGGGTCAGAAGAGGTAATTACTAGTCAAGAGGTTAAAGAGTTGGAGCGTTTAAAGAGTGACATTTATTCTCGCAAGAAATTATGGAGTGATTCATTTGATATTAAGTGTCATAGTAACAAATTAAATAATTTTATTAGAGGCATGTTGGATGATAGTTTTTAATTGTACTACTAATATTGTTGGTGGTGCAGTTCAAAATGCAGTTAATTTTATTAGAGAATTGCATTCGGATGAAGAAAGAGTAGCAAATTATTATTTTTTTCTTAGTTATGAAGTTTATAATCAAGTAGAAGGTTTTATCGATAAAAATAAAGTTTCTGTTTTTAAAACGCCAGCTAGAAGCTTTACAGCGAGATGTGAGATTAAAAAAAAAGCGCAGGAGCTGAAACCACAAGTCATCTATACTTCTGCAGGACCTGCTTATGTTAACTTCGAAAGCTATCATATTATGGGGTGTAGTAATCCATATATACTTGGAGCTAATAAGTATGCTAAGGCTCTAATTGGGAATCCGCTTAAAAAATTTTCAAGATGGTTACATACTAAATATCAAAAATTTTATATATCCAAAGCAAATGCATTTATATGTCAGACTCATGCCTCTAAAAATGCAATGGAAAAGATTGGTATACCAGAAGGTAAAATATTTGTTGTTTATAATTCAATATCTAAAGAATTCTTAGATTATTACAATGAATCTAAAAATTTTATTCCAAAAAAGCACAATTCTAAAGTTAAAGTCATAATTCCTTCTGCCTATTATAAGCATAAGGATCTAGAAAGGATAGCTAAATTATCCGAAGTTGTGAATGATAGATCTTCAATCCGAATCGATTTTTTTCTTACTATTAATCCCAACGACTTTGAGAGAGTTTCTAGTGTGCCGGTTAATAGAAATTATATACATAATTTAGGTCCATATAAGCATTCTGATGCTTTAAAACTATTTTTATCATATGATATTGTTCTTCAACCTAGTGTTTTAGAAGTTTTCTCTACAACATATATTGAGGCTATGGCTACTAGGATGCCTTTACTAGTACCTAAACTCGATTTTACTCAAGACATATGTGGTGATGCGGCATACTATTACGATGTTAACTCAGAGCAGGATTTTGTGGAAAAAATTATTCACATTGCATCAAATTTACATGATTCAAAAAAATATGAAAGTGGTAGGTGTAAAAAACTTTCTATCTATGGTTCACAAAAAGATAGGTTTTCAAAAATAACATCGATAATTGAAGGGGTGCCTGATGATGTTTAATAATAAAGTTCTATTGATCACGGGCGGTACTGGCTCATTTGGTAATGCCGTTTTAGATCGTTTCTTAGAAACAAATATTAAGGAGATTCGTATATTCTCTCGCGATGAGAAAAAGCAAGATGATATGCGTAAAAAATATAACAGCGATAAACTTAAGTTTTATATTGGTGATGTTCGTGATTATCAAAGTATTCTCAATGCTACTCGCGGTGTTGATTACATCTATCATGCGGCTGCGCTAAAACAAGTACCTTCTTGTGAGTTTCATCCTATGGAAGCTGTTAAGACTAATGTATTAGGTACAGAAAACGTTTTAGAAGCAGCTATACAAAACGAAGTTAGACGTGTAGTTTGCTTAAGCACAGATAAAGCTGTTTATCCTATAAATGCTATGGGTATTTCTAAAGCAATGATGGAAAAAGTCATCGTTGCAAAATCACGTAATGTTGACCCAGATAAAACGGTAATATCGGCGACTCGATATGGTAATGTTATGGCGTCTCGAGGTTCCGTTATTCCATTGTTTTTACGTCAAATTATTAATGGTCAACCGATTACAATTACTGACCCTAATATGACTCGCTTTATGATGACTCTTAACGATGCTGTTGATTTAGTCCTTCATGCATTCGAGAATGGTACAAATGGTGATATTTTTGTGCAAAAGGCACCAGCGGCAACGATTGAAGTGTTGGTTAATGCTTTGTTACAGATTACAGATAAGTCAGGTCACCAAGTGAATATCATTGGTACTCGACATGGCGAGAAGTTGTACGAAGCATTGTGTAGCCGTGAGGAAATGTTTGTAGCTCAAGATCAAGGTAACTATTACCGCATCCCATCAGATAATCGAGACCTTAACTACTCAAAATACAATGAAGAAGGTGAAAAAGATCTGTCACTTATTGAGGACTACAATTCTCATAATACAGAGCGTTTAGATGTAGAAGGTATGGTTGAACTATTGCGTAAGCTTGACTTTATTGGCGATATCGAGTCGGGAAGCTTGGTCGTACCAGAGGGTGTATAAATGAAGATTGTTGTAACAGGAGCAAAAGGTTTCATTGGAAAAAACCTTTGTGTCATGCTTCGCGAACATGGTTATGAAGACCTTGTTGAAATTGACCGTGATACCACAAGTGAGCAAACGACTCACGCGTTAGCAGAAGCTGACTTTGTTTATCACTTAGCCGGAATTAATCGCCCAAAAACAGAAGCGGAATTCCAAGAGGGCAACGCCGATTTTACTGACTTTGTTGTGGAGCAACTGAAAGCCAGTGGCCGAAAGACGCCTCTTGTGGTGAGTTCTTCCACTCAAGCTCTTCAAGACAATGCGTATGGACAGAGCAAACGCTCTGCAGAGCAGAGTGTTGAGCTCTATGGACACGAGAGCGGTGCGTCTTTTTATATCTACCGTTTTCCTAACGTATTTGGGAAATGGTGCCGCCCAAACTACAACTCATTTGTTGCCACTTTCTGTTACAACACACTCAATGATCTAGATATTACCATCAACGACCCTAAAGCTTCAGTAACGCTTGTTTATATCGATGACGTTTGTCGTAGCTTAATTGCTTTACTTGATGGTACTGAGCCGAGCGGGGCTAAAGTCGTTTCACCGGAGTACCCAACCACAGTTGGTGAGGTTGCAGATTTACTGCGAGCTTTTAAAGAGAGTCGAGATAACTTAGTCACGGAAGATGTGGGGACAGGATTGGTTCGTGCATTATACTCGACTTACTTAAGCTATATGTCGCCTGAGCAATTTAGCTATACCATCCCAAGTTATGGTGATGAGCGTGGTGTGTTTAGCGAGATGCTAAAAACAAAGCAGGCAGGCCAATTTTCTTTCTTTACCGCGCACCCTGGGATAACTCGAGGTGGGCACTATCACCACAGCAAGAATGAAAAGTTCCTTGTCTTAAAGGGTAAAGCTCGCTTTAAGTTTGAGCACATCGGGACGGGTGAGCGCTATGAGTTGGAGACAGAAGGCTGCGCTCCTCAAATCGTCGAGACAGTGCCAGGTTGGTCACATGACATCACGAATATTGGCGAAGAAGAGATGATCGTTATGCTTTGGGCAAATGAGATTTTTGACCGAGAAGCGCCAGATACCTTTGCGTTCCCACTGTAAACCTTGAAGAGAAACAAAAATGAAGAAATTAAAAGTCATGTCGGTGGTTGGCACACGCCCTGAGATTATTCGTCTGTCTCGTGTGTTGGCAAAATTGGATGAGCATTGTGAGCATATTCTAGTGCACACCGGTCAGAATTATGACTTCGAGCTTAATGAAGTATTCTTTAACGACTTAGGGGTCCGTAAGCCGGATTACTTTCTTAATGCAGCTGGCAAGAACGCTGCTGAAACCATTGGTCAGGTCATTATCAAAGTGGATGAAGTGTTGGCAGAGATAAAGCCGGAAGCTATGTTGGTCTTAGGTGACACCAACTCTTGTATTTCTGCCATTCCAGCGAAACGCCGTAAGGTGCCTATCTTTCATATGGAGGCAGGCAATCGCTGTTTCGATCAGCGAGTCCCTGAAGAGACCAACCGCCGTATTGTCGATCATACCGCAGACATTAATCTTACTTACAGCGCGATTGCTCGTGATTACTTGTTAGCGGAAGGGCTTCCAGCTGATCGCGTTATTAAAACGGGCAGTCCAATGTTTGAGGTGTTAAACCACTACATGCCTCAAATCGATAACTCAAACGTACTTTCGCGACTTGGTTTACAGAAAGAGCAGTTTTTTGTAGTTAGCGCTCACCGAGAAGAAAATGTTGACTCACCTAAGCAACTAGCAAAGTTAGCAGAGACGTTAAATACGGTTGCAAGTCACTATGATCTTCCAGTTATAGTTTCTACTCATCCGCGTACTCGTAATCGTATTGAAGCTCAAGGTCTTGAGTTCCACCCAAATATTCGATTATTAAAACCTTTAGGTTTTCATGACTATAACCATTTGCAAAAACACGCGAAAGCGGTTCTTTCTGATAGTGGTACTATTAACGAAGAATCGTCAATTATGAACTTCCCTGCATTAAATATGCGTGAAGCTCATGAACGCCCTGAAGGTATGGAGGAAGCTTCAGTAATGATGGTTGGCTTGGGTGTAGAACGAGTAATGCAGGCGTTAGGTGTTTTAGAGTCTCAATCTAGAGGCGAAGAACGACAACTACGTCAAGTTTACGATTATTCAATGCCAAACGTCTCTGATAAAGTGGTACGTATTATTCATTCATATACTGACTATGTAAAACGAGTTGTTTGGAAAGAATATTAATTTCAAATGGGGCTTGTATACACTATTACAAGCCCTTAACTATAATAACCAAAATGAAAATATTATTATTAACGCAATGGTTTGAACCAGAACCTACATTTAAAGGATTGCTTTTCGCCCAAGAGTTGAGAAGGCAAGGTCACGAAGTAGAGATTTTAACTGGTTTTCCTAACTATCCCGGAGGGAAAGTTTATGATGGCTATAAAATCTTACCTTACCAGAAAGAAGTATTAGATGGATTTACAATACATAGAGCGCCTCTGTATCCTAGTCATGACTCTTCAGCAATCAAGCGTATACTAAACTATCTATCATTTTCTGTTAGTTCGACAATTATTGGTTTGCTTAAAGTACGAAGTGTCGATGTTATTTATAGTTATCATCCACCTTTAACCACAAGTATTTCTGCTGCATTGTTGGGGATTTTTAAGCGGACTCCTTTCGTTATAGATATCCAAGACTTATGGCCAGATACTTTAGCAGCAACAGGAATGTTGAATAATAAAAAGGCTTTAAAAATTATTAGTTTGGTCTGTAAGTTTGTTTACAAGCGCGCATCAAAAATAGTAGTTTTATCGCCGGGCTTTAAAAAGCGTTTGGTCTCGAGAGGTGTACCAGATAGTAAAATAGAAGTTATATATAATTGGTGTAATGAGCCTGCATTAAATAATTATGAAAAATGCAAAGTAAGCTTACCATCTAATGGGAAGTTAAATCTGGTTTTTGCTGGGAATTTAGGTTTGGCACAAGGGCTACCTGCAATTTTAGATGCGGCAGAAATTCTCATGAAAAAGGAAATTGATGTCAATGTTGTTTTTGTTGGTGATGGTGTTGCCAAGAAAGATGCTGTTCAAATAAGTCAAGACAAGAAGTTAACGAATACTTTCTTTCTACCAAGAGTACCAATGAACCAGGTAGGGAGCCTGCTAAATGATGCGGATATGCTTCTAGTGCATTTAAACGACGAAGAACTATTTAGGATCACTATTCCTTCTAGAACACAAGCGAATTTGGCAATCGGTAAACCGATCATTATGGGAGTAAGTGGTGATGCTGCTGATTTAATTGAACAATCTGAAGCTGGAGTAACATGTAAGCCTAACAATCCAGAGTCTTTAGCTGATGCGATTAATTCCGTGGTTTGTAAATCCCCGTTAGAGCTTGAGAAGATGAAAAAGAATGCAAAACATTTCTATTATGAAGAGTTGTCTTTAAAAAAAGGTGTGGAACGTTTTATTTCGGTTTTTAAGGAGGTCTTGTGAAAAGAATGTTAGACGTTGTCTTGTCTTTTGTAGCATTAATTACTCTTTCTCCTATTATTGTGCTAGTTGCTTGGAAGATTCGTAAAAACCTTGGTTCTCCAGTTTTGTTCCGTCAAACGCGTCCAGGCTTAAATGGTAAACCTTTTGAAATGGTCAAGTTTCGTACTATGAAGGATGCGGTGGATCAACAAGGGAGTCCACTTCCTGATTCTGAGCGTATGACTCCCTTTGGCGATAAGCTGAGAAATAGTAGCTTAGATGAACTCCCAGAACTATGGAATGTGTTAAAAGGGGAAATGAGCTTGGTTGGGCCTCGTCCATTACTCATGCAATACTTACCGCTTTATAGCAAAGAACAATCAAGGCGTCATAATGTTCGTCCTGGGGTAACTGGTTGGGCGCAAGTTAACGGGCGTAATGCAATCAGTTGGGAAGAGAAGTTTAAGCTCGATGTTTGGTATGTGGAAAATCAGTCTTTTTGGCTAGATATAAAAATTATTTTTTTGACTGTTAAGAAAGTATTAGTAAAAGAAGGTATATCTGCAGATGGCCATGCGACTATTGAGCCTTTTACAGGTCAAGAGCACCGAGAGCGTGATAAGTAATGAAACGTTGTGCAATTTTGGGCGCTAGTGGTCATGGTAAAGTTGTTGCTGAAATAGCAGAACTAAACGGTTATAACGAAATTACATTTTTTGATGATCAATGGCCTAACCTTACTTCTGTCGCTCACTGGAAAGTACTAGGCGATACCAATACACTTTTACGTAGGGCGAAAGAGTATGATCTTACTATAATTGCTATAGGTCATAATGCTATCCGCATTAGTAAACAGCGAGAACTAAGCCTTGCAGGGGCTTACTTTAGCGTTGTTGCTCATCCTAGTGCTGTAATAAGCAAATACGCTAATATTGGAGTTGGGACTGTAGTGATGGCGAATGCTGTAATTAACGCTTTTAGTAATATAGGAATGAGTTGTATCATCAACACAGCATGCACTATCGACCACGATTGTAATCTCGCAGATGGCGTACACATTAGCCCTGGTGTAAACTTGGCTGGTGGGGTTGAAATAGGCGAAAATTCTTGGATTGGGATCGGTAGCCAAATTAAGCAACTGATTGTCATCGGTCATGATACGATTGTTGGTTGTGGTTCAACTGTTATAAACAATATTACTAGCTCTCAAGTAGTTGTGGGCTCTCCTGCTCATAAACTTATTAAATCAAAACAATAAAATTTATTAGGTGGCATCGTGCTTAATACACCATTTTCTCCATGGCCTTCTTTTTCCCGAGAAGAAGCTGATGCAGTCAGCCGCGTGCTGCTGTCAAACAAAGTTAACTACTGGACAGGTAGCGAGTGTCGAGAGTTTGAAAAAGAGTTTGCAACGTGGGTTGGTTGCGAATATGCAGTTGCTCTCGGTAACGGGACGCTTGCACTAGATGTGGCATTGAGGGCTCTGGGAATTGGTGACGGGGATGAGGTCATAACCACACCAAGAACTTTTCTTGCTTCGGCATCATCGATTGTAACGTCGGGAGCTTCACCTGTTTTCGCTGATGTGGATTTAAACAGCCAAGCAATTAGTGCGGAATCAATAAAAGCAGTACTCACATCAAAAACAAAAGCAGTTATTGTGGTACACCTTGCTGGCATGCCAGCAGAGATGGATGCCATCATGGCATTATCTGAGCAGTATGGGTTTTACGTCATAGAAGATTGTGCTCAAGCTCATGGCGCTAAATATAAAGGTCGTAGTGTTGGCACTATTGGGCATATTGGTGCTTGGTCTTTCTGTCAAGATAAGATCATGACAACAGGTGGTGAGGGGGGCATGGTTACAACTAATGATAAAGCATTGTGGTCAGCTATGTGGTCTTACAAAGATCATGGTAAGAGTTTTGATGCTATCTATAACCGCGAACATTCGCCGGGCTTCCGTTGGTTACATGAAACCTTTGGTACCAATTGGAGAATGACTGAACTGCAGGCAGTGATTGGTCGTATCCAGCTAACGCGTATGAATAAATGGACTGCTTTGCGTCAAGCGAATGCCGAAAAAATAGATGAGGCCGTTGCAGATTTAACAGTGGTTCGTCGAGTTGAAGTGCCGGAATATTGTGAGCATGCAGAATATAAGCATTATTTGTTTGTGGAGCCCGAAAACCTTGCTGAAGGGTGGACCCGAGATGGCATTATTGAAGCTATTCTTGAACGTGGTGTCCCTGCTTATCAAGGTAGTTGCTCTGAAGTGTATCTGGAAAGAGCATTTGATGGTACGCCTTGGCGCCCAGTTGAGCGCTTGAAAAACGCTGTTAAATTGGGCGAAACTAGTTTGATGTTTTTAGTTCATCCAACCTTGACAGAGCAAGAGGTTGATAAGACCTGTCAAGTCATACGAGAGATTTTGTTGCTGGCGCAAAAATAGGTCAGTAGACATATTAAGGGGCTTTAATGCTAAGCTCCTTGTTTGCTCATCGAGTTTGTATGACAAGTAACCTAAAGTGAACCATGAAATTAACATTCTAATGGAGATAATAGTGTAAATGTGGATGTTTTACTTACACTTTAAATTATTATGAATGCTACTAACAAATAGAAATACTATGCAACGTCTACAATTTATATGGCAACTTTCGCGGACTAACAAAAGAATTGTCAGTGTTCTGATTGATATTATGTTGATCTTCATGGCTTTTCATTTGGCAATCTTAGTTCGTTCTGGAGAAACCAATTATTTTACTTATCCTGTTGTCTGGGGGATTCAAATTGCAGTGACAATTGTCACGATTGCTGTTTTTGCTCGCTTAGGGCTCTACAGAGCAGTTCTTCGTTATCTTACTTTTCAAGCTTTATTTGTAGTGACAGCTGGTGCGGTCATTTCTGCTACGCTCGTAGCTGCCCTTAGTTTCTACATGAGTGACCCGTTTCCTAGGACAGTTCCTATCATTTATGGTGCATTTCTTGCTCTTTTCTGTGGAGGTCCCCGTGTTATTGTTCGATCTTTGATTGCTCAAAGCTATTCAACGCAGAGTAAAGAAGTTCTAATTTATGGGGCGGGATCGGGCGGTCGGCAGTTAGCGATGGCATTAAGAAGTAGTGGAGACTACCGTGTAAGAGCATTTATTGATGGTGACTCAACTCTTTGCAACACCATGATATTGGGTTTACCTGTTATTGCCATTGAAGATGCAATGCCTATCATCAATAAATATGACGTTTCTCAAGTTTTACTAGCTGTGCCAAGTGCTAAGCGTTCACGTCGTAAGGTCATTCTAGACGAATTAGCTAAGTTACCTGTTGAAGTACTCACAGTCCCAGATATGACAGACATTGTTTCTGGGAAAGCCAAAATTGATGAGCTTAAGGATGTCGCAATTGAGGACTTGCTAGGGCGTGACCCAGTAGCGCCTCAACAAGTGTTGTTAGAAGCTAATATCAAAGACAAAGTGGTTATGGTGACAGGTGCAGGTGGTTCTATTGGCTCTGAATTGTGTCGTCAAATTGTGGAACAGTCACCTAAGTCTATTATTTTATTTGAATTGTCTGAGTTTGGTCTATATCAAATTGATCGCGAACTAAATCAACTTAAGATTGAAAAAGGGCTCACTTGCGACATTATTCCTTTGTTGGGTTCTGTTCAGCGTCAACATCGTCTAGAAACGACAATGTCTTCTTTTAAAGTCCAAACGGTATATCACGCAGCAGCATATAAACACGTTCCATTAGTCGAATTTAACGTAATTGAGGGTGTGCGTAATAATATCTATGGGACTTATTATACTGCGTGCGCGGCGATTAAAGCCGGTGTTGAATCATTTGTATTAATCTCTACAGATAAAGCCGTCCGTCCTACTAACGTGATGGGGACAACTAAACGCATGGCAGAACTTGGTCTGCAGGCTCTTGCTGATCAAGAAAATGCAAAACCAAATGGCACTCGATTCTGCATGGTACGATTTGGCAACGTCCTCGGCTCTTCAGGCTCCGTGATTCCTGTGTTTAAAAAGCAAATCGCATCAGGCGGGCCAGTAACCGTGACTCACCCAGAGATCACTCGTTTCTTCATGACCATTCCTGAAGCTGCACAGCTAGTTATTCAAGCTGGAGCAATGGGTAAAGGAGGCGATGTATTTGTTTTAGACATGGGTGAGTCAGTAAAAATTACAGACTTAGCAAGTAATCTCATTCAGTTATCTGGTCTTGAAGTAAAATCTGAAGTTAACCCTCATGGTGATATCGAGATTCAATTCTCAGGACTTCGTCCTGGTGAAAAACTTTATGAAGAACTACTCATTGGTGACAATGTAAAGCAGACGGCGCATGAACGAATCATGACGGCTCATGAGGTGCATTTACCTCTGGAAGAATACGACCTATTGTTGAATGAACTTGATTTTGCCTGTCATAGTATGGATCACGAAAACATTCGTACATTACTATTGAATGCTCCAACAGGCTTTAATCCTACAGATGGTATTGGCGACTTAGTTTGGAACCATAACCAATCTGAAGTTGATTATTCAGACTCTATAAAATTTATAAGTCAATCTTAATCTCTGAACTTAGGTAAGTTTATTGAACAATTAAATAGAATTTAAGGACAGCCGAACTCCTTCTGTTAGGTTATTCTGCTTATTGTGGAAGTCGTTGTCCTCGCTCATTTTTTTGCATTTTGGTATCCTCTGCCAAAAATAAATGAAGGATTAACCCATGAAAATCGCAGTTGCTGGGACTGGCTATGTAGGGCTTTCTAACGCTATGCTGTTAGCCCAGAATCACGAGGTGATCGCTCTAGACATCATTTCTGAGAAGGTTGACTTACTTAACCAGCGCAAGTCGCCGATTGTTGATACTGAAATTGAACACTTTTTGGCGCACAAAGAGTTAAATTTTGTTGCGACTACGGATAAGGAAAAGGCTTATTTATCTGCAGATTATGTTGTGATTGCAACGCCTACTGATTATGACCCACAAACTAATTACTTTAATACATCTTCTGTTGAGGCCGTGATTAAAGATGTTATGTCAATTAACCCTGAAGCAGTTATGGTGATTAAGTCAACTGTTCCTGTTGGCTATACCGCTCGAATCAAAGAAGAGTTGGGATGTGAAAATGTCATTTTCTCCCCAGAGTTCTTACGAGAGGGCAAAGCGCTTTACGATAACCTTCACCCTTCACGTATCATTGTTGGTGAACGCAGCGAACGTGCGGAAGTATTTGCTCGCTTGCTGGTCGAGGGGGCTGTAAAAGAAGATATCCAAGTCTTATTTACAGACTCGACAGAAGCTGAGGCAGTAAAACTCTTCTCGAATACCTATCTTGCTATGCGTGTAGCATACTTTAATGAGCTGGATTCTTACGCAGAAGCTCACGGTTTAGATACTCGTCAGATCATTGAAGGTGTTGGTTTAGATCCTCGCATTGGTAATCATTACAACAACCCATCTTTCGGCTACGGCGGCTACTGCTTACCAAAGGATACCAAACAGCTTTTAGCAAACTATCAAGAAGTTCCAAACAATATTATTGGTGCTATCGTTGATGCTAACCGTACACGAAAAGACTTTATTGCAGATTCGATCATTAAACGCCAGCCCAAAGTAGTAGGCGTATATCGTTTGATCATGAAAGCTGGGTCAGACAACTTTCGTGCGTCTTCAATTCAAGGCATTATGAAGCGTATTAAAGCAAAGGGTATAGAAGTTGTCGTTTATGAACCTGTGCTTCAAGATGCTGAGTTTTTCCATTCACGTGTTGTGAAAGATCTGAATGAATTCAAAAAATGTTCGGATGTGATTGTCTCTAACCGCATGGTCGAAGAGTTAGCGGATGTAGCTGAAAAAGTTTATACACGTGATCTATTTGGTAGTGACTAACCTCACACTTGCTTAGGTTAAGCCAGTCTTATTTGACTGGCTTTTGTTTCTTTAGGAATCGGTTAATTATGAAATACTTAGTAACTGGTGCTGCTGGTTTTATTGGTAGTGCAACAGCGGAGAAGCTTAATGCTGCAGGGCATGAAGTTGTGGGTATCGATAATCTAAATGATTACTACGATGTGAATCTAAAACATGCTCGACTCGCTCGTATTGAAAATCCACTGTTCAAATTTGTAAGTGTGGATATTGCAGATCGTGGAGCGATGGAGCAGTTGTTTGCAACTGAGAAGTTTGATCGCGTTATCCATTTAGCTGCCCAAGCTGGGGTACGTTATTCACTAGAAAACCCACACGCTTATGCGGACTCAAACTTGGTTGGGCACCTAAATATTCTTGAGGGATGCCGTCAAAACAAAGTAAGCCATCTGGTATATGCATCTTCGAGCTCAGTGTATGGGCTTAATGCAAAAGTTCCTTTTGCTACTTCAGATAGTGTTGACCATCCAGTATCACTTTATGCAGCAACGAAAAAGTCTAACGAGTTAATGGCTCATAGCTATTCTCATCTGTATGACATCCCAACAACAGGATTGCGCTTTTTCACAGTGTATGGTTCTTGGGGGCGTCCGGACATGGCCCCATTTATTTTCACTAAGAAAATTCTTGATGGCGATACTATCGATATCAATAATAATGGTGATATGTGGAGAGACTTCACCCATGTAGATGATATTGTTGAAGGTGTAGTTCGTATTGCAGACGTCTTACCAACTCGAAATGAAAGCTGGACTGTAGAATCTGGAACTCCAGCAAGCAGTTCTGCTCCATATTCGGTTTATAACATTGGTCATGGCTCTCCTATCAACTTGATGGACTTCGTTAAAGCGATTGAAGATGAGCTTGGTATAGAAGCGAAGAAAAACTTCCGCGAAATGCAGCCTGGGGATGTTTATCAAACTTATGCTAATACAGAAGATCTATTTACCGCTACTGGTTACAAACCAAGAGTAACAGTTAAAGAAGGCGTTGCAGAGTTTGTTTCTTGGTATAAAGAGTTTTATAACAAGTAGTAAATAAAGGGGTGAGAGCCCCTTTATTGTCAATAAACCACCTCAATTCCCTCAGCTTCCAACTTCTCTCCTAACTCTTTTTTCGCTTCTTTCTCTCCATGTATCAAATGCACGGCTTTTGGTTGTGTTGGAATACCAGTAACAAACTTCAATAAATCGCTTTGGTCTGCATGTGCAGAATATCCAGAGATGGTATGGATCTGTGCGTTGGCTTCGATTGGTTGGTTATCGATATCCACCGTGTGGCTGCCTGATTGGATTTCTCGACCTAAGGTTCCTTGCGCTTGATAGCCCGCAAACAGCACATCATTTCTTTCGTCAGGTAAGAGTGCTTTTAAGTAATTGACGATTCTTCCTCCTTCGCACATACCGGATGCCGCGACGACAATTGCAGGCTCATCGGTGGAGGCTAGTCGATTCACTAATGCTTGATGTTCTCGATGGTTTTCTACAGTAATGCATTGTTCAAAAGCGAGGGGATGACGATGGTTGTTGAGCTTTTGCTTTGCTTCTTTTCCCCACAGTTTTTTGAAACGGCGATAGGTCTTCGTGACTCTTTTCGCAAGTGGTGAGTCTAGGATAATTGGCAAAGAAGACGACAAGTCGCGTTGGTGAATCAGCTGTTCAATATCGAATAACAGTTCCTGTGTACGTCCTACGCTGAAAGCTGGGATCAGAATTACACCACCGTCTTGCAGTGCGTGATCGATAATGGTGTTCAAGCGCTCAGTTCGAGTGGCAATGTCTTCATGCTCTTTGTTGCCGTATGTGGACTCGATGAACAAATAGTCGGCACGCTTTGGCGGCTTCGGATCGGGTAAGAGCGGGGTATTGGACGGACCTAGATCGCCGGAAAACACGATGATTTCATGATTGGGGAGTTTGAATTCCACGTAAGCGGAGCCAAGAATGTGCCCTGCTGGTTGAAAGCGCAGGTAACATTGTTTGCAAAGTGGCAGCCATTGTTGGTAGTCATGGGGTCTTAGCTGTTTTTTAATAACGTTGAGGACTTGTTGACGCTGGTGGTAGTTCAAACCCAGTTGCAGCTTTAATCCATCTTCTAACATGAGCGGTACTAGTTCGGCTGTTGCTTTGGTGCAGTAAATAGGACCTTTAAATCCAGCAGCCAGTAACCAAGGTAGGCGTCCAATATGGTCGATATGAGCATGAGTCAGGACTAATGCTTTGATGTGTTTAACCGGAAATTCAATATCCAGTGATGCCTTGCGATTACCAAAATGGATGTCTTTGCCTTGGAAGAGTCCACAATCGATCAAGATGCTGCCGTGTGGCAGTTTCAATTCATGACAAGAGCCAGTGACGGTATGTTTTCCACCATGGTGAATCACACTGGCGATGTCTGATATTGGTGTTGTCATGTCGATTGCTCCTCCTTGAACAAGTATCAGTAACTATAAATCCAGTGTGCAGGGTAAGTGAATAGAGTTCGTTGGTTGGATGGAATTAAGTAGGAATAACTGGAAGTGCGATTAGGTTCTTTGTTTTGATGTAAGGCGTTTTTCGTTACTTAACTTTGGGTTTGACACATGCGGTTAGTTGATTCCTGATGTCGCTTAGGCTCCTCGGAATGACGGGATTCTTATAGGTTATGTCTGTTGTTTTGTTGGTTTGATATGGGTGCGTGCGGTTAGTAGATTCCTGATGTCGCTTAGGCTCCTCGGAATGACCGGATTTTTATAGGTTATGTCTGTTGTTTTGCTGGTTTGATTTGGGTGCGTGCGGTTAGTAGATTCCTGATGTCGCTTAGGCTCCTCGGAATGACGGGATTCTCATAGGTTATGTCTGTTGTTTTGTTGGTTTGATTTGGGTGCGTGCGGTTAGTAGATTCCTGATGTCGCTTAAGCTCCTCGGAATGACGGGAGTCTTATAGGTTATGTCTGTTGTTTTGCTGGTTTGATTTGGGGGTGTGCGGTTAGTAGATTCCTGATGTCGCTTAGGCTCCTCGGAATGACAGAACTCATTAGATCGTAAGTAAACAAAAAGGGATGCGTGATGCATCCCTTTGTTATTACTGCTTAATAAAAAGCGAAATTAAGCTTTAGCTGCTGCCGCTGCTTTAGCGATAGCTACGAAGCTCTTAGCGTCTAGAGAAGCGCCACCAACTAGAGCACCGTCGATGTCTGGTTGTGAGAAGTAAGCTTCAGCGTTTTCTGGCTTAACAGAACCGCCGTATTGGATGATTACTTGTGCTGCAACTGCTTCGTCTTTCGCTGCGATTAGTGCGCGGATAGAAGCGTGGATGCGTTGTGCATCTTCAGCTGTTGCTGCTTTACCAGTACCGATAGCCCAGATTGGTTCGTAAGCGATGATTGCGCCGTTTAGAGCTTCAACACCGTAAGTGTCGATAACTGCGTTGATTTGACGTGCACATACTGCTTCAGTTTCGCCAGCTTCGTTTTGAGCTTCAGATTCACCGATACAGAAAACAGGCGTTAGACCGTTTTCTTTTAGGAAGTTGAATTTCTTAGCGATGAACTCGTCAGATTCGTTGTGGTATTCACGACGCTCTGAGTGACCGATGATGATGTGAGAAGCACCGAAGTCTTTCAGCATTTCTGGAGACATGTCGCCAGTGAAAGCACCGCTGTTGTTTAGGTCAGTGTTTTGTGCACCTAGGATAACTTTGTTACCGCCTTCAGCGATTACGCGCTCAGCTAGATCGATGTAAAGAGCTGGTGGAGCTACTGCTACGTCAACACCTTCAACGCCTTCAAGTTCAGCGTTAATACCAGTTAGCAGCTCAGTTACCATTGCTTTGCTACCGTTTAGTTTCCAGTTACCCATCACTACAGGACGACGCATAGGAATATCTCCCTTATCTTTAATGTAAATAGTCTATTAATGTAAAAAATCTACGTAGGAATATAACAGAATAATGTGAACAGATCATGATTGGCGTCATGTCTTATTCGGCTTTCTTCATCTGGTCGGTGCTGCATTAGTTCTGTTATTTTTGTCAAAAGCAATCGATTGGTGATCGCGTAGACAGAATGATAGTCCATTCCTCGGAAAATGCGCCTTAGATTGGTATTACTGTGGGTTAAAAGTTCGCCGTAATAAGAAAGGAATCAAAATGCCAAACTTAGTTTTAGAATATTCCAACTCAGTCGATGAGCGTGTAAATGTCCAGGGATTACTAGAAGATCTACACAAAGTCACCTTGGAGAGTGGTTTGTTCGAGCTTGCGTCCGTCAAATCACGTGCGCTTCGTTGCCACAATTGGTTGGTGGGAGAAGAGGGTGATAGTGTTGATTTTATTCACATCAACTTTGATTTGCTGGCAGGAAGAAATGCAGAACAAAAACGCGAGTTATCAAGAGCACTGATGGTTGTGCTACAGGAACAAGCGAGTCATGTTCGTAGCTTAACGGTGAATGTGCGCGATATGGATATTGATTGCTTCCAGAAAGTAGTGAACTAGCTCTATTGCTCGGGTTAAAGCCCAAACTGCCTCATTTAGACATTTAGAGTCGACAAGCTGAAGGCTCTAAATGTGCAGACCTACAGTTTGAAATCTGGTGATGTTTTCCTTTGGGGGATGAACTTTTCAAACCATGCTGACTCGGCTAATCTATAGCCTTTCAAAATTAGGGTAAAAGTCGATGTCGATTAAAGAGTTATTGTTTTCTTTCCAAGGGCGTATAGGTCGTAAAACTTACTGGATGTGGAACATCATCTACTACATCCTAATCTTAGGTTTTGGTGCGGGCATCAGTAAGTTGTTCCCTGCATTTTCTTATATTCTTCTGCCTATCTTCTTATTGATTCTTCTGATCCCAGATTTGGCGATAACCACTAAGCGTTGGCATGACCGTAATAAGTCGATTTACTGGCTAGCGTTGAACATTCCATTGATCATTGGTCGAGTTGCCACGCCAATGACTAACCCTGCTGCGCAGGACCCATCTACACCGCAAATGCTGATTGCTTCGGTCTCTCTGCTATGTGGTCTATGGATTCTTATCGAGTGTGGTTTCTTGAAAGGTTCTGCCGGTCAGAACAAATACGGTCCTGAGCCGGAGTAAGGTCTTTAGGTATCGAATTTGCTGGCAGTAGATTCTTAGTCTCGCTAGTGCTCGCTAGAATGACGGATTCCTTTTATTTAAGAGTGACTTAAAGTAACTATGAGAGGGTGTTCTTTCTAAGGTCTCGTACTTGCTGTAAGTAGATTCTTAGTCTCGCTGAGGCTCGCTAGAATGACGGATTCCTTTTATTTAAGAGTGACTTAAAGTAACTACGAGAGGGTGTTCTTTCTAAGTCCTTGTACTTGCTGAAAGTAGATTCTTAGTCTCGCTGAAGCTCGCTAGAATGACGGATTTCTGTTACTTAATAGCAAGTTAAATTAACTGTCATTCTGAACAGCGAGGGACGAGCGTGATTCAGAATCTACTCACCGAGTGCTCCGAGTTTGCAGTAAACGACCGAGCTAGTGAATTACAATGGAAAAGCAACCACAGATCATTAAGGAGAATGAACCATCGACAAGATACCTTGCGTTTACATCCTAACTTCAAAAAATAACTCAGTTCTCTGCATTGGTGTTACCAGCCAACTAGCCCAAAGAATATGGCAGCATAAAAACGGAATCGTTGAGGGTTTTACCAAGAAATATCATGTTCACAAGCTCGTTTACTTTGAGCTGTTTGAAGATATGGCAACTGCCATAAACCGAGAAAAGCAGTTGAAACAATGGAAGCGAGAGTGGAAGTTAGATTTAGTGAGAAAAACGAATCCTGACTTTCTCGATTTATCCAACGAGTTTTAGTAAAAATCATCCCTATCTTTAAACGTTTTCAACTCAACCACATCGGCTTTTTTAGTTGGGGCGGTTTCCCCTTGTAATGCCTCTCTGAATTTCACGACCTGTTTCTGCAATTCATTCATTAATACGACATTTGTGTGGTTGGGATTTTTGCAGTTATGAATGACTCTATCTATGTGACTTTGCTGTGCCCACAGTCGAGGTTGCATCTGCTCTGAAGCACCTTCAATCATCTCTTTCGCCATATCATGACGAAATTGCTCAAAGGCTTCGGGGTCGCGTTCTGCCATTTTTACCATTTCATCGAATGAGGGCAAAACTTGAGGTGTGTAGCTGTTCGGCATAGCCGCTCCAAATCCATTGGATGTTGCTCCTAGTTACTAAAAGCTTAATCCACATAGAGGATGAGAGCGGATGAATTGCGTCATAGTCTCATTTATAAGAGAGTATGTTCATAATAACGGTTGGTTTGATCGAAGATTTATTGTTGGATTCGGTACACGCAGCGACGTTGACCACTGATGATGTGCTCATCTCGTTCGATTTTGGTTTCGCTACCTAAAAGTGATTGGAAGACATTGAGTTCAGATTGGCACAAACTTGGGCAGCGAGTGGCTGCTTTGCAAATAGGGCAGTGGTTTTCGATGAGAATAAACCCATGTTCATCTTTCTCTAGTTCTGCCATGTAGCCTTCTTGCTCACGCAGAGTAACAAGTGTCTGTAACTTGCTTTCCAGAGAGTCGCACTGCTCAAGGTGTTGCTGGTAGTTTTGTAGGGTGAGTTTCTCGCGCTCAGATGTGACTTTCTCCAATCCGTCTTTACCGAAGATGTGCTCTACCGCTTCAATAAACTGAATGGTCAGTTCGCCGTGGCGATCAGCAAATTGCTCATGACCTTTTTGTGTAAGGGACCAATGACGGGTTGGGCGCCCAACTTTGACCTTTACATCATGAATCGACAGGATGCCGTCATCTTCTAAACCTTGTAGATGCTGACGCGCACCCATGGTTGTCATTCCCAGTTCAGAAGAGAGTTGTTTCGCAGTGACAGAGCCATCACGCTTAACGATTTGCAAAATCCTATCTACGGTCTTCATATACCCACCATCTATACATCAGTACATATTATGCTCGATAGGGTTAGTAAAGAAAAGTGTTGACTTAATTTGTGTGTGGATTTGTTGGGTATATGTCGTCATTCTAAACAACAAGGAACAAGTGTGATTCAGAATCTATTATCCGTTTGTGCTGTGATTTAAGGTGAATGAAGAAGAGTTTGGGGGCGCTGTTACTAGCTCCTTAGTCTCGCTTGAGCTCGCTAGGATGACGAACTCTTTTGGTTTATGGCTTGTTTAAGTAATCGTCATTCTGAACACCGAGGAACGAGTGTGATTCAGAATCTATTGTCCGTTTGTGCTGTGATTTAAGGTGAATGAGGAAGAGTTTGGGGGGCACTGTTACTAGCTCCTTAGTCTCGCTTGAGCTCGCTAGGATGACGAACTCTTTGGGTTTATAGCTTGTTAAAGTAATCGTCATTCTGAACATCGAGGAACGAGCGTGATGCAGAATCTATTGTCCGTTTGTGCTGTGATTTAAGGTGAATGAAGAAGAGTTTGGGGGCGCTGTTACTAGATCCTTAATCTCGCTTGGACTCGCTAGGATGACGAACTCTTTTGGTTTATAGCTTGTTAAAGTAATTGTCATTCTGAACATCGAGGAACGAGCGTGATGCAGAATCTATTATCCGTTTGTGCTGTGATTTAAGGTGAATGAAGAAGAGTTTGGGGGCGCTGTTACTAGATCCTTAGTCTCGCTTGAGCTCGCTAGGATGACGAACTCTTTTGGTTTATAGCTTGTTAAAGTAATCGTCATTCTGAACACCGAGGAACGAGTGTGATTCAGAATCTATTATCTTTTGTTTCTGTGGTCTGGAAGAGGAATAAAGCTTAAGAGCTTGCTGGAATTAGATTCTCAGTCTCGCGATTAAAAACGAAGTTTAAATGACTTACCAGAAAAGAAAGGCTCCAACTCAGAGTGAGTGGGAGCCTCGAATACTGCTTAAAGAATGATATCGCGCACTTCAGGGTCTTTACGCTCTAGGTAGTGCGTAGACTTGATGCGACGAATAGTACGACAGCGACCGCGAATCAATAGGGTTTCTGTTGTTGCGATGTTACCTTGACGAGAGATACCTTCCAGTAGGTCACCCTTGGTAATACCCGTTGCAGAGAATACTACGTTGTCGCTGCGTGCCATGTCTTCCATCTTTAGAACCACGTTCGCTTGAACGCCCATCTCTTCACAGCGTTGAAGTTCAGCAGCGCCGTAGATGCGGTTTTCTTCAGTATCGCCTTTTACTTCGTGACGAGGAAGAAGACGACCATGCATGTCACCGTCTAGTGCGCGAATCACTGCTGCCGATACAACGCCTTCTGGAGCGCCGCCGATGCAATACATCACGTCTACTTCGCTATCTGGCATACAAGTTAGGATTGAAGCGGCTACGTCACCGTCTGGCACTGCGAACACACGAACGCCCATCGCTTGCATCTCTGCGATCACTTCATCGTGACGTGGCTTAGCAAGCGTAATCACAACAAGTGTATCAAGAGTCTTGTTCAGTGCTTTAGCAACGTTTTCTAGGTTTTCTTTTAGAGGTTTACCTAAGTCGATAACGCCTTTTGCACCAGGACCAACAACCAATTTTTCCATGTACATGTCCGGCGCTTTAAGGAAGCTGCCTTTCTCACCGGCTGCTAGCACTGCTAATGCGTTAGATTGACCCATTGCTGTCATGCGTGTGCCTTCAATCGGGTCAACGGCGATATCTACTTCATCGCCACCGATGCCCACTTGCTCACCAATGTATAGCATTGGCGCATCATCGATTTCGCCTTCACCAATAACGATTTCACCATTGATGTCTGTTTTGTTCAGCAAGGTGCGCATAACTTCAACAGCAGCACCGTCCGCTGCGTTTTTGTCGCCACGACCAAGCCATTTATAGCCAGCCAGAGCGGCACCTTCAGTAACACGGGAAAATGCCATCGCTAAATCGCGTTTCATGATGTCTCCAAGTAACAAGAGGGAAGAAGAATTTGCGCGGCGATTCTATCACATCGTAAGTTAAACGTTTGCCTTTTTGCTGAGCTTTTACTTTAACTAAGTTGAATTTGATCAATACTTGGGTGAGTTTTTGGCGTTGAGAGAGCAAATTGCATTGTTCAAAAATGCCTCTAGGATAAGAAAAGTCAGCGTTTAGTGAGATTGCGCTGATTTTTTAACCGAATGATGCGAAATATCGAATATAGTGAGTGTTTCTCGTCGCTACGCTGAGTAGAATGAACCTTATCGGTAAGATGCAAGCGAACGCTCGCGCATCGTCCCAACGGAATAACAATAGGTAGGCCAAGATGTCTTTTGAAGTACTAGAACAACTAGAAGCGAAAATTCAAACTGCAGTTGACACAATCACTCTTCTTCAGATGGAAGTCGAAGAGCTGAAAGAAGATAAAGTAAAACTTGAAACAGAAGCTAACGAGCTTCGTTCTCAACGTGAAGAGCTAGAGCAAAAATCTCAGCAAGCTCAACAAGAGCACGCACAATGGCAAGAGCGCATTCGTGCACTACTTGGCAAGATGGACGAAGTGGAATAATCCACTTAAGTATCCAGAATCAAAAACACCCGCTTCGGCGGGTGTTTGCGTATTTGGCGATGTTTTTTAGCGATGCGGCTAGTTGCTAATAAAAGATTAATTTAACTCTGCTTCATCTTCGTCTTCTTCATCGAGCTCTAAGTCTACATTGAGTGGCTCAGGTGAAAGAATGATGCCTGTGCTATCGGCATAGATGTAATCTTCAGGTAGGAAGCTAACACCACCAAAGTTCACTGGTACGTCGATTTCCCCAATGCCTTGATTTGCTGCCCCAACAGGAATTGAAGCGAGAGCCTGAATGCCAAGGTTCATGTCTTCCAGTTCGTCCACTTCGCGAACACAACCATAAACCACAATCCCTTCCCATTCGTTTTCTTCTGCTAGTGTTGCGATTTCTGCATCGATTAAGGCTCTGCGCAAGGAACCGCCACCATCAATCAGCAATACTCGCCCGATACCATCTTGTTCTAACGTTTCACGGATCAGTGCGTTGTCTTCAAAACACTTAATCGTCGTCACTTGCCCGGCAAACGACGCTCGACCGCCAAAGTTACTGAACATCGGTTCAACTACATCTACCTGATCAAGATAGATATCACAGAGTGCTGAGGTATTGTATTCCATAGCGTACCTTTCTAAACAGAAACTGTTGTCTTTGAGTATATCTAGGCATTAAGTCAATGCAATGACAATCCTTTTTTAACTCATCAGAGTTTGAGCTACCACAATTGTTGCAAATAAAACGTTAGTCACCAGTGAGCACTTCACGACAACTGGCATCATAGGTGCAATTTGTGCTGGTTTCTCAGTATCCCAAACGGCTTTCCCGTGGTGGGCTACTACGTAGATGCTGAGCAAGAAGGGTAAGCTGATCCATACTGGCTTGTCTTGAATGAGCAGGTAAGCGGCAAAAGCCAGTAGCGCACCACCAAGCAAAATAAAGTGATACTGCTTAGCTTTACGTTGCCCTAGTCGAACTGCCATGGTGCGTTTGCCACATTCGCTGTCATTTTCGATATCACGCATATTATTGATGTTCAGTACTGCTACCGCCAATAAACCACAGCCTAGCGCTGGTAAGAATAACGTCGCATCAACATGACCCGTGTGCAGGAAGTAAGTGCCAGATACACCAAGTAAGCCAAAGAAAAGGAATACTGACAAGTCACCTAGACCAACATAGCCGTAAGGTTTACTGCCCATGGTGTACGCAATCGCCGCAAGGATGGCAAGAATGCCTAAGCCAATAAAGGTAATGATGCTTTCAAACGAGCTCAGCGCGTAAAACACCAATGTCAGACCGGCAATGGCAGTCAGAATGATGTTGAAGATGATCGCTTTTTTCATTTGATCCGCTGTGACTGCGCCAGACTGCATCGCCCGCTGAGGACCTAAGCGATTGTCGTTATCTGTGCCTTTCACTGCGTCGCCATAATCGTTCGCAAGGTTAGACAGAATCTGCAGCAGTGTTGCTGTGACAAATGCCATCACTGCGATGGTCAGCGAGAAGTGACCAGCAGAGTATGCAAGTACGCTACCAGTTAAAATAGACACCAGTGCGAGAGGTAAAGTTTTTGGGCGAGCGGCTTCAAGCCAGATCTGCAATGATTGTTTCATGGATATTTCGTGCTAGTAACCAATGTGCCCAGTATAAGCACAAAGCGCTCGATGCGCTATTGACTTGAAACAACTCAATTAAGACTCAAGGACTTATAGAGAAGGAACACAGTTTCCATATTTGAGGCAATAAAACAGTGCTCTTTCATGAAGAGAAGAGGGCGATGCACGCGATGATTAGAACCATAGCCACGCCTGAGTTTGCTAGGATGATGAACTCTTTTGGTCTAGAGCTTGTTAAAGCTACCATCATTCTAAACGAAAAAGCCCAGAAACAAGGTTCTGGGCTTTGGCATGATAGATTACAATTAAAGAATAAAGCGACTTAGATCTTCATCTTCAATCGTATCGCCTAGACGATCTTTCACGTAAGCCGCGTTAATCACGAACTTCGCACCTGATTGCTCTGCTGCGTCGTAAGAAATCTCATCCATCAAACGCTCCATCACAGTATGCAGACGACGTGCACCGATGTTTTCAGTGGTTTCGTTTACTGTCCATGCTGCTTCTGCGATTTGCGTGATGCCATCTTCTGTGAATTCTACATCCACGTTTTCAGTTTTCATCAGCGCAACGTACTGTTCTGTCAGAGACGCTTTTGGCTCAGTTAGGATACGTTTGAAATCGTTGCTGGTCAGTGCTTCAAGCTCAACGCGAATTGGTAGACGACCTTGCAATTCTGGGATCAGGTCAGAAGGTTTCGCTACTTG
This sequence comes from Vibrio sp. Y29_XK_CS5, assembly GCF_024181835.1. Lineage (NCBI taxonomy): Bacteria > Pseudomonadati > Pseudomonadota > Gammaproteobacteria > Vibrionales > Vibrionaceae > Vibrio > Vibrio sp. Y29_XK_CS5. Next base: position 240,353 of record NZ_JAMZAM010000003.1, read on the forward strand.
GAATGCGCCAGAAGCGACGAATAGGATGTGGTCTGTTTTCACCATACCGTGCTTCGTTGATACCGTGCTACCTTCAATAAGAGGTAATAGGTCACGCTGAACACCTTCGCGAGAAACGTCAGGGCCAGAGCTTTCACCGCGCTTACAAATCTTATCGATCTCATCGATGAATACGATGCCGTTGTTCTCTACGTTGAAGATGGCAGACTCTTTCAGCTCTTCTTGGTTCACCAGTTTCGCTGCTTCTTCTTCCGCCAATGCTTTCATCGCGTCTTTGATTTTCAGCTTGCGTTTTTTCTTGGTGTCGCCAGCGAGGTTTTGGAACATACCTTGTAGCTGGTTGGTCATTTCTTCCATACCAGGAGGCGCCATGATCTCGACACCCATTTGCGGTGCAGCTACATCGATTTCGATTTCTTTGTCGTCTAGCTGACCTTCGCGCAGTTTCTTGCGGAAGACTTGGCGAGTGTTCGATGTATCTTCTTTCTGCTCTGTTTGACCCCAAGCATCACGTGCTGGTGGCAGTAGGGCATCAAGAATACGCTCTTCGGCTTGCTCTTCAGCGCGGAATTTTACTTTTTCCATCGCTTGTTGGTGAGTCATCTTCACAGCAACATCGGTCAGATCGCGGATGATGGTTTCCACTTCTTTACCTACATAGCCCACTTCGGTGAACTTTGTTGCTTCGACTTTGATGAAAGGTGCGTTTGCTAGCTTAGCAAGACGACGAGCGATCTCTGTCTTACCAACACCAGTTGGACCAATCATAAGGATATTTTTTGGCGTTACTTCGACACGCAAGCTTTCTTCAAGCTGCATACGACGCCAGCGGTTACGTAGTGCAATCGCAACCGAACGTTTTGCTTTGTCTTGACCAATAATGTGGCGGTTCAGTTCATGAACGATTTCGCGAGGAGTCATTTCAGACATATTCTTTCCTTACTTCGTTACGATTACGCTTAAGCCGTTGGCTTAGGAAGCTCTGCTGTAGATTCTAGCTCTTCTACAGTGTGATGATGGTTGGTGAATACACAGATGTCGCCAGCAATGTTCAGTGCTTTTTCTGCGATTTCTCGCGCGTCTAGATCTGTGTTTTCTAATAATGCGGTTGCTGCTGCTTGCGCGTATGCGCCGCCAGAGCCAATGGCGATAAGATCGTTTTCTGGCTGAACGACATCACCGTTACCAGTGATGATCAGTGAAGCAGTTTCATCCGCAACGGCCAGTAGTGCTTCTAGTTTGCGAAGTGCGCGGTCGCTACGCCAATCTTTTGCTAACTCAACGGCAGCCTTAGTAAGGTGACCTTGGTGCATTTGCAGCTTGCTTTCAAAGCGCTCGAATAGGGTAAAGGCATCCGCAGTACCGCCAGCAAAACCAGCAAGAACTTGGTTGTTGTATAGGCGGCGAACTTTACGTGCGTTGCCTTTCATTACGGTATTGCCTAGCGACACTTGGCCATCACCCGCGATGACGACTTTATTGTTTCGACGTACAGATACAATGGTAGTCACAGTCGACCTCTTAATTATTTCTCTTTGGATTTAATTAAGTATATGGGGTAAGGGATTCGGGGATTCAAGGGGAAGGTGTTTTTCGATTGCAGACATTACGTTTTGTCATTTTGAACAAGGAAGAGAGCAGGGTGTTTGGCGAGGGTGCTGGTTTATACGAACGAGTTGGGTATATACCCTATATAGTGAAACTGAACTGGATTTGTGGTGATGAATGATCTTGAGTCATTCCCTAGCGTGAGAATGAGCAGCACTCTCCAATAAAAGAAAAGACCAACCGATCACTCGGTTGGTCTCTGCATTAATGTATACCCAAGTAACCTCGAGATGCTTGCTTCAGCGAGAATGACTTGGTTCGTAGACGCGGCGGCGATTTGAAGATCTAGTTACTCTAAATCAATAATCGACAACAAAGTATACGAGCCAAGACAACTCGCCCTTCGGGAGCGTGTCATTAATTCGATCTCTGTGTCAAACAACTTGGAAAGAGCAGGCTATTTCGCTGCGTTGTTTTCCTTGATCTCGAATCAATGACAACGCTCTGAATCCTGCATCTTGAAGTCACTTGGGTATATCGAATAAGAATTAAAGATTCTCTTTCCAAATTGCACACGGCTCGATCTTCGCGCGTTGCAACTTGTGGCGATCTTTCTCTGCGTCTCGTTTGAACTTGTATGGACCAAGAACAACACGGTACCAAGAGCTTCCGTCTTTCTTAATGACACGGCTCGTAATACCTTGGAAAGCAATCGCTAGCTTACGTTCTTCAGCTTGGCTCTGTTTTTTGTAAGCGCCACATTGCATCACATAAGGGACTTTTGATACTTCAACTTCTTTGGCAACGACTTCCACTTCACGCTTCGGTAGAGATTCCACGTATTCCCACTTTTCTTCTGGTGGGGGCGGTAACTCTTTCTTCGGCTTTGGTTTGCTGGTGGTCACTGGTTCCTGTTTCGCAACGGGTTGTTCCGGTTCAGGGTCATTACTGAGTAGATATAAGCCGTAGCCAAAACCGCCCACAAGCAGAATTGCTAGTAGACCACTACGCCAAGGTTTCTTTCTGGAAGGTTGTTTTTTTGTCGACTTCTTCGGAGCGCCGCGTCCGCGTCTTACATAATCTCTATTTGCCACGGTTACTTCTGGTCATCAAGGATTCTGGCAAATATGTTAATCCAGAACGCGACGAGAAAACACCCTATTCACGTAATCTTGTTAGCTACGTACAGGATAGGCGTAAAAAAACGACGCTAGATGCGTCGCTTTCGTTTCTATTTATGTTGTGGATTCGCTTACTGATTAGCGTAAAGGTGGTGGCGCTGCACTACCACGCACAACTAATTTAGTTTCAAGCAAGCGAGAGCCTGAGTGCACGTCGTGACCTTTCAGTAGCTCTAGCATCATTAGCATTGCTTGGCGACCAATCTCATAACGTGGTTGAGAGATGGTGGTTAACGGTGGATCGCAGTATTGCGCGAATTGAATATCATCAAAGCCGACAACCGATAAATCCTGCGGAATACGCAGACCAAGACGTTTCGCTTCTTGGATAGCACCAATCGCCATGGTGTCGCAGTGACAGAATAGAGCGGTTGGTGGTTCAGGCAATTCGAGAAGTTTGCGTACGGCTTGAACGCCACCTTCGAAAGAGAAGTCAGCCACAATGCTGTATTGCTCTTCTTTACTAATACCAGCACGGCGAAGTGCTTGTTGGTAACCTTGTTGGCGGAACTGGCACAGCACCGCAGTATCTGGACCGGAGATCTGAGCAATACGCTTGTGACCAAGTTGCGTCAGGTAGTTCACGGCTTCAAATGCAGAGGTCAAGTTATCGATATGCACCGTTGGTAGTTCCAGCTCAGGAGCGAATTCGCACGCCATGACCATTGGTGGTAGGTTTTTCTGCTCTGGCTTGCTGACATCGAATGGTAAGTCGGTGCCCAGTAGTAACATGCCATCAGCTTGCTTGGTGAATACTAAGTTTACGAATGAGCTTTCGCGCTTTTTCTGCTGACCGCTATCGCCAAGAAGAACTAGGTAACCGTGTTCCATTGCTGCATCTTCGATACCGCGAATTATTTCAGAGAAATACGGATCGCATATGTCCGGTACGATAGTGACAATGGTCTTTGATTCATTTCTACGTAAATTACGAGCTAATGAATTCGGTGAATAACCAGCTTCAAGTACGGCATCTTCCACTCTCTTTCTTGTTGATGAAGAGACTTTTTCTGGATTCATTAATGCTCGCGATACCGTAGCAGTAGATACCCCTGCAAGCTGGGCAACATCCTTCATTGTCGCCATAGTTTTTACCCTCTTAAAATATTCGCCAAGATGACGTGAGTCATTGTTCTAATTGAAGCCTATGTGACTGATCCACTTTAGACTTTACTAATTTGAATAGTCTATTCATTTCTAAAGGGAAAGTTACGGTCTGTTTAACAAAAATTGCAATCCTAATGTGATTTGACTCACATTAGAAGGTAATTCATTACATAGTTAAACGTTTGCTAGCTGAGATCCTGTGGTTCTATGTCTAAATTCCAGCGAACTTTCTTGGCATTTGGCAACAACTCAATAGCAGGTTTTGCACTGGTTAATAACTTTTGCATCAATGAGCGATGCTGAGTTTGCAGTAACAACTGCCAACGATATTTCCCAGCACGCTTAGCTAATGGTGATGGAGTCGGACCCAAAACCATGCAGGAACCATCAAATAATGGGTGTGACTCAAGAGTGAAGCGAACCTGACGCAAAAAGTCTTCGACCAACTCGCTTTGGTTGGCTTCCGCTTTAAATAGGGTTAAGAAGCTGTAAGGTGGAAGCTGAGCCAACTTACGTTCCTCTAGTGCTGTCATGGCAAAGTCACGATAGTCTTTCTGTAATAGAGACTGAAGTAAGCTGTGCTCAGGGTGGTGAGTCTGTAAAATCACTTCGCCAGGTTTGCTTGCACGACCAGCACGCCCCGCAACTTGAATGAACAATTGCGCCAGCCTTTCCGAAGCCCGAAAGTCACTACTATATAGAGAGCCGTCCACGTCCAGCAGTGCCACGAGCGTCACGTTCGGGAAGTGGTGACCTTTCGCCAGCATTTGCGTACCGATCAGGATTTGATATTCGCCTTTACGAATCGATTCGAGAGCATCTTCCAAGCTGCCTTTACGGCGAGTGCTGTCTCTATCAATACGAATCGCTTTGTATTCAGGAAAGAGCTTAGCAAGTTGAAGCTCCAGTTGCTCTGTCCCAACTCCAACGGTGACTAGTTGAGTGGAGCCACAACCTTGGCATTGATGAATCACGGGTTGTTGAGAGCCACAGTGGTGGCATCGGATCTCATTGCTGTACTGGTGGAAGGTATAGTAGGCATCGCAGCGCTTACACTCTGCTGTCCAGCCACACTCATGACACATCAACGCAGGAGAAAAACCACGGCGGTTTAGGAACAGCATGACTTGGTTGCCAGAATCGAGGTGCTTACGCATTTCAGCGATCAGAGGGGCAGATAAGCCACTGTCTAGGTAAAGCCCTTTAACATCCAGTACTTTATTCGTTGTTGGTACCGCAGAGCCTGCGCGTTGGGTGAGCGTTAAGTGGTGATACTTACCAGAAAGTGCGTTGTGCAGTGTTTCTAAAGCAGGTGTCGCAGAACCAAGTACGATGGGTACTTGTTCTTTATGTGCTCGCATTACAGCGACATCGCGAGCGTGGTAGCGCAGGCTGTCTTGCTGTTTGTATGAAGAGTCATGCTCCTCATCGACAATAATAATGCCAAGGTCAGCAAAAGGGGTAAGCAGAGCAGAGCGTGTTCCGATAATGATGCCAGCTGCTTTGTCTCGCGCTGAAAGCCAAGCATTGAGTCGCTCAGTATCATTCAAACCAGAATGAATCACGTCCACAGGAACATTGAAGCGATGCTTAAAGCGATTGATGGTTTGCGGTGTTAAGCCGATCTCGGGCACTAAAACCAACGCTTGTTTGCCTTTCTCGAGCACTGGCTTGATCAGGTTTAAGTAGACTTCGGTTTTCCCCGAACCGGTAACGCCCTCTAATAAATAGCAGGCAAATCCGGTTTGGCTATTCACACTGGCGATTGCCAGAGCTTGTTCATGGTTAAGCTTGGGCTTCTCAACTTCACGCTCAACTTGCTCTCCCCACTTGGTGATCTCTGGTCTCTTTTCAATACGTTCAATCCAGCCTTTTTCCTCTAAAGACTTGAGCACTGAAGATGGTATTTCTTGATCACTAAACTCTTGATGTGGAATGGGACCGTCAATCAACATCTGCAGAGCACGCTGCTGTTTAACCGCTCGACCAAGCCCTTGCATAAGTTTATCTTTGCCTGAAGTGGTAATTTGCCACTCGTATAAGGTTGAGAAGTCAGCAGGTTTGCCTTTTCTTAGGGCGGCAGGCATAGCGTTGTGCAAGGTGTCACCAAGAGGATACTGATAGAACTGACTACACCAAGTAAGCAAAGAATAGAGCTTCTCTGACCAAATGGGTTGGGTGTCTAATACAGCTTTAAGTGGCTTAAGTTGCTCTTTAGGAAAGTCAGAGTGATTAACCATCGCGGTGACAATTCCAACTAAAGTTTGACGCCCAAAAGGTACAGAAACTCGCCCACCAATGATCGGAAACAGATGCCCGGGAATGGCATAATCAAACTGTTTGTCGAGAGGGACTGGCAGTGCCACTCTGGCAATGGATGGACGCATAGAATCTTTACTATATAAAAGAGGGAAGAGGGCTATAGTCTATTAAAACGCACTAAGAAATTCGAGTGATCGGTATTTAATGAGGGTAGATTCCTCTCAGTACTAAAGTACTGGTGAAAAAAGTGGCGAAAAAGTTGCCAAATGTGTTGATCCTAGCTTAGTGATTCATTACTATACTGCGCCTTGAGATATGGCTTCGGCGATTGGTCGATGCGGTATCGCACTTTTATCATTAATTACGTGTGGTGTGCGGCTTAGACTCGTATAGCGACACGGCCTACAATTGAGGTTATCCCATGAAAGCTGGTATCCACCCAGAATACAAAGCAATCACTGCTACTTGTTCTTGCGGCAACTCTTTCGAGTTCAAATCTACTCTAGCGAAGGAGTCTATCCACCTAGACGTATGTGACAAGTGTCACCCATTCTACACTGGTAAGCAACGTATCGTTGATACAGGCGGCCGTGTTGATCGCTTCAACAAGCGTTTCGGTGCACTATCAAGCGGTAAGAAATAATAGCAGACGCTATTACGATTACAGTTTAAAAAAGGACGCTTCGGCGTCCTTTTTGTTTATTGGCTAGTGCAAAAGTAGGGGAGAATCGAGCGACTAAAATTTGTTCGATTATTTTTCACTCGGCTATTGCATCCTAAAGTGTGATCTGTATAATGCAGCGCACTGGTTAAGCCAGTTGTGAACCAATGAGCAATGAGGAGCGAGTAAATCTTCGGATTTACGAGGTAATGTAGACTCAGCTTATGTTCGCGGTTAATACAATTAGCTATCTTTTCTTCGGAAAAACTATCCCCAGAGGTGACTCTGGTATGTAGGGGTAGTTAATCGAAAATTAACTGACAATGCGTCCTAATCTTGGATGCTACGGTTTCACATAAATCAATCGGCATTCTCTCGTCTTTACGAGTCTGAGTGGCGATATTGTTTGTGTAATTTTTAATATTGGAGCTCTGTCTCATGCAGAACCAACGTATCCGTATCCGCCTAAAAGCATTCGATTACAAACTAATCGACGCTTCTACAGCGGAAATCGTTGAAACAGCTAAGCGCACTGGCGCACAGGTTCGTGGTCCAATCCCACTACCAACTCGTAAAGAGCGTTTCACAGTTCTTATCTCTCCACACGTTAACAAGAAAGCACGTGACCAGTACGAAATCCGTACTCACAAGCGTCTAATCGACATCGTTGAGCCAACAGACAAAACTGTTGATGCTCTAATGCGTCTAGACCTTGCTGCGGGCGTTGACGTTCAAATTAGCCTAGGTTAAGGGAGATTAGAAGAATGATTGGTCTAATCGGTCGTAAAGTGGGCATGACCCGCGTATTTACTGAAGACGGCGTTTCTATCCCAGTAACAGTTGTTGAAGTTGAAGCAAACCGTGTTTCTCAAGTTAAAACTCTTGAGACAGATGGCTACGCTGCAATCCAGGTAACTGCTGGTTCTAAGAAAGCTAACCGCGTAAACAAAGCTGAAGCAGGTCACTTTGCTAAAGCTGGCGTTGAAGCTGGTCGTGGTCTTTGGGAATTCCGTTTGGAAAACGGTGAAGAGTTCGCAGTTGGCGCTGAGCTAACAGTTGAACTATTCAACGAAACTAAGAAAGTAGACGTTACTGGTACATCTAAGGGTAAAGGTTTCCAAGGCGCTGTTAAGCGTTGGAACTTCCGTACTCAAGATATGACTCACGGTAACTCATTGTCTCACCGTGCACCGGGTTCAATTGGCCAATGTCAAACTCCAGGTCGCGTATTTAAAGGCAAGAAAATGGCAGGTCACATGGGTGCTGAGCGTGTAACGACTCAAAACCTAGAGATCGTACGTGTTGACGCTGAGCGCAATCTGCTTCTTATCAAAGGTGCAGTACCAGGCTCAACAGGTGGCAACGTGATCGTTAAACCAGCTGTTAAAGCATAACGTCTCAGGAGTAAGTAATGGAACTAATGGTTAAAGGTGCTGATGCACTAACTGTTTCCGAAACTACTTTCGGACGTGAGTTTAACGAAGCTCTTGTACACCAAGTAGTTGTTGCGTTTGCAGCAGGTGCTCGTCAAGGTACACGTGCTCAAAAAACACGTTCAGAAGTTTCTGGCGGTGGCGCTAAGCCATGGCGTCAAAAAGGTACTGGCCGTGCGCGTGCTGGTACAATCCGTAGCCCAATCTGGCGTACAGGTGGTGTTACTTTTGCTGCGAAACCACAAGATCACAGCCAAAAAGTAAACAAAAAAATGTACCGCGGTGCTATGAAGAGCATTCTTTCTGAGCTAGTTCGTCAAGAGCGTCTAATCGTTGTTGATAACTTCTCAGTTGAAGCGCCAAAGACTAAAGAGCTAGTTGCTAAGCTTAAAGAGCTTGAGCTAACTGACGCTCTAATCGTGACTAGCGAAGTAGATGAGAATCTATTCCTAGCTGCTCGTAACCTATACAAAGTTGACGCACGTGACGTTGCTGGTATCGACCCAGTTTCACTAATCGCGTTCGACAAAGTTGTAATGACTGCTGAAGCAGTTAAGCAAGTTGAGGAGATGCTAGCATGATCACTGAAGAGCGTATCCTAAAAGTTCTACGTGCTCCGCACATCTCTGAAAAAGCAACTATGGCAGCTGAGAAAGCGAACACTATCGTTTTCAAAGTAGCTAAAGATGCAACTAAAAAAGAGATCAAAGCAGCTGTAGAAAAGCTTTTTGAAGTTGAAGTTAAGTCTGTAAATACTCTTATCACTAAGGGTAAGACCAAACGTCAAGGTCTACGCCAAGGTCGCCGCAGCGACGTTAAGAAAGCGTACGTTACTTTGAAAGAAGGTCAAGATCTTGACTTTGTTGGCGGCGCGGAATAACAGGAGTAGTTAAGAATGGCTATTGTTAAATGTAAGCCGACTTCCCCTGGTCGTCGTCACGTTGTTAAAGTTGTTAACGCTGACCTACACAAGGGCAAGCCATACGCACCACTTCTAGAGAAAAACTCTAAGAACGGTGGTCGTAACAACAACGGTCGTATCACAGTACGTCACATCGGCGGTGGTCACAAGCACCACTACCGTGTAGTTGACTTCAAACGTACTAAAGACGGTATCCCAGCGACAGTTGAGCGTCTAGAATACGATCCAAACCGTAGCGCAAACATTGCTCTAGTTCTTTACAAAGACGGTGAGCGTCGCTACATCCTAGCACCTAAAGGTGTTCAAGCTGGTGATGTTATCCAATCTGGTGTTGATGCACCGATTAAAGCTGGTAACACTCTACCAATGCGTAACATCCCAGTAGGTTCAACTGTACACAACGTTGAACTAAAACCTGGTAAAGGTGGTCAGCTAGCTCGTTCGGCTGGTGCTTACGCTCAAATCGTTGCTCGCGACGGTGCGTACGTAACTATCCGTCTACGTTCTGGCGAAATGCGCAAAGTTCTTTCTGAAGGCCGTGCAACAATCGGTGAAGTTGGTAACTCTGAGCACATGCTACGTGAACTTGGTAAAGCTGGTGCTTCACGCTGGCGCGGCGTACGTCCAACCGTACGTGGTGTAGTAATGAACCCGGTTGATCACCCACACGGTGGTGGTGAAGGTCGTACTTCTGGTGGCCGTCATCCAGTATCTCCTTGGGGTATGCCAACTAAAGGCTTCAAGACTCGTAAGAACAAACGCACTGACAAGTACATCGTACGTCGTCGTAACAAGTAATCTATATAAAGAGGAATCGCCATGCCACGTTCTCTCAAGAAAGGTCCATTTATTGACCTACACTTGCTGAAGAAGGTAGAGAAAGCGGTGGAAAGCGGAGACAAAAAGCCACTTAAGACTTGGTCCCGTCGTTCAATGATCATCCCATCGATGATCGGTTTGACCATCGCTGTCCATAATGGTCGTCAGCACGTACCTGTTTTCGTAACCGAAGAAATGATCGGTCACAAACTAGGTGAATTCGCACCAACACGTACTTACCGCGGTCACGCTGCGGATAAGAAAGCTAAGAAGCGTTAAGGAGTAAATAATGGAAGCTATTGCTAAACATAACTTTGCTCGCATTTCGCCTCAGAAAGCTCGCTTAGTTGCGGATCTAATTCGTGGTAAATCTGTTGACCAAGCTCTAGAAATTCTAACGTTCAGCAACAAAAAAGCTGCTGCTCTAGTTAAGAAAGTTCTAGAGTCTGCTATCGCTAACGCGGAGCACAACGAAGGTGCAGATATTGACGATCTGAATGTCGCAAAAATCTTTGTAGATGAAGGCCCAACCATGAAGCGTATTATGCCTCGTGCTAAAGGTCGTGCGGATCGTATCTTGAAGCGTTCAAGCCACATCACTGTTGTTGTAGCAGATCGCTAGAGACTAGGAGAGTAAGCAATGGGTCAAAAAGTACATCCTAATGGTATTCGTCTTGGCATCGTTAAGCCTTGGAATGCTACATGGTTTGCTAACACCAAAGATTTCGCTGACAACCTAGACGGCGACTTCAAGGTACGTCAGTTCCTAACTAAGGAACTACAAAAAGCGTCTCTTTCACGCATCGTTATCGAGCGTCCTGCTAAGAGCATCCGTGTGACTATTCACACTGCTCGTCCAGGCGTTGTAATCGGTAAGAAAGGTGAAGACGTTGAGAAACTACGCGCAGCTGTAGCAAAAATTGCAGGTGTACCAGCGCAAATTAACATCGCTGAAGTACGTAAGCCTGAACTTGATGCACAACTTGTTGGTGACAGCATCGCGTCTCAACTAGAGCGTCGTGTTATGTTCCGTCGTGCTATGAAGCGCGCGGTACAAAACGCAATGCGTCTAGGTGCTAAAGGCATCAAAGTAGAAGTAAGCGGTCGTCTAGGCGGCGCTGAAATCGCACGTTCTGAGTGGTACCGTGAAGGTCGTGTACCTCTACACACTCTACGTGCAGACATTGATTACGCAACTTCTTCGGCTCACACTCAATACGGTGTGATCGGCATTAAAACTTGGATCTTCAAAGGTGAGATCCTAGGTGGTATGCCAGCAGCTAACGCTGTAGAGCCTAAAGGCGACAAGCCTAAGAAGCAGCGTAAAGGCCGTAAGTAAGGAGTCGACAGATGCTACAACCTAAACGTACTAAGTTCCGTAAGGTTCAGACAGGTCGTAACCGTGGTCTAGCTAAAGGTACTGATGTAAGCTTCGGCGAATTCGGTCTTAAAGCTGTTGGCCGTGGTCGTCTAACTGCTCGTCAAATTGAAGCGGCACGTCGTGCAATGACACGTCACGTTAAGCGTCAAGGTAAAATCTGGATCCGTGTGTTCCCAGACAAACCAATCACAGAAAAACCACTTGAAGTTCGTCAAGGTAAGGGTAAAGGTAACGTTGAGTACTGGGTAGCCCAAATCCAACCTGGTAAGGTTATGTACGAAATGGGTGGTGTACCTGAAGAATTGGCTCGTGAAGCGTTCCGCCTAGCGGCTCGTAAACTGCCATTCAAAACTACATTTGTAACTAAGCAGGTGATGTGATGAAAGCACAAGATCTACGCGAGAAAAGCGTTGAAGAGCTTAACGCTGAGCTATTGAATTTGCTACGTGAACAGTTCAACTTGCGCATGCAAGCTGCAACTGGTCAGCTACAGCAAACTCATACTCTGAAAGCTGTACGCCGTGATATCGCACGTGTGAAAACTGTTTTGACTGAGAAGGCAGGCGCATAATGAGCGAAGTAAAACGTACTCAACAAGGTCGTGTTGTTAGCGACAAGATGGACAAGTCTATCGTAGTTGCTATCGAGCGCATGGTTAAACACCCAATTTACGGTAAATTCGTAAAGCGCACGACTAAAGTACACGCACACGACGAGAACAACGAATGTGGCCTAGGCGACAAAGTTGAAATCGCAGAGTGTCGTCCACTGTCTAAGACTAAGTCTTGGACTTTGGTTAAAGTTGTAGAAAAGGCGAAGATGTAATCTTTCCCAATCTATGATTGACAAACGGCTCCAAAATTATTTTTGGAGCCGTTTATTTTTTGACTACCCAATCACAAAAAAGGGTGGTACAATTCGCGTCCCTTTTAAAGAGGCAGCCCGACCCGAGAGGGTCTAGTTTTTTTATTATTTAGCGGAGCACTAACATGATCCAAATGCAAAGTATGCTGGACGCAGCTGATAACTCAGGCGCACGCAGCGTAATGTGTATTAAGGTTCTGGGTGGCTCTCACCGCCGTTATGCACATATCGGTGACGTTATCAAAGTTACTGTTAAGGAAGCAATTCCTCGCGGTAAAGTTAAAAAAGGTGACGTTCTGAAGGCGGTGGTAGTGCGCACCCGTAAAGGCGTACGTCGTCCTGACGGTTCTGTCATTCGCTTCGACCGAAATGCTTGTGTATTGTTGAACGACAACACTGAGCAACCAATCGGTACACGTATCTTTGGTCCTGTGACACGCGAACTTCGTGGCGATAAGTTCATGAAGATCGTTTCACTGGCTCCAGAAGTTCTGTAAGGAGCACGTAGAAATGGCAGCTAAAATCCGTCGTAATGACGAAGTAATCGTTCTTGCTGGTAAAGACAAAGGCAAGAAAGGTAAAGTAACTAAGGTCCTAGCAACTGGTAAAGTTATCGTTGAAGGTATCAACCTTGTTAAGAAACACCAGAAACCTGTTCCTGCACTAGGTATCCAAGGCGGTATCGTAGAGCAAGAAGCAGCAATCGACGTTTCTAACGTGGCGATCTTTAACGCAGCTACTGGTAAAGCTGACCGTATCGGTTTCCGTTTTGAAGATGGTAAGAAAGTTCGTTTCTTTAAGTCTAACAACGAAATCGTTTCTAACTAATAGAAGTAATTTGGAGTTCTACTATGGCGAAACTGCATGATTACTACAAGTCGTCTGTAGTCGCTGAACTGACCAAACAGTTTAGCTACACAAGCGTCATGCAAGTCCCTAGAATCGAGAAAATCACCCTAAACATGGGTGTTGGTGAAGCAATCAACGATAAGAAACTGCTAGAAAACGCAGCTGCTGATATGGCAACGATCTCTGGTCAAAAGCCACTTATCACTAAAGCTCGTAAATCTGTTGCAGGTTTCAAAATCCGTGAAGGCTACCCTATCGGTTGTAAAGTAACCTTGCGTGGCGAACGTATGTGGGATTTTCTTGAGCGTCTAATTTCGATCGCTCTTCCACGAGTACGTGACTTCCGTGGTGTTAGCGCTAAGTCTTTTGACGGTCGCGGTAACTACAGCATGGGCGTTCGCGAGCAAATCATCTTCCCGGAAATCGACTTTGATAAAGTTGATCGAGTACGCGGCCTAGACATCACTATTACGACGTCTGCTGGTACTGATGAGGAAGGCCGTGCTCTGCTGGCTGCCTTTAACTTCCCATTCCGTAAGTAAGGTGAAGGGTTACTGTTATGGCTAAAAATTCAATGAAAGCACGTGAAGCAAAACGTGCGAAGCTAGTAGCTAAGTTCGCTGAAAAGCGTGCAGCGCTAAAAGCTATCATCAGCGATGTAAACGCATCTGAAGAAGATCGTTGGAATGCGGTTCTTACACTGCAATCTCTTCCACGTGATTCAAGTGCATCACGTCAGCGCAACCGTTGTAACCAAACTGGTCGTCCACACGGTTACCTACGTAAGTTCGGTCTAAGCCGTATTAAGGTTCGTGAAGCTTGCATGAAAGGCGAGATTCCGGGTCTTCGTAAGGCTAGCTGGTAATTGCCACTTAATCATTTGGAGTAAATCATATGAGCATGCAAGATCCGATTTCGGATATGCTGACCCGTGTTCGTAACGGTCAGGCAGCAAACAAAGTTGCTGTTAAAATGCCTTCTTCAAAGCTTAAAGTTGCAATCGCTGCACTACTAAAAGCTGAAGGTTACATCGTTGACTTCGCTGTTGAAGGCGAAGCAAAACCTGAGCTAGAAGTTACTCTTAAGTACTTCCAAGCTAAACCAGTAATCGAGCAACTTAAACGTGTTTCTCGTCCAGGTCTACGTGTTTACAAGAAGAAAGATCAACTTCCTTCTGTAATGGGTGGTCTTGGTATTGCTATCGTTTCTACTTCCAAGGGTCTTATGTCAGACCGCGCTGCACGTAAAGCAGGTCTTGGTGGTGAAATCATCTGCTACGTAGCTTAATAGGAGTAGAATATGTCTCGTGTTGCTAAAGCACCTGTCGCTATTCCAGCTGGCGTAGAGGTGAAACTAAACGGCCAAGAAATCACTGTAAAAGGTGCTAAGGGTGAACTATCTCGCGTTCTTAACAACGCTGTAGTAATCGCTCAGGAAGAAAACAACCTAACTTTCGGTCCTAAAGAAGGTGTTGCTAACGCATGGGCACAAGCTGGTACAGCTCGCGCTCTAGTTAACAACATGGTTGTTGGTGTTACTGAAGGCTTTACTAAGAAGCTAACTCTTAAAGGTGTTGGTTACCGTGCTGCTATCAAAGGCAACGCTGTAGGTCTAACACTAGGCTTCTCTCACCCAGTTGAGCACGAGTTGCCAGCGGGTATTAAAGCTGAATGTCCAAGCCAAACTGAAATCATCATCACTGGTTGTGATAAGCAACTAGTTGGTCAAGTTGCGGCTGACATTCGTTCTTACCGTCAACCTGAGCCTTACAAAGGTAAAGGTGTTCGTTACGCAGATGAAAATGTGCGTACTAAAGAAGCTAAGAAGAAGTAAGGTAACACTATGGATAAGAAAGCATCTCGCATCCGTCGTGCTACACGTGCACGTCGTAAGATTGCAGAACTGGGTGCGACTCGCCTAGTTGTACACCGTACTCCTCGTCACGTGTACGCACAGGTTATCGCGGCTAATGGCTCTGAGGTTATCGCAGCAGCTTCTACTGTAGAAAAAGCGATCCGTGAGCAAGTGAAATACACTGGTAACGTTGATGCAGCTAAAGCAGTAGGTAAAGCTGTTGCTGAGCGCGCTCTTGAAAAAGGCGTAACTGCAGTTGCATTTGATCGTTCTGGTTTCCAATACCACGGTCGAGTAGCGGCGCTAGCAGAATCTGCTCGCGAAGCTGGTCTGAAATTCTAAGGTAGGGTTGGAAGATGGCTAAAGAACAACAAGTTCAAGCGAATGATTTGCAAGAAAAGCTAATCGCAGTTAACCGTGTTTCTAAAACGGTTAAAGGCGGTCGAATCATGAGCTTCACTGCACTAACAGTAGTTGGTGACGGTAACGGTCGTGTAGGTTTCGGTTACGGCAAAGCTCGTGAAGTACCTGCAGCGATTCAAAAAGCAATGGAAAAAGCGCGTCGTAACATGACTACTATCGCGCTAAACGAAGGCACTCTTCACCACCCAGTGAAAGGTCGCCATTCGGGCTCTAAAGTTTACATGCAGCCTGCTGCAGAAGGTACTGGTGTTATCGCAGGTGGTGCGATGCGTGCAGTACTAGAAGTTGCTGGCGTACACAACGTACTATCTAAAGCATACGGTTCTACGAACCCTATCAACATCGTTCGTGCAACGATCGATGCACTAGGTAGCATGAAGTCGCCAGAAATGGTTGCTGCTAAACGTGGTCTAACTGTTGAAGCTATTTCGGAGTAAGAACACCATGGCAACTATTAAAGTAACTCAAACTAAAAGCTCAATTGGCCGCCTACCAAAGCACAAAGCTACTTTGCGTGGTCTAGGTCTTCGTAAAATCAACCATACAGTAGAACTTGAAGATACTCCGTGTGTACGCGGTATGATCAACAAGGTTTTCTACATGGTTAAAGTTGAGGAGTAATCAGAATGCGTTTGAATACTCTTGCACCGGCTGCTGGCTCTAAGCACGCTCCTAAGCGTGTAGGTCGTGGTATCGGTTCTGGCCTAGGTAAAACTGGTGGCCGTGGTCACAAAGGTCAAAAATCACGTTCTGGCGGTAAAGTTCGTCCAGGTTTCGAAGGCGGTCAAATGCCTCTGAAACAACGTCTACCAAAATTCGGTTTCACTTCTCGTAAGAGCCTAGTGTCTGCTGAAGTTCGTCTAGCTGAGCTAGCGAAAGTTTCTGGTGACGTGGTTGATCTAAACAGCCTTAAAGCTGCTAACATCATCACTAAGAACATCGAATTTGTAAAAGTTGTTCTTTCTGGTGAGATTAACAAAGCAGTGACTGTTAAAGGTCTACGTGTGACTAAAGGCGCTAAAGCTGCAATCGAAGCTGCAGGCGGTAAAATCGAGGAATAATCTCGAGGAACGAGGTACAGATGGCTAAGAAACCAGGACAAGATTTTCGTAGTGCTCAGAGCGGCTTAAGTGAACTAAAGTCGCGCTTGTTATTCGTAATTGGTGCACTTTTAGTATTCCGAGCCGGCTCTTTTGTGCCGATTCCTGGTATTGACGCTGCTGTACTTGCCGATTTGTTCGAACAGCAAAAAGGTACCATCGTTGAAATGTTTAACATGTTCTCCGGTGGTGCTCTTGAGCGTGCATCTATATTAGCGTTGGGCATCATGCCGTATATTTCGGCTTCTATTGTTGTCCAATTGCTAACTGTAGTTCATCCAGCGTTAGCGGAACTCAAAAAAGAGGGTGAAGCAGGCCGTCGTAAGATCAGCCAATATACACGCTACGGCACGCTTGTACTTGCAACATTCCAAGCTATTGGTATTGCAACAGGCTTACCAAACATGGTCGATAATCTGGTTGTTATGAACCAAACCATGTTTACGCTAATTGCTACCGTAAGTTTAGTAACTGGTACCATGTTCCTAATGTGGTTAGGTGAACAAATTACAGAGCGAGGAATCGGTAATGGTATTTCCATTCTGATTTTTGCAGGTATTGTTGCTGGATTGCCTTCTGCAATCGGTCAAACAATCGAGCAAGCGCGTCAAGGTGAATTGCATGTACTTCTTCTGTTGCTAATCGCGGTATTAGCTTTTGCAGTAATTTACTTCGTTGTTTTCATGGAACGTGGTCAACGCCGAATCGTCGTTAACTACGCTAAGCGTCAACAAGGTCGTAAAGTATTTGCTGCGCAAAGCTCGCACTTGCCACTTAAAATTAATATGGCGGGTGTTATTCCAGCGATTTTTGCATCAAGTATTATCCTGTTCCCAGGAACACTGGCTCAGTGGTTTGGTCAGAACGGTGAGAGCAGCGCGTTCGGTTGGTTAACTGACGTGTCTTTGGCTCTTAGTCCAGGTCAACCGCTGTATGTAATGCTTTATGCAGCAGCGATTATTTTCTTCTGTTTCTTCTACACGGCGTTGGTATTCAACCCGCGTGAAACAGCAGATAACTTGAAGAAGTCCGGTGCATTCGTACCCGGTATCCGCCCAGGTGAGCAGACAGCTAAGTACATTGATAAAGTGATGACACGTTTAACCCTAGCGGGTGCACTGTACATTACCTTTATCTGTCTGATTCCCGAGTTCATGATGGTCGCGTGGAACGTACGTTTCTACTTCGGCGGTACATCACTACTTATCGTAGTAGTTGTTATCATGGACTTTATGGCACAGGTACAGACTCATCTGATGTCTCAACAGTATGATTCTGTGTTGAAGAAAGCGAATCTGAAAGGCTACGGTCGTTAATTCGACGGTAGACTCAGTTTCAATTACGGAGTTTAGCAATGAAAGTTCGTGCTTCCGTTAAAAAAATCTGCCGTAACTGTAAAGTAATCAAGCGCAACGGTGTTGTTCGCGTGATTTGCAGTGAGCCAAAGCACAAACAGCGCCAAGGCTAATTAGCAGAAATTTTTACTTGAAAATGAAGGTTAGGTCGAGTATATTCCTCGGCCTACCTTTTGCGTGCAAAA
Organism: Vibrio sp. Y29_XK_CS5; assembly: GCF_024181835.1. NCBI lineage: Bacteria > Pseudomonadati > Pseudomonadota > Gammaproteobacteria > Vibrionales > Vibrionaceae > Vibrio > Vibrio sp. Y29_XK_CS5. Next base: position 258,297 of record NZ_JAMZAM010000003.1, read on the forward strand.
GAAGTAGTACTCCGCAGCGTATCCATAACGGGCTTTGCTGCGGCTAATTCTTTTATAGAAACACTTAGGAGTGAATAATGGCCCGTATAGCAGGCATTAACATTCCTGATCAGAAACACGCTGTAATCGCTCTAACGGCGATCTACGGCATCGGTAAAACTCGCTCTCAAGCTATCCTAGCTGAAGTGGGTATTGCTGAAGATGTTAAGATCAGTGAACTAACTGAAGAGCAGATCGATCAACTGCGTGATGGTGTAGCTAAGTACACTGTAGAAGGTGATCTACGTCGTGAAGTATCTATGAACATCAAGCGTCTTATGGACCTTGGCTGTTACCGTGGTCTTCGTCATCGTCGCAGTCTACCACTACGTGGACAGCGTACTAAAACCAACGCTCGCACCCGTAAGGGTCCGCGTAAGCCGATCAAGAAATAATCGGGAAGGTAGAGTACAATGGCTAAACAACCAACTCGCGCTCGTAAGCGCGTACGCAAGCAAGTTGCAGATGGCGTTGCGCACATCCATGCTTCTTTCAATAACACAATCGTAACCATTACTGACCGTCAAGGTAACGCTCTAGCTTGGGCTACTGCAGGTGGTTCTGGTTTCCGTGGTTCTCGTAAGTCTACTCCGTTCGCTGCACAGGTTGCTGCTGAGCGTTGTGCTGAAATGGCTAAAGAATACGGTCTAAAGAACTTGGAAGTTATGGTTAAGGGTCCTGGTCCAGGTCGTGAATCTACTGTTCGCGCTCTGAACGCTGCTGGTTTCCGCATCACAAACATCGTTGATGCTACACCAATCCCTCATAACGGTTGTCGTCCACCTAAGAAACGTCGCGTATAACGTTTTTTAGATTACTGGAGAAAGATCATGGCAAGATATTTGGGTCCTAAGCTGAAGCTTAGCCGTCGTGAAGGCACTGACTTATTCCTTAAGTCTGGTGTTCGCGCGATCGATACCAAGTGTAAAATTGATAACGCACCAGGTGTACACGGCGCTCGTCGCGGTCGTCTATCTGAGTATGGCGTTCAGCTTCGTGAGAAGCAAAAAGTTCGTCGTATGTACGGCGTTCTAGAAAAACAATTCCGTAACTACTACAAAGAAGCTGCGCGTCTTAAAGGCAACACAGGTGAAAACCTACTTCAGCTTCTTGAAGGTCGTCTTGATAACGTAGTTTACCGCATGGGCTTTGGCGCAACTCGCGCAGAAGCACGTCAGCTAGTTAGCCACAAAGCTATCCTAGTTAACGGTAAAGTTGTAAACGTTCCTTCTTTCAAAGTAGCGGCTAATGACGTTGTTTCTATCCGCGAGAAAGCTAAACAGCAAGCTCGTATCAAAGCAGCTCTAGAAGTTGCTGAACAACGTGAAAAACCAACTTGGATTGAAGTAGATGGTGGCAAGATGGAAGGTACATTCAAGCGTATGCCTGAGCGTTCTGATCTATCAGCTGACATCAACGAACAATTGATCGTCGAGCTTTACTCTAAGTAAGGTTTAAACTAAAGAGAGGACACAATGCAGGGTTCTGTAACAGAATTTCTTAAGCCACGTCTAGTTGACATCGAACAAATCAGCTCGACTCACGCAAAAGTAACTCTTGAGCCATTAGAGCGTGGCTTTGGTCATACTCTAGGTAATGCACTTCGCCGCATTCTTCTATCTTCTATGCCTGGTTGTGCAGTGACAGAAGTAGAAATCGAAGGCGTACTTCATGAGTACAGCACTAAAGAAGGCGTACAAGAAGATATTCTTGAAATCCTTCTAAACCTTAAAGGTTTGGCAGTGCGCGTAGCTGAAGGCAAAGATGAAGTGTTCATTACTTTGAACAAATCAGGCTCGGGCCCTGTGGTTGCAGGTGACATCACCCATGACGGTGATGTAGAGATCGCTAACCCTGAACACGTTATTTGTCACCTAACGGATGACAACGCTGAGATCGCAATGCGTATCAAAGTTGAACGTGGTCGTGGTTATGTTCCAGCTTCTGCGCGTATCCATAACGAAGAAGACGAGCGTCCAATCGGTCGCCTACTAGTAGATGCTACTTACAGCCCAGTAGACAAAATTGCCTACGCTGTAGAAGCAGCTCGTGTAGAACAGCGCACTGATCTAGACAAGCTTGTTATCGATATGGAAACAAACGGTACTCTAGAACCTGAGGAAGCAATCCGTCGTGCAGCTACTATCCTAGCTGAACAATTGGATGCGTTCGTAGATCTTCGTGATGTACGTGTACCTGAGGAGAAGGAAGAGAAGCCAGAATTCGATCCGATCCTACTGCGTCCTGTAGACGATCTTGAACTAACAGTTCGCTCTGCTAACTGTCTGAAAGCAGAAGCGATTCACTACATCGGTGATCTAGTACAACGTACTGAGGTTGAGCTACTTAAAACGCCTAACCTTGGTAAAAAATCTCTTACTGAGATTAAAGACGTACTTGCGTCACGTGGTCTGTCTCTGGGCATGCGCCTAGAAAACTGGCCACCTGCATCAATCGCTGAAGATTAATCGATACTAGTTAGAAGGATTAGGTCATGCGCCATCGTAAGAGTGGTCGTCAACTCAACCGCAACAGCTCACATCGTAAAGCGATGTTCAGCAACATGGCTAGCTCTCTAGTACGTCATGAAGTTATCAAGACTACTTTGCCAAAAGCAAAAGAGCTACGTCGCGTAGTTGAGCCTTTGATTACACTAGCTAAGACTGACAGTGTTGCTAACCGTCGTCTAGCATTTGCACGTACTCGTGACAACGAAGTAGTTGCAAAACTGTTTAACGAACTAGGTCCACGTTTTGCTGCTCGTCAGGGCGGTTACACTCGTATCCTAAAAGCTGGCTTCCGTGCTGGTGATAAAGCTCCAATGGCTTACATTGAGCTTGTAGATCGCCCAGCTGCTGAAGAAGCTGCTGAGTAATCTCAGTTCGTAAGAACAAAAAAAGCCGAGCATTAGCTCGGCTTTTTTGTATCTGTCGTATTTGAAAGCGAAACAAATTGAGTTTTCCGTCTCCCCTCTCAAACTAACCTTTGATAATCGAATCTTTAGTCTTAATTTATGTTTAGGCGAAACTTCTTAGCTGCCTGAACCCCACAATCCACTTAGTGACTTGAGTAAGCCCTCGCTTGCCCCTTGGTCGCCCAAATAGCCCAGTATCACCGGCGCAAATTGACTGATCATTGAAGGGTCTAACCCCAATTTGTCAAAAGTGCTTTGTACCGCGCTTAAACTTTCGATATTACCTAGCAAGCTTTGTGCGCTATCCAAACTCGACATCCCTGGGATCAGAGATTCTAGTTCACTGCTATTTTGATCTGACAGTTGGCTTTGTGCCAAAGCTAATAATGCACTTGTGCCACCAGCGGCTTGTTCAGTCGAAACTGGTAATTGGCTCGTTAGTAAATCTGTGATTGGAGAGGACTCCGCATTCATACCTTGGCTAACCATGTCCATTAAACCTTCTTGGTTATCTTTGTCGGTCACGGCATCAAGAAAAGCGTGAGCTGTACCAATATTCATTGACAGCAGAGCTAAGGTGAGGAGTGTTTTACGCATAATACCTCCATGTGGCTTGCGATTATTATTGTTTGTTTACTTCTTGAGATTACTGAGACGTAAGGTTATTGAGCTCAAGTCTGTTTATTCTAGACAAAAAAAGCGGCGCTAGTGTGCGCCGCTTCGAATTTGCTATTGAGAATGGTCTCAATTATAGGATGTCTAGTAGTTCTACTTCGAATACTAGAGCTGCAAATGGAGGGATTGCAGCACCTGCGCCACGCTCACCGTATGCTAGGTCTTGCGGGATGTATAGTTTCCACTTAGAGCCAACAGGCATTAGTTGAAGTGCTTCAACCCAGCCTTTGATTACGCCAGTTACTGGGAACTCAGCAGGTTGACCGCGAGATACAGAGCTGTCGAATACAGTGCCGTCAGTTAGCTCACCGTGGTAGTGAACACGTACTTGAGACGCCGCTGTTGGGATTTCACCAGTACCTTCAGTGATGATTTCGTACTGAAGACCAGACTCAAGAACGTTTACTTCTGGACGTAGAGCGTTATCTTTTAGGAACGCTTCGCCGTCAGCTGCTGCTGCTTTAGCTGCTTCTTGACGAGCTGCTTCTGCACGAGTGTGTAGCTCTTGAAGCGCGTTGTTGATCTCATCGATTTCGATAGATGGCATGTCACCAGTTAGTGCCGTTGCAATACCAGCAGCGATAGCGTCAACGCTAAGACCTTCTAGACCAGAACCAGCTAGTTGCTGACCCATTTGCAGACCAATACCGTAGCTAGCTTTCTGTTCTGCAGTTTCAAATTTAATTTCAGACATGAATGTCGCTCTTGTTAGGAGTGATAAAGGCACAGGATATCAGGTTCGAGCCTCGGTTTAAATGATTGAGCTCGAATGTCGCATTCTGGAGCAGAGGGTGTGACTTATCTCTTACTCCAAGTGAAATTTCTGCTAATTTACGCCAAATTACATTTTACTTTGGCGAAAAACATATACTCTCCGCGCTGGTATTTTTATACTGAGATTAGAAGTATTAAGGGACTCATCAGAATGAATCGTCGCAGAAAGAAAAAGCAGCAAGTCGACCACGTCGAATTGATGAAACAAAAGTTCGCTGCTATCGATTGGAAGCAGCCGTTTAGCAAAGAGAAGTGGCAGGAGAGGATCGAGCCTGTCACTCAGTTTTGGCACCGTCTTCCAAAACTACATCAACGTGCACTAATGGTATTGGTGCCTGTGGTGTTGGTGCTTCTGATCATTCCAGTGCCAAAAGATACTGAAGCACTTATCGATGATACTCAAGTTGAGAATCAACGTGTTGCCATTCAATTGAATGCACAAAGCTTGAGTGAGCAGCGTTCTGCACAAAACTCAGAACCAAAGTCTGAGCAATGGAAAGAGTACACGGTAAAGAACGGCGATACACTGGCCCAAGTATTCCGCAGTAATCAACTGCCAATGGCGGACTTAAACGCCCTAGTTAAAATTGAAGGCAGCGACAAACCTTTAAGTCGAATCAAGCAAGGTCAATTGGTGCGCTTCAAGCTCGCTGACGATGGCAAATTAGATATGCTTCAACTTGAGAAAAGTGGTGAGTCGGTGATGTTCTTCCGTTTATCTGACGGGACATTCGGACGTAATAAATAACGTTCACTAGCAAGCATTCTAAAGGCGCGATGATTCGCGTCTTTTTTATGTCTGTCAGCTTACTTGCTGCTGGAACTCAATCTTGTCCCTGTTGATTGGCATGTTGTCTTCTCTTATTCCATGGTAAGAGCGGTAATACGATCATCAGGATCCCTATTGCAGTCAGCCAATCTGGAATCTCGTCAAACCACCATATCCCAAAGAGTGTTACGAACACTAAGCCAGAGTATTCTGCTAAAGCAATTTCTCCGGCTGGAGCTTTTTGATATGCCATTACTGCCAAGCCGTTATAGCTTAAGATGCACACTGCACTTGCGATAACTAGTGTCAGTTCTTGCCAACTAATCGGCTGCCAATAAAACCAAGCCATTATCGCCGATATAGGCAACGAGAACAGCGTGGTCCACCAAAGTGTGGTGACCACAGACTGTTCACTGGGTAGCTTTCTTACCAATATATTAAACATCGCCAATGTGGTCGCCGTGCCGAGTGCAAACAATGCAGCCCAATGAAAATGATCCGGTCTGAGTACCACTAGGACACCAAGGAACCCGAAGCAAGTGAGCAAGATTTTACTTAGTGGAGGATGCTCTTTGAGGAACAATATCGACAGCGGCAACATTAAAATCGGCGCTGCGTAAAAAACCGCGTTTGCAGTTGCCAGAGGGAGGTGAGTCACCGCAACCATCATACATCCGCTACCAATTAATATTAGATGCGCTCGCAACAAGGTAATAGGTGCTTGCTTTAGGCTACGTTTATCCGGTTGTTGTCTGAGATAGAAAGGTAGGATGAGCAGCAGTGAAGCCAACTGGCGCACAAACATATATTGGAACGGGCTAATGCCGCCTTCAATCAGTTTAACGGCGACATCGGAGAGTGACGCCGCCAAGTTGCCGATAACCAGTAATAGTAACGCCAGATGATGGGGTGACATTTAGCTTACTCGGCGCATATCCACATGAGGGATACCATCCTCAAGGTAGCTTTCGGAAATAACTTCAAAACCATGACTCGCGTAGAAAGCCATCAGGTGTTCCTGTGCGCCGATATCTATCGTTTTACCTGCCCAAAGCTGTTGGCAATGTTGCAGGGCTTGCTCAAGCAGTTCATGTCCAAGACCACCACCACGAGCGCTTTGCTTGGTTACTACACGACCAATACTGACATTGTCGTAGGTGGTACCTGCAGGCAATAGGCGAGCACAGGCAACCAGTTCATCTCCTTTGTAACCTAATAGGTGAAAAACGCCTTCCAGTGTATCTTTTCCATCTAGCTCTGGATAAGGACAGGTTTGCTCCACCACAAAGACATCAACGCGCAAGCGCAGCATCTCGTAGAGTTGTGTCGTCGTCAGTTGAGAGAAAGGTAGGGCAGTCCAGTTGATCATTTTCAATATCCATTAATGAGCGAATGCAGCTGACTTTACGTCGTTTTCTGCTATTACTCATTAACAATGGTTAATTTTCACTGGTCTTCGTGACAAATCTGGCGATAATGTGCCCTCTTTTTCATCCCACCTGAGGATATTTCCCTGTGAGCAAACAAACTTTTGACCAAGTAGGGCTTAATCCAGCGCTACTAGAGACGCTTGAATCATTGAACTACACCCATATGACGCCAATTCAAGCGTTGAGCTTACCTGCGATTTTGAATCAGCGTGATGTGATTGGTCAGGGCAAAACTGGCTCAGGTAAAACCGCGGCATTTGGTCTGGGCGTATTGTCCAACCTAAACGTGAAGCGCTTCCGTGTACAATCTTTGGTGTTGTGCCCAACGCGTGAACTGGCTGATCAGGTGGCGAAAGAGATCCGTACGTTAGGTCGTGGTATTCACAACATTAAAGTACTGACACTGTGTGGTGGTATGCCAATGGGACCGCAAATCGGTTCATTAGAGCATGGCGCGCATATTCTGGTAGGTACGCCAGGTCGTATCCTTGATCACCTAGAGAAAGGTCGCATTAACCTAGAAGAGCTAAACACGCTGGTTCTAGATGAAGCAGACCGCATGCTGGAAATGGGCTTCCAAGACGCACTCGATGCGATCATTGATGCAGCACCGAAGCAACGTCAAACACTGCTATTCAGTGCGACTTTCCCAGAGAAGATCGAACAGATTGCTCAACGTATTATGCAATCACCAGAGATGATCAAAGTAGAATCGACACATGATACGTCGAGCATCGCGCAATACTTTTACAACGTTGAAGGTTCAGAAGCGCGCGATGAAGCTCTGGCAAACCTACTACTGACGCACCAGCCAGAGTCAGCAGTAGTGTTCTGTAATACCAAGAAAGAAGTACAGAATGTGGCAGATGAACTGCATCACAAAGGCTTCAGTGTGGTGGACCTTCATGGCGATCTAGAACAACGTGAACGCGACCAAGCTCTGGTACAGTTTGCTAACAAGAGTGTGTCTATCCTTGTTGCAACAGACGTGGCGGCGCGTGGTTTAGACGTCGACAACCTTGATGCAGTATTTAACTTCGAACTGTCTCGTGACCCTGAAGTACACGTTCACCGTATTGGTCGTACTGGTCGTGCGGGCAGCAAAGGTCTGGCGTTCAGCTTCTTTGGTGAGAAAGATGGTCTACGTGTAGCTCGTATTGAAGAGTACCTAGATATGGATGTGGTACCAGCAACACTGCCAGCGAAATCAACTCAGCAGCCATACCAAGCGAAGATGGTGACGATTAATATCGATGGCGGTAAGAAACAGAAAGTACGTGCGGGTGACATCCTTGGCTGTTTGACTGGTAAAAATGGTATCACGGGTGCACAAGTGGGTAAGATCCAGTTAATGGCGATGCGCTCTTATGTCGCGGTAGAGAAATCTGTGGCGAAGAAAGCACTGCAAACTATCAGTAACGGTAAGATGAAAGGTCGTCAATTCCGTGCTCGTATTCTGAAGTAAGCAGAACCTCATTTAATGCAAAGGCGCTCGACATTGAGCGCCTTTGTTTTTTCCAGCCTATCTGACCTTATTCATTGCCTTTCTTTAAGCGCGACTTAATTCGGCTAAGACTGATCGCGGTAATCCCCAAGTAAGCGGCAATCTGGCTATCGGTAATGCGCTGTTCTAAGTCTGGATAGTGTTGACAAAACAGTTGGTAACGTTCTTCTGGTGAGTAAAGCAACATAAAACGTTCTTTGTTTTCTTTATGCATCAGTTGCGCTTCGAGCAGCTTTAAGTAGATAGGATGCTTTTCTTCACGCCACTGATGTAGCACTTCAACCGGTAAGCAAAACAGATGACAAGGTGTCAGCGTTTCCAATAAATACGGCGAAGGCTGATTTTTGATAAGCCCTTCAAAGCCAATCACCCAATCTTTTTCCCAGTAGAACTCTTTACTGAATTCCTTCCCTTTGTCGGTCAGATAACTGGCGTGGCACAATCCCTCTAATACAAAGTAGATGTGCGAGCTGAACTCACCTTGGTGATTGAGAATATGGCGCGTTGGCAGTTCAAGCTGTTGCCCATGTTCAATAAGTTGATTTGCCTCATTTTCGAGGAAGCCATGATTGATTAAGTCTGAAAAAAGATCGCTGTGCATGTGATAACTCAGAAACGGTTTTTCTCATTCTAACGTTTTTTACTGATAACAAAAAAGCGGCTCATGAGAGCCGCTTGAAATCATTGTCAAGTATACCCAAGTCATTCTCGCAGAACCTAGCATCTCGAGGTTACTTGGGCATACCCCTTATTTATTCAGGTCGATTTGGTAAATCGCGAAACCAACTTCGTCAGTTGCGACACGTTTCATCGGGTATTGCCCTTTCTCTTTGATGAACTGCGCAGCTTTATCACTTGGTGAGGTTTCAAAGCGAACATCAAGTTTGTTATCCGATTTGATTGGCGCGAAAGACCAGTTGTTATCTGCACTTGGTGTTACTTCACCTTGCTCTTTACTGATGCGAGAGATGTAAGCAGCAACTACTGAGCGGTTCTCATCTGGAGAATCAAATGCGATGAAATCCGGACCAGTGCCTGGGAAAGTCGCGCTGTAAGCACGGTAGTTGTTGGTTGCAATGATGAAGTCTTGCTTCGGATCCACCGGTTTTCCGTTATAAGTCAGGTTCACGATACGTTGTGAGTCTGGGTTGATCACGTTACAACTTGCATCGTACTTCGGTGGTTGAGTGACATCGATTTGGTAGTTCACACCATCAATCACGTCGAAGTTATAAGTGCGGAAGTTATCCCAATTCAACAAAGACTGAGGTTTGGTGCTGTTGACATCAATCTGGTTGAACTGACCCGCGCTACACTCTAGCCATTCGTGAACTTCTTTGCCTTTAACCTTCATTGCTACCAGCGTATTCGGGTATAAGTAAAGATCCGCGGCATTACGGAAAGTCAGCTGGCCGGACTCTACTTCCGTGAAGCCATTTGGATCGTCTTTACGTCCGCCCACTTTAAATGGTGCAGCTGCGCTTAGTACTGGAATGTCTGCAAGATTTGGGTCGCCTTGGATAAAGCGTTCCACGTAATCTTTTTGAGCAAGGTTTACGATTTGAATCGTTGGATCATCTTGTACAAGTGCTAGGAAGCTGTACATCACATCATTTGCTTTACCGATTGGCTGATTGACGAATTCACGTGTGCCTTTGTGGTCATCAACAAGTGCATCCACGATGCCTTTATCGGCTTCCGCCAACGACTTTTTGTTGGCTTTGTCGAAGATAGGGCGAGCTTCAGATTGACCCTCAACAACTTGCCATTTGCCGTCTTTTTCTTTCAGCATCAAGTCCATTACGCCAACGTGGCTACCCCAGCGACCTGGCATGACTGCGGTTACGCCATTAATTGTGCCTTTTGCGTTGTCGACGCCTTGTAGCTTGGCAAAGTCTTTACCTGGGAACACGGCGTGAGAGTGACCAAATGCAATCGCATCAATGCCTTCAACTTCTGTGAGATAGTAAACCGAGTTTTCAGCGCCGAGCTTGTATGGGTCAGTCGAAATGCCCGAGTGTGGAATCGCCACAATTACGTCAGCACCTTCTTTCTTCATCTGAGGAACCAACTTTTTCGCAGTCTCAGTGATGTCTTCAGCGAAAACTTTACCTTCTAGGTTTTTCTTATCCCACACCATGATTTGCGGTGGTACGAAGCCGATGTAGCCCACTTTGATTTCGTGGCTTTGACCGTCGGTGTCTTTAAACGTGTGCGTTTTAATGAGATAAGGTTTGAAGTAGTGCTCACCTGTCTTCTTGTCGAAAACGTTAGCACTAACATAAGGGAAGTTCGCACCGTCGATAGAGTTTTTCAGGAACTCAAGACCGTAGTTGAATTCATGGTTACCAATGTTACCTACATCGTAATCCAACTGGTTCATCGCTTTGTATACCGGGTGGATTTCGCCAGCGTTAATCCCTTTCGCTGCCATGTAATCGCCCATCGGGCTGCCTTGAATCAAGTCGCCATTGTCGACCAATACACTGTTTACAGCTTCTTCACGAGCTTGCTTAACCAGTGTCGCCGCACGGCTAAGACCGATTTGTTGAGAGGGCTGATCTTTGTAGTAGTCGTAATCCATCACATTGGTGTGAATATCGGTGGTTTCGATAATACGTAGCTTAATAGTGTCCGCCATTGCTGGACCTGCAAGCGTCAACATACCGCTTAAAACTGCGACGGATACGGGATTAACTGCCATTTTCATGAGGTGCTCCAATTAAATGGGATAGAGGGGTCGTACAGCGTAATGTAACAAATATTAGTGCAAGCTCAGGCTAAGATGCAGAAAACTGTGAACATTAGGCAATTAAATGCGGAGGAAAGTGTCAAAGTGATGCCTTTTTCACCATTTTGAATGAGACCTAACAAAAGCTTCTTAGCAGTTTTTTGAATAAAAAATGAAATTTTAGAATTTCCGGTAATATAAACCCACCGCCATAATGCCATCCATAACGATATCAATGGATGATGAGCAAGCACATGGCAGTTAACGATTCAGTAACGAATTTTCCAATCAACAAGCCTCGGCTGGTTTCGAATAACCGAGCTGCCGATCTTCCGCGTTTTAGCAAGCAATCTCTTCAACCAGGTGAAGTTGCCCTTGTTGGTGCCGGTCCGGGTGACCCTGAGCTGTTAACACTGAAAGCACTTAACTGCCTACAACAGGCTGACGTCGTGCTTTACGACTACCTAGTGTCTGACGAGATCATGGCGCTAATTCCAAGCGAAACCATTTTGGTGTGCGTGGGTAAACGTGCTGGTCACCACAGTGTGCCGCAAGAAAAGACTAACCAATTGCTGGTGGACTTTGCCAAGCAAGGCTACAAAGTGGTGCGCATTAAAGGTGGCGATCCATTTGTGTTTGGTCGCGGTGGTGAAGAATTGGAAGTTTTGGCTGATGCCGGTGTTCGTTTCCAAGTAGTTCCGGGCATTACTGCCGCTGCGGGTGCGACTGCTTATGCCGGGATCCCGCTGACGCATCGTGATTACGCGCAGTCAGCACTGTTTGTTACGGGTCATCTTAAAGAAGAAAGTGACGACATGGACTGGTCGACATTAGCGCGCGGGAATCAGACTTTAGTGATCTACATGGGACTGATGAAATCACACTATATTCAGAATCAGCTCATCAAACATGGTAGGGCAGCCTCAACCCCTATTGCCATCATCGAGCGCGGTACGCAAATCCAGCAAAAAGTTTTCACCGGAGAACTTTCTCAACTATCTGAATTATCTAAAGAAGCTCAAGCTCCGTCTTTGATTGTTGTCGGCGAAGTTGTGCGTCTGTCTCAAAAGTTGGACTGGTTTTTGTCTAGTACTGAATTCAACAAAAGTGCTATTGCCAGCTCCATATAATTTCAGACCAAAGATTAGGGACTAATGAGCCTTCAAGCTTAAAAAGGAAAGACAAAACATGGACCAACAACGTTTAACTCACCTTAAACAACTCGAAGCGGAGAGTATTCATATCATCCGCGAAGTTGCAGCTGAGTTCGATAACCCAGTCATGATGTATTCGATTGGTAAAGATTCATCAGTCATGTTGTATCTTGCGCGTAAAGCCTTCTACCCAGGCAAAATTCCATTCCCACTGCTGCACGTAGATACGGATTGGAAATTCCGCGAGATGATCGAGTTTCGTGATCGTACTGCTGAGAAATACGGCTTTGAGCTTTTGGTTCATAAGAACCCAGAAGGTCTAGCAATGGGTTGTAGCCCATTTGTGCACGGCTCTTCTAAGCATACCGACATTATGAAGACTCAAGGTTTGAAGCAAGCTCTGAACAAGTATGGTTTTGATGCGGCATTCGGTGGTGCACGTCGTGATGAAGAGAAGTCACGTGCAAAAGAGCGCGTGTACTCATTCCGCGATAAGAACCATACCTGGGATCCGAAAAACCAACGTCCGGAGCTTTGGAAAACATACAACGGTCAAGTAAACAAAGGGGAAAGCATTCGTGTGTTCCCACTTTCAAACTGGACTGAGCTGGATATCTGGCAATACATCTACCTAGAAAACATCGAGATTGTGCCTCTGTACCTTGCAGACAAGCGACCGGTTGTTGAGCGTGATGGCATGCTGATCATGGTAGACGATGACCGCATGGAGCTAGAACCAGGTGAAGTGATTGAAGAGAAGAGTGTTCGTTTCCGTACTTTGGGTTGTTATCCACTGACTGGCGCGATTGAGTCTGAAGCAAACACGCTAACAGGCATCATCGAAGAAATGCTGGTGGCAACCTCAAGTGAGCGCCAAGGTCGTGCGATCGACCACGATCAGTCAGGATCGATGGAACTTAAGAAACGTCAAGGTTACTTCTAAAGGATCTAAGGAAAGATAATGAACAGTGCAGTTGAAGCTCAGTTAGCCGAGCTTGGTATTGAAGGCTATTTAAAACAACACCAGTACAAGTCGTTACTTAGATTCCTGACTTGTGGCTCGGTAGATGACGGTAAAAGTACCCTAATCGGTCGCTTACTCCACGACTCAAAACAAATTTATGAAGATCAGCTAGCTGCGGTTCACTCGGATAGCCAACGCGTAGGCACCACGGGTGAAAAGCCAGATTTGGCATTGCTGGTAGATGGTCTACAAGCAGAACGCGAGCAGGGCATCACCATTGATGTGGCTTACCGTTATTTCTCGACGCAGAAACGTAAGTTCATCATTGCTGATACGCCAGGGCATGAGCAATACACGCGTAACATGGCAACAGGTGCATCGACCTGTGATTTGGCTGTGATTCTGGTTGATGCACGTAAAGGAGTGTTGGACCAAACGCGTCGTCACTCATTCATTTCTAACCTACTGGGTTTGAAACACTTTGTTGTCGCTATCAACAAAATGGACTTGGTGGATTACTCACAAGAACGTTTTGAAGAGATCCGTGATGAGTACTTACAGTTCTCAGAAAACCTAGCGGGAGAGACGGATATCCAAATCATTCCGTTGTCAGCGCTAGAAGGCGACAACGTAGTAGAGAAAGGACAGAACCTAAGTTGGTTTGAAGGTCCATCTCTGCTTGAGCTACTTGAGACTGTTGATGTTGACCATGAGAAAGGCGAAGGTGATTTCCGTTTCCCTGTTCAGTATGTAAACCGTCCTAATCTCGATTTCCGTGGTTTTGCGGGCACGATTTCATCAGGTTCAGTGAAAGTAGGTGATGCGATCAAGGCGCTGCCATCAGGCAAAACCTCAACCGTTGCACGCATCGTGACCTTTGATGGCGATGTACAGGAAGCACAAGCAGGTCTGGCTGTGACGCTGACTCTGAATGACGAAATTGATATCAGTCGTGGTGATTTGCTGGTGCTGGAAAATGCACAAGTAGAGTCAACTAACCACTTGTTGGCTGACGTGGTGTGGATGACAGAGCAACCGCTGCAACCGGGTCGTGATTACGACATTAAGATTGCTGGTAAGAAGACGGTTGGTCACGTTGAAGCGATTCGTCACCAGTACGACATCAACAATCTTTCTACTCACGGTGCAGCTGAATTGCCACTCAACGGCATCGGTTTGTGTGAGTGGTCGCTGAACGAATCTGTCGCATTGGATAACTACCAAGATTGTGCCGATACCGGCGGCTTCATCATCATCGATCGTCTAACCAATGTAACAGTAGGTGCCGGCATGGCGAAAGAAAGTTTGGCTGCTGTTGAGCGTGGTCTTGCGGATGTTTCTGCGTTCGAGCTTGAACTCAATGCTTTGGTTCGTAAGCACTTCCCGCATTGGGAAGCTAAAGACCTGAGCCAGTTATTGAAGAAGTAATTGGTTCACTTAGCCTGACTGGATTGCGAAACCCGTCAGGCTGATTTCCCCCGAATCCAGAATGCTCCGGAAGCCCAAGAAACCGAGCATTCTGGCGTTCTTTTTCGCTTGCTTTGCTTTTTTGTCTGGTTACTCGTTTGTCACTCCGTGCAGCTAAGTTTGCACGAGTCGTTGTTGTGCCCGTATCGGGTTTATTGGTAAGGATTGGCTATGTGGGAACAAGGATTTGTATTAGCGATTTTGCTTGGCATTATCACTTGTTTGCTCGTAACCAAAATCAAACCAAGCTACGTATTTGCTGGGGCAGCTTTCATTGCGTTTATGGCGGGGATGATTGAGCTCAATACCATTGCGGCAAACTTTACTAATTCTTCACTTCTGACCTTGGTGTTGTTGATTCTTGCATCGAGCGCATTAGAAAAAACGCTATTAATCAGTTGGGTCAGTCGCAGTATTTCTGAAGGGCACCTTGGCAGTGTGATCGCTAAGTTGGGTTTTTCTACTGCTTTGCTTTCTTCTTTTACTAATAATACTGCCGTTGTGGTGTCATTAATTGGTGCGATAAAACGTAATCAACAACACGCGCCTTCTAAGCTTTTAATTCCCCTTTCTTATGCGGCGATTTTTGGTGGCACGCTGACTCTGATTGGAACCTCGACAAACTTAATCATCAACAGCTTTGTTGAGGATGCGGGCTTACCAAGCTTGAGCTTCTTTACTCCAACCATGATTGGCTTAGCGGTGCTGGTGGGCGGTGTGCTGATTCTGATTCCGCTAAGTTACCTTTTGCCTAATTACGATGACCAAAACCAAGAAGACTTGCCTTACTTCTTGGAGTCTCGTGTCGAACCGGGCTCGCCACTGGTTGGACGTACTATTACGGAAAATAACTTACGCGCACTGAGAAAACTATTCTTGGCTGAAGTGATACGCGATGGTGTCAGTGTACCTTCTGTTGGTCCTGATTTTGTGCTTAATGCTAAAGACCGATTACTATTTTGTGGTGATGTAGAGAGTGTTGCGACGCTACAAGAGATCCCAGGTTTAACGTTGTTTGGTCATCAACACCTCAACGGACAAAATTTCATGGAAGTGGTGGTGAGCTCATCGGCGACCTTCTGCCATAAAACGCTTAAAGAGAGCCGTTTTCGAGATCGATTTGATGCGGTGGTCGTGGCGATTCGCCGTGGTCATGAGCGTCTTGAAGGTGGCTTAGGCAATATCACTTTAGCCGCGGGTGATACGTTAGTTTTAGTTCCCGGTAAGCGCTTTGAAGCGGAACGCCGCGCGCATCGTAAAGAGTTCGTGTTGGTGAACGATTTAGATTCGAGTGCACGTTTGGATGCGAATAAATCGGCCTTGGTGTTGTTTGGCTTTGCTGCAGTGATTGGCTGTGCGTTGTTGGAACTCGTACCTATTATCAAAGGTCTGGCGGCGTATTTGATTGCGCTACTTGCCTTTGGTGTGATTCAACTTTCTGAACTTCGTCGTCGCTTCCCAATTGATATCGTGGTGATTGTTGGCTCTGCGTTATCTATTGCGCAATTGATGATTTCATCCGGCTTGTCGGTGCGTATGGGCAATATGTTTATCGAAGCCTTTAATGGCTGGGGCGTGTTTGGCGCTTTAGTTGCAACTTACATCATGACTCTGGTGCTAACGGAACTTGTCACCAATAATGCGGCGGCGGCGCTGTCTTTCCCTATTGGCTATAGCATGGCGGTAGGCTATGGCGTTGACCCAATGCCTTTCATTATGGCGGTGCTGTTTGGTGCCAGTGCCAGTTTTATCTCTCCTTACGGATACCAAACCAACTTGTTGGTATACAGCGTAGGGAATTACAAATTGACCGATTATGTGCGAATTGGCGTGCCGATTTCCATTGTGTATTCAGTGCTAGTACTGACGCTGATTCCGGTCTTCTTTCCGTTTTAATCTGTAAATTTACAAGGATACGTTATGACTGCCGAAACTCCGGTAAAAGATGAAAACATCGTTTGGCATCAGCACTCGGTTGATAAACAGTTTCGTGCTGGATTAAAAAAGCAGAAGCCTGCGGTACTTTGGTTTACTGGGCTATCAGGTGCAGGTAAATCAACGGTGGCGGGCGCATTGGAAAATCGCTTAGCCGAATTGGGTTATCACACTTATTTGCTCGATGGCGACAATGTGCGCCATGGCTTGTGCAGCGATTTAGGCTTTTCTGAGCAAGACCGTCGCGAGAACATTCGCCGTATTGGTGAGTTAGCAAAACTGATGGCAGATGCGGGGTTGATTGTTTTGTCAGCGTTTATTTCTCCTCACCGCGCTGAGCGTCAATTGGTGCGTGATCTACTGCCTGAGGGTGAGTTTATTGAAGTGTTCGTCAATGCGTCTCTAGAAGTATGTGAAGGTCGCGATCCAAAAGGCTTGTACAAAAAAGCACGCGCAGGTGAAATCCCGAATTTCACCGGTATTGACTCAGAATACCAAGCACCAGCAAACCCAGAAATTGATTTGCCTGCGGGCGAAAAGAGTGTCGAAGAGCTGGTGGAGTTGTGTTTAATCGACCTTAAACAACGTGGCGTGATCCGATAAAAAAGCATTTGGATCATAGGTGGCCAAAAAGTCATTGAGCAGATAAAAGAGCTTTTGGATCATAGGTGACCAAAAGCTCTTTTTGCTGTACTAAACGGTGTGATTCACCGTAGGTTTTGCTTCACTATGAACGCTAAATCTCTGATTTAAAAGCGCTAAAATCTGATCGTAATACTGGTTGTTAGGTTTATTTCCGAGCAGTTTACACAACTCATTACCTGTTGGGGTAAAGCGGTAGTACAACAGGCGCACGCCTTTCGTATTTACCTGCAGTGATAAGTTTTTACCTTGATAGGTGAGCATCAAAGGCGTTTCAATGCCAATTTCTCCGGACTCTAATTCAGTGCTGTGCAGCAGTCCCAATTCAATCAACACTAACAAGCTTGAATAAGGAAGCTGGAAGCTGCCCATATTAAGATTGCTAGTGGTATCGCGTTTGCCAAAGCTGAACATCCCGCCATGCGCTTTGTAGCCAATCAGCAGTTTGCGACTGGTATCTCCACCGAAGCTGCATGCCAGTGTGGCTGCCCGTTGCAGAGTCTGTGCTTCTCTCGGCGACATATCTTTAAGGACTTTAAGCGCTTTCATCGATGTTGAGCCGGGGTTGGTCACTTCGCGCTTCATGACTTGTGCCCACAACTTTTGCATTGAGCTGTTGTGGATGTCCTGAGCCATATCGAAAAAACGATACAACCAGTCTTGGTCAGGTTCACCTGCGGTTTCATCTCGACATGAGCTGTGCGCCAGTTTTAGGATCTGCTCTAAGTTCTTTTGTCTTTGCTCTTGGCGGCGTTGTTCACGCAATTGAGCGCGTTCTAGTGCGGTTTTAGCTGGAGGATCACTTTGCAACAATGCGTCTAACCCGTAGATTTGGGCAATGCTTTGAACACGGCTTGCACTGTCTTTAATGTAGCCAGACTTCTTTTCATGATGAGTATGTTTTTGTTGTGTGGGTTCGTGTTCGATAACAACAGGTTGCTTTGTTGGTTCTGCCATTTCATTTCCTACCAAGACTGGCGATTAGCGCTTGCTTAAATTTACACCTTTCCTGTTTTCTCGACCAGAGAGGCATGTCCGGATTTTGACAGAATAAGGACTATTCAAAATGATAATGAGTTGTTAAAATTGTTATCGTTATTTTGGAGGGGTGATGAAATATTCAGACGCAAGCAAACTGAGAAAACACCTGTCGATAGCGCTACTTTTGGTTTTGTATGTTGGCGTGTTAGCGTATTTATCTCGTTATATCGTATAAACAGCAGGCATAAAAAAGGCGCCGAACCGACGCCTAGTGTATTTATTTAATCAAGCAGACAGTTACATGTCATCGTAGGGTTCGATTGATGAGCCTTCAATCACGTAGGCAGTTTCTGCCAACTCATGTTCAATGGTCTCGGTTTTTAACGTTCCCACCACATAAATGACATCCCAAAGCTCCTGCACTGGGGCTCCTTTCGGGAATTTTACATAGATGATCTGATTTGGTGGTGGTGGCGGAACATGGATACAAGCGCCAAAATATGGCACCAGTAGGAATTCCGTCACCGTATTCGCATCACCTTCTAATGGGATGACAAAGCCCGGGATTTTTACTTTGCTGCCGTTAAGCTCAGGGCGAACATTACCAATCTTAGATTGAAGTGCCGCACCACCATTGTGGTCAGTGGCTGGCATGCCAACACTGTCGAACATCTTGCGCTCATTCTCTGGCACAAGATCAATCCAATCGAGCGTTAATGGTTCATCACTTGCCATTACTGGCGCAGTGAAGGAAATTAGTAGCAAACAGCTAGCGAGTATCTTTTTCCACATTTTACTAAATCCTAATTGTCATTCCATCACTGAGCGATTGTCGGTAAGCGCGGAATGCTGGGATGAAGCCAATCACAATACCTGCACACTGTACAAAGCCAAGCAACATCCATTCATACGGCGACAGTGCCGTTAAGGTTAGGTGTATACCATAACTTTGTTGGATTATTGGTTGCAAGAGGGCAAGAATGGAATACAAGCCCGCAACACCAGTAATGATGCCTGCAAACGTCAGTAAACTCGCTTCACTGATCAGTAATGAGAAGACGTGTTTAGGTCTTGCCCCCATCGCACGCAGAATTGCCATTTCACGGCGGCGTTCTTGTAAGCTGGTTAGCAAGCTACTCAACATACCCAATAAACCTGCAACGACTACGAAGCCTGAGACTGCCATCAGTGCTTGTTCTGCAACCGACATCATGCCCCATAATTCATGCAGAGCGACGCCCGGCATGATGGCGCTAAGCGGCTCTTTCGGGTAAGTATTAATTTGTCTTTGCAGAGCAAAAGTCTGAATGCGTGATTTCAAGCCAACCAACATGGCAGTGATCTGTTTAGGTTGGAAGTCTCTGGCTTTGAGCTCAGCCGCACTTGGTGTCGGACCTAATCGAGCTCCGCTTTCCCAACCGACGTGAATCGCTTCAATCGCTTCTAGAGAAACATGGACAGTTTTGTCCACCGGAGTGCCAGTAGGCGCAAGAATCCCCACCACTTTAAATGGCAAGTTATCGTGTCGACTGAAGCCGACATCACTGATGCCATGAGCAATGATGATCTCGCTACCAATTTTATAGCCAAGTTGTTTCGCAACATCAGAGCCAAGTACGGTTTCAAATAAGCCATTGAATTCTCTACCTTCAGAGAAGGTTAGTGGTTGCTTACTTCCGTACTTATAATGTTCGAAGTAGCTGTGGTTGGTCCCCATGACTCGAAAGCCTTTGTGTGAATCACCCAGCGAGATTGGAATCGCCCAATCTACGGCGCGGTGGTTAGCAAACTCTTGGTAGCTCTTCCAGTCAATGTTGTTTGTGGCATTACCAATTCTGAATACCGAGTACAACAATAGGTTCACTTGCCCTGAGCGACCACCGATAATTAAGTCTGTACCAGAAATGGTGTTAGCGAAGCTGTCTTTTGCTTGGGTTCGAATGCGTTCTACACCCAATAGTAGAACAACAGAAATTGCGACTGTCATGATGGTGAGAATAGCAGTCGCCTTGCGGTTCATCAGGCTTTTCCAAGCGAGCTTTACAACTGCACTCATGATGCGGCTCCTAGGGTTTGCGCTTGATTGATTTCAGGCAGATTGAGTGTTCGGTCAAACAAGGACTCTAGCGTCGGGTCATGGCTGACAAAAACCAGTGTCGCATTAGCAAGGTTGGCTTGCTCCATTAATAGTTCAATGAAAGCCTTACGGTTGTCATGATCCAATGCAGATGTCGGTTCATCGGCAATCACCAATTCAGGCTGACCGATCAAAGCGCGTGCGGCTGCGACACGTTGTTGCTGACCAATGCTGAGTTCTGATACCGGCTTGTCATGCAGTGCTTTTGGTAAACGTAAGCGCTCTAATAGCGTTGTTGCTTGTTGCTCCAGTGATGCCGTAGAAGCATTTGGAGCAACGCGGTCGCGGCGAATTCTGCTGAATTGGCATGGAATTAGAACATTCTCAATCACATTTAGGTAAGGCAACAAATTGAATTGTTGGAAGATATAGCCAATGTGATCGGCACGAAATTTGTCTCTTTGGCTTGCTCTTAGGCTGGCGATATCAGTGTCCAATACCGACAGTGAGCCAGATGTGAGTGTGTTGATGCCAGTTAACAAAGCAAGCAGAGTCGATTTACCACAGCCGCTAGGACCTTTGATAAAGACATGCTCGCCTTGAGCAATGTGAAGTTGCGGGATGTTAATGGTCGCGTTTTCTGAGCCGGGCCAGACAAACTGGGCGTTAGATAGCTCAACAACGTTTGACGTGGTTTCAGTCATAGTAAATCACCAAAGCAATGGCGTGTAAGTGGGTACTTACACGCCATATGAGTTATTTAATTGCGATCTTTGCGTTGTCTTTGCTTAGGTTAGTCGCAGACTGAGTGGTGTCAGTGAACAGGTTCACACTGATAGATTCCGTTGCTGGGAATTGCTTAAACCAAGTCGTATCGATGCTGTTTAGGTCTGCAACTGAATCACAGTGGTAGCGGTACTCTACGGTGAATTCACCATGACCACCGTGTTCATGGTCATGACCTTCGTGATGCTCGTGACCGTCATGATCGTGGTGGTCATCATGCTCATCATGATCATGGTCTTTATGCTTGTCATGGTCATGTTTATCGTGATCATGCCCTTCGTGGTCATGTTTATCATGATCGTGACCTCCATGGTCGTGGTGATCATGACCTTCGTGTGACTCTTCTCCTAGCGTGTGAGCTACATGTACATCTTCAATTACACACTTTGCTTGCTGGTTGATAGCAAACAGGTTGTTCGTGTCTTTTAGAGCAGCAATAGCATTATTCAGTGCATTTTCTTGTTCTGCGTTTTCTGGTGCATGCTCAAAGCCCACTACGTCAGCACCTGGAGATGTGATTTCGATCAATAGGTCTTTACCGTCTTGAGCAATATTGAATTCTACGTGACCGTGCACGTGTGCTTCATGTTGACGGTATTCTTCAGCGTTAGCAGTAGCGGTTAGTGATAGACCGATAACAAGAGCTAGAGCGTGTTTAGATGGCATTTTCTTATCCTAATTTTGCTTAATTTTCTGATGTGGTTGCAGTTCAAATCGTGCGACTAGCAACCTTAATTTCTTATAAGGGGACTTCTTAAGTTTAAGCAAAAATAGGAGGTGCACGCGCAGTATAACGCACGTCGCTAAGGCTGAACTGCCGTTCTATGACGTCAGAGTGTGCGGCGCGCTGGTAGGTTGGAGGGATTATCTCCGGTAACTGCTTGACCAAACCATGTTGTGCACCAGCAAACAGCTGGCAATGATGATGGCTATGATGCTCTGGGATGAGATCAAGTTGATGCGCGATGGTTGCAAAGTTCCAGGTAAGCAGCAGCGCAACACTGAGTAATATGACAGTGCGACGCCAATGATGTGTGGTGACTTGCCAACGAGAATGCATCTTAAAACCTGAAACGATACCTAGTGTTATAATATAACACCCATTTTCGTTAAAAGTTCACTCTTTTGTTCGTTTTGGGTAAATTATCTAGGTGAAATAAGAGCTTACGCTCAGGAAAATAGGGGGCTCTTTGCTTAAAGTGTGTAATGAGCGGAGAGCTGTATACCCAAGCATCTCGAGGTTACTTGGGTATATATCAACAGATCTAAATATTCTGTTTGATTAAGCCAAGCACTTGAGTGATTTCGTCAGGCGTTAATGCGCCCTCTTTTACAAACAAAATCTTACCTTGCTTATCTTGGACTACGATAGCAGAGCTTTCTTCTTGCAGTGCCCATGTGTTTGCCACAACACCGTTTTCATCCAGCACCATTGAAGACCAAGGGAATTCTTGTTTGCTGTCTTGCGCCGATGATTTTACAAATGAACCTGTTCCCCAAACAGCATCATCTTGGTTAATGATGGTAGTCGTTTGGTAAGCGTCTTCTGGGAATTTCGCTTCAGTTAGCGCTGTCATTAGTGGTGCGTTCATCGCTTTTGAGCTGCTGCGTCCTGCAATTGCATGAATGACACGAACTTTACCCAGCATGTTTTGAGTTGCCCAAGGCTGGTAAGCGACACCTTCGCCTTGCAGTACGATTTCACCATAAGCATCGACTTTTGCTGCGGGTACACTCTCACCAATAGATAGGTTATGAGCCAGAGCCAGACCTGGAGCAAGAGCGAGTAGAAGAGGGAGGAGAGTCTTAGTTTTCATGTTGTTATGTTCCATATGGGTTGTGAGACTCACCAAGTATATACGTACGGTGCATAAAAATGTAGAACCCGACATAACAATTATTTAACGTATGCCATCTAATAATGTTGCGTTCACGTTGGAATTTGATAGAATGAAGTTCGTCGCAAATTGCGCATAAAGGTTGCCAAGGAAAGAGCAATCGGTGTTTTCTCAAAAGGATGTTGAGGTTGGTTATGCTACGTGAGTTTGCTGTTTACCGTCCACGTCAGGTGGCGCGTTTCGTTAAGACTTTATTCAAAGGTCAATTCTCAATTGCAGGTATTGGTGAGTTCCGTTTTGACAACGGAAAAGTGCTATTACCTGATGTCAAAAATCCCAAGCAACTCTCTGTATTTAGAGAAGTAAACCAAGCGATTTTATCTCTTCCAGTGTGATGACAAGAATTGTAAAAGAGCGACTTTTGTCGCTCTTTTTCGTTGTGGTTAACTTTGTAGGCTTGGTGGGAAGCACACGCCCGTACCACCTAAACCACAATAACCGTTAGGGTTCTTCGCTAGGTATTGCTGGTGGTAAGTTTCAGCAAAGTAATAAGGACCTGCTGCTTGGATCTCTGTAGTGATTGCTGAATGTTGATCTTCTTGCAGTGCTTGTTGATATTGAGCTTTTGATTTTTCAGCGGCATCTTGTTGTTCTTGAGAGTAGGTGTAGATCGCTGAGCGGTATTGAGTACCCAAATCGTTGCCTTGACGCATACCTTGAGTTGGGTCGTGTTTTTCCCAGAATGCCGCAAGTAACTGCTCTACAGAAATTACCGCTTCATCGAATACGACACGAACAACTTCTGTGTGTCCGGTTTTTCCAGAGCAGACTTCTTCGTAAGTTGGATTTGGAGTATAACCGCCAGCGTAACCGACCGATGTTGAGATCACGCCATCGAGTTGCCAAAACAGGCGTTCAGCTCCCCAAAAGCATCCCATGCCAAACAAAATCTGTTGCTGGTTAGCTTGTGGCTGCGCCGTTAAACTCGATTGATTGACAAAATGAGTGTCGTCGATCTGCATTGATGCCTCTCTACCGGGCAGTGCATCTTCTATACTGATCATTGTCTGTTTGTTGAGCATGGTATTTGTCCTTTAATACGTGTCTTAATTTTGCGAAAAAATCTATTCAGTCTGAATATGATGTTGTGATGACATAGACCGCGTTAAACCTATTAATATTACAGACTTAGCCTTTATTTGGCGTTATTATTGTTTACGTTTATTTAACCTCGTCCAGCTAAAAAGCATGATAAGAAAAGCTACTCCGATCATTGTCAGCCTACTTGCCTTTTCTCATAGCGCTTATGCCGATGTTTCCTTAAAAATTAAAGGGATCGATGGTGCGCTAGAAGATAATGTGAACGCTTATTTGTCTTCCATTCCTGAAGACGATTATTCCACGTCCCTGCGTTTTCAGGCGCGATTGGAACAAAGTATCACTGAAGCGCTCAATGCGCTCGGCTATTATCATGCGAAAATTTCATACACTATTACGAAAGATAATGATGAATTGATCGTCAATGTCCAACCGGGTGAGCCTGTAAGGGTGAAACTTATGGATGTGGTGATTTCAGGTGAGGCAAACCAAGACGAAGCATTCGTTAAGCTTCTTGAAAAATCACCATTGAAGGTAGGACGCATCTTAAATCAAGGTGAATACGACAGCTTGAAATCAAGTATTCGTAACTTAGCGTTGCAACGTGGTTACTTTAATGGAGATTTCACTTTAAGCCGTCTTGAGGTGGTTCCCGAACTTAACGAAGCGAATGTGCGTCTTCATTATGACAGTGGTATCCGTTATCACTTTGGTTCGGTGGAGATTTTTGGAAGTCAGATTTGGGAAGACCGTGTTGAGTCTCTGCGTCCATTTAAAACTGGTGAACCTTATTTGGTTTCAGAAGTTGGGGAATACAACCAAAACCTGTCTAATACCGATTGGTTTTCGTCAGTATTTGTTGAGCCAGATTTAAGTAAGCTAGACGATGGTCGCGAGCTGCCAATCAAAGTCTCACTTGCCCCTGCAGCTAAAAACCAACTTGAGACTGGTATTGGTTATTCGACCGACACGGGTGTTCGCGGTACGCTGAAATGGAAAAAACCGTGGGTAAGCGCACGTGGTCATAGTTTTGATACTGCTCTTTCTCTTTCCAAGCCTGAACAAACTATCACAGCAGGCTACAAAATCCCTCTTGATGACGTTCTACACGAATACTACCAATTGCAGTTTGGTCTCAAGCATCTTGATAACCGAGATACCGAAAGTTTGGAATCGAATCTTGCGGTAGAACGCCACTGGATCACCGACGGTGGTTGGCATAAGACTTTGTATGTTCGCCACCTGTACGAAAACTTCTCGCAAGGTTTGCAAGAAGATGGTGTGCAATTTGTCTTGCCTGGTGCTTCTTTTTCTCGAACCCGGACCCGTGGTGGCAATATGCCAATGTGGGGGGATAAGCAGAGTGTGACCGTTGAATATGGCGATACTGCTTTGCTGTCAGAAACACGAGTACTGCGCTTGTTAGGACGCACATCTTGGATTCGCGGTATTGGCCAAAACCACCGTGGTTTGTTCCGTTTAGAGGGCGGTGCCAACATTACGGATGAATTTGAAAAACTATCGCCATCACTACGTTTCTTTGCTGGTGGTGATAACAACATTCGTGGTTATGGCTATGAGTCTATCTCACCGAAAGATGCCAGTGGTGCATTGACGGGTGCTAAGTATATGGTGACCAGCACCCTTGAATATCAATACCGTGTCTACGGCAACTGGTGGGGCGCTGCTTTCTACGATATTGGTGATGCATTTAATGAAACCCCAGAATGGAAGGCTGGTGCGGGTGTTGGTATCCGCTGGGCGTCACCGGTTGGTCCGGTGAGCTTTGACTTTGCTTGGGGGCTCGACTCCGAGCCTGATCCAGAATTCCGCATTCACTTCTCGTTGGGGCCTGAACTATGATCAAAACAACTCTGAAGTGGACGAAATGGCTCTCAATCGGTCTGCTGAGTCTATTATTGCTGCTGACGGTTTTTGTTGGCACATTGCTTTTCACCCATCCGGGTTTAAAACTTGCGCTGTGGGGGGCAGAGAAAGCCTTACCGCAACTCAAAGTGGAAGAAGTTCAAGGTTCGCTTTTTCCGCGTTTTGCTTTACGTAACGTCAGCTTTGTCGATGAATCCTTACATGTCGATGCTAAGGTTGAAAGCGTAACGCTTGCTATCAACTTCCGTTGCTTCTTCGATCCGAAAGTGTGTGTCGATGAGCTGGCACTGAAAGGGGTGAACTTTCAGATGCCAGAGCTCCCTCCGGCATCTGACGAGCCTGAAGAAGAAACGCCACCATTGCGCTCTATCAGTACGCCAGTGCCTATTTTTGTCAATAAAGTCAGCTTTAATGATATCAATCTGAATATCTTGGGGAATAAGATTGATTGGCAAGATTTTTCAACCGCATTATCAATGCAAGGTGATCGTTTGGTGATTGCCCCTACGGCATTGAAAACCATTAATGTGGCACTTGCACCAAGTGAAGAGGGTGTGGAACAGCCGCCAGTTCAAGACACTAAAACGAACCATCAAGCTCAAGTTGAGCAAGACGCGGAAGTCCAGTCGTCAACATCGCTCAATTCAGACGCGTCTAAAAAGCCATCGCAGCAAGGTGCAGAAAATGTTGCTGCTAACAAAGGTTCAAAGCCTGATGAACAGAAGTTAGACGTTAAGCCTGAATCAAATGGTATCGCTCTACCTGAAGTCTGGATTCCGCTTAATATTGAAGCACAGCGCCTCGATATTCACGACTTTAAGTTGGCTGGCGACACACCGGTTATCGTTCATCATTTAGGGTTAGAAGCCAAAGCGGGGGGTGACCAAGTTGATGTCAAAACCCTTGAGCTTGACATGCCAGAAGTGAAAGGGCAGTTAAGCACTCAAGTGACATTATCAGGTGACTACCCAATTCAAGCCCAAATTGACGCATTGGTTAAACAAGCGGATGTAAAAGGTCAGAAATTGTCACTGACGGCATCTGGCTCGGTTGGTGATTTATCACTGGATGCCACGTTATCTGATTTGGTGAAAGCCAAGATTCAGGGGCAAATTCAACCTCTTAAGTCTGAGTTGCCGTTTGATATCAAATTGAAAGATGTTGAGGCGCAATGGCCATTGAGTGGTAAGAGTGATTACCAAGTATCGGTCCCGAGTCTTGCAGCGAAAGGCTCTTTACAAGGTTACACGGTTGCCTTGGAAACTAAGGCGTCTGGTAAAGATATTCCAGCAGTTGATGTGGCGTTAAACGGTAAAGGTACTTTAGAACAGATTGACTTAGACAGCTTAGTTGTCAAAACGCTGGGTGGTGAGCTTGCTGGTAAAGTCATGGCGAATTGGGCTGCACCTATCAACTGGCAAGCCGATCTGAACTTAAAAAATATTCAACCGGGCTTACAGTGGGAAGAAGCGGAAGGCGATATCAGTGGTAGCTTGTCGACGTCGGGGTCATTAACCGCACAAGGTGGCTGGCAAGTGAGTCTACCTAAATTGGATATTGACGGTATTTTACGTGGCTACCCTTTGCATATCGAAGGTCAATTAGAAGCCTCAGATAAGAACGGTAAAGGTGAAGATATTCAATTGAACACGCAAGGTTTAGCTTTGTCACATGGTCCCAACTCTTTGCGAGCAAAGGGTAAAATCGACAAACAAATCTTGATGGATGTTGATGTTAATTTCCCTGATTTTGCGAAAAGCGTACCGGATCTTGCTGGTAAGATGAATGGTACGGTTGCTCTTCGCGGCAGTTTGAAACAGCCGGACATTAATTTAGATCTCGCGCTGAACCAGCTGAATTGGCAGCAGCAAGCCAAGGTGGAAACCATCACTCTAAAAGGGGATGTTACACCACTGCCTGCGCCAAAAGCCGATGTTAGCCTAATTGCGAAGAACATCACCTACGACGACATTAAAATTGACAGTGCAGATTTGGAAGTGAGTGGCGATGAAAAGCTACACCAACTGACACTCGACGTGGTTTCAGACATTGTTTCGAGCAGTTTAGAGATCGAAGGCACCTTTAAGCAAAAGCCAGAAATGATTTGGGATGGTGCACTACGCCGCTTAACGCTGAGCACGCCTCAAGGTCCATGGGTATTGCAAAAGTCGACGGCAGTCAAAGTGAACATCGACAAGCAGATTGCTGATGTGCAAGCACACTGTTGGTTACAGTCAAAATCAAGCGTGTGTTTAAGTGAAGACATCAGCGTTGGTAAAAGCGGTGAGGCGAAGTTAGCAATCACTAACTTTGACTTCGACCAAATCAAACAATTCTTACCGCCAGAAACCAAACTGCAAGGTTCTGTGAACGCGAATGCTTTCGCGAAATGGGCGCCAGACATGAAACCGGAAGTCACGGTGAATGTCGATATGCCAAAAGGTCAGGTAGAACAAACGCTAGAACAACCAGTGAAAGTCGGTTGGGAAAGTGTGAGTTTTAAAGCCAAGTTGGCACAAGATAAGCTAGATGCTGAGTGGTTGCTTGATGTAACGGATAACGGTGATTTGTCTGGTAAAGTCGCCCTGAATGATGTGTCGTCCGAGAAGCCGACGATTGACGGTAAGGTGTCGCTATCGACATTCCACTTGGACTTTTTAGCGCCCCTGATTGGCGAATACAGCCTGTTTAAAGCCAACATGAACACTGACCTTGCTCTATCTGGTGATGTGATGCATCCAAAGGTGAATGGTCAGTTCTTGATTGATCAAATGAAACTGCAAGGTGAAGTTACGCCAATTGATATCAATTCAGGACAAGTGGCGATTAACTTTAAAGGTCATCAAGCTGATTTAGACGCTGGGATCATTACGCCAGATGGCAAGCTAGAGATTAAAGGCGATGCTGATTGGCGTGACCTAGAAAATTGGCACACTAAGGCTCGTGTGTTCGCTGAAGAGCTTAAAGTGGATATGCCACCGATGGTGAGAATCAAAGTCAAACCGGATATGACTATTGATGTGACGCCTCAACTTGCCAAGGTCGAAGGCAGTATTAATCTACCTTGGGGACGTATCTTAATTGATGAACTGCCACCAAGTGCGGTTGGTGTTTCAAGCGACACAGTCATTTTGAACAAAGACATGCAGCCTGTTGATGGTGAGCAAGCGTTGCCGTTTAACGTTGAAACCAACATTAACATCAAAATCGGCGATGATTTCCAGTTGTCTGCGTTTGGTCTAAAAGGTGATTTGCAAGGTAACCTCAACGTGACGCAAAAAGACAAAGGTCCGTTTATTGTCGGTGAGGTGAACATCATTGACGGTTCTTATCGCTCATTTGGGCAAGACTTGGTCATCCAAGAAGGTAAGATCATGATGAATGGACCTGCGGATCAGCCTTATGTCTCGATCAAAGCGATTCGTAATCCGGACAACACGCAAGATGATGTGACAGCGGGTGTGCGTGTGACTGGTCCTGCAAGTGATCCTACGGTGGAAATCTTCTCTGATCCGGCAATGCCGCAAGCGAATGCACTTTCTTACCTGTTGCGAGGTCAAGATATCGATGCAGAATCGGGCGGTAATGCGATGACGACGACCCTTATTGGCTTGAGTTTAGCGAAGAGCGGTAAAGTCGTAGGTGAAATCGGCGAAGCCTTTGGCGTACAAGATCTGCAACTGGATACTGCAGGTTCAGGTGACGACTCTCAAGTAACGGTGAGCGGCTATATTCTTCCTGGTTTACAGGTGAAATATGGTGTGGGTATTTTTACCTCATTAGGTGAGTTCACAGTGCGTTATCGTTTGATGAAAGACTTGTACCTAGAGGCAGTTTCAGGTGTTGATAGTGCTGTTGACCTGCTCTATCAATTCGAATTCAACTAAACTTAGCTTGTAAGCAGAAGGAGCGGCTATGCAACATTTAGTGTTTGTGTATGGAACTTTGCGCAAAGGAGAGTGCAATCATCACTTTTTAAGCACTGCTGAGTTTCTTGGTCACCATGAAACAGATGCCCAATTCGCTCTGTATGATTTAGGTCCTTACCCGGCTTTGTCGGTCGGACAAAATGCGATACAGGGCGAAGTTTATTTGATTGATAATGACACGCTGCAGGAACTTGATAAGTTAGAAGACGTACCGGTTGAGTATCGTCGAGAAAGCATTACTACACCTTTTGGCCAAGCTTGGATCTACTTGTATCAAGACACTGAGCAGTTGAGTGAAGAGATTGCATCTGGTGATTGGTGTCAGAGAGTGTGAACCATACTCCGCGAGTACGCGTAAGCATTTGTAGTGAAAGTGTATGACTGTCGAATGAGTACTCGATAAAGGAGTATGAAAGTGAGTTTCCGACGGTCTTTTGTATAAGCCCAAGGAGAACTTATGAGATCCATCATCATCGGCGCCATGCTGCTTTTTCTCACCGCTTGTGCGCAAACAAGGTTACCAGATTCAGTGAACGTAACAGATTGGCAGGACTTCGGTAAGCAATCTGCTCTCGATGGTCTGATTGAATTATCGGAAGACCGTATCGTCAAGCTTGATGATACAAATCGTGCTACACCGGAACTGATCATGGCTTATCAATCTGGTTACCAAGAAGGTAAAAAAGAGTACTGTGAGCAAAGTGCTTATATGCTTGGCGTACGAGATATGCCTTACTTTGGCATTTGTGATGATATTGACCCGTTTTTCAAACAAAATTATGAATCGGGTCGAACTTCTACCGCTGGCGAGTATTAGTCAAAATGATATAACAAAAAAGAGCTGCTAATTTGCAGCTCTTTTGCTTTCTGGCGTTCGCAATTACTTGTTTTTCGCACGCTCGTAAGATTCTAGGATTTCTGCTTTTGCGGCAGCCACATCTGCCCAACCATCCACTTTCACCCACTTACCTGCTTCAAGCTCTTTGTAACGTTCAAAAAACTGTGTGATTTGGGCTTTGAGTAGCTCTGGAATATCGTCAACATCTTGAATGCCTTCGTACTCTTTTGAGATTTTAGAGTGCGGTACAGCGAAGACTTTCGCATCTTCACCGGATTCATCCGTCATCTTCAATACACCGACTGGACGGCAGCGAATCACAGAACCTGGCATTAATGGGTAAGGGGTCGGAACCAGTACGTCCACTGGGTCGCCATCTAGAGAAAGGGTGTTGTTCACATAGCCGTAGTTACATGGGTAGAACATTGGCGCAGACATGAAACGGTCGACAAATACAGCACCAGTGTCTTTATCTACTTCGTATTTGATTGGATCCGCATTAGCTGGGATTTCAATAACGACATAGATATCTTCAGGCAAAGATTTACCTGCTGGTACGTTGTTTAAGCTCATTTGAATATTCCTTTTCATTGAGGATTAAGCGTTGAGAGGCTTAATCTGGCTAACATTTACGCAGTTCACTTTAACGACAAAAACGCGGCAGGTAAACACCTGCCGCGTTGGACAAAGGTCTGAAATTAGTCTTCTTCGCGATTCAGCTCAAGAAACTCTTCGACTTTGTTGACCATGTTCTTTGAACCCACAAAGAAAGGCACACGCTGGTGCAGTTCGGTTGGTTTCAAATCCATAATGCGGTTTACACCGTCAGATGCCAGACCGCCAGCTTGCTCAATCAAGAATGCCATTGGGTTGCACTCGTACAACAGACGCAGTTTGCCTTGAGGGTGGCTTTGCGTGCTTGGGTACAAGTAAATGCCGCCTTTAAGCAAGTTACGATGGAAGTCCGCAACCAGTGAGCCTATGTAGCGAGAAGTGTATGGGCGACCATCTTCAGGCACATTCTCCTGACAGTACTTGATGTACTTCTTCACGCCCTGCGGGAAGCGGATGTAGTTACCTTCGTTGATCGAGTAGATGTTGCCGTCTTCTGGGATCATCATGTTTTCATGAGAAAGACAGAAGCTGCCAATCGATGGATCGTAAGTGAAGCCGTTTACGCCATTACCTGTGGTGTAAACCAACATAGTAGATGAGCCGTAAATCACGTAGCCCGCTGCCACTTGTTTGTGACCAGGCTGTAGGAAGTCTTCTTCTGTTGGTGGGGTACCAATAGGAGAAACTCGACGGTAAATAGAGAAAATCGTACCGACTGATACGTTCACATCGATGTTTGATGAGCCATCGAGTGGGTCCATTAGTACAACGTATTTTGCGTTTTGGTTGAGTTCTTTGTTGAACGCAACCGCTTCATCTTCTTCTTCACTTGCAACGCCACACACTTGGTCACGTGCTTCGAGTGCTGCTTTGAACTTGTCGTTCGCGTATACATCAAGCTTTTGCTGATCTTCGCCTTGTACGTTTTCCGTACCTACAGCGCCGGTGATATCACCAAGACCTGCCGCGTTAATTTCACGGTTAACAATTTTTGCAGCTAAACGAATGGAAGCTAAGAGAGATGAAAGATCACCGCTAGCGTGGGGGAAATCCGCTTGTTTCTCAACAATGAATTCGCCTAGGGTGCGCAGTCCTGACATGGTTTATCCTTACATTTTTCATTTCGTTGGGGGTGTCGCGCAATGGGGTCATCTCTTTATGGATGTTAAACGATTGCGCTAGATGTAAGTTTATGACGTGGATCTTATTAATGGTAATGAAGTAACCGACTGAGATCTCAATTTATTTGTCTTATTGCATAAGAAGTCTGTCACTTGGTTAATGCTTGGTCAGTCAGTGCTAAGCCCTGTCAGATTTGTGAAAGAGACTGCAAGAACACAGCGAAAGGCTCTCGCTTTTCTGGTGGTTATCACGATAATGAAAGGATTAAAGAACGCATTACAAGGTTAAGTTTATGCACATTCATATCTTGGGTATCTGCGGCACGTTTATGGGCGGTGCGGCAATTTTAGCGCGTCAGCTAGGTCATAAAGTGACGGGTTCGGATGCCAATGTTTATCCACCAATGAGTACCCTGTTGGAGTCTCAAGGTATTGAAATTATTGAAGGCTTTGACCCTTCTCAACTTGACCCTCAACCAGATCTTGTGGTGATTGGTAACGCGATGAGCCGTGGTAACCCATGTGTTGAGCATGTGCTGAATACCAATATGCGTTACACCTCTGGCCCACAATGGTTACAAGAGTTCTTATTGCACGATCGCTGGGTTCTAGCGGTATCGGGTACCCATGGTAAAACCACCACTTCAAGTATGTTGGCGTGGATCTTAGAAGATTGCGGTTACCAACCAGGTTTTCTTGTTGGTGGTGTGTTAGGTAACTTCGGTGTGTCAGCTCGCTTGGGTGAAAGTATGTTCTTCGTCGTCGAAGCAGACGAATATGACAGTGCTTTTTTCGACAAACGATCTAAGTTTGTTCATTACCACCCACGCACACTGATCATGAATAATCTTGAGTTCGATCATGCAGACATCTTTGACGATCTAGAGGCGATAAAGCGTCAATTCCATCATTTGGTGCGTACTGTTCCGGGGAACGGTTTGATCTTGGCTCCGAAGCAAGATCAGTCGCTGCAAGATGTGATCGAGCGTGGTTGTTGGACAGAAAAGCAGTTCTCTGGTGTCGATGGTGATTGGCAAGCACACAAACTGGTTGTTGATGGCTCGAAATTTGAAGTGTCGCTGCAAGGTGAGAAAGTAGGCGTCGTAGATTGGGAGCTTGTTGGTGACCACAACGTGGATAACGCTTTGATGGCCATCGCAGCTGCACGCCATGTCGGTGTGGCACCAGAACTGGCTTGTCAGGCTCTCGGTCGCTTTATTAACACCAAACGTCGCTTGGAGCTCAAAGGAGAAGAGCAAGGCGTGACGGTTTATGATGATTTTGCTCATCATCCAACGGCGATTGAACTGACATTGGGTGGTTTACGTAACAAGGTTGGCGAAAAACGTATCCTTGCCGTTTTAGAGCCTCGCTCTGCGACGATGAAGCGCGGCGTTCATAAAAATACTTTGGCGGCTTCATTGCACAGTGCTGATGAGGTGTTCCTCTTCCAACCAGACAACATTGATTGGTCGGTACAAGAGATTGCAGACCAGTGTAAACAACCTGCTTTTGTGGATGCAGAGATGGACAGCTTTGTCGCAAAAATCGTAGAGCAAGCGCAGCCGGGTGATCAAATCCTCGTAATGAGTAACGGTGGCTTTGGTGGTATCCACGGCAAGCTTCTGCAACAACTTAAACAAAAAGCTTAATGACATCTATGCAGCAAAAAGTAACCCCTAAAAAAGCCATCACATTAGCACTAACGGGCGCCTCTGGTGCCCCGTATGGGCTTCGTCTTCTTGAATGCTTGGTTGCCGCGGATTATCACGTGTATGTGCTGATCTCTTCGGCTGCACGTGTAGTAATGGCAACCGAGCATGATCTGAAATTACCAAGCGGCCCTGAAGCGGCACAAAAGGCGTTAGTTGAGCATCTCAACTGCAATCCAGATAACATCACCGTTTGTGGCAAAGACGATTGGTTCTCTCCGGTAGCATCGGGCTCTGCTGCACCAAAGCAAATGGTAGTGTGCCCATGTTCTGCGGGGAGTGTTGCGGCCATTGCACATGGCATGTCGGATAACTTGATTGAACGCGCTGCGGATGTGGTAATGAAAGAGCGCGGACAGTTATTACTTGTGGTGCGTGAAACGCCTTTCTCTACGCTGCATCTTGAAAACATGCACAAGCTCTCTCAGATGGGCGTCACCATTATGCCTGCGGCTCCTGGTTTTTATCATCAACCAAAGAGTATTGAAGACTTAGTGGATTTTATGGTGGCGAGAATTCTTGATCACTTGGGCATTGAGCAAGGCTTGGTGCCACGTTGGGGTTATGACCAACGTTGATTGTGTAATCAATAAAAGACCTTTACAATCCATCCAACTCATCGGGGAGCAAACCCATTTGGCATTGACCTTATCAATACCATTGGGTGCTGAGACCTAATCGCTTAACGTTGTTGAGCAAACAGGGACCCGTATTACCTGAACCAGATAATGCTGGCGTAGGAATTGAGTCTGGATATTGGAAGTCCTAGATACCGCCTCAACCCTGTGCCGCTCAACTCATGTTTACTAATGCAAATGGAGAGCGAGCAGTGAAAACCACTCTTAGTCTGATTGCCCTTGCAGCCATCACTTCTACTTCAGCGTTTGCCGCTGAAAACACCCTAACTGTCTACACTTACGACTCTTTCGCTGCCGATTGGGGACCTGGTCCTAAAGTTGAAAAAGCGTTCGAAGCCAAATGTGGTTGCGACGTTAATTTCGTTGCTCTGGATGACGGTGTTTCAATCCTTAACCGCCTTCGCTTGGAAGGAAACAATAGCAAAGCGGATATCGTGTTAGGTTTGGATAACAACCTGATGGCGGAAGCGAAAAAGACTGGGCTTCTGGCTGAGCACAATGTTGATACATCGAAGACGACCTTGCCTAATGGTTGGGATGATAAGACCTTCGTACCGTACGATTACGGCTACTTTGCGTTTGTGTACAACAAGGAGAAGTTGGCGAATCCTCCAAAAAGCATGAAAGAGCTAGTGGAAGAGCGTGATGATCTGAAAGTGATTTACCAAGACCCTCGTACTTCGACGCCGGGTCAAGGTTTGATGCTGTGGATGAAGTCCATCTACGGCGATGATGCGACTCAAGCGTGGAAGCAACTGGCAACGAAAACAGTTACGGTTACGAAAGGCTGGTCAGAAGCTTACTCGATGTTTTTGAACGGTGAGTCCGATCTCGTGCTGTCTTACACGACTTCTCCCGCGTACCATTTGATTGCAGAAGATGATGCGAAATATGCGAGCGCAGATTTTTCTGAAGGTCACTACATGCAAGTAGAAGTAGCGGCTAAGGTTAAAGGCTCAAAGAATGCGGAACTTGCTGATGAGTTTATGAATTTCATCTTGAGTGATGAGTTCCAATCGGCAATGCCAACAGGCAACTGGATGTACCCAGTGACTGACGTTGAATTACCAAAAGGCTTTGAAACCTTAAGCGTACCAAGTAAACCATTGAGCTTTAGTGCAGACGAAGTAGCAAAAATGCGCAAGACTTGGATTCGTGAATGGCAAAGCGCATTGACGTTCTAAGATAGGTTCTACTTTTGAATTCTGTTCCGAAAATAGGGTTAGGGGTCGCGATGATTATCGCGACCTTTGTTATTTCTGCCCTAGGTGCTTTGATTGTCCAAGCGCCTTCTCTTGATGTGTCTATAGTGTGGGTAGATCCATACTATCAGCACGTCACCAAGTTCAGCTTTTACCAAGCTTTCCTCTCTACGATTTTGAGTGTCGGTTTGGCGATCCCTGTGGCGCACGCGCTTTCTCGACGTGAGTTCTATGGTAAGTCTCTACTATTAAAGTTGTTTGCGTCTACCTTAGTTCTGCCTGTGTTGGTCGGTGTATTTGGCTTATTGGCGATTTACGGTAATAGCGGCTTATTGGCTCAATGGCTAAAAAGTATCGACGCTGAGCTGCCGTTTTCCATCTATGGTCTGAACGGAATTTTACTTGCGCATGTGTTCTTCAATATGCCCTATGCGGCGCGCCTACTTTTGCAAGCATTAGAGTCGATCCCCGCAGAGCAACATAAACTGTGCGCGCACCTTGGAATGAGCCATTGGGACAAATTCCGCTGGGTGGAATGGTCACGCCTAAGGCAGCAATTACCACACGTAAGCGGCTTAGTGTTCATGCTTTGCTTTACCAGCTTTGCCACCGTGATGGCGCTGGGTGGAGGACCGAAATCGACCACTATTGAGCTTGCCATTTATCAGGCAATTAAGTTCGATTTTGATCTGCAGGCAGGGGCACTTTTGGCACTATGGCAAATGCTGTTATGTGGCTTGTTAGCAATTGGCGTACAGAAGTTGACGAAGCCAGTACCAGTAAGCGCTGGCAGTATATCAGTACAGCAATATTTAACGAAGGATCATGGGTGGTCAAAAGCTTGGGATAGCTTTTGGATCATAGGTGCCTTTTTACTAGTAATACCGCCTCTTTTGATGGTGGTGTTCAGTGGGATCAACCAACAAGTTGGGACGGTATTAACCGATGAGCGTTTTTGGTCCGCGTTGCTTAATTCAATCAAAGTCGCTGTTCTCGCGAGCTCTCTTGCTGTTGCTGCTGGCGTGTCGATTTTACTGACCAGCCGACGTTGGCGATTGCAGTGCAAAAACACTCGCGCCGACCAAATCGAGCTTATCGGAACCATTATCTTAGTAACGCCGGGATTGGTGATCAGTACGGGATTGTTCCTGTTACTACGATCGTTTACCGATGTATTCAGCTTAGCGTTTTTTGTCGTTATTTTGGTTAACGGCTTGATGGCATTGCCTTATGTCATTAAAACTTTATCTCAACCCATGTTGCACATTGAGCAGCAATATCAGTACGTGTGTGCCAGCTTAGGTATGCGTGGTTGGCAACGATTTAAAGTCGTGGAGTGGCAAGCACTGCGTAAGCCGTTTGCACATGCTTTTGCTATCAGCTTTATGTTTGCGATTGGTGACTTAAGTGCGATCGCCTTGTTTGGCGGGCAAGAATTTAGAACCTTACCGCTGTATTTATTCCAACTACTGGGCAGTTATCAAATGGATGCGGCAGCGGTAGTATCCGTTACTTTATTGTTACTCAGCGTAGGTTGTTTTGCTTTGATTGAAAAAGTATTGAAAACGAAGGAGAGAGCGTAATGCTAGTGTTGGATGATGTTCAGTACACCTATCAACGTGAGCTATTTCGCTTTGATTTAGAGATTAAACGCGGACAAATCGTGTCGCTGATGGGACCGAGCGGTGCAGGTAAATCAACGTTGCTCGCTTTGGTTGCTGGATTCATTAATCCTGACCTAGGCGATATCTTGGTTGATGGTGAGTCTATCGTGAGTAAAGAGCCGTATCTGCGTCCGTTTTCAATGTTGTTTCAAGAACACAATCTGTTCGCTCATCTTTCAGTAAGAGACAACATCGGTTTGGGTTTGCATCCGGGGTTAAAGCTCACGACAGACCAAAAGCTTCTTGTCGAGCAAGCAGCAATGCAAGTGGGTGTTGCTGAGTATCTGGACCGTTTACCTGAACATCTTTCTGGCGGTCAGCGCCAGCGTGTTGCTCTTGCGCGTTGCTTTGTTCAGCCGCATCCGATGTGGCTACTCGATGAGCCTTTTTCTGCACTTGACCCCGTGCTGCGTGAAGAGATGCTGACACTGGTGAAACAGCTTGCGACTGATCGTGGTATTACCGTGTTAATGGTGACGCACCATTTGAGTGATGCGAGAGCGATTGCGAGTCATTTTGCTTTTGTCGCCGGTGGTCAGGTCGAAGCGTCAGGTCACATTGATGAATTAGCGGTATCGCACTCTAGCGATGTTTTAACAGCGTTTGTGCGAGCGGCAGGGTAGAGCGCCGTTTATCTTTGATGAATTAGGCGTTAGAAAAACAAAAGGTTGATGCGAGCATCAACCTTTTCTTTCATTTTGAGTTTGAATGAGCGCGTTAGCCTTGAGGCTTCACCACCATAACGTTGATTGGTGAGTTCTCTACTACTTTACTCGCTACAGAGCCCAGCATCACTTTGTTGATCTTCGAACGTTTGTGGCTTGGCATAATGATAAGGTCTGCACCTAAACGTTCTGCGTAATCTAAGATGGTTGCGTAAGCTTTACCTTCCGCAACATGCACTTTGTAAATCACTTCGTCGTCCATATGCTGATCAGCAAACGCTTTTAGCTGCTGCTTTACGTCTTGCTTCATTTTTGCAGCGGCATCTTTCGGGAAGTAACTCGCGACCATTGACATATGGATGCCTGGCAATACTGTCAGCAGGTGCACTTCAGCATTGGCTTGCTTCGCCTGCCATACCGCCAATTCAACGGCGCGGTCAGAAAAGCCTTGGTCATTTAGATCAACCGGAACAAGAATTTGTTTGTACATTCAATGTCTCTCATTAAGGCCCCGTATCCTCGAGGCCAAATCGGTTATGCGCTCAACTGTTCCTTACGAGCACGACGTTTTTGGTTCAGGGCAAGTACCAGCAAAATCATCAAACAAGGGATAAATACCCACTCTTTCATCGGTCGATCGGCGTCTTGAACTACCCATTTGATCTCCCAATCGAAGTCGATACCAGAAGATTCTGCCGGGCTGCCAAATTCAACCATGTCTACGATCATTTTGCCGTCGTTCTCGGTCAGCATTAGACCCATTGAAGAAATACGCTCTTCAGCGGTTGCCGCTTTATCTTCGAACGGAAGACGTACCGTTTTCTCTATGTAATCGCCTTCTAAGTTTTCACCAGCGACACGTAACTCTAGGGATTCTCCTACATTTAGCCCTTCTGTGATTTGAGCTATCTCAACACCAGGGGAAAGAACTTTCGCTGGGTAGAGCATGTCCCACCAGAAACCAGGGCGGAAGAAAGAGAACGTTAATACTAATAGTAGGACCGTTTCCCACCATTTGTTACGTGTGAACCACCAACCTTGCGTCGCCGCAGAGAAAATCAACATGGCAATGATTGAAGAGATTACGGTCAGCGCTAAGTGCCACCAAGTGTCGATCCCCATCAATAGAAGTTGAGTGTTGAAGACGAACATAAATGGCAGGATCGCAGTCCGAATATCGTAGGTAAAGCCTTGAATACCAGTACGAATCGGATCTGACTTGGCAATTGCAGCAGCTGCAAATGCAGCCAAACCTACTGGAGGGGTATCGTCAGCCAATATACCGAAGTAGAACACGAATAAGTGCACCGCAATCAGTGGGATGATCAAGCCATGAGCTGCCCCTAGAGTTACGATAACCGGTGCCATTAGTGTTGATACAACGATGTAGTTGGCAGTTGTTGGCAGACCCATACCCAGAATCAAACTGATAACCGCAGTAAACAGCAGCATGAGTATGACACTACCGCCAGAGATGAACTCGACGAAGTCTGTCATCACCAAGCCAATACCAGTAAGGGTGACCACACCAACTACAGTGCCTGCCGCTGCTGTTGCGACACCAATACCGATCATGTTACGTGCGCCTGACACCAAGCTCTCTGCGAGGTCAACAAAGCCGTCTTTAGTTTGTTCAACCAAGTCACCTTGTTTTGACAGTAATGCGATCAATGGGCGTTGCGTCAGCAAGATAAAGATCATGAATACCGTTGCCCAGAATGCCGATAGACCCGGAGAAAAGCGTTCAACGGTCAAACACCAAACCAGTACGACGATAGGCAATAGGAAATGTAAGCCAGATTTAATTGTTGGACCTGGATCTGGGACCTCAGTGAGTTCCGCATCAATTTCGATTGCACCATCTTTGGCGTGGTTGGCTGAAATCTTCACCAGACCGACGTAAGCAATTAATAACGCGATGGTTACGATGGTTGTAGCAGCATCGCCAAATACGTCTTTAGTCCAACCCACACCGTAGTAAACCAAGGCACTGATAACGCACAAACCGAGAATAGTGCCAGTAAATGACAATAGGCTTTGTAGCATTGTTGGGTTGTGGCGACGAGGAAGCCCTGTCATGCCAGCTTTACATGCTTCTAGGTGAACAATGTAAATCAAGGCGATGTAAGAAATCAGTGCTGGAAGTAGAGCAGCTTTGATGACTTCAACGTAAGAGATACCGACGTACTCTACCATCAAGAATGCCGCTGCACCCATGATAGGTGGTGTGAGCTGACCGTTAGTAGAGGCTGCAACTTCAACAGCACCCGCTTTTGTTCCAGGGAAGCCAACTCGCTTCATCAATGGAATCGTAAACGTACCTGTCGTTACTACGTTAGCGATGGATGAACCTGAAACTAGACCGGATAGACCTGATGCAACCACTGCGGCTTTCGCTGGACCACCTTTCATGTGACCAAGCAGTGAGAAAGCAACTTTGATGAAGTAAGCACCAGCACCTGCGCGCTCTAGCATGGCACCAAACAGTACGAACAAGAATACGAAAGACGTTGATACGCCAAGCGCTACGCCGAATACACCCTCTGTTGTTAACCACAGATGCGACATCGCTTTGTTTAAGCTTGCGCCTTTATGAGCAATAACATCTGGCATGTATGGACCAGCGAAGGTGTAAGTCAGGAATACGGCTGCAACTACCATCAAAGGGGGACCAAGTGCACGACGTGTTGCTTCAAGCAACAATGCCATACCAGTGACTGATACCACGATATCGACAGTGGTTGGTGCGCCTGAACGGCCGGCAAGCTCAGTGTAGAAAATATAAATGTAAGCTGCCGCAAAACTGCCCGCTAGTGCCAATATCCAGTCAATCAAAGGGATATGATCACGCGGAGAGTTTTTCATTGCTGGATAAGCAGTGAAAGCGAGAAAAGTAGCAAAAGTTAAATGAATTGCTCGCGCTTCAGTGTCATTGAGTACGCCAAAATTAAAAATAAATGGTAGCGGAGAGGCATACCACAATTGAAATAGCGACCAGCACAGTGGTACGAACCATAGGATTCGACCTTGCAAGCCCATTGGGCTACGCGCACCTGTGTCTGCCTGAGCCACCATCTCTTGCACATCTTGTGACGGAGTGTTGTTCGTCGCCATGTACTTTTTCCTTATTATTGATGGTCCTGTCTGTTTTGTGTTTCGAGAACCTCGCTTCGCTATAACAGTGTAGTGAATAGAGCGAAGTTTGCTTTCGATTGAACCGCGATAACCCTTAAACTCATTGAACGATGAGAGTGGTAAAGGTGCGTTTTCTTTTTCTTAGGTATGAGCGCGACTTCCGAAAGAAATCGGCAGATTGCATAAAGCAAATTGAACAAAGTATGCTGATGGGGCTGTCCCGCCAGCATACTCAATCAGACAGAAAGCGATCCGTTTCTGCCTGAGCTTGAAGTCAGTAGTTGCTTACTTAAGCAGACCTACTTCTTTGTAGTATTTCACTGCACCTGGGTGAAGAGGGATAGAAAGACCAGCTTTCACCATGTCTTCTTTCTTCAGGTTTGCAAATGCAGGATGTAGACGTTTGAATGTGTCGAAGTTTTCAAACACCGCTTTTGCCACGTTGTAAGCGACATCATCAGAAACGTCTGATGTTGTTACCATTGTTGCCGCAACACCAAAGCTGTTTACGTCTTTGTCTGTACCACGGTACATACCAGCAGGTACTGTGCTAAACGCGTAGTAAGGGTTTTCAGC
This sequence comes from Vibrio sp. Y29_XK_CS5, assembly GCF_024181835.1. Taxonomy (NCBI): domain Bacteria; kingdom Pseudomonadati; phylum Pseudomonadota; class Gammaproteobacteria; order Vibrionales; family Vibrionaceae; genus Vibrio; species Vibrio sp. Y29_XK_CS5. Next base: position 300,057 of record NZ_JAMZAM010000003.1, read on the forward strand.
AACGATCTTGTCGATCTCTGGGCCTGTCGCAGGGATCAGTTTCGCGTCACAAGAGGTTGTTGCTTCTTTGATTGAACCATTCGGGTGACCAACCATGTAGATGAACGCGTCGATCTTGTTGTCACATAGAGCTTGTGAACGCTCTGAGCCTTTAAGCTCTGATGCTAGCTTGAAGCTGTCGTTAGTCCAGCCCATAGCATCCATCACTACGCCCATTGTTGCGCGGTCGCCAGAACCTGGGTTACCGATGTTTACACGTTTACCTTTCAGGTCTTTAACGTTTTCGATACCAGAATCTGCACGTGCAATGATGTTAAAAGGTTCTGTGTGAAGAGAGAACATTGCGCGTAGTTTTTTGTACGGACCTTGTTCAGCAAACTTGCTCGTACCGTTGTAGCCGTGGTACTGCCAATCCGATTGCACGATACCAAAGTCTAGCTCGCCAGCACGGATTGTGTTGACGTTGTAAATTGAGCCGCCAGTCGATTCTACTGAACAACGAATGTTGTGATCTTTACGACCTTTGTTTACCAATTTACAAATAGCACCACCAGTAGGGTAGTAAACACCTGTAACAGAGCCAGTACCGATAGTAATAAACTCTTGAGCGTTAACTGCGCCTGCGCCCATAACTGCTGCAGCGATAGCGCCTACTTTAAGAAGTTTGTTAAATGCCATGAATTTCCCTTCCTTATATTCATTATTAACCCGGAAATAACCATAAATTACTTCAGGAGTTTCCTATTTGGAAACGGCATCTTTTCCAATCCAATCGTTTGAAAAAGCGAGCGAATCATAACAAAAAATTGGCAGAAAATTATCCGATTGTTAAAAGTTATAGCGAATAAGTCTAAATGTTGCGACTGAGAGTGGAGATAAATTTGTAAGTTAATTCTTTCTAGAACAAATACTTATGATGAGTTTGAGAAGAGGTGTTAAAAAAACCAATAGCGTGATGTTGATCACAAAATTGCCGGGTGAAAAATAAGCTGTAAAATCAAAAAATTTACATTTTTAATGGGCTACAAAATTCAATTAATTTCATAGCCCACAAACAGTTACTTAGCCTGTGTATTCGAAAAGTTCACACACAGATTTGAACAGTTGTTCTGTAGATACTGGCATTGTTGGGGTAATGAAGATAGTGTCATCGCCCGCAACGACACCAAGAATACCCTCAGATTTGCCAAGAGAGTCAAGCAAGCGTGCGATCAGTTGAGCAGCACCTGGACCTGTATGAATGACAACCAAAGCGGCGTTATGATCAATATCTAATACCAACTCGCGTAGAGAGCTGCTCACTGTTGGTACACCTAGCTCAGCAGGCAGACAGTAAACCATCTCCATTTTTGCGTTGCGTGTACGGACAGCACCAAACTTGGTTAGCATGCGAGAGACTTTAGATTGGTTGATGCTTTCAAAACCTTGTTGTTTTAGTGCATCAACGATTTCGCCCTGTGAGCCAAAACTCTCTTCTTTTAATAAGGCTTTAAAAGCGCGAACTAAGTTATCTTGTTTTTCTGAATTGCGCATAGTCGTTATGATTCTCTTATCAAGGGTCAGCAATTTTGCATATTCTCGCATAGATATTCATGCAGTGCCAAAAAGTCACGACATTATGTTAATTCCATCACTGTAAACCCTAAACAGGATAGGATTCTTTAAGTATGAAATTGTTGACCTATTTATTGTGTTGAATTTCTTGTCATTTCAACAGAATAAAAGAATAATCAGACCTTTGTTTGTAGCACGGTAACAGTGAGTTGCGCGAGGTCGCAAAGCTGGCGTTAATTGATTGTAATCAAGTTGTGATTCCGATAGCTTTATTTCAGCTGGTTACAAAATACCCTACGAATACGTTTATAAGAGAAATACTCTCAAGGAGAACTACATGAAAGTAGCCGTTATTGGTGCCGCTGGCGGCATCGGTCAAGCACTGGCCCTTCTACTTAAGAACCGTCTTCCTGCAGGTTCTGATTTAGCCCTATACGATATTGCTCCAGTAACTCCTGGTGTGGCTGCTGATCTTAGCCATATCCCAACTCCAGTTTCTATCAAAGGTTACGCTGGTGAAGATCCAACGCCTGCACTTGAAGGTGCGGACGTGGTGCTAATCTCAGCTGGTGTGGCTCGTAAGCCTGGTATGGATCGCGCGGATCTGTTTAACGTAAATGCTGGCATCGTTAAATCGCTAGCAGAGAAGATTGCCGTTGTATGTCCAACAGCATGTGTAGGTATCATCACTAACCCAGTGAACACAACGGTGCCAATTGCTGCTGAAGTGTTGAAAAAAGCAGGCGTTTACGACAAGCGCAAGCTGTTTGGTGTAACGACGCTAGATGTTATCCGTTCAGAAACATTCGTAGCTGAGCTAAAAGACAAAGATCCAGGTGATATCCGCGTGCCTGTTATCGGTGGTCACTCTGGCGTAACGATTCTTCCTCTACTTTCTCAAGTTGAAGGTGTTGAGTTCACAGCTGAAGAAGTAGAAGCTCTGACGAAGCGTATCCAAAACGCAGGTACAGAAGTTGTAGAAGCAAAAGCGGGTGGCGGTAGTGCAACTCTGTCTATGGGTCAGGCGGCATGTCGCTTTGGTCTAGCGCTAGTTCGTGCTCTTCAAGGTGAAGAAGGCGTGATCGAGTGTGCATATGTTGAAGGCGATAGCGAGCATGCTCCTTACTTTGCGCAACCTGTGAAGCTAGGTAAAGATGGCGTAGAAGCAGTTCTAAGCTATGGCGCATTAAGCGACTACGAGAAGTCGGCACTTGATGGCATGCTAGAAACGCTAAATGGTGATATCAACATTGGTGTTGAATTCGCAAAATAAGCGTCTCTACATACAAAGCATGTAAACAAGACAAATAGCAAAGAAAGCCGATCTTAGGATCGGCTTTTTTGATCCTTTCTTTTGGCTTGCCGTATCAGAGTCAGAACCAAACAACTTTGTGAAGGAGAAGATGATGGAAGCGAGTCGAATCCGTAAAGGTATGGTTGTAGAGTGTCAGCAAGGTGTTGGAACCATCTTGGTCGTTGATCAAGAAGCTGAAACCGTTCTATTGGCGAAGCAGGGGTCAGAAGAGCAGCTTGCGGTAAGCTTTGATGAAATAGAAGACAACCCACAGTTGCATGGTAACTGCGATCAATATTACTAGGGTCTGTTACCAGTAAAAGATAACAAAAAGGAAGAGCATGGCTCTTCCTTTTTACTTTTGGGTCTTTCTTTTTTGTTAGCTAGTGCGCTTCACAGACATATGAGCGAGTGTAATTAGTGCTTGCTTATAGTCGGATTCAGGCAGCACCGCCAACTCAGCAATGGCTTTATCGGCTTCTTCTAACGCTTTTTGTGTTGTGTACTCAAGAGAACCAGCTTGCTGCATAACCGTTAAGATATCTTCTAGTCGATCCATACCGTTAGCTTTCTCGATAGCTTCACGAATCATCGCTGCGTTATCTGGCGTGGTATTGCGCATCGCATGCAATAGAGGAAGCGTTGGTTTGCCTTCAGCCAAATCGTCACCAACATTCTTACCCATATCCTCACCGTCTGACGTATAGTCCATCACGTCATCGATCAGTTGGAATGCGGTGCCAAGGTATTTGCCGTAGTTTTGCAATGCCACTTCTACTTCTTCTGGTGCGTCATTTAAGATGGCACCAATCTGCGTTGCTGATTCAAACAGACGCGCAGTTTTTGAGTAGATGACCTGCATATAGCTTTCTTCAGTCGTGTCAGGATCATTACAGTTCATTAACTGCTGAACCTCACCTTCTGCGATCACATTAACTGCATCACTCATCAGTTTAAGGATCTTCATTGATCCTAGCTCAGTCATCATTTGAAATGAGCGAGTATAAATAAAGTCCCCAACTAACACGCTCGCGGCATTACCAAACGCAGCATTCGCTGTCGCTTTACCACGGCGCATGTCAGATTCATCAACTACATCATCGTGCAACAGAGTCGCAGTATGGATGAACTCGATAAACGCCGCAGCCATGGTATGACCGTTACCTTGGTAACCAAGAGCACGAGCTGACAATATCGCCAGAAGTGGTCTCAGGCGTTTGCCTCCACCACTCACGATATAGAAACCGAGTTGGTTGATTAAAGAGACATCAGAATTTAGTTGGGCTTGAATTGTTTCATTCACTTTTGCCATGTCATCGGCAGTAAGCGCTTGGATAGTTTTAAAATCCATCGTATATCCGGCTGAAGTTAGACCCTGCAAGGCTTATTCGATTTATATAATTGTCGAATAATACACTAAAAAACGTTGATTAATACATTACTAAAGGGCATGATTGCCGCACTTTTCTTTGGCGATTAGCTTTTCGCCAATTTTTTCAAAATATGGCTTGTCATAGGGGCATCTCTTCTGTAGAATCTGCGCCCTATTGATGATTAGTTTAGCGCACACCCTCATGAAAAGGCTGTGCGGAAAAAGCGGAGTAAAATATGTACGCTGTTTTCCAATCTGGTGGTAAACAACACCGTGTAAGCGAAGGTCAAACTCTTCGTTTAGAGAAATTAGACGTTGAAACTGGTGCAACTGTAGAATTTGATAAAGTTCTTCTTGTTGCTAACGGCGAAGACATCAAAGTTGGTGCTCCTCTTGTAGAGGGCGGCAAAGTTGTTGCTGAAGTTGTACAACACGGTCGTGGCGATAAAGTTAAAATCGTTAAGTTCCGTCGTCGTAAGCACTCTCGTAAGCAACAGGGTCACCGTCAGTGGTTCACTGAAGTGAAGATCACTGGTATCAACGCTTAATCTATTAGGAGAGTTTAACAATGGCACACAAAAAAGCTGGTGGTTCTACTCGTAACGGCCGCGATTCAGAAAGCAAACGTCTAGGTGTTAAGCGTTTCGGTGGTGAATCTGTTCTTGCAGGTAACATTATCGTTCGTCAACGTGGTACTAAGTTCCACGCTGGTAACAACGTAGGTATCGGTAAAGACCACACTCTATTCGCTCTTACTGAAGGTAAGGTGAAGTTCGAGGTTAAAGGTCCTAAGAACCGTAAGTTTGTAAGCATCGAAGCTGAGTAATTTTACCTTTTTGGTTAATTACTAAAGCTTTATAGCTGAATTCAAAAGCCCTGCCGATTCGGCGGGGTTTTTTATTTGTAGCAGTCGGCATATTCAAGTTTCTCGTTTTAGCCCATCACGGTTGGAATCTGGGAGCTTAGATCTGTCATCTGCTAAAATTGTTTGATGGCAAATCAGATTTAATCCACGCACGAAGTAGTCGGAGTAAAAGATGAAGTTCGTAGATGAAGCGGTAGTAAAAGTTCAGGCTGGTGACGGCGGTAGCGGCGTTGTAAGTTTCTGGCGTGAAAAATTCATCACTAAAGGTGGCCCTGATGGTGGCGACGGTGGTGATGGTGGTGATGTATACATCCAAGCCGATGAAAACCTAAATACCCTGATCGATTACCGTTTCCAACGCTTTTACGAAGCAGAACGCGGTGAAAACGGTCGCGGTGGTAACTGTACTGGTAAACGTGGTAAAGACATCACACTTCGCGTGCCAGTAGGTACTCGCGCAGTTGATATCCACACTAACGAAATCGTTGCCGAAGTAGCAGAACACGGTAAGAAAGTGATGGTCGCTAAAGGCGGCTGGCACGGTCTTGGTAACACGCGTTTCAAATCTTCAGTAAACCGCGCACCTCGTCAGAGAACGCTGGGTACTAAAGGTGAAATCCGTGAGATCCGTTTAGAGCTATTGCTATTGGCTGATGTTGGTATGCTTGGTCTGCCTAATGCAGGTAAATCAACCTTTATCCGCGCAGTATCAGCAGCAAAACCAAAAGTAGCTGATTACCCATTTACTACGTTAATCCCAAGCTTGGGTGTAGTGAGTGTCGTACCTGAGAAAAGCTTTGTTGTTGCAGACATTCCAGGCCTAATTGAAGGCGCAGCTGACGGTGCTGGTCTAGGCATTCGCTTCCTTAAGCACCTAGAACGTTGTCGTGTGCTGCTGCACATGATCGATATCATGCCAATCGATCAGTCAGATCCAATCCAAAATGCTCTAACTATCATTGATGAGTTAGAGCAGTACAGTGAAAAACTAGCAGGCAAACCTCGTTGGTTAGTTTTCAACAAAACGGATCTGATGCCTGAAGAAGAAGCGAATGAAAAGATCCAAGAGATCTTGGATGCGCTAGGTTGGGAAGACGAGTACTTTAAGATCTCGGCGATCAACCGTAACGGCACAAAAGAGCTTTGCTACAAGTTAGCTGACTTTATGGAAAACCTACCTCGCGAAGAGGAAGAAGTTGCTGAAGAAGATAAAGTTAACTTCATGTGGGATGACTACCATAAAGACGCGATCGCTGGTAAAGACGTTGTTACTGAAGACGACGACGATTGGGATGACTGGGACGATGAAGAAGACGACGGTCACGTTGTTTACGTCCGCGACTAATCGCTAGCTAATTCACTAAGCCGCAATGTGTATTGCGGCTTTTTTTGTATCTAAATCATGTTTAGTAGATGTGATTTACGGCACAATAATAAATTATACCCAAGTGACTTCAAGGCGAAGGAGTCAGAGCGAGTCGATGACACGCTTACAAAGGGCGAGTTGTCTTGGCTTGTGCACTTTGTTGTCGATTTTTAATTTAGGTTCACTAAATCCTTAAATCGCTGTGCGTCTACAACCCAAGACATTCTTGCTGAACCAAACGTCTTGAGGTTACTTGGGTATAAATGGACTTAGGAAGTATTTATGACACTGGAAGCTATACCGTCTTGTACTACGACGGCATCCAATCAAAGAGCCATCTCTCGGCTTGTTGCCCAAGCAGGGCAAATGTTATTAGCCCATGGGGCAGAAAGTACGCTGGTTAGTGACATTATGCAGCGCATTGGCATTGCATGCGGTGTGAGTGACGTTGCGGTGGCATTATCAGCCAATGCTTTAGTGGTGACGACTGTAAAGGACGATCACTGCATCACCACCACAAGAAGCTGTGCGGATCGTGGCATTAATATGCGCGTGATAACTCAGATCCAACGCATTTGTATCATGATGGAGCGTGGCTTACTTGATGTGAAAATGGCGCAGAAGAAGCTCAATAGTATCAGTCCTGAGCGCTATAACCGTTGGTTAGTTGTATTTATGATAGGGCTTTCCTGTGCGGCATTCAGTCATTTGGCTGGAGGTGATTTAGGGGTGTTTGTCATGACTTTTCTTGCTTCTGCTGGCGGTATGATCGTGCGACAAGAAATTGGTCATCGACACTTTAATCCCCTTCTCAATTTTGCTGTTACGGCCTTTGTTACGACGTTGATTTCAGCTCAAGCGGTTATCTTCGAAATTGGTAACTTGCCGACTGTTGCCATGGCATCTTCCGTATTAATGTTGGTTCCAGGCTTTCCATTGATTAACTCGGTTGCCGATATGTTGAAAGGTCATATCAATATGGGCATTGCACGTTTCACTATGGCGAGTTTGCTCACTCTAGCTACTTGTCTTGGTATTGTTGCTGCAATGGAAGTAACCGGTATTTGGGGATGGATGAGCTAATGAGTGTATTTGAGCTTATTTTAGGGCTTTTAAACGACATGTTCTTTGCCGCTATTCCTGCGGTTGGTTTTGCTATGGTCTTTAACGTGCCACAAAAGGCACTTAAGTACTGTGCGGCAGGTGGTGCGATCGGTCATGGTAGCCGTTATCTAATGATGCACTTTGGCTTGCCAATTGAATGGGCGACCTTTTTCGCGGCGACTTTAGTGGGCTTGATAGGTGTTCACTGGTCTCATCGCTTTCTGGCTCATCCAAAAGTATTCACTGTGGCTGCTTTAATCCCTATGGTTCCAGGGGTATTCGCTTATAAAGCCATGATAGCCATGGTTGAGATAAACCACTTAGGTTATTCGCCTGAACTCATTGCGACGTGCATGGAAAACTTTCTTAAGGCGATGTTTATTATTGCAGGCTTAGCGGTTGGCTTGGCGGTTCCGGGGCTGTTATTCTATCGCCGCAGACCCATAGTATAAGGACCCAATATGATCATCAGCATGATTGCCGCGATGGCAGACAATCGAATCATCGGTAAAGACAACCAGATGCCTTGGCATCTTCCTGCAGATTTTGCATGGTTTAAGCGCTGCACTATGGGCAAGCCTGTTGTGATGGGACGTAAGACCTATGAATCGATCGGGCGTCCTCTACCTGGTCGTTTGAACATTGTCATCAGTCGTGATGAGTCACTTTGTATTGAAGGTGTAACAACTGTCACATCGATTGAGCAAGCGTTAGACGTTGCGGGTGAGGTGGAAGAGGTGATGATCATTGGTGGTGGTGCGATTTACGCAGCTTGTCTGCCAATGGCAACCAAGTTGTATGTGACTCATATCGAAGCTGAAATTGAGGGCGATACTCAGTTCCCTGATTGGGGTATTGAGTTTAAAGAAACGTACTCTGAGGCATACCAAGCAGATGAGAAAAACGCTTACAACATGCGTTTTACTGTCCTTGAAAAGTAATCGGATAGAATGAGAAAAGCACCGCAAACGCGGTGCTTTTTGTTTTTTAGTCCGGCAATCAGAGCCGTTAACTGAGAGCTTCTTGAATGAAGACTTGTTTGTCTTCCCAACGAATCATAGTTAGTGAGCCCCCCCAAACGCAGCCCGTATCAAGTCCAATAATGCTTTCATCGATATGACCTTGCAGTGCCGCCCAATGCCCAAAAAGTACCGCTTTTTCTAGAGGGATTCTTTGCGGTAACTTAAACCACGGCACCAGTTCATCCTCTGATACTTCTTGCGGTGGCAATTTACAATCCATATCCAGTCGCCCGTCAGGAAAGCAGAAACGCATACGGGTAAAGGCATTGATGGTATAGCGATAGCGATCAAGTCCCGATAGGGATTCATCCCAAAGATCAGGTTGGTTGCTGTACATGTTTTCTAGCAGCCAAGGTAATTGTTCACTTCGAATGATCGCTTCCACTTCACGGGCACAGGCTCTGGCGGTTTCAAGATCCCATAGCGGGGAGATACCGGCATGGCACATTACAAACTCATCGTGTTCTGCAAGTAGTGGTTGTTGAGCGAGCCAAGTCAGTAATTCGTCTTTGTCTGGGGCAGAGAATATGGGTGCGGTTTTGTCTTTATCTTTGACCTTTTTGAGTCCTTGCGAGACCGCCATAAGGTGCAGGTCATGATTACCGAGCACGACTTTAGCACTGTCACCAAGAGAACGAACAAAGCGCAGTGTTTCTAATGATTTAGGACCTCGAGCGACAAGGTCGCCAGCTAACCAAAGTTGGTCATGTTCTACAGAAAAATTAACTTGCTCTAATAGCTGTTGAAGCTCGTCAAAACAGCCTTGGATGTCACCAACAATGTAGTTAGCCACAGAGTCTCCTGATTAATTTAAGACGTTAGGAACAGCCAAGCGGAATGGATCAATCTCAGTGATGAATTCCTGTCCTTTTTCATCCAGTAACATGTAGTGTCCCTGCATGACACCAACTGGTGTTTCTAACGCAGTGCCACTGCTGTAAGTATACTCGTCATTACCTGCGATAAAGGGTTGTTGACCAACGACACCTTCTCCCTCTACCGTCATTTGTTTACCGTTGGAGTCGGTAATCAACCAGCGACGACTGACTAATTGTACCGTTTGTTGGCTGAGGTTTTTTATTGTGATGACGTAAGCGAACACATAGCGTTGTAGCTCTGGATTGGACTGTTCTTCGATGTATTTGGTATGAACTTGAATCTTAATGCAAGGTTGAATGACGTCCATGTGCACTCCTCAGAAACGTAATATCCCAATAATAATAAGCCAAACCGGCAAGGGTTTGGCTTATCGTTTGAGTTCTTAGTGCTGCGGGTTATCCGCGAGCCAGTTCGCCATGGCGACGAATTGTTGTAGCGTCAAGTTTTCTGGACGCATGCCTGGGTTGATACCAAGCTCTTCCAACACCTCTGTACTGAGCAGAGATTTATAACAGTTACGTACTGTTTTACGGCGTTGGTTAAAGCCTTCACGACATACTCGCTCCAGCAAACGTAGATCTTTAGCTGGGCATGGAAGTTCTTCGTAAGGTACTAGACGAACAACAGCTGAGTCTACTTTCGGTGGCGGAACAAAAGCGGTTGGTGGCACTTCTAGCACTGGTACTACTTTACAGTAGTACTGCGCCATGACCGTTAGACGACCATAAGCCTTGCTACCCGGACCTGCTGCCAAGCGGTTTACTACTTCTTTTTGAAGCATAAAGTGCATATCTTGAATGTCTTTATGGAATTCAAATAGGTGGAACATCAATGGTGTAGAGATGTTGTATGGCAAGTTACCAAAGATACGCAGCTTGTTGTTTGGCTTCACCAGTTGAGTGAAGTCGAAACGCATCGCGTCGCCTTCATGGATAGTAAGCTTATCTGCCAATTCAGGATGGTTGCGTAGACGTTCTGCTAGGTCACGGTCCAATTCGATCACCGTGAACTTGTCGACTTCGCGACCAACAGGTTCGGTGATTGCACCTAGACCCGGGCCGATCTCAACCAGGTTTTGACCTGGTCTTGGGTTAATTGCTGATACGATACCGTCAATAATGTACGGATCGTTCAGGAAGTTTTGACCAAAACGTTTACGCGCTTTGTGTCCTAAATGGACATCATTTCTCATTGTTTCTTCTCTACCAATTCTATCGCATGCGTGAGCGCTGTTCGGAAGCTCCCTGTATCCGCTTGACCTGTCCCTGCCAGTTCTAATGCAGTACCGTGATCCACCGAGGTTCTAATAAAAGGTAGACCAAGAGTAATGTTTACTGAACGACCAAAGCCTTTGTACTTTAATACTGGCAACACTTGGTCGTGGTACATGCCTAAAACAGCATCAGCATCGTTTAAATACTTTTCATTGAAAATGGTATCTGCCGGTAATGGACCGATCAGATTGATTCCTTTTTCTTGTCGAATCTTTTCCAATGTCGGAGTGATGGTCTCGATCTCTTCGCGACCCAAACAGCCATCTTCTCCCGCATGTGGATTTAACCCGCAAACATAGATGTTTGGCTGCGAGATGGCAAATTTTTCTACAAGATCTTTATGAAGAATATCGATGATTTTTTCTAATCGCTCTTCCGTGACGGCTTTTGATACGTAAGCTAAAGGAATGTGCGTAGTGACAAGTGCTACTCTCAGTCCTTCAGTTGCCAGCATCATCACGACCAACGGTGTGTTGGACTTCTCGGCGAAGAATTCAGTATGACCACTGAAAGCAACGCCTGAGCGATTGATCACCCCCTTATGTACAGGGCCGGTGACAATAGCATCAAATTCATCATTCATACAGCCCAAAGCGGCTCTTTCTAGTGTTTTTAATACGTAGTGACCGTTAGCTTCATTGAGTTGACCAGCGATGACATTTTCTGCCATTTCGATATGGTCAACGATCAAGGTACCCGCTTTTTGGGCTTTGGGTGCTTCTTCTGGATTGTAATCAGTCAGTTGAACATCAATGCCGAGTAGTGCGGCACGTTCCAACAGCATGTTTTTGTCTGCGCAGACGACGATTTGGTGTGCCCAGTCTTCCTTAGACAAGGCGAGCACCAAATCGGGACCGATACCTGCAGGTTCCCCTGCGGTTACGACGATTCTGCGAATCGAATTAGTTGCCATCATTATCATCCACGATTTCAACGAATGCGCTTGCGCGTAGCTCTTGCATCCATGCGCCAGCTTCTTCATTAAACTTACGGTTAAATAGAATTCGGTATGCTTTGTTCTTCATCGCTGAATCCGTGCGGTCTACCTGGCGACGGTCTAGAACTTCAACAATGTGCCAACCGTGTACCGTTTTAAATGGTTCACTGATTGAGCCGATCGGTAGTGTTTCTACTTGGTGTTTAAATTCTGGCACGTATAGGTCAGGAGTTTGGTAACCTAGCTCACCATTTTGCGCTGCTGAACCAGGGTCTTGGCTGTATTGTGTCGCCAACTGAGCAAAGGTCGCTTCGCCTGCCTTGATACGACGAATAAAGTCGTTTAGCTCTTTCTTCGCACCATCATCACTTAGGATTACCGTCGGTTTGATTAGGATATGGCGAGCATTTACTTCTGTTACTGCTACGGTTTCAAGACCTTTTACATCTTCAATTTTTAGAATGTGGAAGCCTACGCCGCTGCGGAATGGACCAATGATGCTACCTTTGTTTTGCATCTTGATCTGGTCTGCAAAGATGGTCGGCATTTCTTCTTTACGCATCCAACCCCAATCACCACCTTGTAGGGCTTTTGGACCTTTTGAATAGGTGTATGCCATTTCCGAGAAGTCAGCACCGTCTTTTAGTTTCTTAACCAAGGCTTTTGCTTCGGCTTCTACTTCTGACTTGTCTTTATCATCAGAGAAGCGAAGTTGAATATGACCAATTTTGTACTGAACGGTTGCATTGGTTTCTTTTGCCAGTTGGTCGGCAAGGCTATCTACTTCAGCAGGAAGAATATTGATACGACGACGCACTAGCGCATTGCGAGCTTCAGAAGCCGCAATTTCTTTACGGATCTGTTCACGAAACTCTGGGTAGCTTAGACCTTCAGCTTGAACAGATGCTGCAAGTTGCTCTACGGTCTGCTTGTTATTACGAGCAATTTCCGCAATTGCTTGGTTTAGACGGTTGTCATCGATACGGACGCCAATACGATCAGCTTCCTGTCCTTGTAGTGTGTCGATGATCAGTTTTTCTACCACTTGGTCTTTCAGCACACTTGCTGAAGGTAGGCTCTTGCCATTTTGACGAGCATTTGCCTGAAGCGTCTTCATCGCAGTATCGATGTCACTTTGAAGAATTACGCCGTCGTTAACGATAACCGCAACCTTATCAAGCTCTACTGGCGCAGCGGTTACACCACAAGAAAGTAGCGCGGTGAATAAGAGTGATTTCCAAATTTTCATTAAAAATTCCGTCAGTAATATAGATTAAGCGTCTTGCTATTGTTTAAGACGCCTAATTTGATTAATTGTTCAAATAGAATGGACGACCGTATTTGATTGCGTTGTCTGAGCCATCAAGCTCTTTCGCCGCAGTATCAGCTCGTTGGTTGGTTGCAAAACCTTGAATACCAAAGTTCACGCTGATGTTGTTTTCGTATTTTGGTGATGCGCCAGCACTGCCGATGGCTTTTTCATCCCAGCCAAGCAGTTGGTTGGAATATGTCAAACCAAAGTACCAACAGTCAGATTGGTAACGCACGCTCGCCAACCATTCCATATCAATGTTTTCATTCAGGTCATAGTAGTACTGACCACTTGCAGACCAGCTTGGGTTGAACTCGTAAGCCGCTACAATACCCGCTTGTGAAATCCCCTTACGAGTGATCGTATCTAGGTTTTCGAGAATGATCGTATCTTCGATGTATTCTCGAGTGACGTAACGGTAGTTACCTTGAACAAAGCCACCATTGAATTGGTATTCCAGCGTGCTGTTAGCAAGCTGCATTGCGCTCAAATCAATGTCGTATTGAATACCGCCGTGGTAGAACAGGTAATCGTTGTAGTTGAAGTCTGTTTCAATTGCCCAAGATGAGTAGTTTGAGGTCTCATCTGGCACGCTAGGACTGTTACTGATCTTGGTTTTCTTATCGAAGTAGTAGATCTGACCAAACGAGATATTGAGGCGCTCTTTATAGTCATCATCAAAGAATCGAGTACTTGCACCGTAACTCAACTGGTTTGCTGATGCGATCTTATCAATGCCACTGTATTTACGGCTGCGGAATAGACCATAGTAGTCAGTTTGCAGCAAGGTGGTATCGTAGTTGTAGATGTTCGTCTGATCTTCTTCAGGGACATACAAGTACTGCAACTGAGGCTCTAGCGTTTGTGTGTAGCCGTCAATCCAGCTAGTGTCACGCTCTAGATACATACGCGCATGCGTACGGAACTCTGGGATGACGCGTGATACGTTTTCATCAAGCTGGTTTCGTAAATTAGTATCTGTTAGCCCTGTTAAGTCTTGAGAGTAGTATGTCGATAGGACACGAGCTTCTGTAGTCCATGTCGCCCATGAGTTCGAAAGCGGGATAGTAAGACCTGGCTCTACGTGAACACGAGTTGCATCGGGCTTAGCTGTATCATCAGTATCAAAGCGGCTGATTTGGCTCTTCACGTCAAAGTTAACGTAATTGCCCATGAGTGGTGTGTAGTAGTTCAAATCCAACTGAGGCAGCAGACGGTATGGTTGGTTCTCGTCTTGAAGTAGGATTTGGAAATCACGAACTCGCAGTGATGCATCCCAGAAATTCGAACGGTATTGTACTTCACCTTCTTGAAGCAACTGACCATCTTCTCGGTTACCAATATCAGAGCTGAGATCTCGGAAGTAATCAATATCGCTGACTTTGGAGTAGTCTAAGTTGACTAACCATTGTTTGTTGATGATGCCTTCATGTTTGAACTGGTAACCCCAACGCGACTCGTCGTTGTACTTCTTGTCGCTGTTCATGTACTCGCCTTTGATTTCACCTTGTCCCCAACCATCGGTTAGGTAACGAAAATCAGCGTCGAGCTTGTTACCACGCTTCTGCATGTATAACGGAGTGATCGTCATGTCGTACTCAGGCGCGATGTTCCAATAGAATGGAATCTCAACTTCCATACCATCGTTGGAGCCATACGACAGAGAAGGGAATAGGAAGCCTGTCTTACGCGTATCACCAATTGGCATTGTTAAGTACGGTACGTAAAAAACGGGAACGTCCAATACTTCAAAACGAGGGTGGTGCAGTGTAGCGGTTTCTTCATCTTGGTCGACATCAATACCTGATGCGACTAATCGCCAAGAGTTATCGCCTTGAGGGCATGATGTGATAGAGCCGTCTTCCAGCTCATAAACGGATTGACCCGTACGTGCGATATACGCTGCGGTACCTCGACCTTGCTGGCAAAGGAATTGGTAGTCGGTATTTTCTAGCGAGAAGGTATCTCGGTTGATGTCGTTGGTGACACGATCAGAGCGCGCCTTCACCTTACCGTCATTGAAGGTTACGTTACCTTCCGCTACCACTACATTGTCTTGCTGATGAAGTGTCACGCTATCCGCAGTAATCTTCTTTGGTCCTTGCGTCACTTCTACGTTGCCGGAGTATTGGGCTTTGTCGCCATTGATCGCCTGAAGACTATCAGCTTGTACTACGACTGGGGAATTTAGCGCGTCCTCCTCACCACTTGTCTCGACCAAACATTGATCTGTGATGGGCATTTCCTGCACACTATCATTGATATTCGCTTCAGCTTGAGTGGTGGGTACAAACAAGGCGGTGCTGATAGAGGCCGCTAAAAATGTGCGGGAGAAATGTTGCATTGAATTGAACTTTCCTGTGTCACTACTACTCGATGGCTATAGGGCTTGTTGTACCCTAGCTTTATAGCCAAATGAATCAACTATAGTTTGCAATTATCCCAGAGCATGGACTCGCTGTGGCATAATGCCGATATAAAATAGCTGCAAAGATAAGCAGGCGAAATAGCCTGACCGTAAAAAAACTAATTCCATTATCATAAAGGAAATCGTTGCGTCCGGCACTATAAGACCGCCGTCGTCGATAAAAATTCATTGATAGAGAACACATAATGCATATTTTTGGCAAAATATTGGGTGCCTTTTTTGGCTTGTTACTCGGAGGTCCATTCGGTTTATTGTTTGGTCTATTTATCGGTCACCAATTCGATAAAGCACGTCGTTTGAGTCAAGCGGGGTTTTCTACTGGCGGTTTTGGTAAAGGTCCAAGCCAAGCTCAACGTCAGGAAGAATTTTTTAAAGCAGCATTCGCAGTAATGGGACATGTGGCTAAAGCCAAAGGGCAGGTAACGAAAGAAGAGATTCAACTTGCTTCAACGATGATGGACCGCATGAGCCTTCATGGTGAGCAACGCCGTGCTGCCCAAGATGCATTCAGAGAAGGTAAAGAGAGCGACTTTCCACTGGAAGAAGTATTGGTCCGAGTGAAGATTTCTTCAGCCGGTCGCTTTGATTTGCTGCAATTCTTTTTAGAGTTACAAATTTCTGCCGCATTTGCCGATGGTTCTATTCATCCGAGTGAGCGCAGTGTTCTACATAAAATTGCTCGTGGTCTTGGTTTCTCTTCCGAACAGCTAGAGCGACGTCTCAATATGCAAGAAGCGGCTTTCCGTTTCCAAAGCCAAGGTGGCTTCCATGGTCAGCAGCAAGGTCAGTATCAATCTTCAGGTGCAGGGTGGCAGCAAGCGTCACAAGCAGACCAGTTGGCCGATGCCTATAAAATTCTGGATGTGTCTTCAGATGCAGACGGTAAAACCGTTAAGCGTGCTTACCGTAAATTGATGAACGAGCATCACCCAGATAAATTGATGGCAAAAGGTCTACCACCAGAGATGATGAACGTTGCGAAAGAAAAGTCGCAGGAAATTCAAAACGCGTACGATCTGATCAAAAAGGTGAAGGGCTTTAAATAAGCGCGTATTCTTATCAAATCTCAATAAAAAGGGCACCTAGTGCCCTTTTTTAGTTTCTGTCTGGTCTTTGGTTTGGTGATGCTTTCGAGCTTTCGGGTTAGCATGATCCAAAAGCGCATAGACCTACCAGTCCCCATTAATTGGCTTGATTTAGATTCCAATCGTATTCGTATTTTACTTTTCCAGAAAAGCCTTGGTATTGCGGTGCATATTGAGCAATGTGATTAAATACTTGTTCCTCACCGCCAAAATCTTCAGCAAACCAGTCATAAATGGAAGAAAGCTGCGCTGAATTACCTTTAATTGATACACCTTTACTACTGTTAATAAATGTTTTGGCTGCAGAGTCGAGTAGCGCCTGCGTGTTTTCAGCGGTGAAAGCTTGAGTTTGTAAATTTGGACATCCCAAGCTTGCACAATTCACTGCATAGTGTGTTCTCGGATCTTGCCAAATTGGACGCAAAATACGATGTTCAATGTCGTTTAAAGTCAAATCTTTACCATTCACCACCACAACTTCGTCTCCCCAAGGTCCAAAGCTAAATAGCCCGCCTAGTTTCGTAATGGAGTTAACAGGGTAGTTATCCAAAATTAGGTCAACGGTGATGGCGTTATAAAGGTTAACCCAATACGCGTATTGCTCTGCTTGATTGTATTGTAGGGGATCGAGTTTGGCTAAGCGTTGGATGTACTGTTTTAACTTCGCTTTATCCGTTGCTGAAACTTGGTTATAGCGAAATAACGTGTTTTCATCCTGCTCAACCAAATAGCGGTCTAATAGTTGTTGCCATTCTTGGTGAGAAATTTGTGTTTTGTTGGCTTGATTCGATTGCTTCCAATACGGCCACAAATCGGATTTCGGCGCAGAAAAAGCGGAGAAAGAGACGAGGGCACACAATATCAATAATAGACGCTTCATAATTGAACCTTTGGGTTAAACCTTGTTGATAGTGTAGACCTGTAGAAGAAGTAGTTTCTTTCTGAGGTAATGAAAATAAAAGAAAAAAGGCTGGCATAAGCCAACCTTGTATTTGTTTCAATCTCGATTTGAATTAGCTTAAGAAGCTTGGAATTTTCGCTTCGTATTCAGCAATCTTATCTTCGTGTTGAAGGGTCAGACCGATATTGTCTAAACCGTTCAGTAAGCAATGACGACGGAAGGTGTCGATTTCAAAACCATATTCTTTGCCGTTAGCACGAACGACATTAGCTTCTAAGTCCACTTCCACTTCAGCGTCTTCGTTAGCCTCAACAAATTGGAATATTTCATCCACTTCTTGTTCTGTAAGGCGAACAGGTACCATCTGGTTGTTGATGGAGTTGCCGTAAAAAATATCGGCAAAGCTAGGTGCAATCATCGCTTTGATGCCGTAATCGGCTAATGCCCAAGGGGCGTGCTCACGAGAAGAACCACAACCGAAGTTTTCTCGTGCTAGCAAGATAGAAGCGCCTTGGTAGCGCGGAGCGTTCATCACGAACTCTGGATTTGGCTGTTCGCCAGCATCATCTAAGAAACGCCAGTCATGGAACAAGTGTTTACCAAAACCTAGACGAGATACCTTTTGTAGGAACTGCTTAGGAATAATGGCATCGGTATCTACGTTCGCTGCATCTAGAGGAACAACTAAGCCTGTGTGTTGTTTAAAACCTGACATCTGTTCTCTCCTAGTCCTGGTTCTCAAAAGAAGTCAATTCGCGAATATCAACAAAGTGACCAGCGATTGCCGCTGCCGCTGCCATAGCAGGGCTAACCAAGTGGGTGCGACCATCACGACCTTGGCGACCTTCAAAGTTACGGTTTGATGTTGACGCACAACGCTCATGGGGACCCAAGCGGTCGTTGTTCATGGCCAGACACATTGAGCAACCCGGTAGACGCCATTCAAATCCTGCCTCTTTAAAGATAACGTCCAAGCCTTCCGCTTCAGCTTGGGCTTTTACTTGTTCTGAGCCCGGAACGATAAGAGCTTGAACATGCCCTGCGACTTTACGACCTTTCGCTACTTCTGCTGCTGCACGCATGTCTTCGATTCGTGAGTTAGTACAAGAACCAACAAAGACTTTATCGACGTTGTAATCTGATAACGACTTACCAGCTTCAAGTCCCATGTAAGCCAACGCTTTTTCAGCAGAGGCTTTTTCTACTGGATCTGCAAAGCTCTCTGGTGTTGGGATGGGCTGGTCTACAGCGATTACTTGACCTGGGTTTGTGCCCCAGGTGACTTGTGGCTTGATGTCTGCACCGTTCAGCGTTACTACGGCATCAAACTGAGCATCATCATCCGTTTTTAAGGTTTTCCAGTATTCCACTGCCGCATCAAATTCAGCACCCTGTGGCGAGAACTTACGACCTTTAATGTAATCGAATGTGGTTTCATCTGGTGCAATCAAGCCTGCTTTTGCGCCTAGCTCAATCGCCATGTTACATACCGTCATACGACCTTCCATGGAAAGATCAGTGATGGCTTCTCCACAGAACTCGACGACATAACCTGTACCGCCAGCAGCTGTGGTCTCACCAATAATGGCAAGTACGATGTCTTTAGCAGTGATGCCCGGAGCTACTTTGCCTTTCACTTCGATTTTCATCGTTTTTGCACGTGCTTGTTTTAGCGTTTGAGTTGCTAGCACGTGCTCCACTTCTGAAGTACCGATACCAAATGCAAGTGAACCAAATGCACCGTGAGTTGCGGTATGTGAGTCACCACAAACAATGGTCATACCCGGTAGCGTAATGCCAAGTTCTGGTCCCATTACATGCACAATGCCTTGGTATTTGTGGTTAATGTCGTAAAGCGTAACGCCAAATTCTTCACAGTTTTTCGATAGCGTTTCCATCTGGATACGGGCCATCTCGCCGGAAGCATTGATGTCTTTTGTCGTCGTGGAAACGTTGTGGTCCATAGTCGCAAAAGTTTTGCTGACCTGACGCACTTTACGACCTTTTTCACGCAATCCGTCAAATGCCTGCGGAGACGTCACTTCGTGTACCAAATGACGGTCGATGTACAAGATTGGGTTTTCCCCTTCTGCTGCGACGGCAACGTGTGCGTCGTAGACTTTTTCGTATAGTGTTTTGCCCATTGGTTTGCTTCCTTTCCTCGTTATCCTTGTCGCTTTGTTTTAGCACCAATGACTGAGAGGTAAGTCATTGGTGGATAGAGGATTTAGTATTTATTATGAATCTGTTCTGTATTATGAGTTTAAGATGTACTCAGCGATCTTATCGCCCATCTCAGATGTTGTAAGCGCAGGGTTGTCACCAGCAAGATCGCCCGTTAGCTCCCCAGCTGAAAGTGCTTTTGATACTGCGGCTTCAATGTCTTGCGCCGCAGTTTCTTCACCTAGGCTGTAACGCAGCATCAGTGCTGCTGATAGGATTTGCGCCACAGGGTTAGCAATATTCTTACCTGCGATATCGGGTGCACTGCCACCTGCTGGCTCGTACAGACCAAATTTACTTTCGTTTAGGCTTGCTGAAGGCAGCATACCCATTGAGCCAGTGATCATTGCACACTCATCAGAAATGATGTCGCCGAAGATGTTTGAACAAAGCATTACGTCAAACTGAGCTGGGTCTTTAATCAACTGCATTGTTGCGTTATCAATGTACATGTGTGACAGCTCGACATCTGGGTAATCTTTTGCGATTTCTTCTACCACTTCACGCCATAGGATTGAGCTTTGCAGAACGTTCGCTTTATCGATTGAACACACCTTCTTACGGCGTAGACGTGCAGATTCAAACGCAATTTTTGCGATACGTTCGATCTCAAAGCGGTGGTAAACCTCGGTATCAAATGCTTTTTCTGTTGCGCCTTCACCTTCACGACCTTTCGGTTGACCGAAGTAGATACCACCAGTTAATTCACGTACTACCACGATGTCAAAACCACGACCTGAGATGTCTGCACGAAGTGGTGAGAAGGCTTCTAGACCAGAGTGGATCTGTGCTGGACGAAGATTACAGAATAATTGGAAGTGTTTACGTAGCGGAAGTAGGGCACCACGTTCAGGTTGGTCATTTGGTGGTAAGTGCTCCCACTTTGGTCCGCCTACTGAACCGAATAGGACGGCATCAGACTCTTCACACGCTTTGACTGTACTTTCTGGAAGTGGGCAGCCGTGATTGTCGATTGCAATACCACCAACATCATGCTCGTCACGCTCAAATGCAATACCGTGTTTCTTTTCGATTGCATCCAACACTTTATGTGCTTGCGCCATCACTTCTGGGCCGATACCGTCGCCAGGTAAAACGGCAATTTTGTATGATTTGTCTGTCATGTTAATCCTTTAATATTTCTAAATTTTTGAGCTTATCTAAACGAATTTGGTTGGAGTCTGAGATGTAAATCAGACCCCAATGAATCACATTAAACTGTCGCGATTTTCTTTTGCTTCATCTCTTCAATCTTATCGGCACGATGAATGCTGTTGATGACGTGTAATAGCGCTTGACCAGATGCTTCTACGATATCGGTAGAAACGCCGGTACCGTGGTACTTGCGACCTTTGTAGTTGGCGATAATGTCTGCTTGACCAAGACCATCTTCACCTTCACCTTTTGCCGTTAGGTCGAACTTGTCTAGAACGATGTCGTAACCTGTCACGCGGTAGATACATTGGTATAGCGCATCAACCGGACCATTGCCGACTGCAGCCTCACACGTTTCCTCATCACCACATTGCATCTTGATGCTGGTGGTCGCCATTACGCTGCCTGATTGCACACTTAGGTAGTTCAACTTGTAGAAATCATCTTCTTCACGCAAGTTTGAGAAGTGCATTAGGGCTTCTAGATCGTAATCAAATACTTGACCCTTACGGTCGGCAAGCTTCAAGAAGTCCTCGTACAACGCATCTAAGTTGTATTCTTCTTCTTTGTAGCCCATTGAATCCATGTGGCTTTTCACGGCTGCACGACCACTGCGGCTGGTTAGGTTCAGAGCTTGGTTTTTAAGACCGATCGATTCAGGCGTCATGATCTCGTAAGTGTTTTTGTTCTTTAGCATCCCATCTTGGTGAATGCCTGAAGAGTGGCTGAATGCGTTGGCACCAACGATCGCTTTATTGCTCTGAATTGGCATGTTACATAGCTGACTAACCAACTTGCTGGTGCGGTGGATTTCGTCGTGTTTTAGACCGGTATGCACACCCATGAATTCTTGGCGTGTTTTTAGGATCATCGCGATTTCTTCTAAAGAACAGTTACCTGCACGCTCACCGATACCGTTAATGGTGCCTTCTACTTGTCGCGCCCCTGCTTGGACGGCTGCGATAGAGTTTGCGACTGACATACCTAAGTCATCGTGGCAGTGCACAGAGATGATGGCTTTGTCGATGTTGGGTACGCGGTTGAATAGGGTTTCAATGATGCCGCCAAACTCACTTGGTACTGTGTAGCCAACGGTGTCTGGAATGTTGATGGTGCTTGCGCCCGCATCGATAGCGGCTTCAACCATGCGGCATAGGTTGTCGATTGGAGTGCGCCCTGCGTCTTCACAAGAAAACTCGACGTCGTCGGTGTAATTGCGTGCGTGTTTTACTGCTTTAACACCCATTTCAACCACATCGTCGTAGCTGCGGCGAAGTTTGTCCTGAACGTGAACAGTCGAAGTGGAGATGAAGGTGTGAATTCGGAAAGCATCAGCGACTTTTAGTGCTTCAGCGGCGGCATCGATGTCTTTCGCAACGGCACGCGAAAGGGCACAAACTCGACTATTTTTTATGTGTTTTGCGATGGTTTGTACGGACTCGAAATCACCTGGTGAAGAGACAGGAAAACCCGCTTCGATAACATCAACGCCCAGCCTTTCAAGCGCATAGGCAATCTGCAGTTTTTCTTTAACCGTCAAGCTTGCTGACAACGCTTGTTCGCCATCACGCAATGTGGTGTCGAATATAATGACCTGATCGTTCATGTTTGCTTCCTTCATGATTTTTGCACTTTCGCGCAAGTTAATCGTTTACTTCCGGTATTTAGATATAAAAAAACCCGCATTTGCATGCGGGTTTCTAAGAAATTGGTGTGGTTATTTTTCTTCCACAGCCTACCCGCGCGAACTGGTCACGATCAGGAGGAGGCTAAGCAGGATAGAAAAACGTGCTGACATAGTTGTTAAGCATTCCACAAAATTAAGTTAACAAATTAGTACCGCACTCAATGGAGCACGTCAACCCTAAAGTTGATTTTTTATTCATATCGGATCAGTAGGTGAATTAATCTTCTATCAATGATGGACGTCTTCAATGTGAAGAAAGGGGAGATGTTTGTGCTACAACAATTATTGCCGCGACTAAGATCACGCTCACCATCTTCTTCTCATTGTTTTGATACTGCATGCTTTGCGAGCTATCACACAAAGGAGGCAATTGGTTGGCATAAATTCAGCAGAGCGATTTATAGTAGAACGGTTGTATCTACCGAATTTTTGAGGCAAATAGGTTAGGGATTAATGGATTTAGCGAAACAACTTGGACGTTCTGCGCTGGCTCTAGCTCTGGTTTCTTTATCTGGGTGTCAGTTACTTCAATTTGGGCAACCGACAGAGGCGACCTCTTCAGTGGTGGCGAGCGATCATGCTCATAGTGTCTTGATGATCAACCACCAAATGGATGAATACTTGAGTGAAGATGGACGTGAATCCTTTCTAAATCAAATGCTGGTGGCGTTAGAGTCGGATAACCGTGACAAGTTTAAAGGTAAAGATCCAGACACTTACTCTTGGTGGAAGATCCGTGTCCAGCCAAATCAATGGAAGGAAGCAGAAGTAAGTCGTCCTATTGTAGAGGGAGTGGATACGTCAAATACACTTGAATTTATGGATGTTTCATATCGCTCAAAGACCACTCTTAATTTGCGAGCAAAACCGAGCTTAAAAGGAGAGAAGCTGGGAGAGCTAACCAAAGGTGAGGTCTTTAATGCTCTTGCTAAAGTGGAAGGCGAACCATGGTTGCTGGTCGAACAAAAAGGTGTGATTAGAGGTTACGTACACAAAGACTACGCTCGTAGTAATGTCGTCAACCGAGACATTTTGTCGATCAAGCCTAATCCACTATTAAAGCATAATGTTGAGCCAAGCGAACAAGGGAAAAACGAATTGTTCGGTAGCTATACTTGCCGTGATTTGAGCTATGAGCTCACGAAAGATGGTCACATGACCACCGGCTCGCTTAGAGCATGTCGTAAACAAAGAAAGATCTGGTACATCGATGCACCAGTCTCTGCTTCCAATCAGTCTTGATCTTTTATGCTCAGATCTTCTGGGTGAATATCTTCGTACTTATGAGCTCGGTTGATCAACGTAACGATTACCGAGCTTATTGCTACTCTTAACTCCCGCCGTTTTTTCTGTTCTGCTGCAAATGATAACGTGTCATTAATTATCCAAATTCTCGTCATGTAGTTGTCACCTTACACGCCTAGTTTTCATATAAAGGTCAAAGTAAAGGAATGTTACATGCGAGCTTTAGAGACAATTAGCCAGCCAATGGCAAGCATTGCTAAATTTGATTTGGCGTTCTCCAGTGTGTGTTTACAACATCGATTTAATCAGCAAGTCGCGAATATCAGTAAAGGAGTTTCTCATAGTGGGGATGGACACCTCTATGTGGTGTTAGGGTTGTTAGCTTGGCTACTTGATAAGCAACATGGTCATTGGTTCTTGATTACCGGGTTAACCGCATTTGCCATCGAATTACCCATTTACTGGGTGTTGAAAAACAGCTTTAAGCGCCGTCGTCCTGAGGAATTGAGCGCGTTGCTTCCTGCCTTTATTACTCCTTCTGACCGCTACAGCTTACCGTCAGGTCATACTGCGGCGGGCTTTTTGATGGCGACGCTCATTCATCATTTTTATCCAGACTTAGGCATATTTGCTTTCACTTGGGCAGCCTTGATTGGGACATCACGTATTCTGCTTGGCGTGCACTTTTTTACTGACATTATCATTGGTGCTTTGTTGGGGAGCCTATGTGGTTCTTTGGCAATTGGGCTCATTGGAGGTTAATGGATGAAAATTCTGTATGGTGTTCAAGGCACAGGAAATGGTCACATCGCCCGCGCAAGAGCTATGAGTAAAGCTTTTCAAACTCACGACGTGCAGGTTGATTTTCTTTTCTCTGGACGCGAACCAGAAAAGTACTTTTCAATGGAGTCTTTTGGAAACTATCAAACTCGGCGTGGCTTTACCTTTGTGACAGAGAAAGGTGCCGTGAGCTATGCTAAAACGGCATTACGCAATAACTTGATTCAGTTTATCCAAGAAGTAAATCAGCTGGATTTGTCTTCTTATGATCTGGTGATCAATGATTTCGAACCCGTCTCGGCTTGGGCTGCTCGTAAGCAGAACAAACCTTGTATTGGTATCAGTCATCAAAATGCATTCCGCTACCCAGTACCTCTTAAGGGGGCGAGTTGGTTGGATAAATCCGTCATAGAGCATTTTGCTCCTTCGCAACACCACCTAGGCTTGCATTGGTATCACTTTGATCAGCCGATCTTACCGCCTATCGTTCATACGCTTGAGCAAACGAGTGGTAATGATGACTTTGTTCTCGTCTATCTTCCGTTTGAATCAATAGAAGACATCAGCGATTTGTTGTTCCATTTTAATCAACAGTCTTTTGTCTGTTATCACCCGAACGTGATTGAGTGTGAGCAAGTGGAAAATATTGAACTAAGACCTCTGTGTCACACTAACTTTCAATCTCATTTGCAACGTTGTAGTGGAGTGATTGCCAATGGTGGTTTTGAACTGCCATCGGAAGCCCTTTCTCTTGGCAAGAAGCTATTACTTAAACCGCTTTCTGGGCAATTTGAACAGCAAAGTAACGTCGCAACATTGGAAGATTTAGGGCTAGCATCTTCGATGGAAAATCTTGATATTTCGACGGTACGTCAATGGTTGAAAGAACAACAAGCAGAAAGCGTGAAGTATCCTGATGTTGCAAAAGCGATCGCCAACTGGGTATTACAAGGTGTCTGGGATGCACCTGAAAAACTCTCTGAACAACTATGGGAACAAGTCGATTTTCCGAGTTACGTATCGAATATTTAACGTCTGATTTATCTTCTAAGTTGCAGTCATTCACGCGCTGATTGGCTGCATTTTTATGCCTTCTATATCATTTCTATTCACGGTCATTTTGCTGACTCTTTAACTGATTTGCATGTTTTGTGAACTTAACTATTGATGCTGGTTTTTGAACGCAAATGCAAATAATAAGCAGGGTAAATGGGTTGTATGATCCCTGTAGATTGTCATTAACGTGCTAAATAGGTTGTAAGAAACCTCTGATTTAGGTGTTTTATACTTTTTTATGTTTTTCTTAACGATATGATAAATATGGAATAAATAACTAATTGGCTAAAATTTAATGATTAAATATCAATCTAGTTGCGAAACCTTGATTGATTAGTTGATAGTACGGTTCGAGCCGGAAATATCTGGACGATAAATATAATACAAATTCGGTTTTCTATTCCTTAAAAAATGATTTGAATCCAGCCACGGTCGTTTGTGTGCAAAGAGATTCTATTCGTTAAGAATTCATTGAACCAAGTTGACGATTACATAAGAGGCGCACTCCATGTTAGATAAAAAAGACGCGATGAGCGCAATTGCTAGCTACCGTATGGAAAGCACATTGCGTGGTGTAGATTTAAACCTATTGACCGTATTTGATGCAGTGATGCAAGAGCAAAATATTACTCGTGCAGCACATAACCTTGGCATGTCACAACCAGCAGTAAGTAATGCGGTTGCTCGCCTAAAAGTAATGTTTAATGATGAGCTATTCATGCGTCAGGGTCGTGGTATTCAGCCAACTCAGCGTGCTCGTCAACTGTTTGGTCCTATCCGCCAAGCACTACAGCTTATTCGTAACGAACTTCCAAGCTCAGTTTTCCAACCTGAGTCTTCAACTCGTCTATTTAAACTGGCGATTTGTAGCCCATGTGATATGCGTTTCGCACCGAGAATCATGGCTAACATTAACGAGCAAGCACCAAGCGTACAGCTACACCTAGATGCGGAATTTGATCGCCTTCTATCTGAGCGTATGCGCTACCAAGAAATCGACTTCGTAATTGACTACGCACGTTTTGATGATCAAGGCTTCTCAAGCACTGAAATCTTTAAAGATGAGCTAGTGGTTATTGCTTCTAAGACGCACCCTCGCATCCAAGGTGGTGTATCTGCTGAGCAACTGATCAACGAGAAACACGCGAAGCTATCACGTGTACATGGTCAACGTAGCTTCTCTGAGCAAGCGTACCGCGAACTTGATTGCCAAGCCGCTTATGAAGGTTCAAGCCTAAGCAACCTGCTATACGTAGTAAGCCAATCTGAGCTTGTGACTATCGCTCCTCGCTGGATGGCTGAGAATGCAGTGAACAGCGACCAGTTGCAAATCCTAGATTTCCCATTTGAAAACAAGGAAATCAGTGGTTACCTAAGCTGGCACGAATCAAGTGAGAAGGACAAAGGCCACATCTGGTTACGTGACCAACTCATGATCACTTGTGGTGAAGTTGTTGCGCTTAAATAAGCTGAATTTTTAGCCTGATCAACTGGTCAGACTGGACTTGTAATCATCAATTTTTACAATTCCTTGCCCCTGAGAGAACGCCGTCTCTCAGGGGCTTTTTATGTCCGCTATTTAATAGTCGAAACAGCGACTTAAGTTGATTAAACCTTCAGCAGTTAAAGACCTGCTATGCTCTCATTAGTGATAGTCGTCTCTTAATAATGATAAGTTTGATAATGGTCAGTTGCGTTTTTAAGCGTCGAGGTTACACTTGTGCGCTCAAATAGCTTACGCCTGTAAGCCAAAAGGTAATGTAAAGAATGGCCAAGTTAGATTTTCATATCGTAAAACGTATTCGTGAACAAATTGCGAAGGGTAGTACTCGTGTTGCGCTTAAACATAAAGTCGGCGACACATGGCAAGGTATTACTTGGGAGCAGTTTGGTCAGCAAGTAGATGCTTTGTCACTTGCGCTTTTGGCTCAGGGATTGGGCGTTCAAGATAAGATCGGTATTTTCTCAAATAACATGCCGCAATGGACCATTGCTGATTTTGCAGCACTGCAATTGCGTGGCGTTACCGTACCTATCTATCCAACTAACACCGCAGCTCAATCGGCTTACATCATTGATAACGCAGACGTCAAAGTGTTGTTTGTTGGTGAGCAGCCACAGTTTGATGCCGCGGTTAGCATTTTCGATGAATGTAAGCAGCTAGAACTGATCGTTGCGATGTCAGATGATATTGACCTAGGCGATCATGCATTTGCCATGACATGGAAAGACTTCGTTGCTAAGGGCGACGTTAGTCACCAAGCTGAGCTAGAAACTCGTTTAGAACATGCGCAAGAAGAAGATCTACTGACCCTGATTTACACCTCTGGTACCACAGGTCAACCGAAAGGTGTAATGCTAGATTACGCGAATATCTCTGCCCAACTTGAAGGTCATGATGAGCGCTTGAGTTTAACTGAAGACGACGTATCGCTGTGTTTCTTGCCATTATCACACGTGTTTGAGCGTGCATGGACATTCTATGTGCTTTATAAAGGTGGTACCAACTGCTACCTGCAAGACACCATGCAAGTACGTGATGCCCTGAGTGAAGTACGCCCAACCGCGATGAGTGCGGTTCCTCGTTTTTATGAGAAGATCTTCTCTGCGATCCACGAGAAAGTGTCACGTGCACCATTCCATCGCAAAATTATGTTTACTTGGGCGGTCAACATGGGTGCGAAGATGGCTGCTTGTCATCAAGAAAACCGCAAGCCATCACTAATGCTACGTAAATCTTACGCTTTGGCAGACAAGCTAGTGTTGAGCAAGCTACGTGCATTATTGGGTGGACGCATTAATTTCATGCCATGTGGTGGCGCGAAGCTAGATGAAACCATTGGGCGTTTTTTCCACGCAATTGGCATCAATGTTAAGCTTGGCTACGGTATGACAGAAACCACGGCAACCGTATCTTGTTGGGATGATCAATGCTTTGATCCGAGCTCTATCGGTATGGCAATGCCAGGCGCTCAAGTTAAGATTGGTGAAAACAACGAAATTTTAGTGCGCGGTCCAATGGTGATGCGTGGCTACTACAAAATGCCAGAGGAAACTGAGAAGACGTTTGACGAACATGGCTTCTTGAAGACTGGCGATGCAGGTTACATTGACGAAAATGGCAACTTGTTCATTACTGACCGCATCAAAGAACTGATGAAGACTTCAAACGGTAAGTACATTGCACCTCAAGTCGTAGAAGGTGCAATCGGTAAAGACCACTTCATTGAGCAGATTGCTGTCATCGCAGATACACGTAAATTTGTATCGGCTCTGATTGTTCCGTGTTACGACTCACTTGAAGAGTATGCGAAAGAACTAAATATCAAGTACCACGATCGTGTTGAATTGATCAAACATCATCAGATTGTTGAGATGCTTGAGAAGCGTGTTAATGACCTGCAGAAAGAACTGGCTAAGTTTGAACAAGTTAAGAAATTCAAACTTTTACCTAAAGCATTCTCGATGGATGATGGTGAGTTGACCCCAACACAAAAACTTCGTCGTAAAGTCATTAACGACAAATACCAAGATGAAATCGAAGAAATGTACACTGAAAAGTCTGATAAAAAGTAATTTAAGCTAACTTAGATTTCAGATTGATGAAAATGTCCCCAGTTGCCTGATATTGTGCTGCTGGGGATTTTTTATGACCGTCTTTCACACTTTTAGTTGTGACTTATGAAGGAAGTTTCGCTGAAAGTTGCCATTTCTAGTGAAATTATTCACTTTATTTTCTTTTGGTTTCTTATCTTGATTCTATTTTGCGCTACTTAGTTAGCGTCAAACCCTGCCTTTGTTCTGATTTATAGCATCTTGTTTAAAATTTGATTCAACTCTCATTAGACCCGTTGATAATAAAACGTTACATTTGTTGTGTTACCTTGCGTTTTGTTATGACAGACGTAAGACATAGCTGAAAAAGTGGAAGTATTTCTATTAGGCTACGAATAAGACCTAGACTATGTAAAACCAGACCAAACCGTTGGCCTTACGGTGAGGAAAACTGGTAAGGAGAGCAAATTATGACAGCAATGTTGTCAGGCGCAGAGATGGTTGTGCAATCTCTGATTGAAGAGAGCGTAGAGCAAATCTTTGGTTACCCTGGCGGGTCCGTTTTAGATATCTACGACGCACTGCACGCCAAAACCGATCAAATCAAACACGTACTAGTAAGACACGAACAAGCCGCTACCCATATGGCAGATGGCTATGCGCGAGCGACGGGCAAGCCCGGAGTCGTACTGGTATGTTCTGGTCCTGGTGCAACCAATACCATCACAGGTATTGCGACTGCATACATGGATTCAATTCCAATGATTGTTATCTCAGGTAACGTACCAAACAACCTGATTGGTAATGATGCCTTCCAAGAGTGTGACATTGTGGGTGTTTCACGCCCTGTTGTGAAACACAGCTTCCTCGTCAAGAAAGCGGAAGACATTCCTGAAACGATCAAAAAAGCGTTCTACATCTCGACAACAGGTCGACCTGGACCGGTTGTGATTGATTTGCCGAAAGATATTTTGAACCCGCAAATCAAGCTTCCTTACGAGTACCCAGAAAGCATTTCGATGCGTTCATATAAGCCAACGACGTCTGGTCACAAAGGTCAGATCAAAAAAGCGTTGAAGTCGCTTGTTGAAGCGAAGAAACCAGTATTGTACATCGGTGGTGGGGCGGTAATTTCCGGTGCGCATGAGCATATTCAAACGCTATCGGAGCAGTTAAACCTTCCTGTTGTAAGCACACTAATGGGGTTAGGTGCCTTCCCGGGTACACATAAAAACTCGCTTGGTATGCTAGGTATGCACGGTACTTATGAAGCTAACATGGCGATGCATGAAGCGGATCTTATCTTTGGTATTGGGGTACGTTTTGATGACCGTACGACTAATAATCTAGAGAAGTATTGTCCGAATGCTAAAGTGATGCACATTGATATTGACCCATCTTCTATCTCGAAAAATGTGAAAGTTGATTTGCCTATCGTAGGTTCTGCTGAAAAAGTATTAGCGACCATGGTTGGTCTGCTCAACGAGCAGGGCAATAACAACGATCAAGAAGCGATAGGTCAGTGGTGGGAAGACATTCAAGTATGGCGAGATCGCAACTGCTTGGCGTATGAGACATCTCCTGAGCGCATTAAGCCGCAACAAGTTATCGAAACGCTGCACAAGCTAACCAAGGGAGACGCTTACGTTGCGTCTGATGTGGGACAGCACCAGATGTTTGCGGCGCTTTACTATCCATTTAATAAGCCACGCCGTTGGATTAACTCGGGTGGTCTCGGCACAATGGGCTTCGGTCTACCTGCTGGTATGGGTGTGAAATTCGCCATGCCAGAAGAAGAAGTGGTGGTTGTGACTGGTGATGGCAGTATCCAAATGAATATTCAGGAGTTGTCGACGGCCATGCAATACGACATCCCTGTAAAAATCATTAACTTGAATAACCGTTTCCTAGGCATGGTAAAACAATGGCAAGACATTATTTATCAAGGTCGTCACTCTAACTCGTACATGAGTTCTGTTCCTGATTTTGCAGCGATTGCAGAAGCTTATGGTCACGTCGGTATTCGTATCGAAACGCCAGATCAGCTAGAAGCGGGTCTCCAAAAGGCGCTCGACATGAAAGATCGTTTGGTGTTTGTCGACATCAACGTAGATGAAACCGAACACGTTTACCCAATGCAGATCAAAGGCGAGGGTATGGACAAGATGTGGCTAAGCAAAACGGAGCGTACTTAATATGAGACACATTATTTCTTTGTTAATGGAAAACCAGCCAGGTGCTTTGTCTCGCGTTGTCGGTTTGTTTTCTCAGCGTGGTTACAACATTGAATCGTTGAACGTATCACCAACTGATGACGAAACACTGTCGCGTCTAAATATCACGACTAACTCTGATGAAATGCAGTTGGAGCAGATTCAGAAGCAACTGCATAAGCTGATCGATGTGCTCAAAGTGCAAGAAGTCACGGAATTTGACCACATCGAGCGCGAACTGATGATGGTCAAGGTGAAAGCGAGTGGTTTTGCTCGTGCTGAAGTGAAGCGTACTGCGGATATTTTCCGTGGTCAGATTGTTGATGTCACGGCTTCTCAATATACGGTGCAACTTGCGGGTACCAGTGAGAAACTGGACGCTTTCATCCAAGCGATTTCGGAAGTTACGGAAGTGGTCGAAGTGGCTCGAAGCGGTGTCGTAGGCATTGCTCGCGGGGAACGTTGCCTCAAGCCTTAATGAAATCTGATGCATTTAAGAAAAGCCATCGTTGTTCGATGGCTTTTTGTTTAGAAAATAACAAACAATGATATAATTGCTGCTTTCGTAATCAATGTGAGTAGTAGAACGCGTGAAAGTCAGGAAGTTAGTCAGCGCTTTGTTGGCGACGACGCTATTTTTTAGCGCGCTCATCTCAATCTACTACTATCAGAAATATCAAACGCTGTTAGCGGATAACGTCAAGAGCACCGCTAAAGAAGCTCTTCATCAACTCGCGTATTCCGAGCGAGAATATAACAACGTTCAAGATCAAATCTCTTCCATCAGTGATCTACTCGGTCATAGCCAAAGCCTTTACGATTATTTGCGTGATCCTAGCGACAAAAATCTCGCCATTTTACAAGAGGTGTGGAGCTCAGTCGCCGTTAACCAAAAATGGTATCGACAGATACGTTTCCTAAACCTTGAAGGGCAAGAGAACGTACGGATTAATTACGACTTCAAAACGGGCATTGCTGCGCCAGCTCAGGTTTTGCAAGATAAGTCCGAGCGAGCTTATTTCCAATTCGCTCAGAATCTTAGCAATGACCAGATCGGCTCTTGGGGGATAGAGTTAGAACGAGAAAATAGTGAGCTCGTTTATCCGTACAGTCCATCGATTCGTATCATGATGCCTGTTGCGATGGATGGCACGCGCGAAGGCTATCTGGTACTGAACATCAACGTTCAATATTTGTCGTCACGTTTAAATTACTCACCTGTAAGAGATTTTAACATCGAGCTTATCAACCAAGCGGGCTACTACGTTGCGAGCTCTCATAATGACAAGTTGTATGGCGATATTATTCCTGCTCGCTCTCGATTCAACTTTGGTTTGCTTCACCCCAAAGTTTGGCAGAACATGGGGGCAGAAAAGATGGGTTACGAATACGATGGTAACCATCTGGTGATCTTTAATACGATTAACTTTGTGCCGGGGGAGTCTCTTCATTTAATTATCGATCTTTCGCAAGAACAGCTCTTAGAGCGAGCTGATCGAGACATTGATGACTTATTGCAAGAAGCTCTCTTTGTTTTAAGCTTGATGCTGGTTTTCGCGCTCCCGATAACAACTTTAGCACTGCACTATCGTCGCCATAGCATTGAGTCCAAGCTGGCTCGAGCGGCACTGGATGGCATGACCGCAGTGATGATTTCGGATACTTCACACCGAATTATGATGGTTAACCAAGAGTTCGAAAACATGATGGGTTATTCGAATTCTCGCTTACGAGGCTGGAATGCCCACAATCTGATTTTTATCCCCGAAGACATTGAAAATATTCTGGCGATTTGGAATCAACTGGGTGTTGAGCAAGTATGGGAAGGTGAGGTGCGTTGTCGTACTAAACTTAATCATGTGTTTACTGCCATTATGCGTATTCAAGCCATTATGGCAAAGTCTGGTAAGGTCAGTTATTACATCACTTCACTGGTGGATATTTCGGAGCGTAAAGAGCTAGAAGAAAAGCTGCGCAACTTAAGTGAGAAAGATGGTTTAACCAGCCTTTGGAATCGTCGTAAATTTGAAGAGCAGCTTGCACAATATACCAACTTGGTTGAACGCTATCCGAATACACCCACGACTTGTTTAGCCTTGTTTGATATCGACCATTTCAAGCGTATCAACGATGAACTGGGGCATGATGAAGGCGACAAAGTCATTTGTACGGTGGCTGAAACTTTACTTCGTGGGGTGAGAAGCACCGACTTCGTGGCTCGAGTTGGTGGAGAGGAGTTCGCGGTGATCATGCCGCACACTACTACGCAAGAGGCAGAAGTGGTTTTGAATCGCTTGCGTGTTGCAGTAGAGCTAAGTAGTGACCGTTCAGTGACCGTAAGTGTGGGTTACAGCGATGTGACTGCGGATAGAACTCGCAGTTACAAATGTGCCGATATTGCCCTGTACGAGTCAAAAAGTGCAGGGCGGAACCGAGTGTCGATTTGTCACAGTTTTGATGACATTGCTTAAAGGCGATGAGAAAAAGCAGTAATTGGCTTCTCTAGCAAATAAAAAAATCGGGATAACCCCGACTTTTTGCTATCTATTGGGCGACGATATGATTAAGCCGTTTCTAGCTCTAGTACGGTTTCAATACGCTGCATTGAGCTCAATAAATGCTTATCAAGCAGTGTCATTGCTTCTTCGCTGTTCTTCGCAAGAACAAGCTTCATGATCATCTCATGTTCATCAATGTTGAACAGAGCATCTTGCTCAGAGTTCAATGTTTGCATCGCAAAGTAGCGGTAGCGTTTGATTTGGTTGATCAGATCACTGAAGAACTCAAACATGTTCTTTGAATCGGCACCTTCCAACAAAGAGACGTGGAACTGATGGTGGCGCTCTTCCCACTCTTTCCAACAGAATGTTTCGTCAAAGTTCAGACGAGATAGCTTATGGTATGACGTTAGCACGTCCAATTCCCAGCTTTCATCACCCGCCAAGATTGCTTTCTTAAGCAGTACAGAAGAAACCACACGAAGGCTTTCGTATAGGTCGTTCAATTCTTTTTTGCACACAGGCGCAACCCAACAGCCTTTTTGTGGCTCAAGCTTTACATACTTGCTCCAAGACAGTTGCACAAGTGCTTCGCGGATAGGTGATGCACCAACGTTGTATTTCTCTTTCAGGTCAGCAACCACAAGCTTTTGACCTGGCTTTAATTCACCCGTCAGGATGTCCTGACAGATCATTTTCGAAACTTTGTCGGTAAGAGTAGGACTGGACACAAGCAACCTCATGAAATTTTATTATCGTGACGACAACTAAACAGTACGTAGTTCGGTTGTGATTGATAATACAGCGTACTGATTATGAGGGCAAGATTAAATATATAAAAAAAGAGGGCCAAAGCCCTCTTTTTTATTGAACTGATGATTGAATTCTTCAGTCTTATAGAACGTGTACAGAAGCTGTGTTCGTTGTGCCTGAAGCTACTAGAGCACCAGAAACCATAACAACGATATCGCCTTTGTTGCCTAGACCTGATTCTAGAGCAAGTTCTTTACCTGCTACGTAGAACGCGTCAGTGCTTTGGATAGACTCAACAACTACTGGAGTAACACCTTTAGTTAGAACTAGCTGTGCAGCAGTCTTAGTGTTAGTCGTTAGTGCTAGGATGTTTGCAGTTGGGAAGTACTTACGTACTGAACGTGCAGACTTACCACCTTCAGTTGCAACAACGATAAGTGGAGCAGCTAGTTTTTCAGCTGTGTCTACCGCGCCTTTACATACTGCTTCAGTGATGCGAAGACGTGGGCTGTCTAGACGAGAACCTAGCTCAGCTTTTAGAGCTGAATCAGTACGGTTCGCGATTTGAGCCATGATAGTTACAGCTTCAACTGGGTACTTACCTTTAGCAGTTTCACCAGAAAGCATAACTGCGTCAGTACCGTCCATTACCGCGTTAGCAACGTCGCCAGCTTCCGCACGAGTAGGACGTGGGTTGTTGATCATAGAATCAAGCATTTGAGTTGCAGTGATAACCATCTTACGTGCACGGTTACACTTCTCGATCATCATCTTCTGAGCGAAGATTACTTCTTCAGCTGGGATTTCAACACCTAGGTCACCACGAGCAACCATGATGCCGTCAGAAAGCTCTAGGATCTCGTCGAAGTTATCAACACCTTCTTGGTTTTCGATCTTAGAGATGATGTGGATGTTCTCGCCGCCGTTTGCAGCAAGTACTTCACGGATTTCTTGAACGTCAGAAGCTTTACGGATGAAAGAAGCAGCTACGAAATCAACGCCTTGCTCACAACCGAATTTAAGGTCGTTCTTATCTTTTTCAGATAGTGCAGGTAGGTTTACAGAAACGCCTGGAAGGTTAACACCTTTGTTTTCGCCTAGAGCACCGTTGTTAAGAACTTTACACTTAACTTCAGTTTCAGAAGTTGCAAGCACTTCCATTTCGATTAGACCGTCGTCTACTAGGATAGTGTTGCCAACGTTTAGGTCGTTAGCAAAACCAGCGTAAGTTACTGCAACTTTGTCTTTGTTACCTACAACTGAGATGTCAGTTGTGAAAGTGAATTCTTGACCAGCTACTAGATCAACGTCGTTGCCGTCTTCTAGTTTGATAGTGCGGATTTCTGGACCTTTAGTGTCTAGAAGGATTGCAAGTTGTTTGCCTGTAGCTTCCATTACTTGGCGGAAGTTCGCGATACGAGTGCCGTGCTCTGCGTAGTCACCGTGAGAGAAGTTAAGACGCATAACGTTCATGCCAGCGTTTACTAGTTCAGTTAGCTTCTCTACAGATTCAGTTTTAGGGCCAATCGTACAAACGATTTTGGTCTTTTTCATGGAAGATACTCTCCGGTAAGTATAGTTACAATTTGAAAGTCGGTTGTTTACTCTGAAGTTAGGGCGTTTTGATGACATTTAGTGCCTGTCACCCACCGATTTTCCGCCGCATTATTGGAACTTCAGATTCTGTAAGTCTTTCACCAAGTTTAGTCATTTTATGACTAAAAGATCGGCGATTTTGGTTACCTTTTTGTGACTAATCCCACTTTATATGCAGAAAGTTGCAAAAAAATAACCTTCAATTCTGTAATTTTTTTTCTTTTCGGTGGCGAATTCTACCACCGAATGAATCCAATATCACTGTTTAAGAATTGTCTTAGGACAAGGTTTTATCGAGAAATATTAATTTTTTGGATCGAAATAAATGGACTTAAAAGTTTCGTTTTGACTATAATAAATTTCAAACCGAAACTTAAAATCAAAACATAAATGTCGAAACGAAACACTCAACTAAGAAGACACGCCATTTCTAACCTAGTAAATGAGCTTGGGGAAGTCAGCGTTGATGAACTGGCGCAGAAATTTGAAACCTCAGAAGTCACGATTAGAAAGGACTTAGCTTCTTTAGAGAAAAATGGACAACTTTTGCGCCGTTACGGTGGTGCGATTTCGATTCCAACCGAAGTTATTCATGAAGAATTGAGTCCAATTGTTTCGAGTCGAAAGTTAAGTCTAGCAAAAGCGGCGGCATCACTGATTCGTGACCATAACCGAATTGTGATCGACAGTGGCAGCACAACAGCGGCATTGATTCAGCAATTAAACGACAAACGTGGTTTGGTTGTAATGACCAACTCGTTGCATGTCGCAAATGCACTTAACGAATTAGAGAGCGAACCAACCCTGTTAATGACAGGTGGAACTTGGGATACGCACTCAGAATCCTTCCAAGGCAAAGTAGCCGAATCTGTACTAAGAGCTTACGACTTTGACCAGCTGTTTATCGGTGCTGATGGTATCGATTTAGAGCGCGGAACCACAACGTTCAATGAATTGGTTGGCTTAAGCAAAGTCATGGCAGAAGTCTCTCGTGAAGTCATTGTCATGATCGAGTCTGAAAAAGTCGGACGCAAAATTCCGAACTTAGAGTTGGCTTGGGACCAAATTGATGTATTGGTTACCGACGCAGAGTTACAGCCAGAACACAAAGCACAGATTGAACAACATGGCGTAAAAGTCATTTGCGCCTAATCTAACTAAGTAAACAGTTTCATATTTCACTTCCCTCTGGATAAAGGCCTTTGCTTGCTGCCTCTATTTGAAACCATGGCTAGGGAAGAACAAAACTACAAACGGAGATAAACACATGTGTGGAATCGTAGGTGCAGTAGCACAACGAGATGTTGCAGAAATTTTGGTTGAAGGTCTACGTCGCTTGGAATACCGCGGTTATGACTCAGCGGGCGTAGCGATCGTTGATGGCGAAACCAACCTAACGCGTATTCGTCGTCTAGGTAAAGTGCAAGAGCTGGCAGACGCAGTTGATCAAGCAAAAGTGATCGGCGGTACTGGTATCGCACACACTCGTTGGGCAACACACGGTGAGCCTTCAGAAGTGAACGCACACCCACACATGTCTGGTGACATCGCAGTAGTACACAACGGCATCATCGAAAACCACGAAGAGCTACGTGAGCTACTTCAATCTCGCGGTTACGTATTTGAATCTCAAACGGATACTGAAGTTATCGCTCACATGGTTGAGTGGGAGCTTCGCACTTCAGAAACATTGCTTGAAGCAGTACAAAAAACAGCAAAACAACTTGAAGGTGCATACGGTACAGTGGCACTGGATCGTAAAGATCCTTCACGTATTGTTGTGGCGCGCTCAGGTAGCCCAATCGTTATTGGTTTTGGTGTGGGTGAAAACTTCCTCGCGTCTGACCAACTTGCGCTACTTAACGTAACACGCCGTTTCATGTACCTAGAAGAAGGTGATGTTGCTGAGATCACTCGTCGTGACGTAACGGTATTTGATGCAACAGGTGAGCGTGTAGAACGCGAAATCACAGAATCAAACGCGGAACACGACGCAGGTGACAAAGGTCAATACCGTCACTTCATGCAGAAAGAGATCTACGAACAACCAACAGCGTTGATCAACACAATGGAAGGTCGTATCACGGCAGACTCTGTTGTCACTGAAGCAATCGGTGTTAACGCGGCAGAAATCCTAAGCAAAGTGGAACACGTACAAATCGTTGCATGTGGTACATCTTACAACGCTGGTATGACAGCACGTTACTGGTTTGAAGACATTGCGGGCGTGAGCTGTGATGTAGAAATCGCGTCTGAATTCCGTTACCGCAAGTTTGTGACGCGTCCAAACAGCCTATTGATCACGCTTTCTCAATCTGGTGAAACCGCCGATACGCTAGCAGCACTTCGCCTAGCAAAAGAGAAAGGTTACATGGCGGCAATGACCATCTGTAACGTAGCGGGTTCTTCTTTGGTTCGTGAGTCTGACTTCGCATTCATGACACGTGCAGGCGTGGAAATCGGTGTGGCATCAACTAAAGCGTTCACGACTCAGCTTTCTGCGCTACTCATGCTAGTGACGGCACTTGGTAAGCAACAAAACCGCATTAGCAAAGAGAAAGAAAAAGAGATCGTAGAAGCGCTTCACGCTCTACCGAAACAAATCAATGCAGCGCTGTCTTTCGAAAAAGAAATTGAAGCACTAGCACCAGACTTTGCCGATAAACACCACACTCTATTCCTAGGTCGTGGTGAGTTCTACCCAATCGCGATGGAAGCGTCTCTAAAACTAAAAGAGATCTCTTACATTCACGCAGAAGCCTACGCGGCAGGTGAATTGAAACACGGTCCTTTAGCATTGATCGATGCAGATATGCCAGTTGTGGTTGTTGCACCAAGCAACGATCTTCTAGAGAAGCTGAAATCAAACGTTGAAGAAGTACGTGCTCGTGGTGGTCTGCTTTACGTATTTGCCGATGCTGACGCAGGCTTCGAAGGTGATGAGACAATGAAGATCATCACAATGCCACACGTTAGTGAAATCACGGCGGCGATCTACTACACCATTCCAATGCAGCTACTTTCTTACTACGTAGCGCTGATCAAAGGTACGGACGTAGATCAACCACGTAACCTAGCGAAAGCGGTAACCGTAGAATAATCAACACATGGTGTGATTAAGATTACACTTGTTTATGTTGCGCTATGTAAGTAGCGAGAACCTAAAGCGAAGTCACATGACTTCGCTTTTTTTATGCTTGTTGACATGGTTATGATGCGCAATACGTTGACATTCACTTGTTTACTTTCTGACACGTCGGACGGCGAGCATTACTATCGTAAGCCCAACGGATGTGGTTTCTATTGAACTGAAAAGGTCACTATGAAAATCAAACTCTTGGCAGTATGTATTGTTTCTTCGTTCTACCATCACTACGCCTTAGCAGATGAAGAAAAAACGCAGCAACGCAAAAGCCAAACAGTATTTATTGATGAAAACGATGATTGGCTACAACTTAAATCTGGCGAGGTGATCAAAGGCGAGTTAACGGGGACAATCAAAGAAGAAACGAACTCGTTCGATCAAGAGATTGAACTGGAAGATATCGCGATATTAGAAACAGCGAGCTTTTTTACCATTCGAACCGCAAGCGGTGATGTTTTCGACGGTTACTTGTCGATTCGTGATGAGCAGCTGTACTTGACTAATGACGGTGAAGAGATGGCGTTTC
The DNA here is from genome assembly GCF_024181835.1 of Vibrio sp. Y29_XK_CS5. Taxonomy (NCBI): domain Bacteria; kingdom Pseudomonadati; phylum Pseudomonadota; class Gammaproteobacteria; order Vibrionales; family Vibrionaceae; genus Vibrio; species Vibrio sp. Y29_XK_CS5. The sequence continues at coordinate 339,882 of NZ_JAMZAM010000003.1, forward strand.
CTATTACGGATGTTGTATCGATTTATCGCGGGGCAGAGAAAGATTCTGATCATTGGACGACCGAGATTTTCTTTGGTTTAGACATTAGCAAAGGCAACACCGATGAGTTTTCACTGCTCGGTGAAGTGGAAGCGGAAAGAAATACCGTTGGCTCGCGCACTAAGTTAAAAGCGAAGCACGAAAACTCCAAGACGAATGATAAAACGACGGCAAACAATAGTTCGTTTGATGGCTCCTACGATATCTATTTGAGCAATCGTCTGTTCTTTCGACCGCTCAAACTCTCTGTACTCAGTGATGAGTTTCAAAACATTGAATACCAGGTTAATGCTTCAATGCAGATGGGTTACTTTATCATTGCCAATTCACAAACAGAGTGGGATGTCTCTATTGGTCCCGGTTATCAGTACACCGATTTTAAGACGGTAGAAGAGGGGGAATCGGGTGACGCGACCAGTAACACGCTGGCGTTTGAATCTAACTTTGAGTATGAACTGACCGATGACATCGATTTGAGCCATACCTATAACCTGAATTGGGCAAGTAACGACGCGGGCGGCGCCCGTCATACCAATGAGCTAGGTTTCGATATCGATCTTGTTGATGATCTTGAACTTAGCATTAAAGCCGTTTGGGATCATGTCTCTGACACCAAAGCCGACTCGGAGGGGGTAGTACCAGAGAAAGACGACTACAAATTCCACTTTGGTTTAACTTACGAGATTTGATTATGCTCCTTGTGAGGCGAAGATGATTGTTGGATTTATGACAAAAATGTCATCTTTGGGATAGGTTGGTGTCAGGTGTCTTGTTGAATAATGAAGTCATTGAAAACAAACACACTGAAAAGGTCATCAACATGAAAGCAATGAAAACCGCTCTCCTTGTCGCAGCTATGGCAATCACTAGCGCATCCGCGTTTGCCAACCCTATCTTCACTAGCGGTAATTATGTGAGCAGAGAAGAGATGAAGACTCTCTCTGTGGAACCTACCGCAACGTCAGATGCCGCATACCAACAAGCTTTCGCTGAACTGAATGCTTTGAAAAGCATGTCGGCTCGTGAGCTTAATAAAGAGCTGAATATCTCTAACTTCAATATTGCATCTAAGAGCACTCATCTGAAAGACAGTGGGTTCATCACGGTTCAAGAACGCATGAACGCAGATGGGCAGCTGGAATATGTCGGTACAGTGAATGTCAAAGTGCACTATGCAGAGCGCGACAGTAATCGATAAAAGTGAAGCGTGAAAAGAGTATGATGTTGTTGCGTCGTACTCTTTTTTTGATGGCTGAGGTTGAGGATAGAAGTTGAAATTACTGATTGTAGAAGATGAATTGAAAGCCGGAGAATACTTGCAAAAAGGGCTGGTAGAATCGGGTTATGTTGTTGACTGGGTGCGCGATGGTGTAGAGGGGCTGTATCATGCAACAAGTGAGTCTTATGATCTTATTCTTCTCGATATCATGTTACCAAAGCTCGACGGTTGGCAAGTCCTTAACACCCTGCGTAGCAGTGATATCCATACCCCGGTCATTATGCTTACGGCTAAAGAACAAATTGAGGATCGTGTTCGTGGTTTTGAATTAGGAGCCAATGATTACGTCGTCAAACCTTATGCCTTTGCCGAGCTTCTGGCGAGAATTCAAAATGTGTTTCGCCATCATACTTCCTCGCGAGTTTTAACTTCTTCGCAGACGCTGCAAATAGCCGACCTAAAGCTGGACATGATGAAGCGAGTTGCGACGCGGAACGGGCAAACCATCACTTTAACTGCCAAAGAATACGCGCTACTTGAGCTTTTGATGCGAAAAGAGGGACAAGTCCTATCACGAACGACCATTGCTTCACTGGTGTGGGATATGAACTTTGATAGCGACACCAATGTTATCGATGTTGCCGTTAAGCGATTGCGCCAAAAGGTCGACAAACCGTTTGAGGTACCTTTGATCCACACCGTTAGAGGGATGGGCTACAAGTTGGAAGCTCTTGATGCGTAAGTTACCAGCCAACCTCTCTATGCAAAACAAGCTCGTTTTGATGTTTGTTGGCACGACATTGGTGGTATATCTCGCTTTAGCATTCATTCTGTATTACACCATCGAACGTCATTTCTTTACTCAAGATTACAACGACACAGTGACCAAATATAACTCGATAGAAAAGACGATGCTGGTCTCGCCGGAGTCAGCTTATCTACTTATCGACAATAGCTCTGTCTATATGTGGGCATTTAAAGAGGAAGCACTGACTTACAAAAACTCGACGCTCTCTATCCCTAAGGATTTGTCGTTGACGCTGAGCTCTCCACAGATCTTAAATCAAAACAATGCGATAGAGTGGCGTGAAAACTCGTTAGATATTCGAGCGTTCGCTTTTAAAACCAAAGATGTCACTGTTGTTATTGGCGTGAGCATCAACCATCATCGATTATTCTTAAATAAGCTTGGTTGGATCTTATTTTGGTCTTTAGGCTTCGCATTTATTGCATCGACGCTATTTAGCCGGGTGATCGTTAATCGCGGTTTAAAGCCCATTTTGACCTTAAATAAGCACATTCAACACATCACACCAGAACAGTTGGATATCCGCATTGCCCCAGAAACCTTACCAGTAGAGCTACGTGAACTTGCTACTAAGCACAATGCCATGCTGGATCGGTTACAAACTGGTTTTCATCGTTTGAGTGAGTTTTCTTCTGATATTGCTCATGAGCTCAAAACGCCTTTGACCAATATTACGACCCAAAACCAAGTGATATTAGGCGCGTGCCGTACATCGGAGGAATACCAAGAAGCGATTGCTTCTACGCTTGAAGAGTTAAACCGAATTACCAAGACCATCAATGATTTGCTGTATATCGCAAAAGCGGAGAATAAGCTTATCCATCGACACAACGAGCACTTCGCTGTTCATGAACAGCTTGCTCACTTAATCGAGTACTTTGACATACTGGCGGAAGATTCTGCTTTGAGCATCATCACTTCGGGGCAAGCGATGTTGTACATGGATCGAAATATGTTTGAGAGAGCGGTAGGGAATTTGCTCTCTAATGCCATTCGCCATGCTTATGATGAAACAACGATTCGTGTTGATGCCGAGCAGAGTGATGAGTTTGTCACCATTACCGTTCACAACGTCGGTGAGACGATACCTAAGCAAAATCTACCGTATCTATTTGATCGCTTTTATCGAGTCGACAAGTCACGCCAACATTCTGGCAGCGTTGGAGCTGGGCTAGGGTTGTCGATCACACAGTCGATCGTTCACGCTTATAATGGCAAGATCACCGTGACTTCAGAAGAACACCAAACCCAGTTCTGTTTAATATTGCCCGCAGCTAAAGCGTATCCAGAAGCGGAATCACTTCCTCAAGAGATGCTTTAATTATCACTTTATCTTTAAATTCCTGCAGTGGTGGCAGTAAATCTGGAATCATCACGGCGTGGCATTCAGCAGCGAGAGCAGCTTTAATGCCATTGTTCGAATCTTCCAATACAAGGCTTTCTTTTGCATCGATGCCGAGGTGGTGACAAGCCATTTGATAGCAGTCGGGGTTGGGCTTACCACGTTTTACATCTTCAGCGGTAATCACTAAATCGAACTGGGTAAGGTACTCAGTATTATTGAAGTTATGTTTTACTTCTGGGAGATGAGAAGAGGTCACAATAGCAGTGAGCAAACCACGTTGTTTAATGGCTCGTAACAACGAATCGAAGCCAGGTTTGAGTGCAATACCTTGGTCTCTGAGGTGATGGAAATGCTCATCTCGCACAGCCTTGTAGCGCGGCATATCGATGGCTTGTTGAAAATGCTCGGCGAGTATTCTTTCACATTCAGGGTCTTGGACGCCGATGAATTGTTGATAGAAATCATCAGTGATGGCTAAGCCTTGCTCGGTGGCGGCGTACTGCCAACTCTGTTTGTAGATAGACTCGGTGTCGAAAATCAGTCCATCCATATCAAAAAGTACAGCTTTTAACATTGGTAGAGCTCCTACGTAGGGTGTAGAGCGGCTGACATTGATTATGTTGTTATACCTAAGCAACCTCGAATCCTTTTGAAGGTAACTTGGGTATAAATAGCGTTAGAATGGGCTCTCTTTGCCGAGTTCATTACAGATTTCGACAATAGCAAGCGAGAGCCCTGACTTAATGATTTGTTGTTGACGTTGCAGTTGAAGCTGATAAAACTCAAGGTCGATGTCGTCATCTGGTTCGCTGACTTCGAGTTGTACCATACCCATCTTCTTCACCAAGTGCAGTTTTTTGATTGGCTCTAGAATATTGGGGTCTGTGAACTCGTAATCAGAAGCGTCACTATTGAGTTGGTTTTTGAGTTTGATGATGTCTTCGATGTCGTGATAAATGTCATCGGGAAGCACACCTAAGCCAAACAATAACTTCAAACGAACAGATAGATCGCCCAGCGGTCCTGAGTCTTGTAGCAGCGGACCGACCACAGATTGGACAGCGAAGTTATCTTTACGAAAAATTCTTTGCACTAACCCATCGATCGAATCGTTAAATACGTCGACGGTTGCAATAAAAAAGCCTCGTACCGAAGGTGCGCTGTTTAATCGCTCAATGATCTCGGTTTCGTTGATGTTATCTGCCATATACTGAATACATTTCTAATTATTAGTATCCCCATCTCTTTAAGTGGATAAGGATATAGAAGGGGAGCCAAGCTCCCCTAGGTAAATCAAAGTTGGTTGTAAAGTGTCTCGATTTGAGCCACTTCAGCACTGTCTTCTGCAAGACCTGTGTATGTCGCTAGCGTCTTCTTCACACCCACTTCTTTTAATGAGATTTGCAGTTCTACTGCTTGTGGGTCGGTGTCGTTAGTGTACTTCAACGCAGCAGCAATGCCTTTCAAAAGAGTTTTATTTTCAGTGCCATACTCAATTGTACCGAGTAAAGGCTTCACTAATCTATCGTTCGCCCCCAATTTACGAATTGGTTGGCGACCAACACGATCAACTTCATCAACTAAGTAAGGGTTGGCAAAGCGACCTAGGATCTTTTCGATGTAAGCGTTGTGCATGTCGCGGTCAAAACCGTAGCGTTTGAGCAGTACTTCTCCGCTTTCTTGCATTGCTTGTTTTACTTCTGCGTGAATGCTTGGGTCTTCAATTGCTTCGCGAATAGTGCGATGTCCTTTCAAGCAACCTAAGTAAGCGGTAATGCAATGACCCGTATTTAGGGTGAACAGCTTACGCTCGACAAACGCCATTAGATTGTTGGTTCTTTCCATGCCAGCGATATCAGGGATTTCACCTTTGAATTGCTGTTCATCCACAATCCATTCACTAAAACTCTCTACCGTGACTTCTAGTGGGTCATCGTTCGCGGCTTCTGCTGGTGGTACGATGCGGTCCACTGCGGAGTCGACGAAGCCAACTAGCTCGTCTGCTTTTGCGTGTAATGATTCATCCAAATGTTTGTACACTTCACCTTTTAGGTGAGTCGTGCCACGAACCATGTTTTCGCACGCGATGATGTTCAACGGTTTTTCGTTGCCTGCCGCAAAGCGCTTTGCAATGCCGGTCGCGATGGTTTTTGCAATGATGTCCAGTACGTTGGGACCTACGGCAGTGGTTACCAAGTCAGTTTTTACAATGCGATCGATGACATCTTCGCTGGCGGAGTTAACAGCGGTGACGTGGGTTACGGTGTCAATCTGGCATTCCGTACCGACCACTTTTACTTTGTATTCTTGTTTGTGGCTAAGTTGATCAACCAGTGGAGCATCAACGTCTGCAAATGTGACCTCGACTTCTGCATCTGCCAATAGTTTTCCGATGAAGCCACGACCAATGTTACCTGCGCCAAAATGAACTGCGTTTTTCATAATTCTTACCTACCAATGTCTGAAATGTTGACTAAAACGAATCTAGGGTGAGGCCAACCGCATAGGGGGTGACAGCTGACCTCGGTTTGCTCAGGAGCAAATTAAAAGGAGTGATTAAGCCGCTTGCTGACCACCAAGGATGTTCAGAATCTCTTCTACATCGTTGGTGCTAGTTAGCTTCTCAATTGCCTCCGGCTCATCGAGCGCGTTTGTAATGGTGGTAATCACCTGGATGTGCTCATCGTTCTTAGCGGCAATACCGATAACCAGTTTTGCTACATCATCGTCGTCTTCAGTAAATTGGATACCCGCAGGGTATTGGCAGATTACAATGCCTGTTTTCTTCACGCGGTCTTTCGCTTCTACGGTACCGTGAGGTACTGCGATAGATTCGCCTAGGTAAGTTGGAACCAACGCTTCACGTTCAAACATCGCGTCTACGTATTCTGGTTCTGCGTAGCCAAGTTCAACCAATTTGTTGCCTGCAAAGCGAATGGCTTCTTCTTTGTTGGCTGCTTTCAAACCTAGGTGAATGTTCTCACGTTGAATTTGGAATACAGATGGTTGCTGTGGCTCAAAGCTGTCGTCGTTCGCCGCCATTACCGACACTTTTACCATTTGGTCGTCATTGGCTGCGGATTGGTTTTGTGCTGCTAGTAGTTTGGTGACTAGCTGGTTGTACATTTCGCTGTCTAGGAAGTTCGTCAATGAAATGTGGTGTGCGTTCGGAGCATGCTTACGTGCACGATCCGTTAAGTCTTTATGAGTAATCACGATATCTGCACTCTCTGGTAAGTTGTTAATAGCAAGGTTGGTTACATGGATGTTCAGACCGGCGTCTTGAACCTTTTTGCGCAGCATGCTTGCACCCATTGCGCTTGAACCCATGCCCGCATCGCAAGCGACAATGATGCTTTGTACTGTCGCTAGGTCTACGTCACCTTTGCTTTGGCTGTTTACCACCGCATCGTTTTTAGATGCAGATTTCATGTCTTTCATTTGTGATGTTGCTTTCTCTAGTGCAGCTTCATCACCGTCTTCTTCTGTTGACGTTTGCGTCTTCATTAGTAGTGCCGCTACTGCGAATGACACACCTGTTGCTGCTGCGATAGATGCGAGTACACCTACGATTGAACCTTTCTGAGTCATCAACAAGATAGCGAAGATTGAACCTGGTGATGCTGGAGAAACGATACCTGCGTTAAACATTGTTAGAACGAATACGCCAGTCATACCACCTGCAATAGCTGCTAGGATTAGGCGAGGGTTCATTAAAATGTATGGGAAGTAAATTTCGTGGATACCGCCGAAGAAGTGGATGATTGATGCACCACCGGCAGTTTGACGAGCCGTTCCTTTACCAAACACCATGTAAGCCAGCAAGATACCTAGACCAGGACCTGGGTTCGCTTCGATTAGGAAGAAGATAGATTGACCTGTCTCAGACGCTTGTTGGATACCTAGTGGAGAGAAGATACCGTGGTTGATCGCGTTGTTTAGGAACAGGATCTTCGCAGGTTCAACGAAGATTGAAGTCAGTGGTAACAGGTGAGCAGATACTAGGAAGTTAACGCCAGCTGCTAAGCCACCAGATAGAATTTTTACGAATGGACCGATAAAGATAAAAGCAAGAATCGCACATAGCATGCCGATGATGCCTGCAGAGAAGTTGTTAACCAACATCTCAAAGCCACTTTTTACTTTACCATCGATGTAGTTATCGAATTTTTTGATCGCCCAGCCACCCATCGGACCGACCATCATTGCACCCATAAACATTGGGATGTCTGTACCGACAATCACACCCATTGTTGTGATTGCGCCGACTACCGCACCGCGATCGCCACCGACTAATTTACCACCGGTATAACCGATAAGCAGTGGTAGCAAGTAGGTAATCATAGGACCAACCATAGAGGCTAACGTTTCGTTAGGTAGCCATCCAGTTGGGATGAATAGAGCAGTGATAAAGCCCCACGCGATAAACGCGCCGATGTTTGGCATTACCATGTTTGACAGAAAACGACCAAAATTTTGTATCTTGATCTTGGCATCTGGTGATATCATAACAATTCCCCGTTCGATGTTCTGATGAATATTGTTGTAGTAAACGGTTCGCCAAAACCGCTTGTTTGATTGCTTAGTACCCAATCAATTTACCACACATTTTCCAATTGGAACTGACAACGGGTTTTTCGTGATCTACGCCCGCATTTCCTAGGCTGAGAAACGGTTTTTAAGTGACTTGGATCGACTTATTGACCTGTAAATAAATAACAAAAAGCCACTTTCAAATCTGTCAATAAAAATACTAGTGATCAATTCGATCTTCTGACAAATTTAAATCCAAAATACTTTGTGATTTAGATCACTTTTGATTTCTTTTGAAATCCGAATTAAATACTGCAAGCGATCAATGTCACACTTTGTGTTGTGTTGTCTGGTCTTGTAAGTGTGATCTATATCTGGTTTGGTAATTTGTGAAAGTTTTTGACGTAATTAGCGTGACCAATGTCATCGCTAAGGTTTTGATAAATTGCGTTGATGAATGTCTTTTCGAGCCACTTCACGCAGTGATATGTCATTAGTGATAGAAAGATTAGAAGTGCATTGCTCTAGGGCTTCATTCTATCCATGACAACGCACTTTTCATTGATATTTCAATACTCAGCGGTGTTGACCTAAGTAACGGTGAGCCTGCTCGCCCCCCATGTACCGTGCTAATGTTTTTTCTTGGACATTACGCAAGTCAACCATGATCAATCCATCCAAAGCGTTGTTGAATGCTGGATCTACATTGAAGCAAACCAGCTTGCCGTTGAGACTTAAATACTGACGTAGCAACACTGGCACACCTTTCCCTTCGTCAATTCTGGCAATCACTCGAGACAGTAGTTGTAAATCGCCTAATGCCGTAAGCATGCTGGTATTCCAACCACGATGGTTCTCTGGCAGAGGGTTAGATGGCGTGACGTATTCCGCACAGTCTTTGTCATAGTGGTGCAGTGTCATTGATTGAGCCAACAACTGGCGTGCTGTGTCGCTGTAGTCATTGCTGATACTGACTGGACCAAATAGGTGTGTGTAATCTGGGTTTTGATGTACGAAGGTCGCAATGCCTTTCCACAGTAGCAATAATGCACTCATGCTCTTTTGATATTGCTGAGCGATCACCGAACGCCCCATCTCGATCGATTTTCCCATCTGATCTAAAAAGCATTGGTCATAGTTAAACAGCGTACGTGAATACAGACCTTCTACACCACGCTTCTCAATCAGTTGATCAACCAGACCTAAGCGATAAGCGCCGACCAAGCATTGGTTTTCTCTGTCCCACACAAATAGGTGCAGATAGTCATGATCGAAGTGATCAATATCTATCGCTAATCCAGTGCCTTCACCAACTTGACGAAAATTGAATTCACGTAGACGACCAATTTCATGCAGTAGAGAAGGAATGCTCTTCGCCTCAGCACAATAGACATCGAACTCTCCACTTTCGAGTAGCTTTGCTTCTTCTGGTAGGTTGTTCAGTTCTTCAAGCAATTCGCCTATGGGTAACCCTGCCGCAATTGGAGAGAGCATTTCCGAAGAGGACGAGGGCTTGATTGGTTGGGTGTCACGATTAAGTAAATAAGTATTGAGGCGCAAATAGTTAACGACCTGATCATTGTTAAGTGTGTTGAGCTCTTTAAATTTTATGGCTTGCCCAAACGAAAGCTTGATGGTTTGTGCGTGTTTGTTCAATAGCTCTCGACCAAGCATTAGGGTACGCAAAAGTGGGTGGATTTTCCCCGCCATGTAAAAGCGTTTGGAATTTTGACCACTGATAAAGACTGGTACCGTGGTCGCTTTGTTTTTGCGGATAAGGCTACTGACACTGCGGCTCCACTCTTTGTCTTCTAAACGTTGTGGTTTCGCATCGATTAATTGCGATACTTCACCGGCAGGAAAGACGAGTAATAAGCCACCATTAGCCAGATGCTTGTTGGCTGCTCTAAGTGCTTTCATGTTGGATTTGACAGCGTCTTTGCCTTCAAATACATCGACGCCAATGAAGAGCTGATCCAGCTCAGGAACGGTCTTAAGGTATTGATTGGCTAAGATTTGAATATCACCCCTGACCATCAACAGCAGCTCCGCCAAGATCACGCCTTCCACACACCCTAGAGGGTGGTTCGCCACTATGACGGTTGCACCTTGTTTAGGAACAGAGTCGAGTGAACCATGAGTGATACGATAATTGATGCCCAAGATATCCAGGGTAAAGCGGAGAAAGGTTTTGGTGTCGGCATTGATAGGTCGTTGGGCGTAGAACTTATCAAGTTGGTTTAAACCCGTTGCCCATTCAGTAACATTTTCACCAATGCCAAATGGCGTTTTACGAGGGAGACGAAAGGGGGTCGAACTATCCATATTTACCTCAGCGTACAAGTTGCTGATTGGATGGTAGAAATTACAGATGACAGTTCAGAGGCAAAAGCATGAGCCTTTGATGACAAAGCCGTGAAGCTTTATTGAACAAAGGCTATTCACCCAGATTTATGAGGGGAGTTTGTTTATGATTTATCACCGGCAAACATCAGGACGCTCATGGTGTTAAGCGTTTTACTGATTGACTCTATAGAGCTTAATACCTGTTTGGTTGGTTCATTTTCCAATAGTAGACGACCATCAAACCCCTTGGTTCCACAAGGCTCTTCTTCGCAAGCCAATGTTCGCTCTTCATGCGTATTTTCTTCGGTGATTTGCTTATCAATCGTTGGGTCTTCAGAGGTCATATTGTTGGCACTAAAACAAGAAGTTGAGATGAAGACACCACTAATAATAAGCATTAACTTTGTTTTCAACATGATGATTAACTCAATAATAAAACACTGTTCGATTTTATGTTATTGTCTTCATCATTTCGAGTGATATGACAGAAATTTAGCTTTTGGTCGCTATTTTGTTGCCATTCGTAGGCTATCTTATCTGCATAACAAATTGATTGGTTTAACGAAATCAGGAGGATGAATGGAGAACGTTTCCAACAAAGCGTCAATATGGTTAGGGCTGTGTCTAATTATTGGTTTGGGAGTGTTGGGTTTCTTTATCCAGCAGACAGCGGTGAAATACAAAGCGTATGAACGTGTGGTTACGGTGAAAGGCTTGTCTGAGCGAGAGTACCCAGCGGATACAGTAATTTGGCCTATTCAATTTACTGTGGCGAGTAATGATATGACCGCAATGTTTGATGACATTGATCAGCAGACTAAGCTGGTCATCGATTTTCTTGTGGCAAAAGGACTGAATGAATCAAACTTCTCTCTGTCATCACCAGCTGTCATTGACCGTAAAGCTCAGCAATATGGTAGTGAGCAAGATATCGAATATCGCTACCTCGCAAACCGAACTGTGACGGTTTACAGCCAGAACATTGATTTGGTGAGAGCGGCAATCAATGAAATTGGCGAACTAGGCAAACAGGGCGTTTTATTAAACCAAGATCCTTACTCGAATCGTGTGGAGTACAGCTTTACTAAGCTTAACGAGATTAAGCCTGATATGATTGAGGAAGCGACGAAGAATGCACGAGAAGTAGCAGAAAAATTTGCTAAAGACTCACAGAGCTCGCTCGGTAAAATTAAGCGAGCGACACAAGGTCAGTTCTCAATTTATGACCGAGATAGCAATACGCCTTACATCAAGAAGGTACGCGTTGTTTCAACTGTTCAGTATTACCTATCGGACTAAGTAAGATTATCTCAAGTTTCAACCTAATCTCACAAGCCAGTCATTTGACTGGCTTTTTTATGTTCAATCGATTGCATTATAAGTGCTGTAGGTTTTCTCGTTTATGCAAGTGATCTTTTATAAAACTAAGTTCTTATTTGTTTGGCAATGAAGTTGATAAAAGTCAATTCACAGAAGGAGTTAGAGGCGTAATTTTGACCGCACTTATTAGCTAGAAGGAATTACTAGAATGGCCTTTAAACATTACCTCAGAGAGTTGTTAGGCTTAACCATTGTTGTCTCTGTGGTATTCGGAGTATTGAGTATCTTACTGGACTTCTGCGCTCTTGTAGCGCTGTGCGAACATCAAGAGAATATTGCCCATATTTTTTTCCATGAATCGTTCTACTTTATCGCATTCCTGATCCCGCCTTATTTCTTATGGAAAGTGATTAACCGTCCCGGCTTAGTTTCAGCAACAGAAGAGTATCAGGTCAGCAAGCTTGAGTTAGAGCGCCCTTAGCTGGAAATAAACCTAAACGTAAATGCTTGGCTTGCGATGAGGATATTGGATGGAATCTCTATCTTCCAGATACAACAAAGGCCCGTAGATTTCTCTACGAGCCTTCTGAATATGGTGGCCCCTCCCAGACTTGAACTGGGGACCAATCGATTATGAGTCGACTGCTCTAACCACTGAGCTAAGGGGCCTTAATAGGTCAACGATTATAGGGGAAGCGTTGCGAGGTGTCTAGCCACTAGGTGGGGCAATTGCGCTTAGTTTTTATTCACTTAGCTTCACAGATAATAAAAAAGGCGACCCATTGGTCACCTTTTTTGATTTTAATCGCTTCGATTACTCGTCTAGGAAGCTGCGCAGTGTTTCTGAGCGGCTTGGGTGACGTAGTTTACGTAGTGCTTTCGCTTCGATCTGACGGATACGTTCACGAGTAACGTCGAACTGCTTACCTACTTCTTCTAGAGTATGGTCAGTGTTCATGTCGATACCAAAGCGCATACGAAGTACTTTTGCTTCACGTGGCGTTAGACCTGCAAGTACGTCTTTCGTTGCCATTTTCAGGCTCGTTGCCGTAGCAGAATCTAGTGGTAGCTCTAGCGTAGTATCTTCGATGAAATCACCTAGATGCGAATCTTCGTCGTCACCGATTGGTGTCTCCATAGAGATTGGCTCTTTAGCGATCTTCAGTACTTTACGAATCTTGTCTTCTGGCATTTGCATACGTTCTGCCAGTTCTTCCGGTAACGGCTCACGACCCATCTCTTGTAGCATTTGACGAGAGATACGGTTTAGTTTGTTGATCGTTTCGATCATGTGTACCGGAATACGAATCGTACGTGCTTGGTCCGCGATTGAACGAGTGATTGCCTGACGGATCCACCACGTTGCGTAAGTCGAGAACTTGTAACCACGACGGTATTCGAACTTATCTACCGCTTTCATCAGACCGATGTTACCTTCTTGGATTAGGTCCAAGAACTGTAGACCACGGTTGGTGTACTTTTTAGCGATAGAAATTACTAGACGTAAGTTCGCCTCAACCATCTCTTTCTTCGCACGGCGAGCTTTCGCTTCACCGATAGACATACGACGGCTGATGTCTTTAATGTTTTGAACGTTCAGAGAAGTCTCTTCTTCAATCATTTTTAGTTTAGCGATTGAACGACGGATTTCTTCTTCGTTACGTTTGATCTTCTCAGCGTATGGCTTGTCAGATGATAGGATTTCATCTAACCATGCTTCGCTTGATTCGTTACCTGTGAACAGCGCGATGAACGATTTCTTCGGCATTTTGCCGTATTCAACTGCAGACTTCATGATCAGACGTTCTTGAGTACGAACGCGATCCATTGCTGTGCGCAGTTCATTCACTAAGTGGTCGAACTGTTTTGGTGTTAGACGGAATTCTTTAAATACGTCTAGCATCAACTCGTTAGCTACTGTTGCTTTCGGGCTTTCGTAACCGTGCTCGTTGATTGCAAGCTGAAGGTTTTGGTATGTGCTGCGTAGCTGGTTGAATTTCTCAAGCGCAAGCTCTGGGTCGATACCTACATCTTCTTCAGTGTCATCTGAATCGTCATCACTTTCTTCGTCTTCATCAACGTCTTCTTCGTCTTCTTCTTCTAGCTGAGATTCAGTTAGTTCAGAACCGATGTGCGTCGCTGTTGGTGCAGCTGTGTCGTCTGCATCAGGGTCAACAAATCCAGAGATTAGGTCAGTTAGACGAAGTTCTTCTGCTTGAACTTTGTCAAACTGCTCAAGAATGTATGGGATAGTGCCAGGGTATTCAGCAACAGACGATTGAACTTGGTTAATACCTTCTTCAATACGTTTTGCGATGTCGATTTCGCCTTCGCGAGTCAGCAGCTCTACAGTACCCATTTCACGCATGTACATGCGCACTGGGTCTGTTGTACGACCAATTTCACTTTCTACGCTAGAAAGTGCTGCTGCTGCAGCTTCAGCTGCATCTTCATCGGTGATGTTTGTGTCATCGTTCAGTGCAAGATCATCAGCATCAGGAGCAGTTTCTACTACCTTGATGCCCATGTCGTTGATCATCTGAATGATGTCTTCTACCTGTTCTGAATCTACGATTTCAGCAGGTAGGTGGTCGTTTACTTCGGCGTAGGTCAGATAGCCTTGTTCCTTGCCTTTAATAACAAGTAACTTTAGCTGTGACTGCGGATTTTGATCCATAGACGGTATCCAACTTCGTAATCTGGTGAAGGAATCAGTATGCGAAATGCAAACCACTTACTATAACAAATTAAATTGTTGCTGACTAATTAAACAGGGTTACGCTTTTAAATCTAGCATCAAAGCTAGCAGCTCCCTTTTCTCTTCGGCTGATAAACCGACACTTCTTGCTTTGGCCTGCAGGTTTTCAATTTGTTTTTCTACGCACTGGGCAATAATTTTATCCAGTGAGTCTAAAAATATTTCTTCTTGGTTGTCTTCATCGAGGGGAATATCCCAGCTCGCGAGACGAGACAGAAGGGTCTCATTTTGGCTGTTTCGCCAATGCTCTAATAATTGGCCAGTGTTGATATGGGGATGCGCCTGACATTTATCAAGTACATCAACAAATAAACTTAGGCCTGGTATGGATAAATCTCTCACTGAGGAAAGATCTGGTACCATTTGAGCATAGCTCGGATTCTGAATAAGTAGAGCGATTACCTCGCGCATCGGAGTTCGTTTGATCTCTTTGTGCGGCTGAGGTCGACTTTCACCCGTCTTTTTACGTGGTTGACGTAAGCGGTTATCAAAACCCGTGCGTTCATCAAGCAGCTTTTCGAGTAACTCCTGAAAATAGGGATCAGGAATCTTGTCAATCAATGCACTCGCATAGGCTCGTAGTGCTGATTTACCTTCATTATTACCCAAGTTGATTTGGTGTAATTCAATCAGGTTATCAAAGAGATAACTCGAAAGCGGTGTGGCTTGTTCTATTTGCTGTTCGAAGGCTTGCTTGCCATATTTTCGAACGTAGCTGTCAGGGTCTTCACCGTCAGGTAAGAACAGGAACTTCAATGTATTACCCGTTTTAAGGTACTGAAGTGCATTTTCTAGCGCGCGCCATGCGGCTTCTTTACCTGCTCGGTCACCATCGTAACAACATACGACGGTATTCGTTTGCCTAAACAGCATTTGAATGTGGTCGCCAGTAGTTGACGTGCCCAAAGAGGCGACAGAGTAATCTACGCCATATTGCGCCAACGCGACAACATCCATATAACCTTCAACCACCAAAATTCGTGGTGGTTCACGATATGCTTGTAGCACTTCGTAAAGACCATAAAGCTCTTTACCTTTATGGAAGATAGGCGTTTCTGGTGAGTTCAGATATTTTGGAGTGCCGTCACCAAGTACGCGACCGCCAAATCCAATCACTCGACCACGGCGATCACGAATGGGGAACATGATACGACCACGGAAGCGGTCATAGCGGTTACCTTTATCGTTCTCGATCAACATGCCGCCAGTCACAAGCATGTCTTGGTTGTCTTTGTTCTGACCAAAGTTTTTACGGACCAAGTCCCATTCATCCGCCACATAGCCGATGCCAAACTTCTGTACGATTTCACCCGACAAACCGCGGTCTTTTAGGTACTCAATCGCCACTTTACTTGTTGGCTGCTTGAGTTGGTTACGATAGAACTGAGCAATGCTGCCCATGATATCGTAGAGACTACGCTTTTCGCTGCTGCTGGCTTGTGGTCCTGAGCTAAATTGACCGCCAACACCACTGCGTTGTTCGCGTGGTACATCTAATCCAAGATAAGATGCCAGTTCTTCAATGGCTTCGACAAAGTCTAGGCGTTCGAACTCCATAATGAAGTCGATGGCATTGCCATGTACGCCACAACCAAAACAGTGATAAAACTGCTTTTCTTGGCTAACGCTGAATGACGGTGTCTTTTCGTTATGGAAAGGGCAGCAAGCGCCGTAGTTTTTGCCTTTTTTCTTAAGTTTCACGCGCGCGTCGATGATATCGACAATATCGAGTCGAGCTAGGAGGTCATCAATAAAACTGCGAGGGATGTGTCCAGCCATAAAACCTAACAAAAAAAGAAAATCATGATTGGTGTGAATGGGTTACAGAGAAAAGCATGTGTGCGGCTTTTTGTTATTCCATTCTGCCAGATACAAACAAGCCGTGCGTTCCAAAGGATAGCACGGCTTGCTGCAATTGGGTGGGGTATTAAGCCAATTTAGCGCGAACTAAACCGCTTACTTTACCCATATCTGCACGCCCTTGAATTTGCGGTTTCAGAACGCCCATTACTTTGCCCATGTCTTGCATGCCAGCTGCGCCAGATTCAGCAACTGCGCTCTCAATAAGAGCTGCAACTTCTTCGTCTGTCAGTGGTTGAGGCATAAAGTCCTCAAGAACGGTAATTTCAGCTTGTTCCGCATCAGCAAGATCTTGACGACCTGCTGCTTCAAATTGCGTTACAGAGTCGCGACGTTGTTTAACCATCTTGGTCAACACAGCAAGAATGTCGTCGTCGCCCAGAGTAATCTGTTCGTCAACTTCACGTTGCTTAATTGCAGATAGAGCTAAACGAATAGTACCAAGGCGCAATTTGTCCTTGGCTTTCATCGCTAATTTTTGCTCTTCTTTGAGTTTATCAATCAGAGCCATAACTAAATTCCTTTCCGGAGCTCAGTTATTAGTACAGGCGAACGCGACGAGCGTTTTCGCGAGCTAGCTTCTTAGCGTGACGCTTTTGAGCTGCTGCTTTAGCGCGTTTGCGAACTGTAGTTGGTTTTTCGTAGTGCTCACGACGACGCACTTCAGAAAGGATACCTGCTTTTTCGCAAGAGCGCTTGAAACGACGTAGAGCAACGTCGAACGGTTCGTTTTCACGTACTTTAACTACTGGCATATGCCTTTCACCTCAGGGGTTATTCGTTAACGCTGGAATTTAATGAACCAAATCACAATTGTTTGGTCAGTTACCAGCTTGATCAAAAATGGTGCGGAATTTTAATCCGATCAACACAGCTTTGTAAAGCGTTTTATCGCCTATTGTCTGTACAAAATTTGTTTGAAGCACCAAGGCAGGGTAATATGACGCCCAAATTTCCTCTATATAGAAAGCACACTGAGAAAACCATGCGCATTATTGGTATTGAAACCTCTTGTGACGAGACTGGCATCGCGATTTATGACGATGAGAAAGGTCTTTTATCACACAAGCTTTACAGCCAAGTAAAACTTCACGCAGATTACGGCGGCGTGGTGCCTGAGTTGGCTTCACGTGACCATGTTAAGAAAACCATTCCTCTTATTAAAGAGGCTCTGAAAGAAGCGAATCTGACTTCCAAAGACATCGACGGTGTTGCATACACGGCAGGTCCGGGTTTGGTAGGTGCATTGCTTGTCGGTGCCACTATCGGTCGCAGTATTGCTTATGCTTGGGGTGTGCCTGCGGTGCCTGTTCACCATATGGAAGGTCACCTACTGGCGCCTATGCTAGAAGATAACCCACCACCGTTCCCATTTGTGGCGGTATTGGTATCGGGTGGTCACTCAATGATGGTTGAAGTTAAAGGCATCGGCGAGTACAAAATCCTAGGCGAATCTATTGATGATGCGGCGGGTGAAGCATTCGATAAGACTGCGAAGCTAATGGGCTTGGATTACCCTGGTGGTCCACTGTTATCTAAGTTGGCTGAAAAAGGTACTCCGGGTCGCTTTAAATTCCCACGTCCAATGACGAATGTGCCAGGTTTGGACATGAGTTTCTCAGGTCTAAAAACTTTCACGGCAAACACGATTGCTGCAAACGGTGATGATGAACAAACTCGCGCTGATATCGCTTACGCATTCGAAGAAGCGGTATGTGCTACGCTGGCAATTAAATGTAAGCGCGCACTTGAGCAAACGGGTATGAAGCGCATTGTTATTGCTGGCGGTGTAAGTGCTAACCGTCGTCTGCGTGCTGAACTTGAAAAACTGGCGAAGAAAGTTGGTGGTGAAGTTTACTACCCACGCACTGAGTTCTGTACGGACAATGGCGCGATGATCGCATACGCAGGTATGCAACGCCTGAAAAACGGTGAAGTGGCAGATATGTCGGTAGAAGCGCGTCCGCGTTGGCCTATCGACCAGCTTACGCCAATCGCGTAATCAAACTTCTACTGAAGGTTTGAAATATATTCAACACGATAAAGGTCTCTGCTCATCAGAGGCCTTTATTTTTAACTAGCTAATTGAAAGACCTTGTGTAATTGATTGTAAGAGCCTAACTGATGCGAGCAGTTTTGTTTCGTTTCAGTGATAGGATTGTGCCGAAGAATAATAAATGGATATAACAATGAATAAGTTTGAAATTGAAGGTCAGCAGCTTGCTTACCTAGATAAGGGCGAAGGTCCTGTATTGCTGTTTGGTCACAGCTACTTGTGGGATAACCAAATGTGGGCTCCACAGATTGAAGTGTTGAGCCAATCATATCGTTGTATCGTGCCTGATCTATGGGCGCATGGTGAGTCGGACGCCGCGCCTGCTTCGACACGATCTTTAGTCGATTACGCTCAACATATGCTGGCACTCATGGATCATTTGGAGATCGAACAATTCTCTATTGTTGGTTTATCGGTTGGTGGGATGTGGGGAGCAGAGCTGACGTCACAAGCTCCTCAACGTGTTAAATCTCTGGTTCTTATGGATACATTCATCGGTTTGGAACCTGAAGTTACGCATAAGAAATACTTTGCGATGTTGGATGCGATAAGCCAAGTTCAAGCCGTACCAGCACCGATCGTTGAGGCTGTCACACCGCTGTTCTTTGCCAACAACGCAGAGCAAGCCAATCCTGAACTTGTGGCATCATTCAAGCAAAGTCTTGAAGCATTGCAAGGTGAGCGCGCGGTCGAAGTAGCTCGTATTGGACGTATGGTGTTTGGGCGTCGTGACGTTATCGAAGATGCAGAGATGTTTGCATTGCCAACCTTGATTGCGGTTGGTCGCGAGGATAAGCCTCGTCCAGTATTTGAATCTTACTTAATGAACGATTGCATCACTGGCAGTGAGTTGGTTGAGATCCCTGAAGCGGGTCATATCAGTTCATTGGAACAGCCAGAAATCGTCAACCAGATGTTGTTGGATTTCTTGAATAAAGTGCATGCGTCGTAATTTTTTCAAGTAACGATTGAATAAACAAAAAACTCGGCATTACGCCGAGTTTTTTTCTACCAATTTCTTTTCACCAATCTTGGGTTCTTCCCCTGACAATAAGCGGCGAATATTCTGATGATGTTTAAACACGATCAAACAACAAAGCATCGCGACAGGTAAGGTGTACTGCGGTTTGAACATCCAAGCATAGAAGGGCGTAACGAGTACCGTAACAAGCGCAGCTAGAGAAGAGTAGCGAAACAACAAAGCGACCGATAACCAAGTCAGCATGACCAGCCCAGTCAGGTCCAATCCAATAGGGGCTATTGCACCAAGTGCTGTTGCGACACCTTTCCCTCCCTTAAAGTGGAAGAATATTGGGTACATGTGACCAAGGCACGCTGCAATGGCAATAACGCCAAGGATGATTGGGTCGATACCAAGAAAGTAGCCGCTCCAAACCGGAATTGTTCCTTTGAGCATGTCGAACAGCAACACTGCCGCCGCTGCACCTTTGCCTCCGATACGCAGGACATTGGTGGCTCCAGGATTGTTAGAGCCCACTTTACGCGGATCCGGCAGTCTTAATAAACGACAAATTAGCACCGCGCTGGAGATAGAACCCAGCAAATAGGCTGCCATTGTCATTATTAGTGCCAGTGCGTCCATAGAAGTCCTTGATGGATTGGAATTTAATGCTCAGTTCCTGAGTAATTGCTATCATACCGCGATTCGGCTTTGAGCAAAAATACTCTCTGCGATAGAGCTTGCATTATGGGATTTCTTGTATATAAAGAGTCTTCGCAGTTTATACCCAAGCGACTTTTTCAGCCAATTTACAGAGTGAAAGGTCATAGTAGGTTGCTTGGGTATAGAATAGTACGATCAATTTGCCCAAATCGGGTATCCGACCTCTGTAAAAGAAGGACATAAGATGGCTCTGGATAAAGTTTTTATTGAACAGTTAGAAGTAATCACCACCATCGGCGTTTACGATTGGGAACAGCAAATCAAGCAAAAGCTGGTTCTGGATATCGAAATGGCACACGACAACAAACCTGCGGGTAAGAGTGATGATGTTCAAGATGCGTTGGATTACTCACAAGTGAGTGAAGCGGTGTTGAATCACATCGAAAATGGTCGTTTCTTGTTGGTTGAGCGTGTCGCAGAAGAAGTTGCAGAACTTATCATGCAACGTTTCTCTGTACCTTGGGTGAAAATTCGTTTGGCGAAGCCTGGTGCGGTGCCTCAAGCACGCGCAGTTGGCGTTGTGATTGAGCGAGGTCAGGCATGATCAAAACGTATATCGGAGTAGGCACCAATATAGAAAGAGAGCAGCACGCGCGAGTAGCTTATCAAGAGTTGCAAAAGCTAGGCTGCGATCTGTGTGTTTCTCCGATATATGAATGCGAGCCAATCGGCTTTAGTAGTCAAAACTTCTACAACTTCGTGATTAGTTTCTCCACGAAGCTATCACTCGAAGAGTTGAGTCACCACTTACGCGAGATTGAATTTCAGTGGGGGCGCGAAGAAAACGCGCAAAAGTATCAGGATCGAACCTTAGATCTCGATATAGTCTTGTTCGGTGAATGCATTTCGCCACAAAAACCTGAGCTACCTCGCAGTGATATCTACAAATATCCTTTTGTAACAAAGCCCCTGTATGATCTCGAACCTCAATTGGTGATCCCCGGCGATGGAAGAACAATCGCAGATATTTGGCAGGCGATGCAGCCAGTCGATTCACTCAAACCAGTTTCTTTTTCACTTTAATTTTGAGTTGTTTACATGAGTTACTTTGAAGCCTTTATTTTGGCTCTGATTCAGGGTCTGACAGAGTTTTTGCCAATTTCCAGCTCTGCCCATTTGATCCTGCCTTCTGCCATTCTTGGTTGGGAAGACCAAGGTCTGGCATTTGATGTTGCTGTTCACGTTGGTACGTTAATGGCCGTTGTGATTTACTTCCGACAAGAAGTCATCACGCTATTCCAAGCGCTATTTGCTTCTATCTTTAAGGGTGATCGCAGTAAAGAAGCCAAATTAGCATGGATGATCGTGCTGGCTACGATTCCTGCATGTGTATTTGGTTTGTTGATGAAAGACATCATTGAGATCTATTTGCGCAGTGCCTATGTAATTGCAACGACGACCATCATTTTTGGTCTGCTACTTTGGTGGGTAGACAAGAATGCAAAACTGGTTGCCGATGAATACCAAACGGGTTGGAAGAAAGCGCTATTTATTGGTATCGCTCAGGCGCTTGCTATGATCCCTGGCACTTCTCGTTCTGGTGCCACGATTACTGCGGCTTTGTACCTTGGCTTTACTCGTGAAGCTGCGGCGCGTTTCTCGTTTCTGATGTCGATTCCAATCATCACCTTGGCTGGTGGTTACCTAGGCTTGAAACTGGTAACAAGTGGCGAGCCTGTACACGTTGGCTTCCTGCTAACCGGTATTGTGACTTCCTTTATCAGTGCGTACATTTGTATCCACTTCTTCTTGAAGATGATTTCACGTATGGGTATGACGCCATTTGTGATTTACCGTCTGATTCTAGGTTTCGGTTTATTCGCCTTCTTGCTAACGGCTTAAGTTGAGCAGCTAAAACTGAAATAAAAACGCCCGCTTTTAATTGCGGGCGTTTTTGTCTGTCTACCTGCTTTGCCGGACTTATTTGCCTAATGCAATTCTAACCGCTTCTACACGGCGCTTCTCTTGTTCATCACGAATAGCGGGTCCTTGAAAACCGTCTTTAATAATGGCTTGCACATCGACTGATGCCGCCGCTTTATAGGCTTGCATAAACAATTCTGCTTGCGGGTAGGGTTGCAGTTCTAATCCTTTACGACCTGCGTGATCGGCTTGGCAGCAAATTAAGATATCTTGCAAGCGTTCGGATTTACGCCAAACATCAAACTTATTGAGAATTTTGATGACGGTTTGAGGTTTAAGCTCAGCCGCTCGATGAATATTGGAGTGCTGTTCGCACACCATTAATGCTAAGTCGCGGAACTCATTAGGTACGCGTACACGAACGCACAGTTTTTTGATTAGCTTCAAACCGGTATGACAATGCATCTTATGGCTCGGCCATTCCTTTTCAGGCGTGATGCCTTTACCCAAATCATGCACTTGTGCAGCAAATCGAACTGGCAGTGAATCACTGAGTTTTGCTGCTTGCTCAGCCACCATTAAGGTGTGGATACCAGTATCAATCTCCGGGTGCCACTTCTCTGGTTGAGGGACCCCAAACAACGCATCAATTTCAGGCAAGACAACCGCTAATGCACCGCAATCTCTAAGCACTGATAAGAATACGTCAGGTCGAGCAGTGGACAATGATTTGTGCCATTCTTGCCAAACGCGTTCTGGTGTCAGCGTGCTCAGTTCTCCTGATTCTGCTATATTGCGCATCAGCAGCATGGTTTCTTCTGCGACACTAAAGCCTAAATGGGCTAACTTTGCTGCAAAGCGTGCGACACGCAAAACACGCAGTGGATCTTCGATAAAGGCATTCGAAACATGGCGCAGCACTTTAGCTTGCAGGTCTTGCTGGCCACCATGGGGGTCGTACAACTTGCCGTCATTATCCATTGCCATCGCATTGATAGTGAGGTCACGACGGATCAGATCGTCTTCTAATGTGACACTTTGATCGAAAAAGCAATCAAAGCCAGTGTAGCCTGCGCCAGATTTTCTTTCGGTTCGTGCAAGGGCATGTTCTTCTTTGCTCTTAGGGTGTAAGAACACAGGGAAATCTTTTCCAACTGCAGTATAGCCTTGGCTAAGCATGATTTCCGGCGTTGCTCCAACTACAACCCAGTCTTTGTCGTAGCTGTCTATTCCAAGCAAATGATCTCGAACTGCTCCACCAACTAAATAAACTTGCACGGATTACCTCTTAATTTATCGATCTGACGTTGGACATTGTAGCAAGCAATGGTACTTTTCTTTACTTCTAAAAGAACTTAGCGCTTTGTTTAAGTCTAATAAGGAAATACCCGATTTGATTGAGGGTGGGTTTTAGCTGGAGATCCTAATGTATAAGGACTTTTTCGGGTTTGTTGAACTGCCATTTTCCATAGTTCCAAACTCGCGTTATCTGTATCTGAGTCAACGTCATAAAGAGGCGATTACGCATCTGCAGGCGGGGTTAGGCGATGGTGGTGGTTTTGCCATGCTAACCGGTGAAGTAGGGACAGGTAAAACCACGGTTGCTAAAGCCATGCTGGCAAACTTGGATGAGAATACGAAAGCGGGCTTGATCCTTAATCCGACCTTCTCAAGCCGCGATTTACTTGAAGCCATTTGTGACGAGTTCAAAGTCACCTACCCTGAAGAAGCGAGCCTCAAGCAGCTTAACCAAGCGATTCATGATTACTTATTGCGCAATCATAAAATGGGCTGGACGACCTTATTGGTGATTGATGAGGCTCAGCACTTAGCCGCTGATGTGCTTGAACAGCTTCGCTTATTAACCAACTTAGAAACGGATACCAGAAAGCTCCTCAAAGTGCTGTTAGTTGGTCAGCCAGAGCTGCAACGCTTGCTGCAAACCACTCAATTGCGTCAACTTGCTCAACGGATTACTGGTCGATATCACCTGCTACCACTCGATGAGAAAGAGACTGCGGACTATATTACTTTCCGCCTGCATACTGCTGGTGGTGATAAACAGTTGTTTGACCGTAGCTCGACCAAATTGATTGCTAAGTACAGTCACGGCATCCCACGCTTGATTAACCTGATTTGTGATAAGTCGTTAAACCTGAGTTACCACAAAGGTAATGTTGTGGTTGATAAGCAAACAGTACATCAGGCTTGTGAAGAGGTGATGCAGTTCCAAGCCGAAATTTACCAGCAAGACCAGCCTGTCCGTCGTAGCTTTGAATGGCCTACTTGGGGCTCTGCTGCGATTGGCGTGTTTGCCGCGGTAGGTATTGGTTGGGCAGTGATGCAGAAAATGCCATCTCAAGTTAGTACCAGTATCCAATCTAACCCCATTCAAGTTGCTCAGACGACATCGCAACCTGTAATCGCAGAGATGAACGAGCAACTCACCAGTGAACAACGCAATATGCTCTTAGAGCAGACGCAATCGAACTTGGCAGTTAATGAACTGTACAAGCTGTGGGGCTATCGTGCCTCTGTTCGTGATAACTTGTGTTTGTCTGAACCGCAATCAACCATGCGTTGTGAGCGTAAAATGGCAACGTGGCCGTTGTTAGTGCAACAAAATCGCCCTGTCATCTTAGAGCTGAATTACCAAGGGCAAGTGGGTTACGTCTTGTTGTACGCGATTGGAAATGACAAGGTGGAAGTCCTTAATGGTAGCCAACGTTTGCGATTGCCTGTTTCATGGCTTAAACCATTGTGGCAGGGCAATGTCATTGAATTGTGGCAAGCTCCTCTGAGAGAGACCCTACGTTTAGATATGGAAGGTCCAGCAATTGAAGTATTGGATACCCTTCTCGCTCAAGCGGTGAATGAACAGCCATTAGGCACGGACATCTTTGATGCTGCATTAAAAGAGCGAGTGGAATTGTTCCAGCGTTGGCAGGGCATTGGCGTTGATGGTATTGCCGGCCAAAGAACTTTAGAGCGCTTACAGCAGAGCGTGCAAACTGATGCTCCTGCCTTGAAACAGATTAAAGAGGAGGGCGCATAATGTCAGTCATGAAGCATGTGGGGCTCTTTTTATTGCCGGTAAGCATTACGGCAGTCGGTGCTGCTTGGTATTTGGACTTATTTGCTCAAGAGGGCATAGCTCCAGCGGCAACAGAGATACAAGCACAAGCAACCAATGCATTGGTCGAGCTTAAATCTACGACTAACTTTGAAAGCTTGAGTTATCCTGAAGAGCCCCAATTGGCGCAGCTTCAGCGTGAATGGCCAACAGCAGAGCTCTCACAGGACATTGGTACCTTTATTGGTGAAGAGTATGCGAGTAATGACGCCGTTCCTGGTGAGCAAGAGCTACTCAACGAGCCTCAGAAAACAGTAAAAACAAGCCCTACAATGCGAAGTGGTGATGACCTTGGTTTGTCTTTAGATGATCTTGATTTGTCCTCATTGTCGCCTGACCTTGCTTTGAAAGTAGAGAACGCGCTTGCGAACGATGACCAGCCATCGACAAACGATAGCTCGTCTGTTGACGATTTAGAGCGAGAAGCTCAACAATGGCATGGTCGTTTGCCTGCTCTTAACTTACAAACTCACATGTACTCAAGTGATGTAAAGCGACGTTGGGTGAAAATTAACAATGTTGAGTACCACCAAGGCGATGTTGTCGATGGGCAAGTGACCTTAAAAGAGATCCAACCTCAAGCGGTCATTGTCGAATTCCAAGGCGAGCAGATCCGTATCCCTGCTTTGTATGAATGGAAAGGCTAGAGGCATCCTATCGTTTCTTTCTCTGTGTCATTCAGGACTAAACAGACAAAACAAAAAAGCCAGTCGAGTTCGACTGGCTTTTCTTTTACCGATTCAGAGTAAGGTGATTACGCCCAACCTGCTGGTGATTTCTTTCTACGTGGGATGATATGAGGAAGAATCAAACCAAACAGTAGACCTAGACCTGCAACACCACCACCGTAAGTAAAGTACTTCAGTAACATGTCGTCTTTTTGTGTGTCTAGTTTGGCGCGAAGTTCGCGGTTTTCTGTTTCAACAGAAGTAAGCTGGTCGCTGATTTCAGAGTATTTCTTCTCTAGATCAGAAATTTGTTGGTTGCGTGTTTCTAGTGACGTTACTAGACCCGCTTTTTCTGTGTCTGAGTTCTGGCGTGCGTTTGCCAGTTGCTCTTTCACTTCTTTCAGTTCTTTCTCAACGCGAGGAAGGCGGATTGCCATGCTCTCTTGGTTAGTTACAAACTTGCTTTGAACCCAGCCAGTACGACCGCGTGCATCACGGATTTGGGTGTAACCCGTGTCTTTGTTTGTTTGAAGAAGTTGTACTTTAGAGCCTGCGTTAACACTACCCATGATACGGTAAGTGTTGTTTGGACCAGAGTGCATGAAAGTGAATAGGTCATCAGAAATATAACGGTCTGCCGCTAGTGCCGCTGGCGCTGCTAGCAAAGTAAACAAAACCGTGATGATTAGTTTTTTCACAGTAAATCCCTTAACGATTTTCTTGGATACAGCTTTGGCACCGAATTATTGGAGCCGGAAATAGACGAATATTATGCAGTTTCAAACTTGGGTGCAACAAAGAAGGGAGGCAAAGCCTCCCTTTCTGTGCGTTTGAGTCAATAATGACAAAGCGTTTACATTGTATTGACCCAGCGCTTCGCGCTAAAGCAGTGTTATGAGAACATCGCTTGGATGCCGTAGAAGAATACGACTGCTAGTAGTGCACCTGCAGGTAGTGTAACGATCCAAGATGCAACGATGTTACGAACTACGCCTAAGTTAAGGGCTGCAATACCACGAGCGAAACCTACACCTAGAACCGCACCAACCAGTGTTTGCGTTGTAGAGATAGGTAGACCTGTACCTGACGCTAGAACTACTGTACATGCTGTTGCTAGCTGAGCAGCAAAGCCACGGCTTGGTGTTAGTTCAGTGATACCAGTACCAACTGTTGCCATTACTTTGTGACCTAGTGTTGCTAGACCAACAACGATACCAAAACCACCTAGAGGAAGAATCCACCATGCGATTGAGCTCTTCGTTGTGATTTCACCCATGTGCTCAACAGTTGATACAACTGCAGACAGTGGACCGATCGCGTTAGCTACGTCGTTTGAACCGTGAGCGAATGCCATAGCACACGCTGTGATAACCATTAGTACGCTGAAGATACCTTCTACGCCAGCAAAGCTGCGGTCTTCTTCACGGTTAGCAAATTTCTTCTGAATGTAGAAGTAACCGCCAGCCATTACTGCTGCAGATACGACTGCTGCCCACATCCATGCTTCACCGTTGCTAAGGTGTAGACCTACGTGTTTCAGACCTTTCTTGATAGTTACAAGTGCAATCACCATCGTCGTGATGAACATGTAAACCGGAACGAAACGTTTTGCGTTGAATAGTGGGTTCTCAGTATCAAAGATCAGACGCTGTGCGCTGACAAAAATGACGTAAGCAAAGAAGCCTGAGATAACCGGAGTAATAATCCAGCTACCGACAATCCCTTGTACACTGCTCCAATCAACTGCTTCAGTACCTACAGACACACACGCAAAACCGATGATTGCACCGATGATAGAGTGAGTAGTCGATACTGGCCAGCCCATGTAAGAAGCAAGTAGAAGCCAAGTACCAGCCGCAAGAAGCGCTGACATCATGCCGTAGACAAGAATATCAGGTTGGCTAGCAAATAGAGATGTTTCGATAACACCTTTACGGATAGTGTCGGTTACTTCACCGCCTGCAAGGTATGCACCCGCAAATTCAAAGATCATCGCAATGATGATTGCTTGTTTTACGGTTAGCGCTTTTGAGCCAACAGATGTACCCATAGCATTAGCAACGTCGTTCGCGCCAATACCAATCGCCATCATGAAACCAAAAATCGCTGCAACAATAATCAGGACAGTGCCGTAGTTCGCAAGGATATCCATCGTAATACCTAGTTGTTTTATAACAAGCGGAGCAAAATTTTGCGCGCGTCAGCCCATAAGACGGTGAATTTTGTCATCGTCTATCTGACACGCGTGAATAATGCTCTTCGTTATGTCGTTAACTTATGTTTTAAGATCGAGATAGCATGACTTCCAAACGAGCACCTACGCGCTGCGCTTGGTCGGCAATACCACCTACCCATTCAAGAATCTTGTACAAGAACATGACATCGATAGGGTTCATGTCAGATTCAATCACCATCAGTTGTTGGCGAAGTTCAATCTGCATTGCATCGGTATCATCTTCAATCACGTCCAATTGATGAATCATTTCAGCAACGAGCGTTACTTCACGGCCTTTGAAGCCGGTCTCTAGAAGTTCATCAAGTTCGTTAATTACTTTTTGCGCCTGATCAGCCGCATCAAGACAACGTTGAACGTATGCGAGGAAGTTTGGTTGGAGAGCCTCAGGAATGACAAGTTGACGACCATATACACGGCCAGCAATGTCTTTTGCCAGGTTAGCAAGTTTGTCTTGTTGAGTTAGAAGCTCAAGCATGTCAGTACGATCGACTGGCATAAACAAACCGCGAGGCAGTTTTAGACGGATTTCACGTTTTAGCACGTCCGCTTCTTTCTCTAGGTGAGAAATTTGAGCACGGATTTCAGCTGCTTTTTCCCAGTCACCCTTTGAAGATACTTCAAAGAACTTAACCAGGTGTGAACAACATTCGTTGACACACACAACGTGGCGCTGCAAAGGCTTAATTGGGGACTTTGCAAATAACCCCATAATTGTATTTACTGGCATGGTCATTCAACCTAATAACTATAACCTTAAAAAAACATACACCATTTCTTGGCGAAATGTTGAACGATGGCTATAAAGGCGCGCATGTTAACGCATTAAATCGCTCATTAAAACTGTTTTAGATCATCATTCGGGTGATATTTCTTTCTTGCCGTGTGAGAAATTAGGCAATATCCTGTTTCTATCTGCTTTGAAAGGTATAGCTATGGAAACCGAGATAGAACTGAAGTTTTTTGTTTCTCCTGAATTTTCAGAGACTTTAAGAGCTAAAATTTCCGAAACAAAAGTACTTCAGCACAGTAGTCGTGATTTGGGTAACACCTACTTTGATACCGCTGATAAATGGTTAAGAAAGCACGACATTGGTTTAAGAATTCGCCGTTTTGATGATGTTTTTGTCCAGACTGTAAAAACAGCAGGACGCGTTGTTGCAGGCCTTCATCAAAGACCAGAATACAATGCTGAGCACACCAGTAATGAGCCGGACCTCACGCTTCATCCTTCTGATATCTGGCCTTCTGGCAAAGATGTCGCTACGCTACAAGCGGAACTGACGCCGCTCTTTTCTACCAACTTTACTCGTGAACAATGGTTGATTGGGATGCCTGATGGTAGCCAAATCGAAGTTGCGTTCGACCAAGGAGCTGTGATTGCTCAAGGTACGGATGGAGAAGAGAAGCAAGATCCTATCTGTGAAGTTGAATTAGAGCTGAAATCGGGTCAGACAGACGCTTTGTTTACCCTTGCTCGCAGTTTGTGTGAGGCAGGTGGTATGCGCCTTGGTAACCTGAGTAAAGCTGCGAAAGGCTATCGCTTAGCCAGTGGTTACGCTGGTGATGAAGTCAAACCACTAGCATTAGTGGACAGCACGAAAAACGACACAGTCGAGTACTGCCTGATTAATTCGCTAGAGCATGCGCTATCGCACTGGCATTACCATGAGCAAATCTACACTGAGCGTGATTGCGTTGAAGCATTACGTGAAATCGTTAATGCGATTCGCTTTATCCGCCAGACATTTACTATCTTTGGCAGCATGGTGCCGCGTCGAGCAAGTGCAATTCTTCGCCAAGAAATGAAGTGGCTAGAAGAAGAGCTTGAATGGTTAGATGAACACGCTCACTTAGAAGAGCTGCTAGATGATAAAGGCAACGTGCTGCGCAAACTTGATGCGCGTAAGTTCCTTGTTTCTGAGCTGACACAACAACTGGGCGAGTTGCCAAGCCGCGAAGCGGTGTTAGAGCTATTAAGCTCTGCACGTTACACCGGTTTGTTATTGGATTTGAGCCGTTGGATTCTGACGCGTGGTTGGCAGCCGTTTTTGGATGATAAAGCGCGCGAAAAGATGTCGAGCAACATTCAACCTTTCTCAGTGAAGCAGTTGGATCGCACTTGGGCTGAGCTGATGGAAGCTTTCCCCGCAGAGCGAGAACTCTCGGCTCAAGAGTACGTGGATCAGCGATACCGTCTTTTACGTAACTTGTACACCGGTATTGGTTTTGCGAGCTTGTACGATGCAGAAGAGCGCAATACCTTCCGTTTACCATGGGCAGACCTAGTGCATGGTATCGACGACCTGCTTATGCTTAATCACCTTCTGCCATTAATTGGCATGTTAGAAGGGGAAGAACAAGAGCAGTTAGAGCGCTGGCTGCACCGCCAAGAACGTTCCATCCTGCATGCCATGGATCAGACTCGTGCAATTAGTGTTGAAGTCGAGCCATACTGGCAAGAATAAGAGCAAAAAATAGGACCCTCTGGTCCTATTTTTTTGTCTGTTGTTTTTGCTCTTGTAGTTCATCTTCGATGGACTGCAGTCGATTTAAGATCTGCTCCTGCCTTTCTAATACTTGCTCCAAGAGCTTCTCTTTATTCTTAGAACGATTGTCCTGTTGTCTGGTCGGTGCGGTTAGGATCGACGTGATCAAACCTGAAATCATACCGAAGATGCCGACACCACAAATGATGATCAGTACGGCAAGCAGCTTGCCTCCTGTCGTGACTGGATAGTGGTCGCCGTAGCCAACGGTCGAAATAGTGACAAATGCCCACCACAAAGCGTCTGTTCCTGTTTGAATATTGGCTTCAGGGTTTTGCCCTTCAATAAACAACATGGCGCTAGAACCAAGAGTGATGAGAACCACCATTAACAGCAGAATAGACGCTAATGTAGTTTCACGGCGGTTTTGCTTGAGCTGGAAAAGAATGAACTTTGAAGAGCGTAAGACCAGAATGACACGCAGGATGTGAAATAAGCGAGCGAAGCGCAAAGGCTCAATCATTGGGATGCTCGCCACAAAATCAATCCAGTGATGCTTGAGAAATGACCAACGATCTGTGGCTCGGATCAAATCTACGATGAGCTGCAGTAGAAAAATACTACAGATTATAAAATCCAGACCGATAAGAACTTGACGGGTTTCGTGATCAAGTGGGAAAAACAACAGGCCTGAGATCACAAATAGCGCCATAAAGGACAATATTAGTGATAGCAACCCCATCGGTTTGGTGCTGTCTTTGATATCATAGTTTTTCATACGAAGCTCGAAATAAATCGCGCAACCAGAGCCAATCGCGCGCATAACTATAAGTAATACAAAGACTATATAAGACTCGGTGGAGAACTGACAATGGAAAAGCTGGCATTTAAGCCGTGGGAAAGGGTGATATCCGACATCAAGCTCGTTCCGAAAATGGTCATGTTGATGGTATTCAGCACCATCTTGATTGTGGCAAAGCAATTGTGGGACGCAAGTACCTTCTATAACTCATTACTTGCAGCAACGCAAAATGAACAAGTTGCCCAACAGCACTATGAAGCCTACTTAACACAAGTGGCTTGGCAAACTGCATTGTTGATTGTGGTGTTTGTGGTGTTACTGCTTGCAGCAGCTCGTGTCATGCTACGACAAACACAATACTTGAACGATGCAATCAAGTTAATGGCAAGCAAAAACCTTTCTGTGCCATTTGGTATGGATTGTAAAGACGAATACGGTGACGTAGCGCGTGAGCTAGAGAAAACCCGTCGTCAGTTGCATGATGTCATCCAAATGCAGATCAACGCATCTGATGAGCTTGCAACGTTGACCGAAGTGATGACATTGAGTATGTCGGAAACGAAAGAGTCGGCACAAGAAGAGTTTAATGAGATCGATCAACTTGCTACCGCAATGAGTGAGATGTCATCGACAGTTCAAACGGTTGCGGATCATGCGCAGACGGCATCTTCATTGACCGAGCAGGCATCAACGCAAGCCGTGACTGGTCAGCAGTTCTTGCAGAAAACGGTCTCTAAGATGAGTGAACTGTCTTCCGATATCGCGTCTTCGGCAAGTGCCGTTAACCAAGTAGAAGAGCGTGTTGACGCAATTGGCAGTGTCGTTGGCACCATTCAAGGTATTTCTGAGCAAACTAACTTGCTTGCACTGAATGCGGCAATTGAAGCGGCGCGAGCTGGTGAAGCTGGTCGCGGCTTTGCTGTCGTTGCAGATGAAGTTCGTAACCTTGCACAACGCACTCAGCAAGCAACCGTTGAAATCCAAGAGATGATTACTCAGCTTCAATCAAGTGCCACCTCAGCAGTGGAATTGATGGAGAAAAGTGTTGTTGAAGCAGCAGAAGGGGTAGAGCTGGTATCAAATGCTGGTAGCGAGTTGGACGGCATTGTTGGGCAGGTGACGCAGATTAACGACATGAACTTCCAAATCGCAACGGCGTCAGGCCAACAAAGCAGCGTTGCAGAGGAAATGAGTCAAAACTTAACCAACGTTCGTGAGCTTGTTGAAGCTTCAGTTGTGGTCGTGACTGAGCTATTGGAAACCTCTGAGATGATGCAAAGCAACGCCGAAGAGCTAGATAAGAAGATTAAATCTTTCGAAGTCTAGTTTCTGTAAGCTTTGATAAAACGCCCACAAACCTTTTGTGGGCGTTTTTATTTATGTCAACTCTGGTATAAAAGAGTGTATACCTCTCAAACCACAGTGCTTTTCAAACAAGGAAGAAAAATGCAGCTGCCTTCGTCACTGATTTCTGTCGCGGATTCCGCGGTTCAAAATGCTGAGCAAGCGGGATACTTTCAACAATGGTCTACCGAGATTGCCGAACAGTTTCGTTTTGTGTCTGGTCTAAGTAAGTTCATTACCGAAGCGATTCACCGTGATGAGAAACTCGCGCAAGACTTGCCAAACATGCTGGCAGAAAGCAGTCGACAACAAGCGTATCGTGCTCGTCTAGCAGAGCTATTGGCTGGATGCCAAGATGAGATGGCTGGGCATCGTGTGCTGCGTCAGTTCCGTAACCGCGAAATGGTTTACATTGCGTGGAAAGACTTCACCCATACTTGGACGTTAGAAGAATCGCTTTGTCATTTGTCTCAACTGGCTGAAGCGATGATCTTCGAAACTTATCAATGGCAATACAAGATTTGCTGTAATGAGTGGGGCACGCCAACCAATGCCGAAGGTGAAGCGCAGCCTATGCTGATCATCGGCATGGGTAAACTTGGTGGCGGCGAGCTGAACTTCTCTTCTGATATCGATCTGATTTTTACTTATCCAGAAAACGGTGAGACACAAGGCGCGCGCCGCAGCATTGCTAATGCGCAATTCTTTACCCGTTTAGGGCAGCGCATCATTAAAGCGCTCGACCAACAAACCTTTGACGGCTTCTGTTACCGTGTAGATATGCGTTTGCGTCCGTTTGGTGAGAGTGGTCCGTTGGTAATGAGCTATGCGGCACTAGAGGATTACTACCAAGAACAAGGAAGAGATTGGGAACGTTACGCGATGATCAAAGCGCGTGTGATGGGCAGTGAAATGTATCCGCAATATCAAGAGTTGCGCCAGATGCTGCGTCCGTTTGTTTTCCGCCGTTATATCGACTTCAGCGCGATTCAATCCCTGCGCCGCATGAAATCAATGATCAGCAGTGAAGTGCGCCGTCGCGGTTTGAGTAACAACATTAAACTGGGTGCTGGCGGCATTCGCGAGATTGAGTTTATCGCTCAAGTGTTCCAGTTAATTCGTGGTGGTCGTGAACCTTCTTTACGTGGTCGTGGTTTACTAGAAACTTTGAATGCCATTGGTGAGCTAGGTCAGCTGACTCAATCAGAGGTTGATAATCTTGAAGCTGCCTATAAATATCTGCGCCAGCTAGAAAACCTGTTGCAAGCCATGGCAGACAAGCAAACGCAAACCTTGCCGGATTGTGAAGATGAGCAATTGAAACTTGCTACGGCGATGCGTTTTGAATCTTGGGATACGCTCATTGCTCAAACCCAACAACACATGGCAAATGTCCACAAGGTGTTTGAAAGCTTAATCGGTGATGACGAAGAAGATGAAACAGAAGCGGTGGCTCGTCATTTTCACGAATTGTGGGACATGGCGACCAAGCAAGATGTGCTTGAACACGTTCTACAAGAGGACATTAAAGCTGAAAATTCACAAGAGTTAGCAAAAACCATCATGCAGTTCAAAGCGGACTTGGCAAAGAAAACACTTGGACCGCGTGGTCGTGAAGTGCTGACTAAGTTGATGCCTAAAGTCTTTGATGCGGTATTTGCCCACCCAGATGCGCAATTCGGCTTGCCACGTGTTTTGCACTTGCTGCACAACATCTGTACTCGTACAACGTATCTTGAATTGTTGGATGAACATCCGGCAGCCTTGGTACAACTGGTTCGTTTATGTACCGCCAGTCCTATGATTTCAGAGCAGTTATCGCGTTACCCAATTCTCCTTGATGAATTGATAGACCCTCAACATCTGTACAACCCAATTCCACTTGATAGCTACCGAACAGAGCTACGTGATTTCCTTGCCCGCATCCCAGAGGATGATATGGAGCAGCAGATGGAAGCGCTGCGCCAGTTTAAGCAAATCTGTATCTTACGTATTGCAGCGGCAGACATTGCAGGTGTATTGCCCGTCATGAAAGTGAGTGACCACTTAACGTATTTGGCGGAAGCGATCGTTGAAGCGGTAGTGAACCAAGCGTGGCTGCAAGTGTCGGAAAAGTATGGCGAGCCAACGCATGTGAAAGATCGTGAAGGCAAAGGCTTCGCCGTGATTGGTTACGGGAAAGTCGGCGGCTGGGAACTGGGTTATAACTCAGACCTTGATATTGTGTTCATGCACGATTGCCCAGTTAACGTTTATACCGATGGTAAAAAAGAAATCGATGGTCGCCAGTTCTATCTTCGTTTAGCGCAGCGCATCATCCATATTTTCTCAACTCGTACAGCATCAGGCATTCTGTACGAAGTGGATACTCGCTTACGCCCATCTGGCGCTTCAGGCTTATTAGTCAGCCCAACAGATGCATTTGATGATTATCAACATAAAGATGCCTGGACGTGGGAGCATCAAGCTCTTGTGCGTGCTCGTATGATTTATGGTGATGAGCCTTTGGCGATCGCCTTCCATAACACTCGCCATGATGTGTTGTGTAAACCGCGTGACCAAGACACGTTAAAGAAAGAAGTGGTCGATATGCGTGAGAAAATGCGTGACCATCTTGGCGGGAAAAAGTCCGGTCGTTTTATGCTTAAGCAAGATAATGGCGGCATTACCGATATCGAATTTCTCGCTCAATACCTTGTGCTCAACTACAGTCACAGTAAGCCTAAGCTCATTCGCTGGTGCGATAATGTACGTATTTTTGAAACTCTAATCGCACAAGGTGTCATGGAAGAAGATCAAGCGATGCAACTGACACGCGCATACACATCAATGCGCGATGAAACTCATCGTCGAAACTTGCTTAACTTAGATGCCGATGTGGCAGAAGAGAAATTTATTGCGGAGCGAGAGTGGGTGAAGCAAGCATGGAATCAATGGTTTGCCTAAGCAGAAGTAGTGCACAAGGTTCAGCCTAGAAAAAGGCTGTGTTAAACTCACCACGATTTAATTTTTGGAGACCAATAATGAAACCAATTCTACCTGATTACAACAGCGCTGGTGTGCTTATCATCGGCGATGTCATGCTAGATCGTTACTGGTATGGCCCGACTGGACGTATCTCTCCTGAAGCGCCAGTACCTGTTGTGAAAGTAGAAAATAATGAAGAGCGTCCGGGTGGTGCTGCGAACGTGGCAATGAATATTGCTTCACTTGGCGGTCACGCTCACATTGTTGGTCTAACGGGGATGGATGAGCCAGCGAAAGTTCTGACTGAAACGCTGAACTCGCTAAAAGTAAAATGCGATTTCGTCGCGCTGCCTGATTACCCAACCATCACTAAGCTACGTGTGATGAGCCGTGGTCAGCAATTGATTCGTCTGGATTTTGAAGACAAGTTCGAAAACACCGATGCTGAACCTGTGTTATCTCGTATGGAAACTGCTTTGCCAAGCGTGAAAGCTGTGATCATGTCTGATTACGCGAAAGGTTCGTTAGAGCATGTACAGGCTTACATCCAGAAAGCACGTGCTGCGAATATCCCAGTCTTCATCGACCCGAAAGGCGCAGACTTCGAACGCTACCGTGGTGCAACGCTACTGACACCAAACATGAAAGAGTTTGAAGATGTTGTTGGTAAGGTGAAGTCAGAGCAAGAGCTGGTAGAAAAAGCGTTAGCACTAGTAGAAGAGTTCGAGTTTGAAGCTCTATTGGTAACGCGCAGTGAAAATGGTATGACGCTGATCCGCCGTGGTCAGGAACCATTCCATCTACCGACTCAAGCAAAAGAAGTCTATGACGTAACTGGTGCGGGCGATACGGTGATCTCTGTATTGGCGGCTTCTGTTGCCGCAGGCAAATCATTTGAAGAAGCTTGTGCTCTAGCCAATGCAGCGGCAGGTGTTGTGGTTGGTAAATTGGGTACCTCAACGCTTTCTGAAATTGAGCTGGCAGAAGCCATTCACGGTAGCCAAGATACAGATTACGGTGTGATTTCAGAGCAAGCTCTGATTGAAGCCGTGAAGAAAGCACGAGCGAAAGGTGAGAAGGTTGTGATGACTAATGGTTGTTTCGATATCTTACACGCTGGTCACGTGTCTTACTTAAACCACGCCGCAGAACTCGGTGATCGCTTGATTGTTGCGGTAAACACGGATGATTCGGTAAAACGTCTAAAAGGTCCTGGTCGTCCAGTAAACCCAACCGATCGTCGTATGGCTGTGTTAGCTGGTTTAGGTGCTGTTGATTGGGTTGTGCCTTTCAGCGAAGACACGCCTCAACGCCTTATTTCGGAAGTACTACCAAGCTTGTTAGTGAAAGGTGGTGATTACAAGCCTGAAGAGATCGCTGGTGGTAAAGAAGTGATTGCCGCAGGCGGTGAGGTTCGCGTGCTGAACTTTGAAGATGGTTGCTCAACTAGCGAAATCATCAATGCCATCAAAGGCGGTAAAGGCTAAGCCTTCCTTGCTTTCGATTCTTAAAGAAAAGGTCGCTCTATGGGCGACCTTTTTTGATCGTAATTGTTTTTTGGAATGTAATGCTTAGCAAAATAGCTCGCAATAAAAAAACGCCAGTTGAAAGCTCAACTGGCGTTTTATGCATTATACCCAAGTCATTCTCGCTGAACTAAGCTGGGTATACATGAGACATTTATTTTGCTGGCTTAAGACCTGCATCAACATCTAGGATATCTTGCTCGCTCAGTGTACCTACCGCTTGGCGTAGCTGAAGACCAGCAAGAATGTAGTTGTAACGTGCGTCTGACAAGTTCTTGTTTGCATCGTATAGACGGCGAGTTGCGTCTAATACGTCAACGATAGTACGAGTACCTACATCGAAACCGGCTTCTGTCGCTTCTAGTGCAGATTGCGCTGACACTACAGACTGTTCGTACGCTTTTAGTGCGCCGATAGAAGCGTTGATGTTGTTGTTTTGTGCACGCACTTCTTTCACAACACTACGGTATTCTTTTTCCAGCTCTTCGCTTGCTGATACATAGCCGTATTCTGCTTGTTTCACTTCAGACGTTGTACGACCACCAGTGTATAGAGGAACTGCTAAGTTAACACCGACTTTGAAACCGTCAGTCGTGTTATCTGTAACACTTTCAGATGTATCTGCGTAGTTGTAGCCACCGTCTAGCGAAAGCGTTGGCAGGTGACCAGAGCTTGCTAGTGAGATGTTATCGCGCGCGATGTCTTGTCCGATACGTGCAGATAATAGACTTAGGTTGGTTGTCTTCGCTTCTTCAATCAATGTTTCAGCAGCTTCAGAAGAGCGGCTTGCAGAGAAGCGAGCTGTATCTAGAACGTTTAGGTTCTTGTGCTCTTGACCTGTAATCTCACGTAGCGATTCGTAGCTGTTGATTAGCGAGTTTTCCGCCAATACTTCGTCTGCAAGTACAGCATCGTATTGTGCTTGCGCATCGTGTACGTCAGTGATTGCTGACAAACCAACTTCAAAACGTTGTTTAGTTTGCTCTAGTTGGCGACCAACCGCTGCTTTTTCTGCACGAACGAACACTAGGTTGTCTTGTGCACGTAGCACTTCGAAGTACGCTTGAGAAACTCGAAGGATCAAACCTTGTTGTGTTGCGGCATAGTTTGCGTCGGCACGACGAGCTGTTTTCTCTGCGGTATCAAGCGTGATCCAAGATGCACGGTTGTATAGCTCTTGTGTAAAACCAACACCTGCTGACAGTACATTTTCGTCAGTAGACGTTTTTCCGCCTGCATCTAGATCTCTGTCGCCACGAGTGATGTCGTAGCCTGCTGTCAAGTTGATCTGTGGTAGTAGGGCACTGCGGCTAGAGTTGATTGCTTCAAAAGCTTGATCACGCTGCGCTGCTACACTGAGCAATTGAGGATCATTTTGTTTTGCTAAGTCATAGATTTCAGCAAGAGAGTCTGCCCATGCAGATGTACTCATACTGCCTAGCGCTGCACTGATAAATAGTGGAAGCAGTTTTTTCATTTTCTATTCCCGCGGTCTATAGATTGGTTAATTCTCAGTAGTTTAACTCAATTTGGACGATATTTACTCGAAACATTGCACTTTTTTACACGTAATTATCCAGTTGTGCAATAAATAAATGAGAATTGCTTAAAATAATTTATAACTATTGTACAAAAAGTTGAGCCAAGTCCTTTGAGCAAGCGAATAACAATGAGTAAACTACAAGATTCACTCAGAGAGGTGTTGAATGCAACAGTGTGACAAGCAACAGAATGATTTTACTCCCCAAGATGTGGAAATAATCTCAAAAGAAACCGTATTTAAAGGCTTCTTTAAAATGGTGAAATACCGTTTTAAGCATAGATTATTCGCCGGTGGCTGGAGTGGGATTGTCGAACGAGAAATGTTCGAACGTGGTCATGCTGCAGCCATGCTCCCGTATGACCCCGTGACTGACCAAGTCGTGATCATCGAACAGATCCGCGTTGGAGCATTAGAGCATTCGCACCCATGGCAGTTCGAAATTGTTGCTGGCATGATTGATCGAGATGAATCAGCAGAAGCTGTGATTCGTCGAGAAGCAGAAGAGGAAGCGGGCATTCAAGTAGGACGTGTTGCTTCGGTTACCTCTTATTATCCCTCTTCGGGCGGCTGCTCAGAGAAGCTTGATGTGTTCATTGGTGAAGTCGATGCATCTAAAGCGCATGGCATTCATGGTTTAGACTATGAGAATGAAGATATTCGAGTCCATGTAATGAGCCGTGAAACTGCGTATCAGTGGGTGAAAGATGGCAAATTTGAAAATGGTGCTTCAATCATTGCGCTTCAATGGTTGCAGTTAAATCATCAAGAATTGACATCACAATGGGGTAAATCCCCTATGGTGGAGAGTAAGTAATGGCGCAAGTAGCTGAAAAGCAAAGATACCATGTCGACTTAGCAGGTCTTATGAGAACTTATGAGACCAACTATGCGAAGTTGAACGCTTTGCTGCCTGCCTCTGCCGAAGTTGGTGACGTACGCTGTTATCAGGCGGCGAATATGGTTTATCAACTGACCGTGAATGAAATCACAAAATACACCACAGTTGTTGAGATATGTCAGAGTGATGAAACACCAGTGTTTCCTTTACCGACGATGTCTGTCAGGCTTTATCACGATGCGAGAGTAGCTGAAGTATGCTCAAGCGGAGAGTTTTCTCGCATTAAAGCTAAATATGATTATCCCAACGACCAGTTGATGCAGAAAGATGAAAAGCATCAGCTTAATACGTTTCTTGGTGAATGGCTGACATTCTGTTTACGAAGTGGCATTAGTAGAACGCCGCTTGCCTTCAATTGATTGTCACGTCACTAAGGAAAAATAA
Source organism: Vibrio sp. Y29_XK_CS5 (assembly GCF_024181835.1). Classification (NCBI taxonomy): domain Bacteria; kingdom Pseudomonadati; phylum Pseudomonadota; class Gammaproteobacteria; order Vibrionales; family Vibrionaceae; genus Vibrio; species Vibrio sp. Y29_XK_CS5. Next base: position 379,700 of record NZ_JAMZAM010000003.1, read on the forward strand.
CAAAAAACTATATAGTGGACGAATCAGGTTTTCATTTTGCAACCATCTAGTGACAGCATAAAGCTATTACAAATCACGGATACTCATCTGTTTGAGGCAGATGAGGGCAGTTTGCTGAGCGTAAGAACCGCCGACAGCTTTGCAGCCGTGGTAAAAGAGATTCTTCATCGTCAAGTGCCATTTGAATACATCTTGGCTACAGGCGACATTTCACAAGATCATAGTGCAGAGTCATATCAGCGTTTTGCTGAGGGTATCTCGCCGCTGAAAAAAGATTGTTTTTGGCTTCCGGGCAACCACGACTACAAGCCAAACATGGGTAGTGTGCTACCATCCCCTCAAATTCAAGCTGTTGAACACCTAAAGCTGGGTGACCATTGGCAGGTAATTCTGCTGGATTCACAAGTGGTTGGCGTTCCTCATGGGCGATTAAGCGATCAACAACTGACTTTGCTTGAAGAAAAGCTCGCAGAAAATCCGCAGCGACATACGTTGGTGCTTTTGCATCATCATCCACTTTTAGTGGGCAGTGCTTGGCTAGATCAACACACGCTGAAAGACGCAGAGGCGTTTTGGCAGGTCGTAGACCGATTTGACAATGTGAAGGGTATTCTCTGTGGTCATGTTCATCAGGATATGAACATTATTCACAAAGGTATTCGTGTGATGGCAACGCCTTCAACGTGTGTACAATTCAAGCCGAACTCTGATGACTTTGCATTAGATACACAGTCTCCAGGCTGGCGGGAATTAGAACTACATAGTAACGGTGACATCTCGACACAGGTTAACCGTTTACCAGATGGTCAATTCCAGCCAGATTTTACCTCAAGCGGTTACTAATCATTACCATGCCCGAACTTTATGTTCGGGCTTACTTTTTTACATGAGGCAACCATGAGCCAATCTTCTTTGCTGCTTTATATTCACGGTTTTAACAGCTCACCGCTTTCGATGAAAGCGAACTTGATGAAAGAGTATTGTGAGCAGCAGCGTCCAGATATAAAAGTCATCGTGCCTCAGTTACCATGCTTCCCTCAACTTGCTGCACAATGCTTGCTCGATATCATTGAGCAATACAAAGATGACTACAACATCGGTTTGGTGGGTAGCTCATTGGGTGGATACATGTCTACTTGGCTCAACGATAAGTTTGGTTTTAGAGCAGTGGTTGTTAACCCCGCGGTAAAGCCGTATGAGTTGCTGGTGGACTATTTAGGGGAGCAAACTAACCCCTACACGCATGAAACCTATACACTTGAAGCTTGTCATATTGACGAGCTAAAAGCTCTTGATGTACAAAGCATCGCGTCGCCTCAATCCTTTTGGCTTTTACAACAAACCGAAGATGAGGTTTTAGACTATCGCCAAGCCGTAGAAAAGTTCGCACACGCGACGCAAACGGTAGAAGAGGGCGGTGATCACAGTTTTGTAGGCTTTGAGCGTTATCCTGCTCAAATCATTGAATTCTTAAAACTGTAATACTAAAGAGACGGATTGGAATAGGCTCATAGTTTTTATTGATATATCCAACTGTTTCTTGACATAGTCGATATGCTTTCCGACTATGTTTTGCCAAAAAGATCTTAAGGGTATTTAAGCCCTGACTACTTTGTTATGCATCTTCTTTATCTTTAGATAAATGTGCAGACGGGGTAGCTTTTTCGTTTCTCGAGTACAGCTCGCGTGAATGCGAGGCTCGGGTTACAAGTAAACTTTGAGAACAATTCCGTATTATGACTGAACAATATAATGCTGGTGCCATTGAAGTACTGAATGGCTTAGAGCCAGTACGTCGCCGACCAGGGATGTATACGGATACAGCGCGCCCAAACCACTTGGGCCAAGAAGTTATCGATAACAGTGTCGATGAAGCGCTTGCCGGACATGCCTCAAAAGTACAAGTCATCCTACATGCTGACCAATCACTAGAAGTGATCGATGATGGTCGAGGCATGCCTGTTGATATACACCCAGAAGAAAAGGTATCAGGCGTTGAGCTGATCCTATGTAAGCTTCATGCGGGTGGTAAATTCTCCAACAAGAACTATCAATTCTCTGGTGGTTTGCATGGTGTAGGTATCTCTGTAGTAAACGCGCTATCAAAGCGTGTTGAAGTGACGGTTCGTCGTGACGGTCAAATTTATGAGATTGCTTTCGAGCATGGTGACAAGGTTTCTGACCTAACTGTCACAGGGACATGCGGTCGTCGTAACCGTGGTACCAGCGTGCATTTCTGGCCAGATGCAAAGTACTTTGATTCCGCAAACTTCTCTGTTACGCGTCTGGTGAACAACCTACGTGCGAAAGCAGTACTTTGCCCGGGTCTAGAGATTACGTTTACCGATAAAGTAAACAACAAAGACTACAAATGGCACTACGAAGATGGTCTTAAAGACTATCTAGCGGAAGGTGTGAAAGGTTATCCAGTTCTACCTGAAGAACCATTTACTGGTGAGTTCTCAGCAGAAACTGAAGCGGCAAACTGGGCGGTAATCTGGCAGCCGGAAGGCGGCGAGATGATCACGGAAAGTTACGTGAACCTTATCCCTACCGCTCAAGGTGGTACACACGTTAACGGTCTACGCCAAGGTTTGCTTGATGCGATGCGTGAGTTCTGTGAATTCCGCAATTTGTTACCTCGTGGTGTGAAGCTAACTGGTGATGACGTTTTCGACCGCTGTTCTTACGTCCTGTCAGTCAAGATCCAAGACCCGCAATTTGCCGGTCAAACCAAAGAGCGTTTGTCTTCTCGTCAAACGGCTGCCTTTGTCTCTGGTGTAGTAAAAGATGCATTCAGCCTATGGTTGAACGAAAAGCCACAACTGGCTGAGCAGTTAGCGGAAGTGTGTATAGCGAATGCCCACCGCCGTATGCGTGCTAGTAAAAAGGTTGTGCGTAAGAAGGTTGCATCAGGTCCTGCTCTACCAGGCAAACTGACAGACTGTTCTGTGCAAGACCTCAACCGCACCGAAATCTTCTTCGTGGAGGGTGACTCGGCGGGCGGTTCTGCTAAACAAGCACGTGATCGTGAGTTCCAAGCGGTAATGCCACTGCGCGGTAAGATCCTAAACACGTGGGAAGTCTCTGCAGACCAAGTGCTTGCATCTCAAGAAGTGCACGATATCTCAGTTGCTCTGGGCATTGACCCAGACAGCGACAACCTAGACAGCCTTCGTTACGGTAAAATCTGTATCCTTGCCGATGCGGACTCGGACGGTTTGCACATCGCAACGCTGTTATGCGCGCTGTTCACTCGTCACTTCCGTGCGCTGGTTGAAGCTGGTCATATCTACGTCGCGATGCCGCCTCTATACCGTATCGACTGTGGCAAAGAAGTATTCTATGCCTTAGACGATGACGAAAAAGATGGTGTATTAGAGCGCTTGTCTAAGAAGAAAGCCAAAATCAACGTGCAACGATTCAAAGGTTTGGGTGAGATGAACCCACTTCAGTTGCGCGAAACGACCATGGATCCAAATACGCGTCGCTTGGTTCAGCTAACCATCGATGACTCGGCGGCGACCATGGAAATGATGGACATGCTGCTTGGTAAGAAACGAGCAGATGATCGTCGTTCTTGGCTGCAAAACAACGGCGATATGGCAGAGGTTTAACGGATGTCTACAGAAATTACTTACGATGGCGTTGAACAGTTGCCAATGCGCAAGTTCACCGAAGACGCTTATCTGAACTACTCGATGTACGTGATCATGGACCGCGCATTGCCATACATTGGCGATGGTCTGAAACCGGTTCAACGACGCATCATTTACGCAATGTCGGAGCTTGGTCTTTCGGCATCAGCAAAATACAAAAAATCCGCACGTACCGTTGGTGACGTGTTGGGTAAATACCACCCGCACGGTGACTCTGCATGTTACGAAGCGATGGTATTGATGGCGCAGCCATTCTCTTACCGTTACCCATTGGTTGACGGTCAAGGTAACTGGGGTGCGCCAGATGACCCGAAATCATTCGCAGCAATGCGTTATACCGAAGCAAAACTGTCTAAGTTTGCCGAAGTACTGTTAGGCGAATTAGGTCAGGGTACAGTTGAATGGCAACCTAACTTTGATGGCACGATGAAAGAGCCACAAATGTTGCCAGCACGTCTGCCTCATATTCTGCTAAACGGTGTAACCGGTATCGCGGTTGGTATGGCGACGGATATTCCACCTCACAACGTTCGTGAAGTGGCGGATGCGACCATTCATTTGATCGACAACCCGAAGGCGGAACTGCCAGATGTGATGCAGTTCGTTAAAGGTCCGGATTACCCAACAGAAGCGGAAATCATCTCGCCACAAGCAGATATTGAGAAGATTTACCGCAACGGTCGTGGCAGCATCAAGATGCGCGCGGTATGGCACAAAGAAGGTTCAGATATCGTGATCACTTCTCTGCCACACCAAGTATCAGGTGCAAAATTACTTGAGCAAATCGCTAACCAAATGCGTGCTAAGAAGCTGCCAATGGTTGACGATCTTCGTGATGAATCGGATCACGAGAACCCGACGCGTATCGTTGTGGTTCCGAAGTCAAACCGCGTTGATTGCGATCTGTTGATGAACCACTTGTTCGCTTCTACGGATCTTGAGCGCAGCTACCGCGTTAACTTGAACATGATTGGTTTGGATAACCGTCCTCAAGTTAAAGGCCTGGTACAAATTCTGTCTGAGTGGATCGAGTTCCGTCGTACGACTGTACGTCGCCGTCTACAACATCGCCTAGACAAAGTAATGGCTCGTCTACACATCTTGGAAGGTTTGTTGGTTGCTTACCTAAACCTAGATGAAGTGATTGAGATCATTCGTACTGAAGACGATCCAAAAGCAGTGCTGATGGAACGCTTTGGCATTACCGATATCCAAGCGGATGCAATTCTAGATACCAAACTTCGTCATCTAGCAAAACTAGAAGAGATGAAGATCCGTGGTGAGCAAGACGAGCTAGAGAAAGAACGTGAGAAGCTAGAACAGCTACTAGGCTCTGAGCGTCGTCTGAACACACTACTGAAGAAAGAAATCAAAGCAGACGCAGAGAAATATGGTGATGACCGCCGTTCTCCAATGGTTGAACGTGCAGAAGCAAAAGCATTGACTGAACGCGACCTAGTACCAAGTGAGCCAATCACGGTTGTGCTTTCTGAGAAAGGTTGGATTCGTCACGCGAAAGGTCACGATGTGGATGCTGAAGGCTTGAGCTACAAGTCTGGTGACCAATACTTAGCACATGCGCGTGGTAAGAGTAACCAGCAAGCGGTGTTCTTTGGCAGTGATGGTCGAAGCTACTCACTTGAGTCGCATTCATTACCGTCTGCAAGAAGTCAAGGCGAGCCAATTACAGGTCGTTTGAATATCACCGCAGGCAGCAATATTCGCCAAGTGATCATGGGTGAAGAAGATCAGCTATGGCTGGTGGGTTCTGATGCTGGTTACGGCTTTGTATGTAAAGGCTCAGATTTGCTATCTAAGAACCGCAGCGGTAAAGCATTGGTGACTCTACCTGCAAACTCTGAGGTGATGACACCAAAGACGATTGCAGACTTGGATTCAGATGAAATTCTAGCTATTACGAATCAAGGTCGTATGCTGTTGTTCCCAATCAAAGACCTACCGCAATTAGCGAAAGGTAAGGGTAACAAGATCATCAACATCCCAGCAGCGAAGGCGAAAGAACGTGAAGAGGTGCTTTCTCACTTGATGGCTCTGCCACAAGGTGCGTCTCTTACACTTTATGCAGGTAAGCGAAAGTTAGGTTTGAAACCTGCTGATCTTGAGAACTTCCGTGGTGAACGCGGACGTCGAGGCAGCTTGCTACCGCGAGGTTTGCAGCGCGTAACTCGAATTGAAATTGAAATGGGTGGAAGCTCAGAGGTTTCAGAAGAGCCGAGCGATAGCGAATAACGCACAAACAAAAATCCCAGCCAATGGCTGGGATTTTTTTATGCTTCTTGTTTGTCTTCGGCGATGGTTACTTTCAAATTCATTTCTTTACCCTTGCGGATAATACCAACATCAACGCTGGTGCCTGGACGCAAGTCAGTAACAATATCCATCACACTTTGACGACCTTGCACCTTGGTTCCGTTAATGCTGATAATGATGTCCTGCTTTTCAAAGCCAGCCGCACTTGCAGGTCCATTTGGATCAATGCCTAGGACGACAATACCGCCAATGTGCTGGTTACCTAGTAAGCGGGCAGTAACCGCATTGATATCCTGTCCGTCAATACCAATGTAGCCACGGATCACGCGACCATCAGCAATGATCTTTTGCATGATCTTATTCGCCAGAGGAGCCGGAATCGCAAAAGAGATACCGTAGGTCTCAAGGTCTGTCGCCTGTTGGAATGAAGCCGTATTAATGCCTACCAGTTCACCTTGAGTGTTGACCAAAGCGCCGCCAGAGTTACCTTCGTTGATTGCCGCATCGGTTTGAATGAAGGCTTGACGACCATCGCTGATCGATGAGCGTCCTGTTGCTGAGATGATGCCAAACGTCGTGGTTTGACCTAAGTTGTATGGGTTTCCGATAGCCAGTACCACGTCACCAACCTGAGGCTTGTAATCAGGATTCAGTGGGATGACAGGTAAATTAGAGCCTTCAACGCGCAAAATCGCGATATCTGTACGCTTGTCCGTACCGACCAACTGAGCTGCAGCAACACGACCATCTTGCAGTGCGACCACTATTTGGTCTGCTTGGGCGACGACATGATAGTTAGTAATGATGTAGCCTTTCTCGCTAACAATCACACCAGATCCCAAGCCCTGAGTTGAAAGCTTGCTTCGGTCGTTTTCAACATACTTGCGACTATAGATATTCACAACCGCTGGCGCTGCCTTTCTTACCGCTTGGTTAAAAGAGACTTCGAGCGAGGCGATATTGCTCGGCTGCGGATCGCTGAGTGCTGTAGGAATAACATTGCTGCGCAAAGATGGAACGGCGAGTAATACGATGATGGCAGTTGCTAAGCCTAAAAAGACAGAACGTAACAAAAAGCTAAGCATAACCTCTCCATGATTGAGCGCCCAATTGGCATAGAAAACTGAAGGATAGCATTACATTGAAAAATAACAAAAGGGCAAGACGTAATCGTCTTACCCTTTTATAAAACCATGACATAAGAGGTAAAGTGTTCGAGCGTTATCACGAATATCGATGTGGTTAACGCACGTTTACTTCAGCCTACGTGATTGCTGTTAACTCAACACAATTAGCGGATAACGAGGTAAACCGTTCGATCGCCGCGTTGAACGTTGATCGCGAGTACACCTTGATGCTTCTCTACAATCGCACGTAACTCTGCTAAGTTCTTCACGCGTTTACGGTTTACACCAATGATAATGTCGCCTTCTGCCAACTGATATTGTGCTGCTGGCGAGTTCTCAGCAACGCTTGTTACCTTCACACCTTGGATAGAATCACTTGGTGTCGTATTGCTAAGTTCAGCGCCTTTGAGCCCTTCATGTAGAGTCTCAGCCTTCGCTTTGACATTGGTTGATTCTCCCAAGGTCACATCAAAGCTCTTCTTCTTACCGTCTCGGACAACGCCAAGCGTGACTTTTTTACCAGCCCCTAAGGTTGCGACTTTCGCGCGAAGCTCGGCGAACGTATCAATCGCTTTGCCATTAATCGAAACGATGACATCACCAGCTTTTAGACCAGCCTTGTCAGCGGCACTGTCCGGAACCACTTGACTAACAAAGGCACCTTTACTTGATTCATAGCCCAGAGCTTCTGCCAACTCAGAAGTGACTTCACCACCTTGAACACCAAGCATGCCGCGTTTTACTTCACCAAACTCCAAGATTTGATCAGTTAGGTTTTTCATCATGTTGGACGGAATCGCAAAGCCAATACCGACGTTGCCTCCGTTTGGACCAAGAATGGCGGTATTGATGCCGATCAGTTCACCATTGAGATTAACCAAAGCGCCACCGGAGTTACCACTGTTAATTGCTGCATCGGTTTGAATGAAGTTTTCAAAGTTTTCGACATTTAAGCCGCTTCGACCCAGTGCAGAAACGATGCCGGATGTCACTGTCTGACCTAGACCAAACGGGTTACCAATGGCTACGGTAAAATCACCTACGCGTAGTTTGTCTGAATCCGCGACTTTAATTTGTGTCAGGTCTTTTGCTTTTTCGAGCTTAAGCAAGGCAATGTCTGACATCTCGTCTCCGCCGACGAGTTCTGCATCGTACTCTCTACCATCATATAGACGGACACGAATGTCATCAGCGCCTTTGATAACGTGATAGTTCGTTACGATTTGACCTTTCTTAGCGTCAATAATGACACCAGAACCTAAACCTCGGAACGGACGCTCACGAGTTTGTTCTGTCGGGAAATCAGGACCAAAGAAGAACTGAAACTGCTCTGGAATACGACTGGTTTGAACTTGTTTGCCTTCGACCGCAATACTCACAACCGCAGGGGTTACTTTTTCGAGCATTGGGGCAAGACTAGGTAACTGCTCCCCATCCACACTGAGTGGAAGCGCCGCTGTTGCGGTGACTGGGGTGATGATTGAACCCAAGCTTAAAGATAGAACGGTTAACGCAAGCAATGGTTTTTTCATCCAATAACTCCTCTTGAAACGGGTCTGCCAAAAAAGAAATATCCGAATGCTTTGTCTCTTATTGATAGTAATTAATATAGGGACGAATTCGGACAATCAAAACGTGGCGGCAGCACACAAGTTGTTAGAGATGAGTTGCTTAAGAAAAGTTCAACAAGGGTCAATACAAATTGATAAGAAATGTGAATGTATTGACCCAATTAGGCAGGATAAGGGGATTAAGACGCTTTCGCTGTGACTGCTTCAGGTGCGTCGATGATTTCTTTTTCCTGATCTTTTAAAAGACCAGTTGCGCCGTTGGCATAGTCTTTTGGTTGTTCATTGACGTCTGATTGATCCTCTTCGACTTTATCAGATGACATTGCAGTCTTCTTATCGAATGGATTGTCTTGCTCAGGCAAGTTTGGCAGAAGTTCAGAAGACGTCTTCGCCATGTGCTGGTATAGCTTGGTATAATCTTTACCTAAGGTGTCCAGCATTTCTGCAGTTTGTGCAAAGTGATCGACGAGCTCTTGACGTTGTTGCTCTAGTTCAAATTTGGCTGCTTCCAGCTCTTTTTGCACAGACTTTTGTTTTTTGTATTCGGGGGTGGTTAGTCTACTAATGACTACGCCTACGATTGTACCGACCAGCAAACCCACAATGGCATAAATCCAAGGCATAACTGCTCCTTATAGTTGTTTTAACAAGTCTTTTACTACTTAGTTACACGCGGTGCTTGTCCATGTTACTATGGCTTGAACAGCCGATAAAGAAAAATAGCGGTAAGTCTTCGGGGACTGATATCTACCTCTCTCTATGCTCAACGCTGACCCCGAGGTGACAATTTTTTCTGTACCTCTGATACGACTCTATACCATGACACCATTAAAACGATACCAACAAGACATAGCAGAGCATGGATTCCAGCGTGATGAAGCCCAATATAACGCTGTCGTTGCTTTAGACAATCTTTACCATGCGATTGCAGAGTTTCAGTCTGCGCCTATTCCTCAGCTTAGCACTTGGCAGAAATTACTTGGTAAAAAGCCAGAATTACCAGAACCGCCGAAAGGGCTCTACTTTTGGGGTGGTGTTGGGCGTGGTAAAACTTATCTTATGGATGCGTTTTTTGACGCGTTGCCTACAGAACGAAAGATGCGAGTGCATTTTCACCGCTTTATGTATCGAGTCCATGATGAACTCAAGCGGTTAGGGGAAGTTGAAAATCCACTGTCAAAAGTCGCTGACTTATTCAAAAAAGAAGCGGATGTGGTCTGCTTCGATGAGTTTTTTGTTTCTGACATTACCGATGCGATGATTTTAGCGACATTGCTGCAAGAGATGTTTAAACGCCAGATGATTTTGGTTGCAACATCCAACATTGAACCTGAAAACTTGTACCGTAATGGCTTACAACGGGCGCGCTTCTTACCAGCGATAGACATGATCATTCAGCGCTGTGACGTGCTTAATGTCGACAGTGGAGTGGATTACCGTCTAAGAACGCTGCAACAAGCTGAAATCTACCATTATCCGCTAGATGAACAAGCGTCCGTCAATCTCAATAAGTACTACCACCAGTTGATTGGCGAAAGAAAGGTCGCAGCACACAGCATTGAAGTAAATCATCGTGAAGTTAAAGTAATTGAAGCAAGTGATGGCGTGCTACATGCGTCTTTTGAGCAACTTTGCCAGACACCACGCAGTCAGAATGACTATATTGAACTGTCGCGTATTTACCATACGGTATTGTTGGCAGAGGTGAAGCAGATGGATCGTAAGATTGATGATGCAGCAAGACGTTTTATCGCTTTAGTCGATGAATTTTACGAACGTAACGTGAAACTGATTATTTCTGCAGAAGTCTCGATGGAGTCTCTGTATACGCAAGGGCAGTTAGAGTTCGAATTTAAACGTTGTTTGTCTCGATTGACTGAGATGCAAAGCCATGAATACCTCGCTAGAGAGCATCTGGCGTAAAAATCGACAACTCATCTTAAAAAAGTGAAGAAAAAATTCGTGATTTAACGCAAAAAAAGGTGATTTTTTCTTCGCTCTTCTCTATAATCCTGCGACCCACCGTTACTGCAGACCTGATTATCGAAGTTATTTCGACATAGAAGGTCGAGAGTACCAACGACTCGAAGGGGTGATGACTGGGCTCTTAGACAGTGTGGGAGCACTATTGGGTGTTCCTTTAAAGTTTAAATTTTAATTAACGGGTTATTATTAGCATGAAAACTTTCGTTGCTAAACCAGAAACTGTAAAACGCGACTGGTACGTTGTAGACGCAGAGGGTAAAACTCTTGGCCGTCTAGCAAGTGAAATTGCATCTCGCCTACGTGGCAAACACAAAGCTGAATACACTCCTCACGTTGACACTGGTGATTACATCATCGTTATCAACGCTGAGAAAGTTGCTGTAACTGGTAACAAAGCTAAGAACAAAGTGTACTACCGTCACTCTGAATTCCCAGGTGGTCTAAAATCTATCACTTTTGAAAAGTTGATCGATCGTAAACCTGAGATGGCTCTTGAGCTTGCAGTTAAAGGCATGCTTCCACGTGGTCCTCTAGGCCGTGCTATGTACCGTAAGCTTAAAGTTTACGCGGGCGCTGAGCACAACCATGTTGCTCAACAACCACAAGTACTAGACATCTAATTGGGGATTTCGAAAATGGCAGAGAATCAATACTACGGCACTGGCCGTCGCAAAAGCTCAGCTGCGCGTGTTTTCATCAAACCAGGCAGCGGCAACATCGTAATCAACAAGCGTAGCCTTGATGAGTACTTCGGTCGTCCAACTTCTCGCATGGTTGTTAAACAACCTCTTGAGCTAGTTGAACTAACTGAGAAGCTAGACCTATACGTTACTGTTAAAGGTGGCGGTATTTCTGGTCAAGCTGGTGCTATCCGTCACGGTATCACTCGCGCTCTTATGGAGTACGATGAGTCTCTACGTCCTACTCTACGTGCAGCTGGTTACGTTACTCGTGACGCTCGTTGCGTTGAACGTAAGAAAGTTGGTCTACGTAAAGCACGTCGTCGTCCACAGTTCTCTAAGCGTTAATTTCCTTTTATCGGAAATTATGCTGTTCCAGAGTTTCTCTGGATACTGTGTACCAAAGCTCGGCTATATGCCGAGCTTTTTGTTTTTCTAACATGTGGAAAAGCGTTTTTTCATTTCATATCGAACTTCACATCGCCACTTAATATCCTCGCAACATTTGAATGTTTTATCTGCACTTTTTCTGGATTTATTCGTGCTACAAGACGGAGATAACAAAAGTGGGGAGTCCCTTCACATTCTTGACATATCTTTCTATGTAATCGACTGAAAACAGCCGGAATACAAGGCTTTTTATCCCATTCTTAGCCATTCTTCGTTTCGCTTTCTTGTTACAAATCACATCTATTTTTTATAATTTTGCCGCTTTTGTGACGGCGTGAGCGATTTGCCTCACAATTGTTACAAAAAGGTAGCTTTATCTTGTCAAAAAGTAGGGTTTTCTTTATCATTTCCCCCCAATAAATAGAACTAAATTCATTATTTGTTAGCCATGCTCTTATAAGCGGAATAATAACGATCCAAAGGGAGCAAATGGGAGAATGTTTGGATGAGCAACGCGCCTTTAAATAACGGTCGCAGGCGTTTTCTAACCGCTACAACGGCAGTTGTTGGTGGATTAGGGGCAGCTGCCGTCGCCGTGCCTTTTATCAAATCATGGAATCCGAGCGCCAAAGCAAAAGCTGCGGGTGCACCGGTGGAAGTGGATATCAGTAAAATCGAAGCCGGTCAGATGGTTCGTGTTGAGTGGCAAGGTAAGCCTGTATGGGTTGTACGTCGCACTCAAGAAGTGGTGGATAACCTAAAGAACATCGACGGACAGCTTCGTGACCCACAATCAGAAATGGAACAACAGCCAGTTTATGCTCAGAACGCGCATCGTTCGATCAAGCCTGAGTATTTCGTGGCAGTTGGCTTCTGTACTCACTTAGGTTGTTCACCGACCTATCTACCTGACACGTTCTCCGAGCAAGTTCAAGGCGTTAAGTCTGGCTTCTTCTGTCCATGTCACGGTTCTAAATTCGATATGGCTGGTCGAGTGTTCCAAGGTGTTCCTGCACCTCTGAACCTTGTGGTTCCTAAGCACATGTACTTGAGTGATACGAAGCTCATGATCGGTGTTGATGAGGGAGACGCATAATGCAAGCACTACTAGACTGGGTTGAAAAACGAATTCCCGCGATGAATGCTTATAAAAAGCATTTGTCTGAATACCCAATGCCTAAGAACTTCAACTTTTGGTACCTTTTCGGTTCTCTGGCAATGTTGGTACTGGTTAACCAAATCCTAACCGGTATTTGGTTAACAATGAACTACGTTCCTTCTGGTGATGGTGCGTTTGCTTCTATCGAATACATCATGCGTGACGTTGATTACGGCTGGTTGTTGCGTTACATGCACTCAACTGGCGCGTCAGCGTTTTTCGTTGTTGTTTACCTGCACATGTTCCGTGGTCTGATTTACGGTTCATACCAAAAGCCTCGTGAGCTACTTTGGATCTTCGGTATGTTGATCTTCTTGGTTCTAATGGCTGAAGCTTTCATGGGTTACCTATTACCATGGGGTCAGATGTCATACTGGGGTGCTCAGGTAATCATTTCTCTATTTGGTGCGATTCCTGTTATTGGCGATGACTTAACGCTTTGGATCCGTGGTGACTACATCATCTCAGGTGCAACGCTAAACCGTTTCTTCGCACTACACGTTATTGCGCTACCTATCGTTCTACTTCTTCTTGTTGTTCTGCACGTATTGGCACTACACGAAGTTGGCTCTAACAACCCGGATGGTATCGAGACTAAGCTACCAAAAGGCTCAATGGGCGACGATTACGAAACACAGTTCAAGTTCCACGATTACTACACGAAGAAATACGACATCATCGATTCGATTCCTTTCCATCCATACGGTACGGTTAAGGACCTAGTTGGTGTGGCTGGTTTCTTGTTCTTCTTCTGTTATGTGCTGTTCTTTAACCCAGAAATGGGTGGATACTTCCTTGAGCCGCCTAACTTTGAAGCTGCAAACCCACTGAAGACACCTGAGCATATCGCTCCTGTTTGGTACTTCACACCATTCTACGCAATCTTACGTGCGGTTCCGGACAAGCTATTGGGTGTAATCCTAATGGGTGCGTCAATTGCAGTACTGTTTGTTCTACCTTGGTTGGATCGTTGTAAAGTTCGTTCTTACCGTTACCGCAGCAAAATTCACCTATTGAATATTGTTCAGTTCACTATCGCCTTTATCGCTCTGGGTATTTTGGGGGCACTACCGGCAACGCCGCTGTACACGCTTTTGTCTCAGATCTTTAGCTTGTGTTACTTCATGTTCTTTGTCCTGCTGTTCTTCTACAGCAAAAATGAAGCGACCAAACCATTACCAGAGAGGGTGACATTCAAATGAAGAAGTGGATTGTAATTCTATTTGCTATGTTGCCATCTCTTGCGATGGCAGCGGGTGCCAACGTACCGCTAGACAAAGCGAACGTGGATCTATCGGATAAAGCTTCGCTACAAAACGGCGCGAAGCTATTCATGAACTACTGTTTTGCTTGTCACTCAACGCAATACCAGCGTTACGAGCGAGTGGCAACAGACTTGGATATTCCTGTTGACCTAATGAAGGAAAACCTGATTTTCGACCCTGAAGCGAAAATTGGTGACCTTATGGTGAACGCAATGCCTGCAAAGCAAGCTGGTGATTGGTTTGGTGCTCCGCCACCGGATCTAACTCTTGTTGCTCGAGTTCGTGGTGCAGATTGGCTGTACACTTACCTACGCTCTTTCTATGTTGACCCATCACGTCCGTTTGGTGTGAACAACATTGTATTCCCAAGCGTTGGTATGCCACATGTACTTGAAGAGCTTCAAGGCATTCCTACTCCAGTCTACGGCACGAAAGTGGTTGATGGTGAGGAAGTTCAGGTCGTTGTAGGTACTGAAACAGACGGTACTGGTGAGCTAAGCTCTGGCGAATATGACAAAGCGGTTGGTGACCTAGTTAACTTCCTAGTTTACTCAGGCGACCCAGTTCAACTAGAGCGTCATGCGCTTGGTTGGTGGGTGATGGGCTTCCTCGTTCTACTAACAATTGTTGTCGTGATGCTCAAGAAAGAGTATTGGCGTGATGTGCATTAATTGTGCTATCATACCGTGCTAATTCCCAATTTTAATTGACGAATAATGGAGGCTTAGCCTCCATTATTTTTATTTGTAAGTGTGCTGGAGGGCTCCATGGCTGTAGCTGCCAATAAACGTTCTGTGATGACTCTTTTCTCAAGTGCATCAGATTTGTATAGCCATCAGGTTCGCATCGTATTAGCTGAAAAAGGCGTAAGTGTTGAAGTTGAGCTTGTTGATGAAGCTAACCTTCCTGCTGAGCTTGTGGAACTGAACCCATACAAATCAGTACCAACTCTTGTGGACCGTGAGCTAGCTCTTTACGATTCAAAAATCATCATGGAGTACTTGGACGAGCGTTTCCCTCATCCACCTCTAATGCCTGTTTACCCAGTTGCTCGTGGTAACAGCCGTTTGATGATGTACCGTATTGAACGCAACTGGTACTCACTAGCTGAAAAAGTTGTTAAGGGTAACGCGGAAGAATCAGAAAAAGCACGTACTAAACTACGTAACGATCTTCTGACTCTAGCGCCAATCTTCGCTGAATACGAATACTTCATGAGCGAAGAGTTCAGCCTAATCGACTGCTACCTAGCTCCACTATTGTGGCGTCTGCCTCAACTAGGTATCGACCTTGTAGGTCCTGGTTCAAAAGAGATCAAAGTTTACATGAACCGCGTATTTGAGCGTGATTCATTCCTTGCTTCTCTAACTGAAGCTGAACGTGAAATGCGCCTAGTTCGCTAAGCGATTTAGATAACACGTTATGGATATTGCAAAAATGACTGCTCGCCGTCCGTATATGCTTCGTGCATTTTACGATTGGTTGGTAGACAACGACTTAACTCCTCACTTGGTGGTTGATGCAACGATGCCGGGTGTGCGTGTACCAGTTGAGTTTATTCAAGATGGTCAAATCATCTTGAATATTGCTCCACGTGCTGTTGGTCAACTTGAGTTGGGTAATGATGCGATTACCTTCCATGCTCGTTTTAGTGGTCGCCCTCATTCAGTGATCGTGCCGGTTTATGCGGTACAAGCGATTTACGCTCGAGAGAATGGCGCTGGCACCATGTTTGAACCTGAAGAAGCGTACACTCATATCGAAGAAGAAGGGATTGTTGAAGAAGAACAGTCACCAACTTTTACTACCGTGAGTGATGATTCAGAAGTCATGGACTCGGAGTCTGAAGAGGAAGAAGCACCTCGTCCGAAAGGCAGACCAAGCTTACGAGTTATCAAATAAAAAAAAGCAGCGTGCCCACGCTGCTTTTTTATTATCTGCTAAGTTGTATTAAACAACTGTCTAGCTAGTTCACTTGAGAGCCTAATTCAGTGACTGTTGCTTCAGGCTGTGTTGTTTCTGGTTCTTCCACTTTTAATGGCTTTTCATTACCATATTGGAAGCCTTTAATCACTTGTTTTACGCCTGAGATATTACGTGCAATCTCTGTTGCTCGATCGCTTTGTTGTGGCGTGACGTAACCAAACAAGAATACATCGCTGTCTTCAGTAATCACTTTTACTTTGATGCCATTTAACTCGCTATCAGTCAGTAATGCTGATTTAACCTTGGTGGTGATCCAGCTATCGTTGCTGATTTGAGTTACGCTCAATGGTTCTTTTTGTTTGATCTGGTTATGGATATTTTTCACACCACTTACAGCACGAGCTCGACGTTCAAACTCATTAATCAGTTCGCGAGTTGGGGCTTGTCCCATTAATACAACGGTCCCATTGTATGAACTCGCAACGACGCGAGCTTTTCCTTTGAATGGTGCTTTATTGCCAATCGCTGCAACTTCAAATTCGATGTTGTTGTCTTGCCAAATTTCTTTGGTTGTACGTGTATCTGTAACGATATTGGCAGTAGTTGCTGCCCCTGCAATAAACAAACCCGCACAGCCACTCATGCTGAGTGCTGCAAATAAAATGACAAGACTACGTATCATATTTCTAAACTCTCAATTTCAATTATTCTTCGTGAGCAGGGAAAAGAACTTGGTCGATAAGGTCACACAAGCAATGAAGGGTCACCATATGTACTTCATGGATGCGTGCTGTCCGATGTGATGGAATGCGAATTTCCACATCATTTTCACCAAGCAAGCCAGCCATTTCACCGCCATCTTTACCAGTAAGAGCAATGATCGTCATATCGCGAGTTACCGCGGCTTCCATTGCTTTGATGATGTTTTTGCTGTTACCACTGGTAGAGATTGCGAGCAAGATGTCACCCGGCTGACCAAAAGCGCGTACTTGCTTGGAGAAGATCTCTTGGTAGTGGTAGTCATTGGCAACGGCAGTGAGCGTTGTGTTATCCGCCGTCAACGTCATTGCTGGTAGGCTAGGGCGCTCTGTTTCGAATCGGTTCAAAAGACAAGAGACAAATTGTTGTGAATTCGACGCACTGCCCCCGTTGCCACAGCATAGGATTTTATTGCCGTTGAGTAAGCTTGAAACCATTGCCTGAGCAGCGTGAGTAATTGCATCTGGTAGTGCTTCTGCTGCAGCGATTTGAATTTGAATACTTTCTGTAAAACTGTCTTTAATGCTGTCTAGCATCGTTTATCCTTCAGAGATTGCATTTTGTATCCAGTTGATGTCTCGACCACTGTCGTGAATGGCAATAACATCAAACCGATAATCGATAGTGTGTGCCGAGCATTTTTGCTGGCTTAGCCAAATTTGAGCTGTTTTGACTAGTTTACGCATTTTTGCGTAGGTGACCATTTCTGCTGCAGAGCCAAAAGCATCATTCTTACGATATTTGACCTCAACAAAAATGATAGTTTCACCTTGTTGGAAAATTAAATCAATTTCACCGACTTTCGTTAGGAAGTTTTGATCTAAAAAGCGCAAACCCTGACGCTGCAAATATCGCTTCGCCAGGGTTTCGTATTGATTGCCGATTTGTCGCTTACTAAAGAGCCCCACGCTCGGCCCAGTCTAACTCACGTTGTACTACACAGTTGTTGTTGATACTTAATACACCTGTTTGACCATCAACTGAGTAGCCCGGTAGTAACTTCATTTGTGGTAACTCACCAAGCAGTTTGTATGCGTCCATACCTAATGCTTCTAAGCGTTTTTCCATATTGGATTGATCTGGCCATAGCTCATTCATTTGTGCTGCGATGGTTGGATCTGGATTGATTAACATCGGAATGTCGCTGTACGCCACGCCTGATAGATCTTCGTAAGTTGCGCCACCACTGTTACTGCGAGAGTTAGAGAACAACTTAGGTGGTTTTGCATCTGGGTTAATCGCGACTTCGATAAATGGCTTGATCAACGTCAGTTCGGAACTGCGTGCGACAATATATACCGCATCCACATCACGACGACTACGAGGTTGGCTCTCTAAAGAGATGCGCATCAGAGACTGCATTTGTGCGATGCGTTGCTGACTCTCTTGTAAGCCAAATACACCATTAATGTTCTTTTGCAGTTGGCGTTTATCACCAAAGTAACTAGTCGCAACTTTGTTTGAGCTGTATTTGCTCCACTCTTCATTAAACGCTTCAACAACACGCTGACCATAAGCTCCGTTTGGCGCTAAGATCATTGGGAATTGGTAGCCTTGGCTGAATAGGTACTTGGCTGCCTGTGCAACTTCTTGCTCTGGAGAAAGTGCTAGGTAACACATGTCTGTGCCAGCTTGCACTTCTTCCGGAATGTTAAGTGCCAATGTTGGAATTTTCACGCCTGTTTCGGTACCGTCTAATGTCGCTTGTAGCTTCTCTACGTTTTCTTTTTGTAGAGGACCAACGACAAAATCGATGTTCTCATTGATTAAGCGCTGTTTGATTTGATCAGCGCTGTAAGCGTGTGTATCAATCACCGTCAGCGTCGCACTTGGATCTCGTGCTTGGTCGTTCATCATCGCAAAGATGAAACCATCGCGGATCAGTTGTGCTTGCGGAGCAAATTTACCCGTTAGCGGTAACAGAAGCGCTGTGTTGTTTGGTTTCACAATCTCTAACGAGAGGATGTTTTGAATTTCTGCAGGAGTATAAACCGCTGCTGGATGTGAAGGGTTTTCACTTAACCAGTGCTCAAGCGTGTTTTTAAGCTGAGGTATATTGCTCGATAACGTTTTTGCATAGATCGCTAATTGTAGCCAACCATCTAGCACGTCTTCGCTTGGTTCAGTTTGTAATGCCGTCAGTTCATTTTCAGAGTAACTGCCGAAGTTCATCCAAATACGGCTAGAGATCTCACGTTGCTCTGCTGATGACGCGTATTGACCTTTGGCTACCAATTGGCGGTTTGCTTCAAACGGTTGGTTTAAGCTTTGGTAAGCGTCCGCGCGCAACTCGTAGTAGTCTTTCCACTGTTCGCTTGGCAGTTTCCACCAAGGTTTAAAGTTCAGCCCTTGCAGCAACTGTGAGTATTTACCTTGCTTTTGCTGTAAGGTCGCACGAGCCAATTGCCACTCAGCCTGTTGAACTTCGCTCAGTTGCTGACGAGAAAGACGTTTGATTAACAGCTCAGCTTGGTCTAACTCATTTGCTTGGATTGCCGCTTTGGTTGCCATGATCAACCAGTCGTTTTGTAGGCTACCTTCGGTGCTATCAGCTTGAATCATGTAGTTCTGAACAGACTGTGTCGGCTCAAGTGTAATATCTACGCTATCTGGTTGTCGCGGACCTGAAGAACAGGCGGCGAGCGTAATTGCCAGTGCAACAGGAGTGAGTAAGCGTGGTACACTGAGTCTCTTATGGTTCATCATTGCCGTGAGTTCTCTATAATTTTGTACAAAATTGTCTCTATATTAATCGTTGAAGTGATGGTAAACAAATGACAGATAAAAATAAGTTGCCGAATGAGGGGCCAACTCTATACATCGTACCGACTCCAATCGGAAATTTAGCGGATATCACTCAACGTGCTATCGAAGTTCTGTCGAATGTGGACATCATTGCCGCTGAGGATACTCGACATACAGGCAAATTACTGTCTCACTTCAATATCCAAACCAAAACTTTTGCGCTGCATGATCACAACGAGCAACAAAAAGCACAAGTTCTAGTTGAAAAGCTACTGTCAGGTCAGTCTATCGCATTGGTTTCTGACGCTGGTACGCCGCTAATAAGCGATCCAGGATACCATTTGGTGACAAAATGTCGTCAAGCGGGCGTAAGAGTTGTGCCTCTTCCTGGTGCGTGTGCGGTCATCACTGCGTTAAGTGCTTCAGGTCTACCATCTGACCGATTCAGTTTCGAAGGCTTCTTACCACCGAAAAGTAAAGGTCGTAAAGACAAGTTCTTGGAGATTGCTTCTGTTGAACGTACTTGTATCTTCTACGAATCTCCGCATCGTATTTTAGACTCTCTACAAGATATGTTAGACGTTCTTGGTCCAGAACGTGAAGTGGTATTGGCTCGTGAACTAACCAAAACCTTTGAAACTATTCAAGGAATGCCTCTTGGTGAGTTGATTGAGTGGGTGAAGAGTGACGATAACCAACAACGTGGTGAGATGGTATTGCTGATTCATGGTCACCGAGATTCAACGGAAGAGAGCCTACCTGATGAAGCGACGCGTACATTGGGCATCTTGACTAAAGAGTTACCATTGAAGAAAGCCGCTGCGCTTGCCGCTGAAATCTACAGTTTGAAGAAGAATGCTTTATATAAGTGGGGCTTGGAGAATCTGGGTTAAAAGCTTCTAGAACGAACGCCGGCACTTTGGAAACGCTTCGCTTCTGGAGGTGAGACTCGAGAATATAGCGGTCTTAATCCTGCGCTCAGCTATCAATATATCCCAAGACGTTCATTTATCTTAAGTGAATTTCTGTCTGAAAGGAGAACCATCAACTCGGTTCTCCTTTTTATTTTCTAAGCTTACCTACAACGTTCTCTCTTCGGAGTATCGCGCTCCCGGTTCTCGAATTCGGCAACGCAATGTTCCCCAAATTTGAGTATTCTTGTTTGTTTTCTGAGCAATTAACATCCTCATTTCATCATATCTGTGATCTCACTAGACTCAGAAGGGATAACTCTATACAATCCGCCATCGGAGCTGACTGGGTAGTCGCTGCTTTGTTGATGTCCTTCGGGAGACTGACGTCGAAGTCCCTTTGGGAGACTGACGTTGACGTCCTTCGGGAGACTGACAAAGGGGAGGAAAGTCCGGGCTTCATAGAGCAAGGTGCCAGGTAACGCCTGGGGGGCGCAAGCCTACGACAAGTGCAGCAGAGAGAAGACCGCCGATGGCCTTAGGGCACAGGTAAGGGTGAAAGGGTGCGGTAAGAGCGCACCGGACGACTAGTAATAGTTCGTAGCAGGGTAAACTCCACCTGAAGCAAGACCAAATAGGCCTCCACATTGCGTTGCTCGCGTAAGGAGGCGGGTAGGTTGCTCGAGCCAGTGAGTGATTGCTGGCCTAGACGAATGGCTACCGCCGCGCAAGCGGAACAGAACCCGGCTTATGTGTCGGCTCCACCTATTCGAGACCCATCCCTACTTCGGTAGTGATGGGTTTTTTGCATTTTATTGACGCAAACTATGTCATTACCAATAAACTTGGCGCTGAATCACGTCTAACTTTAGACTTGAGGTGGCGATGATGTGGGAAATCAGTACACTAAAGAATCGCTTCAAGATCATTCAACGAGAAAGCTATGACCGAAACATTTCAACATATCTCAGTGTTATTAAATGAATCCATTGATGGCTTGGCTATCAAACCCGATGGTATCTATATCGATGGAACATTTGGCCGTGGCGGTCACAGCCGAACTATCTTGTCGAAGCTCGGGGAGAATGGTCGTCTATACAGTATCGACCGTGATCCACAGGCTATCGCAGAAGCGAGCAAAATCGACGACCCTCGTTTTACCATCATTCATGGTCCATTTTCTGGTATGGCGAAGTATGCAGAAGAATACGGTTTAGTTGGTAAAGTTGACGGTGTCCTGCTTGATCTTGGCGTGTCTTCTCCACAGTTAGATGATGCTGAGCGTGGCTTTAGCTTTATGAAAGATGGTCCACTAGATATGCGTATGGACCCAACATCAGGTATCCCTGTTTCTCAATGGTTGATGGAAGCGGATTTGGATGACATTACTTGGGTCATTCGCGAGTTCGGTGAAGACAAACACGCACGTCGCATAGCGAAAGCGATCGTGGCATACCGCGAAGATGAAGAAAACGAGCCTATGGTTCGTACTGGTCAATTAGCTAAATTGATCTCGGATGCCGCTCCAAAGAGTTTCAAAGAGAAAAAACACCCAGCGACTCGTGCTTTTCAGGCGTTTCGTATTTACATCAACAGTGAATTAGAAGAAATTGATACAGCACTAAAAGGCGCTGCGAGCATCTTGGCTCCAGAGGGACGTTTATCAGTGATCAGTTTCCACTCTTTAGAGGACCGTATGGTAAAACGCTTTATTCGTAAAGAGAGTAAAGGTCCAGAAGTGCCACACGGTATTCCAATGACAGAAGAGCAAATTCGTGCTCTGGGTAGTGCAAACATGAAGCCTGTTGGTAAAGCAATCAAACCAACTAAGCAAGAAATTGACATGAACCCGCGTTCTCGAAGCTCAGTGCTAAGAATTGCAGAAAAGCTTTAATTATTATGACGAAAACCACTCCTAACCTTGCTAAGTTGATAGCGACGGATTTGATTACCGTCGGTCGCTGGTCGTTGTTGTTGATGATTTTGATCTTCGCAACCGCAATGGGAGTGGTGTTTGCAACCCACCATGCGCGTCAAGCGATCACTGAAAAAGATCATACATTGGTTGAGCGGGAGCGATTGGACAGCGAATGGCGCAACCTAATGTTGGAAGAAACAGCTCTCGCAGAACACAGTCGCGTTCAAGACTTGGCAAAGAAGGATCTTGAAATGAAACGACCAGATGGCGATAAAGAAGTGGTTATCACGCTAAAATGATTGGAAAGAAAGCCAAATCTAAACAAGGAAATACGCGCAAGTCTGCTGCAAAAGAAAAGAAAGTTTCTGCAGCAAAACCGCAACCCACCAAAGAAACAAAAGAAACAGAAGTAACGGCAGAACCAGAGTCATTTTTGATTCGCTGGCGTTTTCACTTGCTGCTGTTTTTTGTCTTCTGTGCCTTCGCTCTTCTCGTTGGGCGCGTGGCTTACATTCAAATCATCGAGCCAGACAACCTTATCAAGCAAGGTGATCTTCGTTCTATCCGTGTAAAAGCCATTCCTTCCGCGCGTGGGATCATCTCTGACCGTAACGGTGAACCGCTGGCAGTGAGCGTACCGGTAGAAGCCGTTTGGGCAGACCCGAAAACCATCTTTAAAGAAGGCGCACTGCAGCAAACTAAGAGTTGGTACGCACTTGCCGACGTGCTTGGCTTAGATCGCCAAGGTCTGATTAACAAAATTAAGAAGAACGAATCCCGCCGTTTTATTTACCTTCAACGTCAAGTAAGTCCAGCGATGGCGAACTACATTCGAGAGTTAAAGCTGCCGGGTGTGGGGTTGAAATCCGAATCTCGTCGTTACTATCCCGCAGGTGAAGTTAGTGCCCACTTAGTCGGTGTAACAGGCATTGATGGACATGGTTTAGAAGGTGTTGAACGTAGCTACGATGAATGGCTGACTGGCGCTGCGGGTAAGAAAACCATTCGTAAAGACCGTTATGGTCGTGTCGTCGAGAACATTGCTTTGGAAGAGAAGCAAGAAGGTAAGCCGCTGCAACTGACCATTGACCAAAGACTGCAAGCCATCGCGTATCGCGCAATTAAGCAAGCTGTAGCCGATCACCGTGCAACTTCCGGCTCTGCAGTAATGCTTGATGTAAAAACAGGTGCCGTGTTGGCGATGGTGAATGCGCCATCTTATAACCCAAATAACCGCAGCGACTGGCAAAGCTACAAGATGCGTAACCGAGTTATTACCGACTCAATGGAGCCTGGTTCGACGATTAAGCCATTCGTGATCTTAGCCGCTTTAGAAAATGGTGTGGCGGACAAAGATACGATTGTCGATACCGGAAATGGCATTCTTCAACTCGGTGGTAGCCGTGTTCGTGACGTGTCCAAAGTAGGTAAAGCAAGCCTGACCAAGATTTTGAAAAAATCGAGTAATATCGGTGTGACCAAGCTTGCGATGCGAATGCCAGTGGAAGCGTTATTGGGTTTGTATAGCTCTGTTGGTTTGGGCGAATTGTCCGGCTTGAACTTGGTTGGTGAGGTGACCGGTATTTTCCCAAGCCGCTCTCGTTGGTCTCCTATTGAGCGAGCAACGATTTCTTTTGGTTACGGCTTATCCATCACGCCAATTCAGCTTGCTCATGCGTACGCGACGCTAGGCAACTTAGGAAAATACGAACCGATTCATATTATCGAAAGTAACGATAACGATATGTCACGCCAAGTGGTGAGCAAAGAGCATGCTCGTCAAGTGTTAGATATGCTAGAGACGGTAACACAAAAAGGTGGTTCAGCTCGAAGAGCGGCTGTTCCAGGTTACCGAGTCGGGGCAAAAACCGGTACGTCACGTAAAGCGACAGCAGGTGGCTATAGTGATGAATACATTACATATACCGCTGGTCTTGCGCCTGTGAGCGACCCGCGAATTGCGTTGGTAGTGATTGTGAATGAGCCACAAGGTGATGATTACTACGGTGGTTCAGTAGCATCTCCTGTCTTTTCCGAAATCATGAAAGGTGCGCTGCAAATCTTGAATGTTGCCCCTGACGAAAATAAATTCCAACAGTAGGCTTATAAGTCTGCTAAGAAACAAAATGAAGAAAGCTGAGCGCATGCTCGGAGAACATATATGACTAAAGCCATCAGTATGGACACGCTGCTTTCCGCTTGGGTAGATTGCCCTAGCTTGTCCTCTATCCTTGTCTCTGAATTGGAACTCGATAGCCGAAGAGTTCAATCTGGTACCACGTTTGTTGCCATTATCGGTCATGTTGTCGATGGACGTCAGTTTATCCCAACAGCAATTGAACAAGGAGCGAACGCGGTTATCGCTCAAGCCTGTGATGTAAAAGCGCATGGCTCGATTGAGATCATTAACGACGTACCAGTTGTTTATCTTGATGCATTAGACAAATGCTTATCTCAAATTGCGGGTCAGTTGTACCACTATCCAAATATGGAGCTGATTGGTGTCACAGGTACGAACGGAAAAACCACCATCACTCAACTGATTGCTCAGTGGATTGATTTAGTCGGTGCAAAAGCAGCGGTTATGGGTACAACGGGTAATGGTTTCCTTGATAACCTGCAAGAAGCTGCAAATACAACGGGCAACGCCGTTGAAATCCAAAAGACACTTGCTTCCCTCGCTGAGCAAAAAGCGCAATACACTGCGCTTGAGGTTTCTTCCCACGGTCTGATTCAAGGTCGTGTTAAGGCTCTGTCTTTCGCTGCGGGTGTATTTACTAACCTAAGCCGAGATCATCTAGACTACCACGGCACTATGGAAGAGTACGCTAAAGCTAAACTTACCCTATTTACAGCCCATCAATGCGAACACGCAATCATCAATGTAGACGATGTAGTCGGTGCAACTTGGGCGAAGCAGCTTCCTAATGCTCTAGCCGTATCACTCAAACCAACGACAGATTTTGCGCATACAGTGTTTGCTAATCATATTGCTTATGCAGAATCAGGCATTACGATTGAGTTTAGCGGCAAGTTTGGTGAGGGCACATTACATGCTCCGCTGATCGGAGAATTTAATGCAGCGAACCTAATGTTGGCATTTACAACGTTGCTTAGCCTAGGTTTCGATAAACAGAGCTTGCTTGCAACGGCTGCACAGTTGCAGCCTGTACTTGGTCGAATGGAACTGTTTCAAGCGGAAGAGTGCGCGAAAGTGGTTGTGGATTATGCTCATACACCTGATGCTTTGGAAAAAGCGCTGCAAGCGCTTCGTGTTCATTGCCAAGGTAATCTTTGGGCGATCTTCGGTTGTGGGGGCGATCGTGATGCTGGAAAACGCCCAATGATGGCGGAAATTGCCGAGCGTTTGGGTGATAAAGTGGTTCTGACGGACGACAATCCACGCAGTGAAGATCCGGCTCTTATCATGAAAGATATGCTGGCAGGGTTAACTAAGCCAGCTGATGCTATTGTGCAACACGACCGCTTCAAAGCACTGTCTTATGCACTTGAAAATGCCTCTTCTCAAGACATTATTCTTCTGGCTGGTAAAGGTCATGAAGACTATCAAGTTCTAAATTCTGGAACCATTCACTACTCTGACCGCGAGTCAGCCATGACATTATTGGGGCTTTGATCATGATCACCGTAACGCTTTCTCAAATTGCTGAAATCACAGGTGGTGAATTGGTTGGCAATGACGTTGCCATCGAATCTGTTTCTACTGATACTCGCACAATCGACCTAGGGGCACTATTTGTTGCTTTAGTCGGTGAGCGTTTTGATGCTCATGATTTCTGTGAACAAGCCGTAGAGTCTGGTGCTGGGGCACTATTGGTGCAAAAAACACTTAATGTGAATGTGCCTCAAGTTGTTGTTGCTGATAGTAAGATAGCATTGGGCGAAGTTGCTGCGTGGGTTCACCAATCATGTCAAACACCAACGGTTGCGATCACCGGAAGTTGTGGAAAAACCACAGTAAAAGAGATGGTCGCAAGCATCTTACAATTGAAAGGTCAGGTGTTATTTACTGCGGGTAACTTTAATAATGACATCGGCGTTCCGCTGACACTATTACGTTCGCAAAAAAACGATGACTACGCTGTGATTGAGCTTGGAGCAAACCACATTGGTGAGATTGCTTATACTACTCAATTAGTTAAACCCGATATGGCCCTTGTTAACAACGTAGCTGCAGCACACCTTGAAGGCTTTGGTTCGATTGATGGAGTGAAGCAAGCAAAAGGAGAGATCTACCAAGGGCTTTCCGCTGGTGGCGTCGCGATTGTGAACTTAGACAGTCATGGTGAAGCTAAGTGGGAGGGTGTTCTCGCTGATAAGAAGGTGATTACTTTCTCACAAAGCAACACAAACGCTGACTTTTATGCGACAAATATCGTGATGAACGCCGCAGGTGAAGCAAGCTTTGACTTACATATCGCCGCAGGTTCACAAGAAATTGAACTGTCTCTGGGTATTATTGGTCAACACAACGTGTCTAACGCAATTGCCGCATCTATCATTGCACTGCAAATGGGAGCGACCTTAGAAGAGGTTCGAGCTGGTCTTAAGCATCTTAATAAAGTTAAAGGTCGTGTCGAAGTGGAAGAGCTGAGCGACAAGATCAAACTGATTGACGACAGCTACAACGCAAGTGTTCCCGCAATGAAGGCTGCTGTTGATTTGCTAGCGGCATTTCAAGGACAACGTTGGTTGATTTTAGGCAATATGGCGGAGTTGGGTGAGGAAAGTCTTGCACTTCATCGTCAAGTCGGGGAACATGCTGCCCCACAAAAATTTGAACATGTTCTCACGTATGGTGCAGATGCAAGGGTTATTAGCGAACTCTGCGACGGCATCCATTTTGAGACACATCAAGAGATGATTGACTACATCAAGCAGCATCTAGACCAAGCGGCTCCTGAGCATCACACGATGTTGGTGAAAGGGGCGAACGGTGCACGTATGTTTGAAGTCGCTGCTGCTTTGAAGGAGTATTATTAATGATTATTTGGCTTGCCGAGCTGCTACAGCCATACCTATCTTTTTTCCGATTGTTTGAATACCTCTCTTTTCGAGCAATACTCAGCGTATTAACCGCTTTAGGTTTATCCCTATGGATGGGACCTATCATGATCAAGCGTCTACAGATGCTACAAATTGGTCAGGTTGTCCGTAACGAAGGTCCAGAATCCCACTTTAGCAAGCGTGGTACCCCAACGATGGGCGGTATCATGATTTTGGCAGCTATTTCTATCACCATTCTTTTGTGGACTGACTTATCAAACCCTTACGTATGGGCAGTACTAACCGTGTTGTTAGGTTATGGTGCGATTGGCTTTGTCGACGATTATCGTAAGGTCGTTCGTAAGAACACCGATGGTTTGATTGCTCGTTGGAAGTACTTCTGGCAGTCGTTGATTGCATTTGTTGTGGCGTTTGCGTTGTACGCTTATGGCAAAGACACAGCCGCTACTCAACTTGTTGTGCCGTTCTTCAAAGACATCATGCCGCAACTTGGTTTCATGTACATTATCCTCACTTACTTTGTGATTGTGGGTACCAGTAATGCGGTAAACCTAACCGATGGTCTGGATGGCTTGGCAATTATGCCGACCGTTTTAGTTGCAGCCGGCTTTGCCGTGATTGCGTGGGCGACGGGTAACGTTAACTTCTCAGAATACCTCCACATTCCATATCTACCACACGCATCTGAGTTGGTAGTTGTATGTACGGCAATTGTTGGTGCGGGTCTTGGTTTCTTGTGGTTCAACACATACCCAGCGCAAGTGTTTATGGGTGATGTTGGTTCACTTGCTCTTGGTGGTGCGCTTGGTACGATCGCAGTACTTGTTCGTCAAGAGTTGGTATTGGTGATCATGGGTGGTGTGTTTGTAATGGAAACACTGTCGGTAATCCTACAGGTAGGTTCGTACAAGCTACGTGGTCAACGTATTTTCCGTATGGCACCGATTCACCATCACTACGAATTGAAAGGTTGGCCAGAGCCTCGCGTAATCGTGCGTTTCTGGATTATTTCTATGGTTCTTGTTCTGATTGGTCTAGCGACACTGAAAGTGCGTTAATCGCATTTTCCAAGAATAAGACAAATTGCGTGAGCAAATATGGAACGTTGGCAAAACATACATAAGGTTGTTGTTGTAGGGCTCGGTATTACCGGGCTCTCTGTCGTTAAACACCTAACAAAAACACAACCGCAACTAGCGGTCAAAGTCATTGATACGCGTACTAACCCTCCTGGGGCTGAACGCTTGCCTGAGCAAGTCGAATTGCACAGTGGCGGGTGGAATACTGAGTGGCTTGCAGAAGCTGACTTAGTGGTGACTAATCCCGGCATTGCTTTGGCGACACCAGAAATTCAAGTCATCCTTGCGAAAGGGACGCCAGTTGTTGGCGATATTGAACTCTTCGCTTGGGCCGCCGATAAACCTGTTATTGCGATTACTGGCTCTAACGGTAAAAGCACAGTAACGGACTTAACTGGTGTCATGGCGAAAGCCGCAGGTCTAACGGTAGGTGTCGGTGGCAATATCGGTGTTCCTGCTCTTGATTTGCTAGAGCAAGATGCAGATTTGTATGTCCTTGAATTGTCCAGCTTCCAATTAGAAACTACGTCGAGCTTAAAACTCAAAGCCGCTGCGTTTCTAAACCTTTCTGAAGATCACATGGATCGTTATGACGGTATGGCGGATTATCGACAAGCTAAATTGCGTATTTTCAACCATGCAGAACTGGCAGTTGTAAATCGAGATGACCAAGAGACCTTCCCTGATATTGATATGCCGTTAGTGACATTCGGGAGCGATGAGCAAGCTTACGGCCTTGAATTGGATGGCAATCGTACTTGGTTGCTCGATCATGGTCAGCGTGTCATTGCTAGTGATGAGCTAAAGCTGGTTGGTAAGCACAATTTAGCCAATGCTCTAGTCGTACTTGCACTGCTTAAAGCGGCAGGTGTGGATTATCACAAATCATTGAATGCACTTAAAACTTACACGGGTTTGACACATCGATGCCAAGTGGTTGCGGATAATCGTGGCGTAAAATGGGTGAATGACTCAAAAGCGACCAATATTGCGAGCACTATGGCAGCGCTTTCTGGTTTAGAGTCGACGGGCAAACTGTACTTGCTCGTTGGTGGTGTTGGTAAAGGTGCGGATTTCGCTCCACTAAAACCGATCTTCGCGACACTGAACCTGCAACTTTGCTGTTTTGGCGCTGATGGCGATGAATTTATGCCACTGCACGAATCAGCAACTCGTTTCGACACCATGGAAGATGTGATTCAACAGATATCTTCGCAGTTAAAAACGGGTGATATGGTGATGCTGTCTCCGGCATGTGCTAGCTTTGATCAATTCGACAACTTTATGGCAAGAGGTGACGCATTCGCAGCTCTTGCCGAGAAATACGCATAATTAAAGGTCACACACTTCGTGGGTTTAGGTAACGTTAAACGCAGCATTGGTACTTGGCTTAAGCATCCTGCACCTGAGGCGCTTTTTGATCGTCAGCTTGTATGGATTGCGTTGGGTTTGATGTTAACGGGTTTGGTGATGGTGACATCAGCATCATTTCCAATCAGCTCTCGTTTGACGGATCAGCCATTTCATTTCATGTTCCGTCATGCAACCTTTCTTGTACTCGCGATAGGTGTCTCTTCCGTAATTCTGCAAGTGCCATTAGAGCAGTGGTTTAAGAGAAGTCATTATCTTCTTTGGCTCTCTTTCGGGTTACTGATCATTGTACTGCTAGCAGGTAAGTCGGTTAACGGTGCATCGCGTTGGATTCCTCTCGGTCTGTTTAACTTGCAGCCTGCCGAAGTCGCCAAGCTCTCGCTATTTGTCTTCATGTCTGGTTATTTAGTACGTAAGCAAGACGAGGTCCGTCAGACTTTCTTTGGCGGATTTATGAAGCCAATCATGGTATTTGCTTTCTTCGCAGTATTGCTCCTGGGGCAGCCCGATTTAGGTACTGTGGTTGTAATGTTGGTGACCTTATTTGGCATGTTGTTCATTGCAGGGGCGAAGCTGACACAGTTCTTGGCTCTAATGATTGCCGGTATTGCGGCTGTTGTTGGCTTGATTTTGGTCGAGCCATACCGTATTCGTCGTGTCACTTCGTTCTTAGACCCTTGGGAAGACCCGTTCGGTAGTGGTTATCAGCTAACGCAATCTTTAATGGCATTTGGTCGTGGTGAGTGGTTTGGTCAAGGTCTTGGTAACTCAATCCAAAAACTTGAATACCTACCTGAAGCGCACACTGACTTCGTGTTTGCGGTACTGGCTGAAGAGCTGGGTTTTGTTGGTGTCGTGTTAGTGCTAATGCTGATTTTCAGCTTGGTGCTTAAAGCGGTTTACATTGGCAAACGAGCGTTCGAAGAAGGCGAAATGTTTGGTGGTTACCTCGCATTTGGTATTGGTATTTGGTTTGCCTTTCAGACGTTGGTTAACGTCGGCGCTGCTGCCGGTATCGTTCCAACCAAAGGTCTTACTCTTCCACTGATCAGTTATGGTGGTTCGAGTCTTATTATTATGTCCGTGGCGGTGTCTATCTTGCTGCGTATCGATCATGAATGCCGTTTAAAGCACGGCAAGAAAGAATCAGAACAACAAGTCGATGAAGAAAAATAAACGTTTGATGGTGATGGCTGGTGGTACTGGCGGTCACGTATTCCCTGGTCTAGCGGTAGCTAAGCAGCTACAAGAGCAAGGCTGGGAAATTCGCTGGTTGGGTACCGCGGATAGAATGGAAGCTGATTTGGTGCCAAAACACGGTATCGAAATCGACTTTATCAAAGTAAAAGGTCTACGAGGTCAAGGCGTTAAGCGTCTTCTTGCGGCACCATTTCAGATTATTAATGCCATCATGCAAGCTCGCACTCATATGAAGCGCTGGCAACCCGATGCTGTGCTGGGCATGGGCGGCTATGTCAGTGGTCCCGGTGGTATTGCGGCTTGGGTGAGCGGAATCCCTGTTGTATTGCACGAGCAAAATGCAGTAGCAGGTTTAACGAACCAATGGTTATCAAAAATCGCTAAGAAGGTTTTTCAAGCTTTCCCGGGCGCTTTTCCAAATGCCGAAGTGGTTGGTAACCCAGTTCGTGAAGACGTGACTCAATTAACCGCGCCAACCGAACGCATGCAAGAACGCCAAGGCCCTATTCGCATTCTGGTTATGGGTGGCAGCCAAGGCGCACGCATTCTTAACCAAACTCTGCCAGAAGTGATGGCGAAATTGGGTCAAGATTACATTATTCGCCATCAAGCGGGCAAAGGCGCAGCGGAAGAAGTCAACGCAGCATACCAAGCCAATGGCGTGGTGAATGCAGAGGTAACAGAGTTTATCGATGATGTGGCGCAAGCTTATGCGTGGGCAGACTTACTGGTTTGTCGCTCAGGCGCGCTAACGGTATCTGAAGTGTCTGCTGCTGGTGTGGGTGCTATCTTCGTTCCGTTTATGCATAAAGACCGTCAGCAAGCATTAAATGCAGACCACTTAGTCGATTGCGGTGCAGCGAAAATGATTGAACAACCAGATTTAACCGTTGAGTCACTGACTCAGCAGATCCAACAATTGGATCGACATGCTTTACTTACAATGGCAGAGCAAGCGCGTGGCGCTGCAAAATTGAATGCGGACCGAGTTGTCGCACAAGCCATTGTCGCTTTGACCGAAAAGCGTTAACGAATTATTGAGAATAGAATTGATGACTATCCAACATACACAAGACTTAGCTCAGATTCGCGCAATGGTGCCAGAGATGCGCCGCGTGAAATCCATCCACTTCATCGGTATTGGTGGTGCGGGCATGAGCGGCATTGCAGAAGTGCTGTTGAACGAAGGCTACCAAATCACAGGCTCTGATTTATCAGAGAACCCAGTGACAGAGCGTTTAGTATCAAAAGGTGCGACGGTATTTATCGGTCACCAAGCAAGTAATGTTGAAAAAGCCAGTGTTGTTGTGGTTTCAACCGCGATCAACGAAGAAAACCCAGAAGTGATGGCAGCACGTGAGTTGCGTATCCCTATCGTGCGTCGAGCTGAGATGCTTGCTGAATTAATGCGCTTCCGTCACGGGATTGCTGTTGCGGGTACACACGGTAAAACGACGACGACTGCTCTAGTTACGCAAATCTATTCTGAAGCAGGTCTTGACCCAACGTTTGTTAACGGTGGTTTAGTTAAGAGTGCAGGTACAAATGCACGCTTAGGTTCGAGCCGAATTCTGATTGCAGAAGCAGATGAAAGTGATGCTTCATTTTTGCACCTACAACCTATGGTAAGCATCGTGACGAACATCGAAGCTGACCACATGGATACTTACGGTGGCGATTTCGAAACGTTGAAGCAGACATTCATCGATTTTCTTCACAACTTGCCGTTTTATGGTCAAGCTATTGTCTGTATTGACGATCCAGTCATTCGTGAGCTTATTCCACGTATTAGTCGCCAAGTGATAACTTACGGCTTCTCTGAAGACGCTGATGTGCGCATAGAGAATTACCATCAAGAAGGTCAACAGGGCAAGTTCACTGTGGTTCGCGAAGGTCGTGCAAACCTGGATATCACGCTGAACATCCCTGGTCGCCATAACGCATTGAACGCATCTGCAGCGATTGCGGTTGCTACAGAAGACGACATCAGTGATGAAGCGATCTTAAAAGCAATGGCGGGTACACAAGGTACAGGTCGTCGATTTGATCATTTAGGCGAGTTCGATACTGGTAATGGTCATGCAATGCTTGTCGATGACTATGGTCATCACCCAACAGAAGTGGACGTGACGATTAACGCAGCACGCAGCGGCTGGCAGGATAAACGTCTCGTCATGATTTTCCAGCCTCATCGTTATAGCCGTACCCGTGACTTATACGATGACTTTGCGAATGTGCTGGAGCAAGTGGATGTTCTGATCATGTTGGATGTATACGCAGCGGGCGAAAAACCGATTGCCGGCGCGGATGGACGTGCTTTATGCCGCACTATTCGTAGTCGCGGAAAGGTCGATCCAATTTTTGTCCCAGAAATCGAGCAATTACCTTCAGTTTTGGCTAACGTTATACAAGATGGCGACCTGATTTTGACTCAAGGCGCAGGTGATGTTGGTAAAGTTGCCAAGCAGCTTGCTGCTCTTGAATTGAATATAAATAAGATGCTTGGCTAACAATAGGGACGGGCGCAAAGTGCAGAGAAAGACCTAGATCTCGATTTTGCGTCAAGAACGTTGTGATTTATCACTATCAGTGTTTGATAGTTTACAAGAGCTCAGTATAATCCCAAGGTTAAAGTCAATGCTTTTGCCAATGTGTACTAACACGGTGAAAAGTACAGGACAAAAGTCAGGAAACGAAGACGTTGTTGAATATTGCACTGAATGAAGAGCGACTTAACACGGACAATAACCGTGGTCGTCAAGATAAAATCTTGGGTGCGCTATTTTTCTTTGTTGTGGTGACCTTAATTAGTTCTGTTTTGTACTCAGCGATCAGTTGGATGTGGGATGACCAAAGGTTACCTCTCTCCAAAATTGTGCTTCAGGGAAAACTGGAGTATGTCACAGCAGACGATGTGCAAGCCGCGTTTGGACAAATTGATCATATTGGCACCTTTATGTCTCAAGACATTGATGTGTTGCAGCAAAGTGTCGAAGCCCTTCCATGGGTCGCGCATGCTGCGATTCGTAAGCAATGGCCAGACACGGTAAAAGTATTTTTGACAGAACATCAACCCGTTGCCATCTGGAATGGCAATGAGCTGTTAGATGCTAATGGCTTAGTATTTAATGGTGATGTTGGCCTGCTAAAGGAAGAAAAAGTTAAGTTATATGGTCCCAATGAGACTGGACCGGAAGTTTTGCAAACCTATCGCGATCTCCGTCCTAAGTTCCAAACGTTGGGGCTGGCTATTTCGTCATTAGTGTTAAACGAACGACGAGCTTGGCAGATCATCCTTGATAACGGTATTCGACTAGAGCTCGGTAAAGAGTCTCTGGATGAGCGGATAGAGCGCTTCTTTTTGCTTTATAACAAGCTCGGCAGTGACACTCAAAGAATCAGTTATATCGATCTTAGGTACGATACGGGAGCCGCAGTTGGTTGGTTCCCTGAACATGAGTTAGAACAAGAGAGTACGAATGACTAAGGCCGCTGATGACAACATTATTGTTGGTCTTGATATAGGCACTGCAACCGTATCAGCTCTAGTGGGTGAGATTCTACCGGATGGCCAAATAAATATTATTGGTGCGGGTAGCAGCCCTTCACGTGGCATGGATAAAGGCGGCGTGAATGATTTGGAGTCGGTTGTAAAATCAGTACAACGCGCAATTGATCAAGCTGAGTTGATGGCGGAATGCCAAATCAGCCGAGTATTTATTTCGTTGTCTGGTAAGCATATCGCAAGCCGAATTGAAAAAGGCATGGGCACCATATCTGATGAGGAAGTGTCTCAGGAAGATATGGATCGCGCTATCCATACTGCAAAATCGATTAAAATCGGTGATGAACAACGAATCCTTCATGTGATTCCACAAGAGTTCACCATCGACTACCAAGAGGGCATTAAAAACCCACTTGGTTTATCAGGAGTGAGAATGGAAGTCAGTGTCCATTTGATCTCATGCCATAATGATATGGCACGCAATATTATTAAGGCTGTAGAACGTTGTGGTCTTAAAGTAGAGCAACTTGTGTTTTCTGGGCTTGCTGCAAGTAATGCAGTGATCACCGAGGATGAAAGAGAGCTTGGGGTTTGTGTGGTTGATATCGGTGCCGGCACGATGGACATTTCTATCTGGACCGGTGGTGCGTTACGTCACACTGAAGTATTTTCTTACGCAGGAAATGCAGTAACTAGCGATATTGCTTTTGCTTTTGGTACGCCAGTGAGCGATGCTGAAGAAATAAAAGTCAAATATGGCTGTGCCTTGAGCGAACTAGTCAGTAAGGATGACACGGTTAACGTTCCTAGCGTAGGTGGTCGACCTTCACGTAGTCTGCAACGTCAGACGTTGTCAGAAGTGATTGAACCACGATACTCTGAGCTTATGGGACTGGTTAACCAAACTATCGACTCTGTACAAGCGAAATTGCGCGAAGAGGGCATTAAGCACCATCTCGCTGCGGGTGTAGTTCTTACCGGCGGTGCTGCGCAAATCGAAGGAGTGGTAGAATGTGCGGAACGCGTATTCCGCAACCAAGTAAGGGTTGGCAAACCGCTTGAAGTCAGCGGGTTAACTGACTATGTAAAAGAGCCGTACCATTCTACGGCAGTTGGATTACTTCATTACGCAAGAGACATGCAGTCTAGCGACGATAGCGATTATAATGAACCTAAGCGCTCATCTGTTACTGGCTTTTTCGGTAAATTGCGTAATTGGATACAAAAAGAGTTTTAACCTGAGTTGCAGGATAAACGGAGACAACACATGTTTGAACCGATGATGGAAATGTCTGACGATGCAGTAATCAAGGTCGTTGGAGTTGGTGGCGGCGGTGGTAACGCCGTTGAACACATGGTGCGTGAATCCATCGAAGGTGTGGAATTCATCAGCGTCAACACTGATGCGCAAGCACTTCGTAAGACAAGCGTTGGCAATGTCATTCAGATTGGTGGTGATATCACTAAAGGTCTGGGTGCAGGTGCGAATCCACAGGTCGGCCGTGAGGCAGCTCTCGAAGACAGAGATAGAATTAAAGATTCCCTAACTGGTGCCGATATGGTGTTTATCGCAGCAGGTATGGGTGGCGGTACAGGTACTGGTGCAGCACCTGTTATTGCTGAAGTAGCTAAAGAGCTTGGCATTCTTACTGTTGCGGTCGTAACAAAACCGTTCAGCTTTGAAGGCAAAAAGCGTTTGGCATTTGCTGAGCAAGGTATCGATGAGCTGTCTAAGCATGTTGACTCTTTGATCACAATTCCAAACGAAAAGCTACTTAAAGTACTTGGTCGTGGTGTAACGCTATTAGAAGCTTTCGCAAGTGCGAACGACGTTCTTAAGAACGCTGTTCAAGGTATTGCGGAGCTAATTACTCGCCCTGGCATGATCAACGTCGACTTTGCAGACGTACGTACTGTGATGTCTGAAATGGGTCACGCAATGATGGGTAGCGGTATCGCGAAAGGCGAAGATCGTGCAGAAGAGGCAGCGGAAATGGCAATTTCTAGCCCACTTCTAGAAGACATCGATCTAGCTGGTGCTCGTGGTGTTCTTGTTAACATCACTGCAGGTCTGGATATGCGTCTTGATGAGTTTGAGACTGTTGGTAACACAGTGAAAGCATTTGCTTCTGACAATGCAACCGTAGTTATCGGTACTTCTCTAGACCCAGATATGACTGATGAAATCCGCGTAACAGTTGTTGCGACAGGTATCGGCAACGAGAAAAAACCAGACATTACGCTAGTTGCTGGTGGCAAAGCGAAAGTAGCACCAACTGCGACTCCGCAAGCTCAACCACAACAGCAAGCTGCTGCACCACAAGCTGAAGAGAAACCGGCACAGACTTTGCAAACTACTCCAGTGCAAGAGAAGCCACAGGTAACTCCTCAGCCGACAAACACAGTTTCTTCTTCTCCAGCTTCTGCGGGGCAGAGTTCTGCCGCTCCTAAGCAAGAGAAGGAAAGTGGTTATTTAGATATCCCGGCATTTTTGCGTCGTCAGGCTGATTAATCTTTAACCCATAAATTTGACATAGCTCAAGATTATGGTAGCATTCACGGTCGACGTTACAGACGACCGTGTTTTGTAGCATATTTTAGAGAGGCAAGCAGATGATCAGACAACGTACTCTGAAAGAAATAGTGAAAACAACTGGTGTGGGTCTCCACTCTGGTCGTAAAGTCACACTTACTCTGCGCCCAGCTGCTGCAAACACAGGTATCATTTACCGTCGTACAGATGTAAACCCACCTGTAGATTTTCCAGCTGACCCAGCGTCTGTTCGTGACACTATGCTATGTACAGCATTGGTGAACGATGAAGGCGTGCGAATTTCAACTGTAGAACACTTGAATGCAGCACTTGCTGGTATGGGTATCGACAATATTATTGTCGAAGTAGACGCTCCTGAAATTCCAATTATGGATGGCAGTGCAAGCCCGTTTGTATACCTGCTACAGCAAGCTGGTGTTGAAACGCAAAATGCACCTAAGCGTTTTATTCGTATTAAGAAACCAGTTCGTTTTGAAGATGGCGATAAGTGGGCAGAGTTTGTTCCATTTAATGGCTTCCGTATGGACTTCGAAATCGACTTTAACCACCCTGCGATTGAATCAGACGAGCAACGTCTTCTGTTTGATTTCTCATCTCAAGGTTTCGTTCGTGAAATTTCTCGCGCACGTACGTTTGGTTTCATGCGTGATATTGAATACTTACAATCTCAGAACTTAGTTCTTGGTGGTAGTTTCGATAATGCAATTGTACTGGATGATTACCGTATTCTTAACGAAGAAGGTCTACGCTTTGATAATGAGTTTGTTACTCACAAAGTACTAGATGCTATTGGTGACCTTTACATGTGTGGTCATGCCATTATCGGTGAGTTCCGTGCTTTCAAATCAGGTCACGGTCTAAACAACCAACTTCTACGTGCAGTTCTTGCGGATCAAGAAGCATGGGAATGGACAACATTCGAAGAAGAAGTGGGTTCACCAGTTGCTTTTGCAGAACCAAACATGGTTTTAGCGTAATAAACAGCGCAAACAGATTAAAAAAGCCAGGCAATGCCTGGCTTTTTAGTATCTGAATGTTGAGTCTATGTTTTCTGACGTACGCTTTGTTTGACATAGGCTTTTGGCAGCATGTGAAGCGTTCTGCAAATGATCGTTCAACGATCTTCTATGAAGATATTACTTTCAATGAATACAGATGTCCTGTAAATGCCTATTAGAAATGGCAATGGCGAATAGTGAAACATTGCCACTTTTTACCGCTTGGCAAGGCGTTGCCGATCCTTTTCTTACCATTATGATCTTTTAACGTTGAACACCAAACTTAGGATCCTTTTTAAGTGAAGGCGATAAAATTATGATCTTACATAGGTAAAATCTAATTTTGTTGAGATATGGGTATTCAAAAGCAGCTTTCTACTGGGCGATGGTTTACATTATTGCCTTTATCTTCAGCTCATAGCGACGATTTGAACTTAGCCACTAGAGGCTGATTCTTCTAAAGAATGGCCTATAAAATACCGACTTTGCGCTTTGATGAGGGGGTAATAGTGGCTAATACATCATCAGTTTGTCTAAAAACTTACGAGTGCTTCAAACAAATACGTCTATTTATGGTTGTATCGACGAAAAATCCTTACACTAAGCCACATTGATTCAAAATTTAGCCTTGAAATATGGATGTTTGAACTCAATATCTTTGATAAATGATTTATCTCAGTATTCTTAGTTCCAAACTGGCAGAGACTGAAGGCATTACGAGTAGATCGGGAACGGTCTGATTAAAGAGAGATTCACGAAAAATGATAACTAAGCTACTGACAAAAGTAATTGGCAGTCGCAACGACCGAACACTGCGCCGCCTTAGAAAAATTGTAAAAGAGATTAATAACTACGAACCAACGTTCGAAGCACTTTCTGATGAAGAGCTAAAAGCGAAAACTGTTGAGTTCCGTGAGCGCCTAGAGCAAGGTGAGACTCTTGATAAGCTACTTCCAGAAGCTTTTGCTACGGTTCGTGAAGCATCTAAGCGTGTTTACGGTATGCGTCACTTCGACGTTCAGCTTATCGGTGGTATGGTACTGAACGGCGGTCAAATTGCGGAAATGCGCACTGGTGAAGGTAAAACTTTAACTGCAACCCTTCCTGCTTACCTAAACGCACTTCCAGGTAAAGGTGTACACGTAGTCACAGTGAACGACTACCTAGCAACACGTGATGCTGAGACTAACCGTCCACTATTTGAATTCTTAGGTATGATAGTTGGCGTGAACGTGCCAAACATGCCTCCTCAAGCGAAAAAAGAAGCTTACCAAGCTGATATCCTTTACGGTACAAACAACGAGTTTGGCTTTGACTACCTACGTGACAACATGGCTTTCCGCAATGAAGACCGTGTTCAACGTGAACGCTTTTTCGCAGTTGTCGATGAAGTGGACTCAATCCTTATCGATGAAGCTCGCACTCCTCTGATCATCTCTGGTCCAGCAGAAGATAGCTCGGATCTATACACTCGTATTAACCTGCTTATTCCAAATCTTCAAAAGCAAGATAAAGAAGACTCTGAAGAATACCGCGGCGACGGTCACTACACGGTTGATGAGAAATCTAAACAAGTTCACTTAACGGAAACGGGTCAAGAATTCGTTGAAGAACTAATGGTGAAAAATGGTCTGATGGAAGAGGGCGATACACTTTACTCTCCAACTAACATCAGCCTACTGCACCACGTTAATGCAGCGCTTCGTGCACACGTATTGTTTGAACGCAATGTAGATTACATCGTCAATGATGACGGCGAAGTTGTGATCGTCGATGAACATACCGGTCGTACAATGCCGGGTCGTCGTTGGTCTGAAGGTCTTCATCAAGCGGTTGAAGCGAAAGAAGGCGTTAAGATTCAAAACGAAAACCAAACGCTGGCATCGATCACCTTCCAGAACTACTTCCGCCTATACGAAAAACTGTCAGGTATGACAGGTACAGCGGATACAGAAGCATTCGAATTCCAATCGATTTACGGTCTAGAGACAGTGGTTATCCCAACCAACAAACCTATGATCCGTAACGATATGCCAGACGTAGTTTACCGTACTGAAGCTGAGAAATTCGCTGCAATTATCGAAGACATCAAAGAGCGCGTAGAGAAAGGTCAACCATCTCTAGTAGGTACGGTTTCTATCGAGAAATCAGAGCTACTCTCTAACGCACTTAAGAAAGCTAAGATTAAACACAATGTACTGAACGCTAAGTTCCACGAGCGCGAAGCAGAGATCGTTGCAGAAGCGGGTACACCTGGTGCGGTAACGATCGCGACTAACATGGCTGGTCGTGGTACGGATATCGTGTTGGGTGGTAGCTGGCAAGCGAAAGTCGAAGCGCTTCAAGATCCAACCAAAGAACAGATCGATGCTATCAAAGCTGAGTGGAAACAAGTTCACGATCAAGTACTAGAATCAGGTGGTCTGCACATCATTGGTACTGAGCGTCACGAATCTCGTCGTATCGATAACCAGTTACGTGGTCGTTCAGGTCGCCAAGGTGACGCAGGTTCATCTCGTTTCTACCTATCGATGGAAGATTCACTACTACGTATCTTCACTTCAGATCGTATGGCTAGCCTTATCCAAAGCGGTATGGAAGAAGGTGAGGCGATTGAATCTAAGATGTTGTCTCGTTCAATCGAAAAAGCACAACGTAAAGTGGAAGGTCGTAACTTCGACATCCGTAAACAGCTTCTTGAATACGATGATGTAGCAAATGATCAGCGTAAAGTAGTTTACGAATTACGTGATGAGCTAATGAGCGTTGACGACATTAGCGATATGATCGAACAAAACCGTGAAGATGTTGTTACTGCGATCATCGATGAATACATTCCACCACAATCTCTAGAAGATATGTGGGATGTGGAAGGTCTTCAAGAGCGCTTGAAAGCGGACTTCGATCTAGATGCGCCTATTAAGCAATGGCTTGAAGAAGACGACAAGCTATACGAAGAAGCGTTGCGTGAGAAGATCATCAACCTAGCAGTTGAAGTCTACAAAGCGAAAGAAGAAGTAGTCGGTGCGCAAGTACTTCGCAACTTCGAGAAGTCAGTTATGCTTCAAACGCTAGATACGCTTTGGAAAGAGCATCTAGCGGCAATGGATCACCTACGTCAAGGTATTCACCTACGTGGTTATGCGCAGAAGAACCCGAAACAAGAGTACAAGCGTGAGTCGTTTGAACTGTTTGAAGGTCTACTAGAAGCGCTTAAGACGGATGTGATTACCGTGCTATCTCGCGTACGTGTTCAACAACAAGAAGA
Source organism: Vibrio sp. Y29_XK_CS5 (assembly GCF_024181835.1). Lineage (NCBI taxonomy): Bacteria > Pseudomonadati > Pseudomonadota > Gammaproteobacteria > Vibrionales > Vibrionaceae > Vibrio > Vibrio sp. Y29_XK_CS5. The sequence goes on from NZ_JAMZAM010000003.1 coordinate 421,070, forward strand.
AGTTGAGCGTATGGAAGAGCAACGTCGCGCGCAAGCTGAAGAAGCAGCTCGTCGTGCCCAAGCTCAACACGCAGCAGCACAAAACCCACTAACTGAAGGCGAAGAGTCTGAAGAAACGTCTAACCAACCAATGGTTCGTGAAGAGCGTAAAGTGGGTCGTAATGAGCCTTGTCCATGTGGCAGTGGTAAAAAGTACAAACAGTGCCACGGGAAAATTGACTAATACAGTCCGAAAATATTGATAAAGAGTCGCTTAGGCGGCTCTTTTTGTATCGATGGATCTAGGAACGAATCTAATGAAAAGAATTCATATTGTTGCGGCAATCATCTTTAACCAAGATAAATCGCAAATCTTCATCACTAAACGTCCAGATGACAAACACAAAGGAGGATTCTGGGAGTTCCCTGGTGGCAAAGTAGAGCAAGGTGAAAGTGTTGAGCAAGCGATGATTCGTGAGCTGGAAGAAGAGATTGGTATCACAGTGACAGAGCAATCCCTATTTGAACACTTGGAATATGACTATCCAGAAAAGTCTTTGAAGTTTGATTTCATGACAGTATCTCAGTTCGATAACCAACCTTATGGTCGCGAAGGTCAAGAAGGACGTTGGGTTGATGTTGCTGCATTACTTGATTACACCTTCCCAGAGGCAAACGTACCGATTCTAGAGCGAGTGATTAAAGAGTTTTCTTAACTCGCTGCGAACTATCTTGTGGTTAACACGGGATATTGTTAGTTTAAAAAGATTCGGCGAAACGAAAGAGGACGAGGCAAGCCTCGTTTATCCAGAGAAGGAGAGAAAGCGCAATGGTTCGTATTGCAATTGCAGGAGCTGCTGGCCGCATGGGTCGCAACCTAGTTAAAGCATCGCATTTAAACTCAGAGGCATCCGTGACTGCGGGATCTGAACGTCCAGAGTCTTCGCTAGTTGGCGTAGATGTTGGTGAGTTGTGCGGTGAAGGTAAGTTTGATGTCTTTCTGACGGATGATTTAGCAAAAGAGGTCGACAACTTCGATGTTGTTATCGACTTTACGGCTCCAGTGAGCACGCTAGCGAATCTAGAGCTTTGCAAACAACATGGCAAGAGTATCGTCATTGGCACGACTGGCTTTAGCGAAGAAGAGCGTGAATTGATCGATGCTGCTGCGAAGCAAGTGCCAGTTGTGATGGCTCCTAACTATTCAGTCGGTGTGAACCTTGTCTTTAAGCTTCTCGAGAAAGCGGCCAAAGTGATGGGGGATTACTGTGATATTGAGATTGTTGAAGCGCATCACCGCCACAAAGTTGATGCTCCGTCTGGTACCGCGATTGGTATGGGGGAAGCGATCGCAGGAGCGATGGGCAATAAGCTAAGCGATGTTGCCGTTTACGCTCGTGAAGGTATTACGGGTGAGCGAACAAAAGATGAAATTGGTTTTGCTACGATCCGTGCTGGGGATATTGTAGGTGAACATACTGCAATGTTTGCTGACATTGGTGAACGCGTTGAGATTACTCATAAAGCGACCGACCGAATGACCTTTGCTAATGGGGCGGTAAAAGCCGCAGTTTGGTTGCATGCTAAGCCAGCAGGTTTTTATACCATGACTGATGTTCTCGGGCTTAATGAACTGTAAATACATAATTATTCGCCGGCGTAAGCCGGCTTTTTTGTTTTTGGAGAAAATTATGTAAACAAAATGGTTCCATAAGGTCGCAAGACTTCTCATGGTTTTATTGTCATTTTGTGTACTTGACTTGTAAAAATGGCTGTAAGCCCTAAAAGTTGCAGTTGAAGTTGCGGGATGAACGTTTGCGCAAAAATCTCACAAAAATTTGTGATCTTCAATAAGTTCAAATTTGTAAAATTCACAAAAAAGTCATGGTAAGTGATCTGTAGATAGCTAAAACTTACTTTTTTAGGGCTTTTTCTGTTGAAACGTCATTACTCGCTAGAAAGTACCAATTTATTTTTCAATGTGTGTTGACAGTTTCAAAGTCCGTCTTTAGAATACCGCCAATTTGTCAAAAATACCTGTTTATGTAAATTATCAAGGTAAAGGAAGGCAAATTTGCAGCTTAATTTATTTTTTATGCATTTTTATTCTGGAGGTTGTCTTGGGTAAATTAGCACTGTTAGTCCTAGAAGATGGGACAGTGTTCCGCGGTGTTTCCATTGGAGCAGATGGTATTTCCGTTGGTGAAGTTGTTTTTAATACCTCGATGACGGGGTACCAAGAAATTCTCACTGATCCTTCCTATTCTCAACAAATCGTTACTCTTACTTATCCTCACATTGGCAATACCGGAACCAATTCCGAAGACGAAGAATCTTCTTCAATCCACGCACAAGGCCTTGTGATTCGCGATCTCCCTCTTATCGCTTCTAACTTCCGTAATGAACAATCCCTTTCTGATTACCTCAAGTCGCAAAACATCGTCGGCATTGCAGACATCGACACGCGTAAGCTAACTCGTATCCTGCGTGAAAAAGGTGCTCAAAACGGTTGTATCGTAGCTGGCTCTTCTATAAACGGAGAGAATCTAGACGAAGCTTTGGCACTAGCGAAAGCAAAAGAATTCCCTGGTTTGAAAGGAATGGATCTTGCGAAAGAGGTTACAACAAAAGAAGCGTATCAATGGAAACAAGGTTCGTGGACGCTTGAGGGTGGACTTCCAGAAGCGAAAGACGACAGCGAATTGCCATATCACGTTGTTGCCTACGACTTCGGCGCAAAACGTAACATCCTGCGCATGTTGGTTGACCGAGGCTGCCGCCTAACGGTTGTTCCTGCTGAAACTTCAGCAGAAGAAGTTCTGGCTCTAAACCCAGATGGCGTTTTCCTATCAAACGGCCCTGGTGACCCAGAACCATGTACTTACGCGATTGAAGCGACAAAAGTATTCCTAGAAAAAGGCCTGCCAATCTTTGGTATCTGTCTAGGTCACCAAATCCTTGCGCTAGCATCGGGTGCACAAACAGTGAAAATGAAGTTTGGTCACCACGGCGCAAACCACCCAGTAAAAGATTTGGAGCGTAATGTTGTGATGATTACGTCGCAGAACCACGGTTTTGCCGCAGACGAAGCAACACTACCTGAAAATCTACGTGCTACTCACGTATCGCTATTTGATGGCTCTCTACAAGGTATTCACCGTACAGACAAGCCAGCATTTAGCTTCCAAGGTCACCCTGAAGCGAGCCCAGGTCCACACGACGCGGCACCGCTATTTGACCACTTTATCGAACTAATCAAAAAACACAGCGCTTAATTCGGAGTAGTAGATAATGCCAAAACGTACTGACATTCAAAGTATTCTTATTCTTGGTGCTGGTCCGATTGTTATCGGTCAGGCATGTGAGTTTGACTACTCTGGCGCACAAGCGTGTAAAGCACTGCGTGAAGAGGGTTACCGAGTTATCCTAGTGAACTCTAACCCTGCAACCATCATGACTGACCCAGACATGGCGGATGCAACTTACATCGAGCCAATCCAATGGGAAGTGGTTCGTAACATCATCGCGAAAGAAAAACCGGATGCAGTACTACCTACAATGGGTGGTCAAACTGCATTGAACTGTGCTCTAGACCTAGAGAAATACGGCGTTCTAGAAGAGTTCGGCGTTGAGATGATTGGCGCAACGGCTGATGCAATCGACAAAGCGGAAGACCGCTCTCGTTTCGATAAAGCGATGAAGTCTATCGGCCTTGAGTGTCCACGTGCGGATACTGCTAAAACGATGGAAGAAGCTTACGCTGTACTCGATATGGTTGGCTTCCCTTGTATCATCCGTCCATCATTTACTATGGGTGGTACTGGTGGCGGTATTGCATACAACAAAGAAGAGTTCGAAGAAATCTGTCGTCGCGGTCTAGACCTGTCGCCAACTAACGAACTTCTAATCGATGAGTCTCTTATTGGTTGGAAAGAGTACGAGATGGAAGTGGTTCGCGACAAAGCGGACAACTGTATCATCGTATGTGCGATTGAAAACTTCGATCCAATGGGCATCCACACGGGTGACTCAATCACGGTTGCACCAGCGCAAACACTAACAGACAAAGAATACCAGCTAATGCGTAACGCATCTCTAGCAGTACTGCGTGAGATTGGCGTTGAAACTGGTGGTTCTAACGTACAGTTTGGTATCAACCCGAAAGATGGCCGCATGGTTATCATCGAGATGAACCCACGTGTATCTCGCTCTTCTGCTCTAGCTTCAAAAGCAACAGGTTTCCCAATCGCTAAGATTGCAGCGAAACTGGCTGTTGGCTTTACACTAGACGAGCTAATGAACGACATTACTGGTGGCGCTACACCAGCATCATTCGAACCAACCATCGACTACGTAGTAACTAAGATTCCTCGCTTTAACTTCGAGAAATTTGCAGGTGCTAATGACCGCCTAACGACGCAAATGAAGTCAGTTGGTGAGGTAATGGCAATTGGTCGTAACCAACAAGAGTCACTACAAAAAGCACTTCGCGGTTTAGAAGTTGGCGCTACTGGTTTTGACGAGATGGTTGACCTAGATGCACCAGACGCTCTGACGAAAATTCGTCATGAGCTGAAAGAAGCAGGCGCAGAGCGTATTTGGTACATCGCGGATGCATTCCGTGCGGGTATGTCAGTCGATGGCGTATTCAACCTAACGCAAATCGACCGCTGGTTCCTAGTTCAAATCGAAGACATCGTGAAGCTTGAGCAAGAGCTAAAAGCAAAAGGTTTCGCTGGTCTAAACAAAGAAGAACTTAACAAGCTGAAGCGTAAAGGTTTTGCTGATGCGCGCCTATCTAAAATTCTAGGTGTAGCGGAAAGCGAAATCCGTCGTCTACGTGACCAGTACGATATTCACCCAGTGTACAAGCGTGTTGATACGTGTGCGGCTGAGTTCTCATCTGATACAGCTTACATGTACTCATCTTACGATGACGAGTGTGAAGCTAACCCAACAGACAAAGACAAGATCATGATTCTAGGCGGTGGTCCAAACCGTATCGGTCAAGGTATTGAATTTGACTACTGTTGTGTACACGCATCGCTAGCACTACGTGAAGATGGCTACGAAACTATCATGGTTAACTGTAACCCTGAGACTGTTTCAACAGACTACGATACATCTGACCGTTTGTACTTCGAACCAGTAACACTGGAAGACGTACTAGCAATCGCACGTGTTGAGAAGCCAAAAGGCGTTATCGTTCAGTACGGTGGTCAAACACCACTTAAACTGGCTCGTGCACTTGAAGCAGCTGGCGTGCCAATCATCGGTACTAGCCCTGATGCAATCGACCGTGCAGAAGACCGTGAGCGTTTCCAAGTTGCTGTCGACCGTCTAGGTCTTCTACAGCCAGAGAACGCGACAGTAACGACGATGGAGCAAGCAGTAGAGAAATCTCGTGAAATCGGTTACCCACTGGTTGTACGTCCTTCTTACGTACTTGGTGGTCGTGCGATGGAAATCGTATACGATGAGCAAGATCTACGTCGCTACTTCAACGAAGCAGTAAGCGTATCAAACGAATCTCCAGTACTACTAGATAGCTTCCTAGACGACGCAGTTGAAGTCGATATCGATGCTATCTGTGACGGTGAGCGTGTGGTTATCGGCGGTATCATGGAGCACATCGAGCAAGCGGGTGTTCACTCAGGTGACTCAGCATGTTCTCTTCCTGCATACACGCTAAGCCAAGAAATCCAAGACGTAATGCGTGAGCAAGTTGAAAAGCTAGCGTTTGAATTGGGTGTTCGTGGTCTGATGAACACGCAGTTCGCGGTTAAGAACAACCAAGTATACCTAATCGAGGTTAACCCTCGTGCAGCGCGTACGGTACCGTTCGTATCTAAAGCAACTGGTGCGCCAATCGCTAAGATTGCTGCGCGTGTAATGGCGGGTCAATCGCTAGAGTCTCAAGGCTTTACGAAAGAAATCATCCCACCGTACTACTCTGTAAAAGAAGTTGTACTGCCATTCAATAAGTTCCCAGGTGTTGACCCACTGTTGGGCCCTGAAATGCGCTCTACTGGTGAAGTTATGGGTGTTGGTGCAACGTTTGCAGAAGCTTACGCGAAAGCAGAATTGGGTTGTGGTAACATTTACCCAGAAGGTGGTCGTGCACTTCTTTCTGTTCGTGCAGGTGACAAAGAGCGCGTTGTGGACCTAGCGTCTAAGTTGACAAAACTTGGTTACCAGTTGGATGCAACACACGGTACAGCTGTCATTCTTGGTGAAGCTGGCATTAACCCACGTCTAGTAAACAAAGTACACGAAGGTCGCCCTCACATTCTTGACCGTATTAAGAACAACGAGTACACCTACATCGTAAACACGGCTGCTGGTCGTCAAGCGATTGAAGACTCTAAAGTTCTGCGTCGCGGTGCACTAGCTGAGAAAGTGAACTACACGACAACACTAAACGCTGCATTCGCGACTTGTATGGCACACACGGCAGATGCGAAGAGCACAGTAACTTCGGTTCAAGAGCTACACGCAAAAGTGAAAGCTAGCCTAGAAGCGTAATAGATAAAAATCAGTAAGCCCGAAAAATAGGGCTTATATGACAACCTCATTGCCCGCTCATTTGAGCGGGCTTTTTTGTCTTTAAGGTTGCTTAAAATGGAGAGAATTGAAGTGCGCTAAGAAAGCCTGATAGAGCGGACTTTTGTACAGCATCAAACTAATGGCTGAAAGTAACGTCCCTAAAGATGAAGAAATAGCACTGCCATTTGCAATAACAAAATTAGAGCTACAAGTAACCAGAATAAATGCAATAGTGATCAAATTTACCTTAGCTGCAATACTCAAGCCTTTGCTAATCGTTAGAATGTTTGGAACACATATTACTATTGCAGTTATTGTGCCGAAGAGAATTAAGTAAATATCAACCCCAATTCTTCGCTTGATAGAAAAACATTCATTCCAGATGTTTAGGCTTATTGCTAGACCTACAGTCAAGCATAGATATAAAGCAATAGGGAGAAACCATTTAGTCATGCGACCCTCTTTAATTCTTAAGTTGAAACTTGATATGTATCCGATTTCGAGAGTAATTTATAAGGAGTCGCGCTCCATACATTAAACTCTATTTTTTATTTTGTATGATCTTTTCTCCAATAAAAAATTGTAAGTTGATTCGTCTTTGCTAAATATATAGTTATTAGACTTAGCAAATACATCAGCTAAGATAATTGCAGGGTATAATGATAAAAAAGTAGTTATGGAGAGTGCTAAAAAAATCTCACTTGATTTTTTGAATTGGCTCTTAGTCAAAAAGTTGTTTGATATAATTGAGATAACTAGTATTCTCAAGCATTCAAAAAGAATGAAACTCGCTCCAAACATATATACATATACTTGATCAAAGGTTGCTATTTCACTTTTGGTGACTATATTGTCATAGAAGTCGACGATACCTTTAAATGAGTATATAAATAGAGAGATTGATGATGTGAGTAAGAGTATCAAGTAGAATAATGCTTGCGTTCTATCGTAGTTACCATGCTTCATCATAATACCCATTTACTCATGTGTTAATATTCCATTTCTAGTATCACAACCTATTCTTATCGAATGTAGAGGATGATTACTCCAAATAATATTGGTTTTCTAATTCTTATCACTTTATATAAACGTAGTTCTTATCATACAGCCAGGATTGACTTAATTTTTCTGAGTATTTATATCCATTTTCTAGTGCTACTTTTTCTAAATAGTAGCTAACAGGGTATGGTGATATTATAGATGTGAAGAATATTATAAAAAATATTTTTAATGTCACTTCATTTGTTTCTTTGGAGAATTTTTTATCTCTAATTAATGCAACTAAAGAGTAGCAGGAGAAAAGTATAAATAATATTGACCCAGAAGTTAAGGCTATGGATGAACGTGAAAAATTCACACTTCTCTCTTCAATCTCTATGTTTCTGATGAAATTAAATATTTCATTAAATGACATGTGTATCATTGAAACTCCTAACGTGGAGAAAATTATAGCGGATAGAAATATATATGTTTTGTTTTCTAACCTTTTTTTGTTGTTATTCATTTTAAAGACATCTCCTCATCCAGTTTTGATTTTTATAAATTATTTAATTTAAATTTCCAATGTCCTCATTAAGGTTTGAGCTTTATCATATTTTGAATGGCTTCTTAACTTAGAGATTAAAATTCATATAAGAATATATTTTTTCTAGATAATTTGTCTTGAGAAGTTACTATGATACATAGCGTTTTATTTTTATGGATTAATAATTATTTTGCATCAATTAATTGATGGGGATAAGGCATATTTGTTATTTAATGGGCGGAGTTAAAAGTCTTTGTGTAATAATCTATTTTGTTATTTATTGTTTTTTAAGTTAAATGATGTGTTTTTTAAGTTAAATGATGAAAATCTGGAATAGGTTGGTGTCTTGAGTTTCCTTTTGTTCGTCTGTCAGACAGTGCTATCGTTGCTCCATCTTGGTTACAAATATTTACAAGGACGCACAAGTGGAAATTACGTTCGAAATCTTAATTGCATTGTTTTTTGTCGCATCTGCTGCGGGATTTATTGATGCGATGGCTGGTGGCGGTGGTCTCTTGACGCTCCCTGCTTTGTTGGCCGCAGGGTTAAGTCCTACTCAGGCATTGGCGACCAACAAACTCCAAAGCTCGTTTGGAAGCTTTTCTGCCAGTTGGTACTTTGTGCGTAATGGTATTGTTAGCCTGAAAGAGATGCGCTTAGCGATTCTATGTACCTTTATTGGTTCTGCCATTGGTGCAGAGGCTGTGCAGTTTATCGATGCCGGTGTGCTCACTAGTCTTATCCCAGTCTTGCTGATCGCGATTTCTCTCTACTTTTTGCTTTCTTCAACCTCGAAAGCGGCTGAAGGTGACCCCAAGCTTTCTGAAGCGATGTTTGCTTTGTGTGTTGGTGGGGGTGTAGGCTTCTACGATGGTTTCTTTGGACCAGGCACTGGCTCTATCTTTGCTCTTTGTTTTGTCGCACTAGGTCACTTTTCACTGGTTGATGCGACTGCCCGCACTAAGATTCTTAACTTCACCTCAAACATTGCGGCGCTACTGTTCTTTATTCTTGCTGGTTTACCTGTGTGGGAAATCGGCCTTACCATGGCCGTAGGTGGCTTTATTGGTGCTCAGCTTGGTGCCAAAGTTGTCGTCACCAAAGGTCAAAAATGGATTCGACCTTTAGTCATTACCATGTCTATGTTGATGGCGACAAAACTTCTTTGGCAACAACATCACCAATGGTTTCTATCACTGTTTTAACTCTTGGCGACTGGTACACGTTCTGCCTAACGCAGATATGAATTGGTCGAATCAAAGAGGTCAGTGGCTCAAACATAAAGCAGTTATCGCCAGGAATCTTCAACGCTCTGACGATTGATAGCGGGATTAATGCAGGAGCTGCTCCTCCCAGTGCGAGTTGGGCTGCCGCTGTGTAGGCATCCATTTCCATCAATGGCTTAATACCGATTTTCTCTAATGCTGGCAGTTGGTAGCTATTGGATGGATTGGTTAAATCATTTGTGATTACTTTTTTCGGGAGCGTATACAGTGGTTGATCACTAACGAGGAAAAAAGGCTCATCACATAAGTGGAAAGCCATCAAACCATGATGCGGTGGCAATAGCCCTGCACAAAGCCCAACGGTCGCTTTACCGGATTGAACTCGCTCAACGATTCTAGGGCTGTGGTTAGTGGTTATGGTTAAGTACTGGTCTTGTTTGAGGTAATCACCAATCGTTTTCCCGAGATAACCTGCAATGAGAGACTTTGAGCTATCGAGGGTGATTAAAGACGTATCTTCTAGTTCTTGCTGTTCATAGATAAGACCACGTAACTCATTAAAAGAGGGACCAATATTTTCGATCAAAGCCATGCCATCAGGTGTGAGTTTAATAGTTCTCCCTGACGGTTCTACTAGCTTCTTTCCCAGTTTTTTCTCTAGATTCGCGATGCGTTTACTTACCGCAGATTGGCTGATATACAGCAAACTCCCTGTGCGGCTCATGGTTTTCGCTTTGCTTAAAACTAATAGTGTTTCGATGCCTTCCAGTAACATGTCTATCCATGAATGTTGGGAATAATAGCCTTAATATAACTAAGCTCAGAATCAGAAGCGACTGACGTTTACCAAAAAAAAGCCGTCGGTTATGACGGCTCTTTTCAATCAATAGGTGAACATTATCGATTTATGGCGAAGGTTGGCAGTGATAAGTGCCAGCGAATCGCCCCAAGGCGAATAATCAATGTTGAAACGACGCCTGCAAGTAGGGCGAAAGAGTGGTCATGACCCATGCTCAATGCGGTCGTGTGAAAAATACCACCGATGATACATGCTGTCGCATAGACTTCGCTTCTCAAAACCATCGGCACTTCACGTGCTAGCACATCGCGAATGATGCCGCCGCCACAGCCAGTAATGACGCCCATGATAACTGCCACCATGCCGGATGCATTGTAAGCTAGGGCTTTTTCAACACCGATACCAACAAATACTGCCAAACCAATTGCGTCACATACAGGAAGGACCCACCAAGGTAGACGTTTAGGGCGACGAACTAAAATCATGGTTAATAAACAGGTAATGAAAATTACCCATAGATAGGTCGTGTCAGTAATCCAGAATACAGGGGTAGCGCCAAGCGCCATATCACGAATAGTGCCACCGCCAATAGCAGTCACACTACCGAGCACGATCACACCGAAAGGATCCATCTTTAATCGACCTGCGAGCAAAACTCCAGAAACCGCAAAGACAGCAGTACCGAATAAATCGATCATATAAAGCAGCATGGAGTCCATGTTACTTGGTACCTTATAAACAAATTGTGGGGGAACAGAAATGGGACGGAAATTGTACGGGATTTCCAACGAAAACGTTAGCGTTTTTGCCGAACGCTTTCAAAGTGTTCACACACCTCTGTGATCGCGTTTAAGGTTCTTGGGGTCGGGCGGTTGATCCAATCGGAATTAAGTGACCAAACATGACCATTTTTTAATGCAGGGATGTCGCTCTTCCATTCTGCCCACATTCCATCATTACTCATGGCATGGCGAGAGGTAAACAGTACTTCAGGCTGGCGAGTAATCACTTGCTCGATGCTGACTTGTGGGTAAGGGGCACTGCCTTTGGCAAAGATATTTTCACCACCACAGAAGGTGAAGACTTCACTTGGCCAGTTCTTGCCCGCAACGGTGATGATCGGTTTTTCACTCAACTGATAGAAGTAGCTAACTTTATCTTCGGTATTGTACTTTTCTTTTAACGCTTCTAACTGTGCACGAAAATCTTCAGCGGCTTTTCGTCCTACTTCCGGCTTCTCACTGTATCGGCTGAGTTGTTCAATATTCTTGGCAATATCCTCTAACGTTCCTGTTGTTGAGTAGTAAATCGGAATGCCAAACTGCTTGAGTTTATCAAGTTCTTTGGCTGGATTACCTGCAGGCCAAGCGATAACTAAATCGGGTTGAAGGGCGATGATGCGTTCGAGTTTAATGCCTTGATAGTTTGATACTTTTTCTAGGTCTTTGGCTTGCTCGGGGTAGTCACTCATCTCACTGACCGCAATCAGCTTGTCTCCAAGACCAGCTGCATAGGCGATTTCTGTTGCATGTGGCGCTAGGCTGATGACTCGTTGAACAGGTTCATTGGCAAAAGAAACAGCAGAGAAGATAAGAGGAAGGGCAAAGCAAAGATTTTTCATTATAGTCCTTGATAAATGAATCCGAGAATTAGGCTTTGGATAACTATCCAAGCAAAGATACGCCAAACTATCAGTGTTTGGATTTGCGCTAGATGAATGGCTGATGGTGCAATACGCCCCCCAAGTTTTGCACGTTCGGCTCGCAGTCCTTGATACAAAGCTGGACCACCAAGTGACAATTGAAGCTTGTTACCAATCGAGCACAACAACCATGCCGGTCCAGGAAGCGGCCAAGATTTCGCTTGTTGAAGCATAGCAGTTGAAACGCTTGACACGTTTTTACCCGCACCAATAAACATCGCGAATAAGCGTAATGGAATGATTTCTAGGACCGCCGTTAATTGAATAACTGGTTTGCCAAATGGTGAATATTGACGTCGACTAGGAGACCATGCTCGAGCTAACTCAGCAGTAAGACGATACATCAACGCGCCAATTCCACCAGTTACTCCATACCAAAACAGCACACACACTACGTTACGTCCGTAACCCATGATGATGGTTTCTGCTCCAGCTTTACCAATGCCTAGTAGCGATAAGCTCTCTGTATCGCGGTTCAGGTAAGGCTTGAGTAGTGCTCGGCATTGTACTTTATTCTCATTCGACATTGCGGTGACGAGTTGTTTAGCAAGTGATTCATTGTTTCGCCAGTCAAGAGCAATCAGCAGTAATGCCAGCTCAAATAGCGGTGCTTGCCAAACTAAAGGCTTCATCGCGAGCAGTAATATCAAGCAAGGCACAAGCATAAGAAGAAGAGCGAGTCCGCCAGAGATGATACTTTGCGAGTAGTTGTGGTTGTTATTGACCTTGTTAGCCAGTTGTTCGGCGAATTTATGCCAAAGCGTCACTGGATGCGCAGCGTGCGGTATGGGGAGCAGGAGATGGAATAATAATGCGCCCCACATGACGAGGAGCGCACCATTGGCATAAAACTGCTGAAAGGTTTCTTCCATGAAATTCGACAGACTTACTTAGTCAGTTCCAACATTTTGAATACCATTTCTGAAGAGCTTTTCGCCGCTAGCGGTAAGAACTCTTCGAAGCTCATTGGTGATTCTTTGTCTGCTACGTCAGAGATAGCGCGCACAACAACAAACGGCGTGTTGAATTGGTGACAAGTTTGAGCGATAGCAGATGCTTCCATTTCTACAGCGATAACTGAAGGGAAGTGTTTACGGATAAACTCTTGGCGTTCTGCCGTGCAAACAAACGCATCACCAGTACAGATCAGGCCGCGAACTGCGTGAGTGTTTTCCATTTGAGCCAATGCTTTTTCAGCAAGGTCCATTAGCTTCTCATCTGCTTTGAATGCCGCTGGTTGACCTGCCATTTGACCCATTTCGTAGCCAAACGCGGTTACGTCTGCATCGTGGTGACGAACTTCTGTTGAGATAACAACGTCGCCTAGGTTTAGGCTTGAGTCGAAACCGCCCGCAGAGCCAGTGTTGATAACCACATCTGGTTGGTATTCGTCTAGCAGAATGGTTGTACCAACTGCTGCTGCTACTTTACCGATGCCAGATTGAAGCAGTACCACATCAACGTCGTTAATCTGACCAGAGAAAAACGTGCAACCTGCTTTGTTCACTGTTTGGCAGTTTGTCATTGCTTCTTTCAGGATGGTGACTTCTTGTTCCATCGCACCGATGATACCAACTTTCATAACACTCTCTTTCGATAAAAATTTAAGTTGGCGAGAGTATACCACTCTGCACCAATATGTGGTCGTTATTTGATTAACTCAGCATTCATCAGCAGTGAACGTAATTGTTCAGCACGCTTACGGTTCACGCCAAAGTCTGAATAGCCAACACGAGATTCTGAGCGAACAATTAGCTGATCGCCTTCTACCTTAAGTTCTAAATCGTCCACAAAGCGCATGATTTTAGATGTGCACTCTACGCGTATGTAGTTGCCTTCTTTCACCGCTGTTTTCGCACCTGGCAGTTCAAGCGCAATTTGCTCAATAGCATCGATGTTCGCTGAATCAGTCAGGGTGAATGGCGTTAGGTTGTATTCTGCACGCGTATCTTGAGTGGAGACGCAGTTTGGTTTGTCACCACAAGGTGATTGAGAACGATCCGTCATGGTTGTGACTCCTTGGCTACAAGCGGTTAAGCCGAGCAAAGTGATGGAAAGGAGAGCGGCTTTTTTCATTGTATTTACTCTTATAATTTTGCTTCTAATTATATGGATACAAAAGAAAAAGGATCCAATAATAGGATCCTTTTTGTGATGTTAGCTGTGATTAAACTTCGAGGTAATCGAGAATGCCTTCTGCTGCTTTTCGTCCTTCATCAATTGCAGTGACGACTAGATCAGAGCCTCGCACCGCATCGCCACCCGCGAAGATCTTTTCATTGCTGGTCTGGAATTGGAACTCTTGTTTCGCAGGGGCTTTGATACGACCCCATTGATCTAAATCGACATCAAACGGAGCTAACCAGTCCATTTTGTGTGGCTGGAAACCAAACGCCATGATCACGACGTCTGCCGGTAGAACGTGTTCGCTGCCTTCGACGGGCTCTGGACGGCGACGACCCGCTTCATCAGGCTCACCAAGAGCGGTTTTCACCACTTTGACACCCGAGACCTTACCTGACGCATCGACTTCAATTCCTAAAGGCTGAAGGTTGAACATAAACTTCACGCCTTCTTCTTTGGCGTTTTTCACCTCGCGGCGAGAGCCGGGCATATTGGCTTCATCACGACGGTAAGCACATACCACGTTTGACGCGCCTTGGCGAATAGAGGTACGAACACAGTCCATCGCGGTATCACCACCTCCGAGTACAACTACGCGCTGCTTTGCCATGTCGATAAAAGGTTTGTCGTGCTCCAAGCCCATGACCTTGTAAGTATTTGAAATCAAGAATGGCAGAGCGTCGTAAACACCCGGTGCACCTTCATTTTCTAGTCCCGCACGCATGTACTTGTAAGTACCAACCCCCAAAAAGACGGCATCGTACTCATCAAGCAGTTCTTGCATCTGCACATCTTTACCTACTTCGACATTCATCTGAAACTCTACGCCCATTTCGGTGAAGACGCGGCGGCGGTTTTCCATCACGCCTTTTTCAAGCTTGAACGAAGGGATACCGAAGGTCAGTAGGCCGCCAATTTCAGGGTAGCGGTCAAACACCACAGGTTTCACGCCATTGCGCACTAGGATATCGGCAGCAGCCAAGCCTGCTGGACCTGCACCAATGATGGCAACCTTTTTATCGGTCCACTCCACCTTAGACATGTCAGGCTTCCAGCCCATTTCGAAGGCTTTGTCGGTAATGTATTTTTCAACGTTACCTATAGTGACGGCGCCAAAGTCTTCATTGAGAGTACAAGAGCCCTCACATAGACGATCTTGCGGACACACTCGACCACAAACTTCAGGCAAGCTGTTAGTTTGGTGCGATAGCTCTACGGCTTCGAGGATACGACCTTCATTGGCAAGCTTTAGCCATTGTGGGATGTAGTTGTGTACTGGGCACTTCCATTCACAATATGGGTTACCACAATCCAAGCAGCGATCCGCCTGTGCAGTCGCTTGTTGCTTGGTAAATGGTTCATAGATTTCAACGAATTCGATCTTACGAACTTTGATAGGCTTCTTCGCAGGATCTACGCGTTGAACATCGATAAATTGATAAACGTTCTGACTCATGATTCAAACATCCTCCATGATTACTGGGCTTGAACGCGCAGTTCTGCGGCACTGCGACTCTGGTGACCAAGTAGCGTGCGCAAGTCCGCCGCTTGTGGTTTCACCAAGTAGAACTTTGGAATCCATTCATCAAAGTTCGCCAAGATATCTTCTGCGTGGCTAGAGCCGGTTTCTTCGAGATGTTCGGCAATCAGGCCACGCAAGTGCTCTTGGTGGATGTAGAGATCTGACAGAGATATCGCTTCAACCGATTCGTTGTTCACGCGACCTTGGAAGTCTTGGTTCTCATCCAATACGTATGCAAACCCGCCGGTCATGCCTGCGCCGAAGTTCACGCCAGTCGCACCTAGAATGGCAACAATACCACCGGTCATGTACTCACAAGCGTTATCACCAGCGCCTTCAATGACGGCAATCGTACCTGAGTTACGTACGCCGAAACGCTCACCTGCTTTACCTGCCGCAAACAGTTTACCGCCGGTCGCGCCGTACAAACAGGTGTTACCAATGATGGCCGCTTCATTACACTTAAATGCAGTGCCAAGGTGAGGTTTGATAACCACCTTACCGCCAGCCATGCCTTTACCTACGTAGTCGTTGGCATCACCAGTGAGGTAAAGCTCTACGCCACCTGCGTTCCAAACGCCAAATGACTGACCAGCTGTGCCGTCCAAATGCAGCTTGATTGGCGTTGCCGCCATGCCTTGGTTGCCGTAACGCTGAGCGATTTCACCTGATAGGCGAGCACCCACAGAACGGTCGGTGTTGATCACGTTGTAGAAGAAGCTAGCAGATTGACGTTTCTCAACCGCTTGCAGCGCGTCTTCAATGATCTTGTTGTTTAGCTCTGCTTTATCAAATGGTGTATTTGGCTGTGTCCAATAAAGAGGGTGCCCTTCTGGAGAGACTGGTGCCTCAAGGATATTCGACAAATCCAGCTTGGTTTGTTTTGCTGTCAGACCTTCAACGGTCTCCAATAAATCGGTACGACCGATCAAGTCAGTTAGTTTTTCAACACCAAGTTCAGAGAGTAATCCGCGTACTTCGTCCGCCAGACCAATGAAGTAGTTCATCACCATTTCCGGAAGACCTTTGAAGTACTCTTTACGCAGCGTCTCGTCTTGAGTTGCAACACCAGTAGCACAGTTGTTGAGGTGACAAATACGTAGGAACTTACAACCCATTGCCACCATTGGCGCAGTACCAAAACCGAAGCTTTCGGCACCGAGAATTGCCGCTTTCACCACGTCCAGACCGGTTTTTAGACCACCATCTACCTGTAGACGAATCTTATGACGTAGACCATTAGCAACCAGTGCTTGTTGTGTCTCTGCCAGTCCCAATTCCCAAGGGCTACCAGCGTATTTCACTGAGGTTAGTGGACTTGCTGCAGTACCACCGTCGTAGCCCGAGATGGTAATGAGATCAGCGTAAGCTTTCGCGACACCTGTTGCGATGGTGCCGACACCTGGCTCAGAAACTAACTTCACCGAAACCAATGCGTTTGGATTGACTTGTTTTAGGTCGAAGATCAGCTGGGCTAAGTCTTCAATCGAATAAATATCGTGGTGTGGAGGAGGGGAGATCAGAGTCACCCCCTGTACCGAATAACGCAGTTTTGCGATTTCTGCGGTGACTTTGTGTCCCGGTAACTGACCACCTTCACCCGGCTTCGCACCCTGTGCGACCTTGATCTGCAGTACGTCTGCATTGATTAGGTAGTGAGGCGTAACACCAAATCGACCTGAAGCAATCTGCTTGATGCGTGAGTTACGCTCTGTACCGAAGCGACGTGGATCTTCACCACCTTCACCTGAGTTAGAATAGCCACCAAGGCGGTTCATCGCTGTTGCAAGTGCTTCGTGTGCTTCTGGGCTAAGTGCACCAATGGACATTGCCGCCGAGTCAAAACGTTTGAAGAGTTCTGTGCTTGGCTCGATTTGCTCAAGTGGTAATGGGGAATCTGATTTTTTCAGCGCCATTAAGTCACGCAGCATGGCAACAGGACGTTGGTTCACCTGTTTAGCAAAGCTCTGATAATCGTTGCTTTCGCCTGATTTCACCGCAGTTTGCAGTGTGCCAACCACGTCTGGATTGTAGGCGTGATATTCACCACCGTGGACATATTTCAATAAACCACCATGCTCGATGGCTTTACGTTTCGCCCAAGCTTTGCGAGAAAGGTTGTACAAGTCTTGTTGGAAGTCGTCGAAATTTGCGCCTTCAATACGAGTTGTTACACCTTTAAAGCACAAATCGACCACTTCTTGGCTCAAGCCAACTGCTTCAAACAGTTGCGAGCAACGGTAAGAGGCGATGGTAGAAATACCCATTTTCGACATGATCTTGTACAGACCTTTATTAATGCCGTATTGGTAGTTTTGCATCACATCGCGATAGTCTTTTTCTAGCGCTTTATCATCAATGAGTTTACCTAGCGCTTCATAAGCAAGGTATGGGTAAACGGCAGTGGCACCAAATCCAAGCAAGACGGCAAATTGGTGTGGGTCACGTGCCGTGGCTGTTTCAACAACAATGTTGGCATCACAACGTAAGTTCGCATCGATCAGGCGAGTTTGAACAGCACCGACCGCCATTGCCGCAGGAATTGGCAGTTTGCCTTTGACTAAAGCACGATCCGAAAGCACCACTAGCACGGTGCCTTCACGCACCACGTGTTCTGCTTGCTCACACAGATCATTAATGGCTTGTTTAAGATCTTTCTGTTGTGGATCGTAGTTGATATCGAGAATGGTATTACGATAGTAATTGTCTCCAAGCTCGAGTAATTGCTGCATGTCTGAGTAAAGTAACACTGGTGAATCGAAGGTTACTCGGTGCGCGTGTCCATCAGTTTCACAGAAGACATTCATCTCTTGACCGATGCTGGTTGCTAGTGACATCACGTGTTTTTCACGCAGTGGATCGATCGGCGGGTTGGTTACCTGCGCGAACTTCTGACGGAAATAGTCAGTCACCAAGCGCTCTTTAGAGGATAAGACGGCCATCGGGGTGTCATCACCCATAGAGCCGACCGCTTCTTGTCCCA
Source organism: Vibrio sp. Y29_XK_CS5 (assembly GCF_024181835.1). Taxonomy (NCBI): domain Bacteria; kingdom Pseudomonadati; phylum Pseudomonadota; class Gammaproteobacteria; order Vibrionales; family Vibrionaceae; genus Vibrio; species Vibrio sp. Y29_XK_CS5. The sequence goes on from NZ_JAMZAM010000003.1 coordinate 439,476, forward strand.
TATCACCGAGAACGCGCAACACTTGATCGACTTCTTCGTTGCTCATGGCGAATTGCTTTTGGTAAGTCTTAAGCAAGTCTTCATCAAAGCTGCGCTCGCCAACTTGCTCTTCTGGTAATTGAGCAAAAGGTGTGAGTTTGCGAACGTTGTTTTCCATCCATTCGCGATAAGGGTGGCGAGATTTCAGATCGTTATCGATCTCACTTGATTGCCATAGTTTGCCTTTGCGAGTATCGACAACCAGCAGTTCGCCAGGACCAACACGCCCTTTTTCGGCAACCTCATCCGGAGCGTAATCCCAAATACCGATCTCTGATGCTAGAGTGATCAGCCTGTCTTTAGTTATCACATAACGTGCAGGACGCAGACCATTACGATCTAAGTTACATGCGGCGTATCGACCATCGGACAGAACAATACCTGCCGGACCATCCCATGGCTCCATATGTTTGGAGTTGAAGTCATAAAACGCTCGCAGATCTGGGTCCATATCTGGGTGGTTTTGCCATGCTGGTGGCACAAGCATGCGCATGGCACGGAAGATATCCATACCGCCTGCTAAAAAGAGATCCAACATATTATCTAAGCTGGAAGAGTCTGAGCCAGTCTCGTTCACAAATGGTGCCGCAGTTTGTAGGTCGGGCAGCAGTGGTGATGAGAACTTGTAAGCACGAGCGCGAGCCCATTGGCGGTTACCTTCAATGGTATTGATCTCACCATTATGAGCGAGGTAACGGAACGGTTGAGCCAGAGGCCAACGAGGTTGAGTATTGGTTGAAAAACGCTGGTGGAACAGGCAGATAGCAGATTCCATGCGTAGATCAGCAAGATCAAGATAGAAGCGCGGTAAGTCCGCAGGCATGCACAAGCCTTTGTACACCAGAACTTGTGTCGACAAGCTACAGATGTAGAAGTCAGGATCTTCTGTAATTTGTTTCTCGATGCGACGGCGTGCGATATAGAGGCGACGTTCAATGTCACGCTCGCGCCAACCTGCTGGTGCAGAGATAAAGACTTGTTGAATGTCTGGAAGTGAATCAGCAGCGATCGGACCGAGTACTTCTGAATTAGTTGGAACTTCACGCCAGCCCGCTACGGTTAAGGTCTCTTGAGCCAGTTCTTTGTTTACGATGTCTTTGGTGAGTTGAGCTTTCACCGGATCTTGGTTAAAGAAAATCATCCCCACGGCGTATTGCTTGCCAAGGTTGAAGCCATTTTCTTCGGCGATAAGGCGTAAATAGGAATCGGGCTTTTGTAGAAGAAGACCACAACCATCACCGGTTTTTCCATCGGCGGCGATGCCACCACGGTGGGTCATGCGATCAAGTGCAGAAATTGCTGTACGTACCAGCTTGTGACTTTGCTCGCCTTCCATGTGCGCGATTAAGCCAAATCCACAGTTGTCTTTCTCAAGACTTGGATCATAAAGAGCCATTGCAATTCTCCCTTTGCTTATCTGTCATCCCGACAGATATATCAACACTGCTCAAGTTGATAATGATGACTAACTATGCGTCACTTTCTAAGTTTTATGTATATCTATTCAATAAAATTCGTCAAATATCTTAACAAAAATTGTGTGTTTTATTTTCACCAACTTCACAAGCTATAGCTTATTGTAAAAAAGGTCAAGTTATTAGTGAATAATCACGTGAATATGCGATTTACCATTTAATTGGCTAAAATAATCTAATAAATTCAGTTAGATAGAAAAATAATTGTTACAAAAAAGTAACATTTGATTCTAGCAGGAATAAAAAAGACCAGCACAAAATGCTGGTCAAAATAAAAAGGTTGGAAGGAACTGTTTTCTTTCTTTGCTACCAGCCATCGATACTACTGATGGCTGGGTTTAATGCTCAGAAAGAGGAAGTGAGAACACTCCCTTTACGCAGAAAGCATCAGTGAATCTGCTTTTGCTTCTAGGTTTGTGCCACCCATTAAATAGTCATCGATAGCACGGGCACATTCACGACCTTCGTTGATACAACGAACAACCAGAGATTGTCCTGTTCGCATATCACCAGCTGCAAATACGCCTTCTTGGTTTGTAGCAAAACCTTGGGTTGCTACATTACCGCGATCATCGAGTGCAATATCCAATTGAGCAAGTACACCTGTTGGTTCTGGGTGCAGGAATCCCATCGCTAGGAAAGCCATATCACATGGGATCACTCGCTCACTGCCTTCTACTTCTTTGAAGCTCGGACGTTCGCCTGGTTTCGCATCTTGCCAAACGATGTCAGCTAAACGAAGACCTGTAACTTCACCCTTGTCATTGCCAATGAACTCTTTGGTCAGGATGTTCCAGTGACGATCAACACCTTCTTCATGAGAGGTCGAAGTACGTAGAATCATTGGGTACTGTGGCCATGGCATGTTAGCAGGGCGCTTCTCTGGTGGAATCGGCATGATTTCAACCTGAGTGATGCTTGCTGCGCCATGACGGTTAGATGTACCCACACAGTCAGAGCCGGTATCACCACCACCGATCACCACAACATGCTTACTCGCAGCGTGAAGTTCTTCACCCTTAAGATCCATATCATTGGCACGACGGTTGTTTTGACCTAGGAACTCCATTGCAAAATGGACGCCTTTTAGTTTACGACCCGGAACGGGCAAATCACGTGGAACAGTTGAGCCACCAGTCAGCAGAACCACATCGAATTCTTGACGTAGTTGCTGGGCATTCACATCGACACCAACGTGTTGATTTACTTTGAATTCGATACCCGCTTCTGCCATCAAGTTGATTTTGCGGTCAATCACATCCATACCCAGTTTGAAGTCTGGGATACCAAAACGCAGTAGACCACCCACTTTCTCGTCTCGCTCGAATACAGTCACAGTATGACCAGCGCTATTTAGCTGCTCGGCAGCCGCAAGACCTGCAGGACCTGAACCGATGATCGCAACAGTTTTACCTGTGCGAGAGCGTGGTGTTTTTGGTTTGGCGTACCCTTCTCGATATGCCGTTTCTACGATGGTTTTCTCGATATTACAGATAGTGATCGGGTCTTGGTTGATGCCAAGTACACAAGCACTTTCACATGGTGCTGGGCAAACACGACCAGTAAACTCAGGGAAGTTATTAGTCGAGCTTAGAATGTTCCATGCTTCTTCCCAGCTATCACGATAAACTGCGTCATTAAACTCTGGGATGATGTTACCGATAGGGCAGCCGTTATGACAAAACGGCACACCACAATCCATACAACGAGAAGCCTGAGTATTGATCTTGTCACCAAACTCCTCGTTCAGAACGAACTCTTTGTTGTTCTTGATGCGTTCAGCTGGGTCGATCTTCTGTGGTAGTTCACGACCATGCTCTAAAAATCCAGTAGGCTTACCCATTATACGGCCTCCGCTTGAGTTTCGTTTCCTTGAGACTGTGCTTCAGCTTTACGCTTTTGAAGAACCGCTTTGTAGTCACGCGGCATTACCTTAACCATAGAGGCTAGGCTTGCTTCAAAGTTGTCTAGGAAAGACTGAGCGACTTCACTTCCTGTGAATTGAACATGCTTAGTTAGCATGTCGAGTAATAGATCTCTGTCTTCTTGCTCGATTGGATCTAGGTCTACTAGCTCTGGGTTCAGTTTTGACTCAAAGTCACCTGATTTATCCCATACGTAAGCCACGCCGCCGCTCATACCTGCGGCAAAGTTACGACCTGTTGAACCAAGGATAATTGCAGCACCACCAGTCATGTATTCACAACCGTGATCACCGACGCCTTCTACTACTACTTTCGCGCCTGAGTTACGAACACAGAAACGTTCACCAGCCATACCACGAATGAAAGACTCACCCGAAGTTGCACCGTAGAAACACACGTTACCAACCACGATGTTGTCTTCCGCGACAATACTTGATTTCGCATCTGGGTAAAGTACTAAGGTGCCGCCAGATAAGCCTTTACCCCAGTAGTCGTTCGCATCGCCTTCTACTTCGAACTTCACGCCCTTAGCTAGGAATGCACCGAATGATTGACCCGCGGAACCTTTGAACTTCACGTTCATTGGCTGAGGTAGACCGGCATCTTTATACACTTTCGAGATTTCGTTCGACAACATGGTACCTGCAGAGCGGTCCGTGTTGACGATAGGGAACTCGGCATTCACCGCTTCGCCTTTCTCGAGTGCAGGAATCGCTGCTTGAATCAGCTTACGGTCTAGCACTTCTTCTAGGTTGTGGTTCTGCTGAGCTTGGTTGAATACGCCATCGGCTTCGCGTGGCTGTTCAACGTGGAGAACAGGAGACAGATCTAGGTTCTTGTATTTCCAGTGAGAAACGTCTTGGCGAATCTTCAGTTTCTGACCTTGACCGACCATCTCATCGATAGTGCGGAAGCCAAGTTCAGCCATGATTTCACGCAGACCTTGTGCCATGTATTGGAAGAAGGTTACGACGTCTTCTACGCGACCATCAAAGCGCTCACGAAGCGTCTTGTTTTGAGTCGCGATACCAACAGGACAGGTGTTCTTATGACACTTACGCATCATGATACAACCTTCAACCACCAATGCTGCGGTTGCCACGCCCCATTCTTCTGCACCAAGTAGTGTTGCGACTGCAAGGTCACGAGGTGTCTTCATCTGACCATCCGCTTGAACCACGATACGGTTACGTAGACCGTTCTTCAGTAGCGTTTGGTGCGTTTCTGCCAAGCCAAGTTCCCAAGGAAGACCGGTATGACGGATTGAAGACATTGGGGATGCACCTGTACCACCGTCGAAACCTGCGATAAGTACAACGTCCGCTTTCGCTTTCGCTACACCAGAAGCGATCGTACCTACGCCTGCTTCTGATACCAGCTTCACGTTCACACGACCCGCGCGGTTCGCGTTCTTCAAGTCGTAGATAAGCTGAGCCAAATCCTCGATTGAGTAGATATCGTGGTGTGGCGGTGGCGAGATAAGACCGACGCCCGGAGTTGAGTGACGTGTAGCACCGATCCAGTCATCTACTTTATCGCCTGGTAGCTGACCACCTTCACCTGGCTTCGCACCTTGAGCCATTTTGATTTGCAGCTCTTCAGCGTTAGTTAGGTAGTAAGAGGTTACGCCGAAACGACCTGAAGCCACCTGCTTGATCGCAGAGCGTTCCCAATCGCCGTTCTCTTTGCGCTCGAAACGCGTTGGGTCTTCACCACCTTCACCAGAGTTCGATTTCGCGCCAAGACGGTTCATCGCAACAGCCAGTGTGGAGTGTGCTTCGTAAGAAATAGAACCAAATGACATAGCACCCGTCGCGAAGCGTTTCACGATGCTTTCAATTGGCTCGACGTCGTCGATAGAGATAGAACCTGCTGGGTTCTTAATGAATTCTAGCTGGCTGCGTAGGGTTACCGCGTTATCGCCTTGCTTATCTACTGCTGTCGCGTATTGCTTGAACTGATCGTAGTTCTTGTTGCGCGTAGACTCTTGCAGTAGAGAAATGGTTTCTGGGTTGAAGAGGTGCTTCTCGCCACGCTGTTTCCATTGGTAAACACCGCCTACATCCAGCATTTGAATTGGGATTTCGCGTTGTGGGTAACCGATGCGGTGACGGATAAGTACTTCTTTGGCGATATCATCAAGGGTTAGACCTTGGATACGAGAAACCGTACCTGTGAAGTACTTGTCGACCACTGATTTGTGGATACCCAAGGCTTCGAAGATTTGCGCACCGTGGTATGACTGTAGCGTAGAGATACCCATCTTCGAGAAGATCTTCAGAAGACCGCCATTGATCGCTTTACGGTAGTTGTTGAACAGATCGCGAGGGTTCGCTTCTGGATCCAACTTCTTCGTACGTTGAAGTTCAATGATGGTTTCAATCACTAGGTAAGGGTTAACCGCATTCGCACCGTAACCAAGTAGTGTTGCAAAGTGGTGCGTTTCACGCGCATCACCGGTTTCAACCACGATGTCACACTTCGCACGTAGACCCTTGCGGATCAAGTGGTGGTGCACTGCGCCAACTGCCAGCATTGCTGGGATCGCCGCGTGGTTTGAATTTACTGCACGGTCAGTTAATAGGATGATTGAGTAACCATCGATAACCGCGTCTTCTGCGTATTGGCAGATACGTTTTAGTGCGCGCTCAAGCTTGCCTTGATCTTCATTAGCTTGGAACACGATATCCAACGTCTTCGCTTGTAGGTGCTCGTTATCGATCGCACGCAATTTCTCAAGCTCAGAGTTCGCCAGAACAGGCGATTCCAATTCTACTTTCTGACAGTGAAGTGGTGTTTCAGTCAGAAGGTTTTGGTCTTTACCCAAGTAAGTGTTCAGTGACATAACCATACGCTCACGGATCGGGTCGATCGGTGGGTTGGTTACCTGTGCGAACAGTTGCTTGAAGTAGTTTGAAAGATGTTGAGACTGATGAGATAGAACCGCAAGAGGCCAGTCTGCACCCATGGCTGATAATGGCTCTTTCGCATCATTCGCCATTGGAACGATGATTTCGTTCACTTCTTCAGTGCTCACACCGAAAGCTTGTTGACGGTGCAACAAACGCTCAGGAGAAGGTTGGCTGAACTGGTTGCTTGCATCTGGCAGCTTCTTCAAGCTCAGTAGGTTTTCTTCTACCCACTTCTCGTAAGGCTGCGCCGTTGCAATGGTGTCTTTCACTTCTTCATCAGAGATGATGCGGCCTTGCTCTAGGTCAGCAACGAAGATACGACCTGGCTGTAGACGCCCACGGAACTCTACGTTCTCTGGTTCAATGTCTACCACACCAGATTCTGATGCCATCACTAGGAAGTTGTCTTTGGTCACTGTGTAGCGAGAAGGGCGTAGACCGTTACGGTCGAGTGTCGCACCAACTTGAACACCGTCAGTAAAACATACTGAAGCAGGACCATCCCATGGTTCCATGATGTTCGCGTGGTACTGATAGAACGCGCGACGTTTAGGATCCATGTTTTTGTTTTCTTGCCATGCTTCCGGGATCATCATCATCAATGCGTGTGGCAGGCTACGACCAGAAAGAACTAGGAGCTCAAGTGCCATATCGAAGTTAGATGAATCCGAGCTACCTTCCTGACAGATTGGAAGAAGCATGTCGATTTCAGCCTGAGTAAATAGGTCTGATTCTAAGATTGCTTCACGGGCTTTCATCCAGTTCAAGTTACCGCGAACTGTATTAATTTCACCGTTGTGGGCAATGTAACGGAAAGGCTGTGCAAGACGCCATTTCGGGAAGGTATTGGTAGAGAAACGAGAGTGTACCAGTGCCAGTGCAGTCACCATGGTTGGGTTTTGCAGATCAAGGAAATACTGAGGTACTTGCTCGGTTGTTAACTGACCTTTGTACACCAATGTCTTGTAAGACATTGAGTTAATGTAGAAGTCGTCACCAATGTTCGAAACGCTTTCTAGGCAAACTCGCACTGTGTAGTTACGAAGTACGTACAGTTTGCGTTCTAGCTCTTCAGGTGTGATGCCTGGACCACCAGAGATAAACACATGCTCAAACTGAGGCTCTGTGCTTAGCGGGTCGGCACCGATCATTGAGTTGTCGGTTGGCAAAACGCGGTAGCCGATAACTTCAAGGTCTAGACGCTGTGCGTTGCGTTCTAGAATATCTCGGCATTGTTCGCGTTTGTATTCGTCTTTCGGGAAAAGAACGACACCAACACCATACTTTTCAAATGAAGGCAGTTTAATGCCTAGCTTAACGGCTTCTTCTAATAGGAATTCATGAGGTTTTTGTAGCAAGATACCCGCACCATCACCGCTGCATGGGTCACAACCTTGACCACCACGGTGTTCCATGCGAGCCAGCATATCCAATGCTTGAGTCACTACTTCATGAGATTTACGGTTTTTAAGGTGAGCAACAAAACCGATACCACAAGCGTCATGCTCCAGTTCCGGAGTGTACAGACCCTGTGAATTTTGCTCTCTATCTACCATAGATACATCCTTCCAGTTCAATGTCGACGCAAGAACCCCGGACAGATCTCGACTGTCTTAGGTACGCTCTGTACGTCTTGTCCTTTATATTTATGATTCGCCACTGATCGAGGTTGACCAGTCTTGATTCCTTTCCGTATCTCGCAGGAAAAATTTTGCGAGAAAAACAATCCTTGGTGATATCCCTTTATTTATTGTCACAATTTAGTGACTTATATAGGTGGGAGCGGGATAACGCCGACAATTCCCGCAGTTGATGTTGTAATAAAAGTCACAAAAACGACGGGGTTGTGTAAGTATCCTACAATTTTGTGACTTCGAAATGCAACGAAAAGTCGTCTTTGTGACCCAATTTTTTCGTTTAAATATTCACTTTTTGTTTAACATTTACGCAACATTGCAGGTTTTAAGTTGGTTTTATGCAGTTTTATTGATTTCGCACCGCCACCTGTTTGTTTGAATTGACTAGAATTATTTGTTTTTTCTTGCAGGGATGTAATTTAGTTACATAAATCGTAGTGAGATTTATTACGGTTTACTATTGGTGAGAATCTATGCAGTTACATGAGTTGGTCAACACATTAGGCCAAGACCTTCAGCGCCGTTATGGCGAAAAAGTCCATAAACTGACTTTGCACGGTGGTTTCAGTTGTCCAAACCGCGATGGCACTATTGGTCGAGGTGGATGCACATTTTGTAATGTGGCTTCATTTGCGGATGAAGAAGTACAGATCAAAAGTATCCACGATCAATTGAAAGATCGTGCTGGAGAGATCCACAGGGCGAAGAAGTATCTGGCATATTTTCAGGCGTACACCAGTACCTATGCAGAAGTGCAAGTTCTTAAAAACATGTACGAGGAAGCACTCAAGGCTGCAGATATCGTCGGCCTTTGTGTGGGCACTCGTCCAGATTGCGTTCCTGATGCTGTGCTGGATTTACTGTCTGACTATGTGAATCAAGGTTATGAGATTTGGCTAGAACTGGGTCTTCAAACTGCCAACAATGACACCCTCAAGCGTATCAACCGTGGTCATGATTTTGAGTGTTATGCAGAAATCACCAAGCGCGCTCGGGCACTAGGTATTAGAGTTTGTACTCATCTGATCGTCGGTTTGCCTAGAGAAACACGCGATGACAACATCGACACATTGCGTAAAGTTTTGGGCGTCGGCACAGATGGTATCAAACTGCATGGTTTACATATCGTAGAAGGCAGTACAATGGCGAAAGCGTGGCGTGCCGGAAAGCTAGAAGCCCCAGAATTGGAGGATTACGTTGCTATCGCCAGTGAAATGATCCGCATGACTCCTAAAGAAGTGATCTTCCATCGCGTTTCCTCAGCAGCTCGCCGTCCTACTCTTTTGTCGCCGTTGTGGTGTGAAAACCGCTGGTTAGCGATGACTGAAATTGGTCGTGCATTGGATCGAGAAGGCCCACAAGGCAGCTTAACTGGTGATGCCTTCATCTATATCAAACCAGAATTAAAGGCAGAATGATCGATTAATAACTGTTATATTTCCTCCGATTTGCTTGAAAGGTCGGAAAAATGGATCAGTTACTCAATTGGCTCTGGGATGGGCAGGGCGACTACGGATTTGTGGTCCTGCTCTCTGTTGTATGTGTAATCACAGTTACGCTGATCTATATACGATTTCAATCTGCTTTAAAACTTATCGTTACTGACTCTCCTTACCCTGTTCTCGTGTTAGATGCGGGCAGTGGTCAATTGTTGCTCTCCAATGATTCTGCCATGCAATTGCTTGGTATCCGCCGTTTAGGTTCTGGGTTTCTCTATCCTGCTTCTTTTAATACTGACGAGATAATTGCATTACTTGATAGCTTTTCCAGCCGACATTTTGGGCAGCAGCTGTTTGATTGGCGGTTGTCTGAAACAGAGAATATTAAGATTGAGTTATCTGGTCGAAAGAGCTTACTTCGTGGGCATCGCGTATGGATTATTTACGCTCAGCCTTACCAGTTTACTCGCCAAGAGCAGCAACAAGAATTAGAGCAGTTAGGTATTGCTCGTTCCGCTCTCGACTCGTTATCTGAATTGATATGTCTGCAAGATAAGCAAGGTAAAGTACTGACAACCAACCGTGCGTTTGACCTGTTTTGGGAAGGGCGCAGAGAAGAAGCTTGCTCCTCCAAGATGAACCCAATAGCTACACGTAAAACTGAGAGGCGTTGGACAACCGATCAGCAAGGTCGAAGTTGTTTGTTGGAAGTAAACCAAAGTTCTTTGGTTTCTCAGTCCGGAGAGATGATTGGTACTTTATCTATCAGCCATGATGTTACTGAATGGCACAAGATGCAGCAGAATTTGCGCGACGAAATGGAACGTCGTAAAGATACCGAAGTCGCCTTGGCACAGCGCGATACAATCTTACAAACCATTTTGGATGCCAGCCCAGACTCTATCGGTATCTTCAATGAAAACATGGTTTACCAGGCTTGTAATAAACCATTTGTGAATGCGTTAGGCATTTCTGATGTAGGGGATTTGATTGGTAAGCGACTACAAGACGTAGTGCCTGATGATATTTACCTTCGTTTGGAAGCTAGTGACATGCAAGCATTGCAGCAAACACAACCTGTACGCTACATCGATAAAGTGAGCAGCACTGATGGGTATCATACTTGGTTTGATGTGGTGAAATCGCCGTTTAAAGACCGAGCATCGGGTACTAACGGTGTATTGATTATGGCACGTGATATCTCTGAGCGTTATCTTGCAGAGCAAAAGCTTGAGGAAGCGAATTTGGAGTTAGAAAAATTAAGCTTCTCTGACAGCCTGACAAAAGTCGCTAACCGTCGCCGCTTCGATGAACAACTTCATACTCTTTGGTATCACCATATTCGTGAGAAATTGCCGCTGACGATCATGTTGTGTGATATTGATTTCTTTAAAGACTATAACGACTGCTATGGTCACCAAAAAGGTGATGATGCTTTAGTCCAAGTCGCTGCGGCGTTTCAACAGGTGGTGAGTCGGTCATCGGACTGCGTAGCACGATATGGTGGGGAAGAGTTTGGCTTTATCTTGCCAAACACCACAACGGAAGGTGCACACAAAGTTGCCAAACGCATCCATGAACAAATCCACGAACTTGCTGTGGAACATAGTAACTCAACGACTTCGGATCGGTTGACGATGAGTATCGGCTTTGTTTCTTACATCCCGCATCATGGTGACGAACCAGAAATGGGCGTTGCAATGGCAGACAGCGCACTCTATCAAGCTAAGGCTGATGGGCGTGACTGCACTCGAGTTCATCCTGGTTCTTATTAACGCTTTGTGACCGCTTGCTCTAAGTTGAGAGCAGGCGGTTTAAATCACCGTATCAAACACGTTAAACTGCGAATACACAGCATGAGGCGCTGATGAGCCCTGAAGCGTCGCCATTTCAGTTGTGTGTCTTTCAAACATTGATGCTGTTGAGTAACTGCGCTTAACGGTTTTGCTTTTCAAACTGATCAGGGTTCGATGTCTAGCTTGTTCCATGGAGTAGTGAATGAAGCCCATGAAAAATCTCGCCCAGTACTATGTTGACCTATTGGTTAAGCTGGGGATTGTCCGTTTCTCGATACTACTGGCGTTGGCGCTGGTTGCACTGGCTGTTGTTGTGCAAGTTGGTATCACGTTGGCGCTTAAGGGTAACGTTGACGATATAGATATCGTTCGTTCGGTATTCTTTGGTCTACTTATTACCCCTTGGGCGGTGTATTTCCTATCTGTCGTGGTGGATCAGCTTGAAGAGTCTCGTCAAAGACTGACCAAGTTAGTATCTAAGCTTAAGGACATGCGTTCGCGTGACCAAGAGCTGAACTTTCAACTGCAGCAGAACATTGAAAAGCTCAACCAAGAAATTGAAGAGCGTATTAAAGCAGAAGAAGCACGTGAAGAAGCGATGCAAGACTTGGAGAATGAGGTGTTCCAACGTGAGCGTACTCAGCTTGAGCTTGCCGAGCGTACGGCGCTGTTACGTTCTTTTATCGATGCATCTCCAGATTTGATTTACTACCGCAACGCTGATGGTGTTTTTTCTGGCTGTAACCGCGCGATGGAAGAGTTAACTGGTAAGAAAGAACACCAATTAGTGGGCTTGAGCCCTTGGGATGTCTACAGCAAAGAAGTGGCTGAGCATATCGTCGATACCGACCAAAAAGTCTTTGCTGATAACCAAGCAATTACCTACGAGCAATGGCTAGAATACCCTGATGGTCGCAAACATTACTTTGAATTGCGCAAAGTACCGTTCTACAGCAAAGATGGTCGCCACCTTGGTCTGGTTGGTTTCGGTCGCGATATCACCGAGCGTAAGCGCCATGAAGAATCATTAGAAAAAGCCAGCCGTGATAAAACCACCTTTATCTCCACTATCAGTCATGAGCTGCGCACACCGTTAAACGGCATTGTAGGCTTGAGTCGTATGTTGCTTGATAGTCAGTTGACTGAAGAGCAACGTAAACACATGCAAACCATCAATGTTAGTGCCATTACTTTGGGCAACATCTTTAACGACATTATCGACATGGACAAATTTGACCGTCGTAAGTTGGAGTTGTTACCTGCACCATTGAACTTTGAAGACTTCGTCGCTGAAATTGAAAGTATCTCGGCTCTGATGGCTGAACAGAAAGGGCTACGCTTCGATCTAGAGCGTTTGAGCTCGCTACCAAAAGCGATAGAAGTGGATGCGACACGTCTACGCCAGGTTATCTGGAACTTGGTTAGCAACGCCATGAAGTTCACCAAAGAAGGTGGCGTCGTAATGACGGTGAGTGCAGATGTAGAAGATGATTATGCGACCATCATTATGGAAGTGGAAGATACTGGCATCGGTATCCCTGATGAGGAGTTAGATAAGATCTTTGCGATGTACTACCAAGTGAAATCAGGCAAAGATAACCTGCATGCGGTGGGTACTGGTATCGGTTTGGCGGTTTCTAAGCAGCTGATCAACATGATGGACGGTGACATTACCGTAGCAAGTGAGGAAGGATTCGGTAGTACCTTTACCGTATCGATTCACGTGCCAGTGGTTGAGTTAGAAGCACCTGTTATCGATGCAAAACGCGACAATGTACATCTTAATATCTTTATGGTCGAAGACATCGAACTTAATGTCACTGTTGCGAAATCTCTGCTCGAAAGCTTGGGGCACTCTGTTACTGTCGCAATGACGGGTGAGGAAGCGCTGGTGAACTTCGTACCGGATGAATACGACTTAGCTTTGCTTGATATTCAGCTTCCGGACATGACTGGGTTTGACGTGGCTAAGTACTACCGTGAACACTACGATAATCTACCGCCGCTGGTGGCATTGACTGCGAATGTCATGAAAGATCGTCGTGAATATCTCGATAACGGTATGGATGATGCCATAAGCAAACCACTTGCAGTTCAAGCGTTACAAGCGGTGATCGATAAGTTCTTCGTTGAGCGCGTTGAGAACAATGAGAGTGTGATGGAAGAGATCGCAGAAGCTGAAGTCATCGAAGAGGCGACACCGATGCCATCTCCAGTCATCAATACCCACTTGCTGGATCTTGATATGCTAGAGTCTTACGTGGATATCGTTGGCGTGAAGCCTGTGTATGACAGTATTAAGATGTTTGAAGACATGATGCCTGATTATATCGAGGTGTTGGACTCAAACATGACGGCAAAAGACCAAGACGGTATTGTTTCTGAAGCACATAAAATTAAAGGTGCAGCAGGCTCGATTGGTTTAAAACACATCCAAAGCGTCGCACAGAAAGCACAATCTCCTGATATGCCTGCTTGGTGGGAGAACATATCGGATTGGGTCGAAGAAATTAAAAACGAATATCAAAATGATATTCAAGTATTGAAGAGTTGGTTGGAACAGAGGAAATAAAATGAAGAAATTTGCATCGGCAGCACTGGCAATTGCGCTACTGGCGGGTTGTAGTTCTGCTCCTCAAGTTGGATGGCAACAAGGCAGCCAAGTCACGATGAATACAGTGAACGTTGAGCTAAAGAGCAACCTATGGGTAAACCTGATGCCAACCATTGGTGAAGTTCAAGAGCAGAACGTTCATGGCGCATTGTACCTAAAAGCAGATAATGAGCTGCCTGCAAACTTAACGGTTGATGCTCTGATTATTAAGCAAGGTGATTCAGAGTGGGAAATTGATGGTGACTTATTAGAGTTACGTACCCACAGTGAAAATCAGTGGGAAGTGGCGTTTGTATGGCAAATCGAAGCGGATATGGAGAAGTCGGTCGATTTGGCGTTATTGTTAGATGACGCAGGCAAGAAAGAGTGGTTAGTCGAGAAAGGCATCAAGATCGACAAAGTGTATTAGCCACTAAGCTTGTATTAACCATTAAGTTTGCATTTATTGCTAAGTGACAGATAGCAAAAGGGCTTGCTCATTGAGCAAGCCCTTATTGTTTATGCTGGGGCAGATTAGTCTTCTAGATCGCCACAGAAGCGGTAGCCTTCACCGTGAATAGTCGCGATGATTTCAGGTGTACCTGATACTGATTCGAAGTGCTTACGAATGCGACGGATAGTTACGTCTACAGTACGGTCATGTGGCTTAAGCTCACGACCTGTCATCTTCTTAAGAAGGTCAGCACGAGTTTGAATCTTACCTGGGTTCTCACAGAAGTGCAGTAGAGCACGGAACTCAGAGCGTGGCAGTTTGTAGCTGTCACCAGATGGGCTCACTAGAGAGCGGCTGTTGATGTCTAACACCCAACCGTTGAACTCGTATTTTTCTACCGAGCGTTTCTCTTCCTGTACAGCGTTAGTGCTCATTGAGCGGCTTAGCAGGTTGCGAGCACGGATAGTTAGTTCACGCGGATTGAATGGTTTCGTGATGTAGTCATCAGCACCGATTTCAAGACCTAGGATCTTGTCTACTTCATTGTCACGACCAGTCAGGAACATCAGTGCGATGTTCGCTTGCTCGCGAAGTTCACGTGCTAGAAGGAGACCATTCTTGCCTGGAAGATTAATGTCCATAATAACCAAGTTGATTGAATTTTCAGACAACACTTGGTGCATTTCTTCACCGTCACTGGCTTCAAAAACAGCGTATCCCTCTGCTTCAAAAATACTCTTAAGAGTGTTACGAGTTACTTGCTCATCTTCTACGATAAGAATCTGCGGGGTTTGCATTGGCGGTACCTAAATTTGTGACAAAATTGTGCTAATAGAATAAATTCTAGGCAAAAATATAACATACAGGTAATGTGATTTTGATAATAAATCAAGTTGATCAAAAAAACACTTCTTTCAGTTATCCGCCTTCCTTGGAATTTTGCCAACTCACCAGTATCCGATGGCGACGTTTATTCTATAGGGCTTGTTTACCTTTCAATTCCCTGTAATTACGGAGCCTGAAACGTAAACACCCTAAGATATGGAGCGGATTTTATATTGTTAACAGCATGCTAACAATGCTCAAATGTTAATTCCATTCAGTTTGTTGATTTACATCAATTGATGAAATGTAACTGTTATTAATCGTTTAAGAGTTATGATAGAAAAAAGTAATACGAACATAGACGCATCGTTATGGAATGCTTATTCAGAGTCTTTCTTCCGTTTTCACGCTGAATGGGAGGTAACCAACTACGCGGTGATAACTGCTTGGAACCCTTACAGTAATCTGCGGTCAAAAGAAGAGAACTGCATAAGTAATCATAAACTCGAACAACAATTAAACCACGTTAAATACGTGCCTGTCACGGTTGGCGATCAGACATTTGAATGGTTTGAAGAGAGCTATGCTGCTGAGTTAACACCGCAAGCCGCAATAGACCTGGCGAATCAATTTCAACAAAACGCGATTTATTACGTCATTGATGACGAGCTTTACTTGATTGCTTGTTCAGAACCTGAAGTTTTGCACAAGCTCGGAACAATACAGCCGCGACTCGTCTAGAAGGATACTACTTATCTGAGCTTCAGCTTAGGTGAGACAATTCACGGAGGAAATATGAGAGACATAACACCAGACATTTGTGACCAGTTTGAGGACCAAGTCATCCTGCTTAGCTTACCATTGCAGAACTTTGGTCAACGCACGGCCTTTCATGGCGAGATTGTCACTGTACGTTGTTACCACGATAACTCCAAAGTACGCGAAGTACTGAACGAAGATGGCACTGGAAAAGTGCTGATTGTTGATGGACACGGCTCATGTCAAAAAGCGTTGCTAGGTGATCAGCTCGCGATTCTCGGTATCGAAAATGGTTGGGAAGGCATTATTGTTTACGGTGCGATTCGCGATGTGGCACAAATGTCACAAATGGATATTGGTGTTCAAGCTTTGGGTACATGCCCGTTTAAAACAGAGAAGCGTGGCGTGGGAGAAATCAACGTGACATTGACGATGCAAAACCAAATCGTGCAGCCAAAACACTATGTTTACGCAGACTGGAATGGGGTTTTGATTTCGAAAGAAGCGCTGGACTTCTAGAAGCGGAAACCTAATCCTACTTCGAAGCCTTGTTGCCAATCTTGGTAATCTAGAGTGGCGTGAAGATCCAAATTCTCGGTGATTTTCACGCGACTTGAGACTTCAGCAGCAAGGCTACTGTCTTCTTCTCGGATACCTTCCGCCGTTTCAGCTTTATAAGATCTAACAGTACTTTTCACTGTTACTCGATCATTAAAGTGATAACTGATCCCACTAAGAAAACCGCTTTGGTTTTTTGTTGGCGAGTTGTTGACTCGCGCACCAACGTAAAGATCAACGGAATCAAACAGCTCGTATGAGTAACCACCATCTATGTTCCATACATCGAAGCTATCTGTTTGATAGTTTTCACTAGAGATGAAAAGCTTGTGTGGAGACGAAGAAGTTTTGCCTGGAAGAGGCGGAAGATCGTTAGCAAGACAAACGCTAGGCACGGCGAATAGCAACAGAAAAATCCATTTTTTCATGTGACCACTCCTTGTGTCTAACTTTGTTATTAGTATGTGCTAAAAGCTTCTCACTATTAAAGCATAGAATATGAAAGCCAGCTCATTTATTTTCCACTTAATTCGATCCTAGGAACCTTGATCACAGTTAAGTTGTTGTTAAATAGAACCTGCAAAGATCAGTTTTCGATTGTGCATATTTGCATCAAGATCTTACATAGGATCTTCATCCTAATAGATCTGTAAGAACCATGAGCGAATGACTGAAAAAAAAGAATAAAATCGTAAGCAGACTAACTCATTGTAATTACACTTAAATATCAACGACATTGCGCAGCAGAAATCTCTACAAGGCCGGAAAATACACAATTTTTTGTTGACTCTGTTTCGGAAACTCGGTAAACGTAGAGTTAAGAAAACACACAACTATCGTTGAATATTTATTTATGACATCTCACAGCCAAGTAGTAATGACCACAACCATTATTATTACCGACACGACCAATGTTGGGGCAGGCTGCTGAGCGAAAGAAATTCACAAGAAAGGCCTGTATCCAACAAGATACAGGCCTTTTTTTATGCTTTTTTATAAAGAATTTAGACAGATCTAAGAAGATACATCGGAGGAAGGGATGCGAGTATTAAAGTTTGGCGGCTCATCATTAGCGGATGCAGATCGCTTTCTAAGAGCGGCGGATATCATCGCCAACAATGCGCAGCAAGAAGAAGTCGCAGTGGTACTTTCAGCACCAGGCAAAACGACCAATAAACTGGTCGCGGTGATTGAAGGTGCACTTCGCAATGGTGAAGCTGAGTTGCAAATCAATGAACTTGAAGCTTCGTTCAAAGCATTATTTTCAGATATCCAAAATGTATTGCCAAACATCGATGGTGCTGCATTTGATAACCAAGTAAAAACTTCACTTTCTCAGCTTCGCCAATTCGTTCACGGCATCAATCTTCTTGGTATGTGCCCAAACAACGTCAACGCACGCATCATTAGTAAAGGTGAGCGCGTCTCGATTCAGTTGATGAAAGCGGTATTAGAAGCGAAAGGGCAACCTGCGCATCTTATCGACCCAGTCGAGTATCTATACGCAAAAGGCGATCACCTAGAAGCGATGGTCGATGTTGAAGTCTCTACTCAGAACTTCCGCCAAAATCCTCTTCCTCAAGGTCACGTAAATATCATGCCTGGTTTTACCGCAGGTAATGAGAAAGGTGAGTTAGTAACACTTGGTCGTAATGGCTCTGACTACTCTGCTGCGGTTCTTGCAGCGTGTCTGCGCGCAGATTGCTGTGAAATTTGGACTGACGTTGATGGTGTTTACAACTGTGACCCTCGTTTGGTGGAAGATGCTCGTCTTCTTAAATCACTGAGCTACCAAGAAGCGATGGAGCTTTCTTACTTTGGTGCATCCGTTCTGCATCCGAAAACCATCGCACCAATCGCACAATTCCATATTCCTTGTCTGATCAAAAACAGCTTTAACCCACAAGGGGCAGGTACGCTGATTGGTCAAGACACTGGCGAAGATAACCTCGCAATCAAAGGCATCACGACGCTGAACGACCTAACGATGGTTAACGTGTCTGGTCCTGGTATGAAGGGTATGGTTGGCATGGCAAGCCGAGTATTTGGTGCAATGTCATCAGCCGGTGTGTCTATCGTTCTGATCACTCAATCTTCTTCTGAGTACAGCATCAGCTTCTGTATCGAAGCGCAAGACAAAGCAAAAGCACAACAAGTATTGGCGGATGCGTTTGAACTTGAACTAAAAGACGGTCTACTTGAACCAGTCGAGTTCATTGATGATGTTTCTATTGTGACACTTGTGGGTGACGGTATGCGTACATCACGCGGTGTTGCATCTCGTTTCTTCTCATCTCTTGCTGAAGTGAACGTAAACATTGTCGCCATTGCACAGGGCTCATCTGAGCGTGCAATCTCAGCTGTGATTCCTGAAGATAAAATCTCTGAAGCGATCAAAGCCTGTCACGAGAACCTATTCAACTCTAAGCACTTCTTAGATGTATTCGTGGTTGGTATTGGCGGCGTTGGTGGTGAACTGGTGGATCAGATCGAGCGTCAACAAGCGAAGCTTGCGGAAAAAGGCATTGTGATTCGCGTATGCGGCTTAGCAAACAGTAAAGGTCTTCTACTTGATAGTGAAGGGCTGCCACTGGAGCATTGGCGTGACCGTATGTCGGCAGCGACAGAAGAATTCAGCCTAGCGCGTCTGATTTCTTTAGTGCAACGCAACCACATCATCAACCCAGTATTGGTTGACTGTACTTCAAGTGAAGATATCGCGAATCAATACGCAGACTTCCTAGCAGCAGGTTTCCACGTAGTCACGCCAAACAAGAAAGCAAACACAGCAAGCATGGCTTACTACCATCAACTTCGCGATGTAGCGCGCAGCTCTCGTCGTAAGCTGATGTATGAAACAACCGTAGGTGCAGGTCTACCGGTAATCGAAAACCTACAAAACTTAATCTCAGCAGGTGATGAACTAGAGCGCTTCAGCGGCATCCTTTCTGGCTCTCTTTCTTACATCTTCGGCAAGTTAGACGAAGGCATGAGCCTAAGTGAAGCAACCAACATCGCCAAGCAAAACGGCTTTACCGAGCCTGACCCTCGTGATGATCTATCGGGTATGGACGTTGCGCGTAAGCTACTTATCCTTGCTCGTGAAGCTGGTATGTCCCTAGAACTAGAAGACGTTGTGGTTGATCAAGCTCTGCCACCAGGTTTTGACGACTCAGGCAGCGTTGAAGAGTTCATGGAACGTTTACCAGAGGCGGACGCGTACTTTAAAGAGCTGTCAGCTAAAGCGGCGGAAGAGGGCAAAGTGCTGCGTTATGTAGGTGAAATCGTTGATGGTAAATGCACGGTAAGCATTGCTGCCGTAGATGAAAATGATCCGATGTTTAAGATCAAAGATGGTGAAAACGCACTGGCATTCTACAGCCGCTACTACCAACCAATTCCACTGGTATTGCGTGGTTACGGTGCGGGTACTGAGGTTACGGCAGCGGGCGTATTCTCGGATGTGATGCGTACTTTAGGTTGGAAGCTAGGGGTATAACGACAATGAGTTCAAGTGATATGGATGTAGTGGTCTACGCCCCAGCATCAATTGGTAATGTAAGCGTTGGTTTTGATGTTCTGGGGGCGGCGGTGTCCCCAGTTGATGGCACACTATTGGGTGACCGTGTATTGGTTAAATCTGGGGCTGAGCCGTTCAGCCTAAAGACGGCTGGTGATTTTGTTGAGAAGCTACCAACTGAGCCAAAAGAGAACATCGTTTACGATTGTTGGGTAGTGTTTGCTCGCGAGCTAGACAAGAAAGGCGTCGAGCTAAAGCCACTTGAAATGACACTAGAAAAGAACATGCCAATCGGCTCTGGATTAGGCTCAAGTGCATGTTCTATCGTTGCTGCATTAGATGCATTGAACCGATTCCATGGTCAGCCGCTTAACGAGACAGAGTTACTGGCGCTGATGGGAGAAATGGAAGGTAAGATCTCTGGTGGTATTCACTACGATAACGTCGCACCGTGTTACCTTGGCGGTGTGCAATTGATGCTTGAAGAGTTGGGTATTATCAGCCAAGAAGTGCCTTGCTTTGATGATTGGTTCTGGGTAATGGCATATCCGGGTATCAAAGTATCAACAGCAGAAGCGCGTGAGATCCTACCATCTCAATATCGCCGACAAGATATCATTGCTCATGGTCGCCATCTTGCGGGCTTTATTCATGCGTGTCATTCTGGTCAGCCAGAACTTGCTGCAAAAATGATCAAAGACGTGATCGCAGAACCGTATCGTGAGAAACTGCTCCCGGGTTTTGCAAATGCACGTCAATACGCAGCGTCTGCGGGTGCATTGGCAACCGGTATTTCTGGCAGTGGTCCGACACTGTTCAGTATTTGCAAAGAGAAAGATGTCGCTGAGCGAGTTGCTCGCTGGTTAGAACAGAACTACGTACAAAACGAAGAAGGATTCGTCCACGTTTGTCGTCTAGATAAGCAGGGTTCGAAAGTAACAGGAAGTGAGCTATGAAGCTTTACAATATAAAAGAAAATGATGAACAAGTTTCCTTTGGTCAAGCCGTTCGCCAAGGGTTAGGTCGTAACCAAGGTCTATTTTTCCCATCGGAACTACCAAAATTTGAAGACGTTGATGCGCTACTGGCAGAAGACTTTGTCTCTCGTAGCACGAAAATCCTATCTGCACTGATTGGTGATGAGCTGGCGGAAGAGCAAGTTAACGCATTGGTTGACGCTGCATTCCAATTCCCTGCGCCAATTAATCAAGTGAAAGACGGTGTTTACGCTCTGGAACTGTTCCATGGTCCAACGCTTGCATTTAAAGACTTTGGTGGTCGCTTTATGGCGCAATCTCTTGCAGCCGTTTCGGACGGCGGCAAGATCACCATTCTGACTGCAACTTCTGGCGATACTGGCGCAGCCGTTGCGCATGCTTTCTACGGTATGGAAGACATCAACGTTGTGATTCTTTACCCGAAAGGCAAGATCAGCCCACTGCAAGAAAAGCTATTCTGTACGCTTGGTAAAAACATTCACACTGTCGCGATCGATGGTGACTTCGACGCGTGTCAGGCTCTGGTTAAGCAAGCTTTTGATGATTCGGCATTGCGTGAAGAGATCGGTCTGAACTCTGCAAACTCAATCAACATCAGCCGCTTGATGGCACAAATCTGTTACTACTTTGAAGCTGCCGCGCAAATGAGTAAGCAAGAGCGTGAAAACCTAGTCGTGTCTGTACCAAGTGGTAACTTTGGTAACCTAACTGCTGGTCTACTGGCAAAAGCGCTGGGTCTGCCTATCAAACGTTTTATCGCTGCAACTAATGCTAATGACACGGTACCGCGTTACCTACAAACGGGTAAGTGGGAGCCAAAACCAACGGTCGCAACGACATCGAACGCGATGGACGTGAGTCAACCAAACAACTGGCCTCGTATCGAAGAGTTGTGTCGCGTGAAAGAGTGGGGCTTGGAGACGCTAGGAAAAGGTGCTGTATCTGATGAGCAAAGCGCTCAGTCAGTGAAAGACTTACATGCTTTAGGTTACCTGTGTGAACCGCACGGTGCGATTGCTTACCGTGTTCTTGAAGAGCAACTGCAAGATGGTGAGACCGGTCTGTTCCTATGTACTGCACACCCTGCGAAGTTCAAAGAAGTGGTGGATGACATTCTGCAATCTGACATTGACCTTCCTGCACCGCTAGCGAAGCACGCTGCGATGGAACTGTTATCAGAAGATCTCGACGCAGACTTTGACGCATTGAAACAAGTACTGCGCCGCGTGCAGTAAGCTTCAAAAGCACAGCAAGCACCAAAACAGAAATAGCGAGAGGTGGATGAGTAATCATTCACCTTTTTTATTGCCGATAAGTTTTAACTCTCTTTATGCTTGAGAAACGAACTTAACCGAATGAGATGGAAAGAGAAGCATGCATTTTTTGATTTTTCTTGGCTCAGTGAGAGACAGTACACCACCACGACCAGCCCGTTTAGGGATGCGAGTCAGTTTAGCGTGTGAAAAACTCATCGTGAGTCAGCATTCGCAACATACTGTCGAAATCATCGACCCATTGAACTATGACTTTGGCGATGTGTTTAAGCCCGAGTTTGCTTATCACCGCTCTAAAGTGCCGCAGCACCTAAGTGAGTTGGCAGACAAAATCAAACAGGCCGATGGGTATGTGATGGTTAGCCCGGAATACAACCATTCGATGAGCCCAGCTTTGGCAAACATGCTTAATCACTTTGGCAGTTCGCTGTTTTCCTATAAGCCAAGTGCTATCGTGACCTACTCTGCCGGGCAATGGGGTGGTGCTCGTGCTGCAGTGTCGATGCGTACTTTCTTATCCGAGTTGGGGTGCTTGCCTGTGTCGGCAATGATCCACATTCCGAAAGCACAAGAGGTATTTGATGAGCACGGTGTGGCTGCGAATGAGTCGGAGCAGGCGCAGTGGGACAGTTATATGAATCGCACCCTGCATCAACTGATTTGGTGGGCAGAAGGGGCGTCACTGCAAAGAGATAGGCTTGATCCAACCTCGTTGGCACAAGCGTTTCAGAAAGATCCTTCGCAAAGAAATGCACCTTGAAGGCGAGTTGCTTTTTACTATCGGAAGGGTTTTGAAGGATCCAGAAACAAAAAAAGCTTGGTCATTGCTGACCAAGCTTTTTAAATTCTAGCAAACTAGTTTACTGAGAGATTATAGAGACTCAGTAAAAGTACGAGCGATTACGTCACGTTGCTGTTCTGGAGTTAGCGAGTTGAAACGTACTGCGTAACCAGAAACACGGATAGTTAGCTGTGGGTAGTTCTCTGGGTGTGCAACTGCATCTTCTAGAGTTTCACGTTTAAGAACGTTCACGTTTAGGTGTTGACCACCTTCGATGCGAGGAGCAGTTTCGATTGCTACTTCACGGCTTTCGTATTCACCTAGGTCGCTGATTGCGATAACTTGGTCTGCTTCGTAAGTTGATGCTGCAGCAACACAACGCGCTTCGTTCTTCTCGCTATCTAGTAGCCAGATTGAGTTTAGTAGTTCGTCGTTAGCTGCTTTAGTAATTTGGATACCTTGGATCATCACTATCTCCTAGACCACTTACGTGGTGATTATTGGTGTTAATTTTCGAATTTTTGTCGAGCTAAGTATTATATAGCCAATATCCATTATTTTAATATTGATTTAAGTCAAAAAACAACTAAAAACCTTAATTTTTTGAAGGTGATTTTCTTGAGTTAAATCAATAAAACGTTTGAAAACATACTATTTACAATTTATTTGATAATATAAAAAATATTTAAAAGTTAATTTTGTTGTAAATTTACTACAAAATGAGCTCAAAAATTAACCTTGGTAACGCAACTGCCTGTATTTAGGTAGTCATCCTGAAAGTCTAAAGTGATTAAATGACAAACATGAAAAACAAGTTTGGAAACAAATTTATTGGTGCTCACGTGTCCGCGGCTGGAGGAGTCGATCAAGCGCCTCTTCGTGCTCGTGAGATTGGTGCGAATGCGTTTGCTCTGTTTACTAAGAACCAGCGTCAATGGGTTGCTAAACCACTCGAAGAAAAAACCATTAGTGCATTCAAAGCAAACTGCAAAATGCTTGGCTTCGGCGCCGAACACATTCTGCCCCATGACTCTTATCTGATTAACTTGGGGGCGCCGGAAGAAGAAAAGCTGAATAAATCCCGCGCGGCATTTATTGACGAGATGGAGCGTTGTAACCAGTTAGGTTTAACCTTGCTCAACTTCCACCCTGGTAGCCACTTAAAGAAAGTGTCAGAACAGGCGTGTTTGTCGACGATCGCTGAGTCGATCAACCTGGCGCACAAAGCAGTGCCGAATGTGATCGCAGTGATTGAGAACACTGCAGGTCAGGGCACTAACTTGGGTTGGAAGTTTGAGCATCTTGCTGAAATCATCGATCAAGTAGAAGACAAAGAACGTGTTGGCGTGTGTCTTGATACTTGCCACACGTTTACTGCCGGTTACGATCTGCGTACCAAAGAGGATTGTGAGCATACCTTTGCCGAGTTCGATCGTATCGTAGGCATGCACTATTTAAGAGCAATGCATCTAAATGATTCAAAAGTCGAATTCGCTAGCAAGGTTGACCGTCACCACTCATTAGGCAAAGGCGAGATCGGTTGGAGCTGTTTTGAGTACATCGCTAAAGATCCACGTTTTGATGGTATCCCTTTGATTTTAGAAACAATTGACCCAGATATTTGGCAGCAAGAAATCAACACCTTACGCCAATTCCACATTGAAGAAATGGTTAATTCCTAACGGGATGGTAAAGTTGGCATCCTTCTTTCTTAGCTAAAACCATTGAGCGGTTATGCGCTTGTTTTAAACGCCTGAACTCAACGTTGTAGTTAGGCGAAGCTAGTTAGGAGGATGACAATATGTCTCGACCAGTTTCTTTTATCCCAGCGACACACTCTCGACGAGTATTACGTTTACCTACTCCAAACCGCCATATCTCAGGACAAGGGCATTTTCGAACGCCGCAGCGTAATTAGCGTCATCATTATTAGTATTGGTTACTTTGGTTTTAGCCAAACCAGCATGGATTAACACCAGCTGTCTGCGCGTCAGTTTTTGAAAAGCCGTCTCAAGCTGGTGGTAAGTTTTTGTTTGTTTGGGTTTCGCTCGTTAGAATAGAGGGAAACTTTAGGACAGGAACTTTCCATGAATCAGTTACCCACTTGGCACGATGTGATCGGCGAAGAAAAACAGCAGAGCTACTTTGTCGATACTTTGAATTTTGTTGAAGCAGAACGAGCGGCAGGCAAAGCCATTTATCCGCCAGCCAAAGACGTATTTAACGCTTTTCGTTTTACCGAGTTCAAAGACGTTAAGGTAGTGATTCTGGGGCAAGATCCTTACCACGGTCCTAATCAAGCGCATGGTTTGTGTTTCTCTGTGTTGCCCGGCATTAAAACGCCACCGTCTTTGGTGAATATGTACAAAGAGTTGGCGCAAGATATCGAAGGTTTTCAAATTCCTCAACATGGTTTTTTGCAAAGCTGGGCAGAGCAAGGTGTGTTGCTACTAAATACCGTATTGACGGTAGAGCAGGGCAAAGCACACTCGCACTCAAAAACGGGCTGGGAAACCTTTACTGACCGCGTAATTGAAGCGATTAACCAGCATCAACAAGGTGTGGTGTTCCTGCTGTGGGGCTCACACGCGCAGAAGAAAGGTCGCTTTATCGATCGTAACAAACACTATGTGTTAACGGCACCGCATCCATCACCGTTGTCTGCTCACCGAGGTTTCTTTGGTAGCAAACCATTTTCACAAGCGAACCAGATCCTCTCTCAGCAAGGCAAAGAGGTCATCAATTGGCACCTACCAATGGCGGTGTAAAGTGCACTTTCCTCTTATATAAGGAGAGAGCAATCAGTACAGCGATCGTGACATCACGATCGCTGTTTTTTTGAACACCGTCGAGTCAGGTTTTCGCTTTCTCATATACACTTATTAAAAGTAGGTGTTAAGGAGAGACGCTATGATGATCGAAAGAATTCGACGCGAACACGGCTATATGGTCCGTCTGCTGGCAATACTGCGCCACAAATTGAATGAGATTAAACAAGAACGCGCCATCAACTATGCGTTGGTGAGTGAGATCGTGGATTATCTTTCTAACCATTCAGAAAAAATTCACCATCCTAAAGAAGACATTCTCTATCGCTACTTCCTAGAGCATTATGGTCAGCAAAAGACCATGGAAAACTTGGAACAGGAACATCAAGATCTGGCGGACAAAACCAAAGCGTTTTCAATGTTGATTGAGATGATTTTGCAGGATGCTGTTGTCCCTCAAGATATGTTCGTTGCTCAGCTTGAAGACTTCATCGTGACGCAAAAGCGCCACCTGGAGCTAGAAGAGCGCCAAATCTTACCTCTAATTGAAGAGTTGTTCACTTCGCAAGACTGGCAATATGTTGAAAGCCTATGGCATGAGAACGAGGACGATCCTGTGTTTGGTAATACTATTGCAGATCGCTACAAGCAACTTGCTGATCGAGTGCGTCAGAACGACGCTGAGTTTGTCTAAAACATAAAAATGACGAAGTAATCGATTGCGTGTACGTAGTTTGTTTCGTCATTTTCTTGTCTAATGGGAATTGTTTAGAAATTGTCTCGTTTAAAATATGAGTGAAAACTGAGGGAAATTCTCAATAGATAAGAATGGGCGTCATGCCAATAAAATCAGCATGAAAATCACCCACTTTTGTCCTCTCTATAAATGACAAAAGGCACCATTGAGGTGCCTTTTGTGCGAATTATAGTTTGATGTCATCCAGAGTGATGTCGTTGCAGACATCGAGTTCGCGCAGCTCTTTGAGCAAATTGCGTCTATCGTTCATTTCTTCGATTTCTCGCCACTTACGCTTCACTGGTTTTGAGCGAGACTTGGTTGTTGAGGTAGTATCCAGACCAAATAGGTCATCGAGTTGAAAGCCTTCCATAAGCCACCTTTACCTTTTTCTATCTAAACTGTTATATCCAGTCCTTGTGGAGCTTTTTAAGTACCACAATAGGCGTGAGAATAACCATGATATATTTCGCATTTGTGTCGGTAACATGACATTTTCGCGTAAAAATACTCACAGAATCACATTTTGCACATATCTGAAGTGGACAAAAAATAAGCGAACGAACTCACGAAAACGATTAAATGAAGAGATTTGGTATGTTAATTCGAAGGGCTCATTTTACTCAATTTTTGAATACTAAGGTTGCATAGCATCGCTTTGATTAAAATGTATCCAATCGTAACAAAGCGGAGTAAGAAATTTTTCTCAGATACCTTGTGATAACTAGCCTCATCAAAAATAAATGGTACTGCGTTTTGTTAATGACGGAAGGGCTATTTATGTTGAGATTTGATAAACAAGATGTTGCTGTTTGTGAGCGTTAAGTTTTCCTTTTATGTTAACTTTTGGTGACTTTCTAGTGAAAAATAACAAGGTTATTTTACTTGTTGCATATTGATTTTTGCTTTTCGAGGCTGCATTATCCGCCCGTCAAAAAATACGCTGGTACGTAAAATGGATGCATGAAGCGACGTTTACGATTCTAGATTGCGCAATAAACATTACTCAAAAAGCTAAGCACACTTTGACACTTAGCAGGCAATCTGGTGGATGGCTTGGAAGCAAAGACCGGCGCAACTCACTTTGAGGTACACATGACAGACTTAATCAATTTGATGAACGATCTCCTTTGGGGTTCGATTCTGGTTTATCTTCTTGTTGGTGTAGGAATCTACTTCACCGTTCGATTGGGATTCATTCAATTTCGTCATTTCGGCCACATGTTCTCTGTTCTGAAGAACAGCCGTAAAGCAGACAAAGCTGGTATTTCTTCTTTCCAAGCGCTTTGTACTAGTCTTGCTGCACGTGTAGGTACAGGTAACATGGCGGGTGTTGCTGTTGCTTTGACAGCAGGTGGTCCTGGTGCAATCTTCTGGATGTGGTTGATTGCAATGCTTGGTATGGCGACGTCGTTTGCGGAAAGTACGCTAGCGCAGCTATACAAAACCAAAGATGATGATGGCAACTACCGCGGTGGTCCTGCTTACTACATGGAAAAAGGTTTGGGTATGCGCTGGATGGGCGTGCTGTTCTCGATTTTCCTAATCATCGCTTTTGGTTTGGTATTCAATGCCGTTCAAGCAAACTCAATTGCAAACGCAATGAGCACTGCATTTGGTTGGAATGACCTTTATGTTGGTATTGCTGTTGTAGCACTGTCAGCCGTCGTTATCTTTGGTGGTATTAAGCGTATTGCGAAAGTAGCTGAACTGATTGTTCCAGTGATGGCACTAGCATACTTACTACTAGCGTTGTTTGTGATGTTCTCTAACCTAGACAAACTACCAGATGTGCTAATGCTTATCTTCAAGAGCGCATTTGGTCTGCAAGAAGCAGCTGCGGGTGGTCTTGGTTACGCAATCGCACAAGCGATGATCAACGGTATCAAACGCGGTCTGTTCTCGAACGAAGCTGGTATGGGTTCTGCACCAAATGCAGCAGCATCTGCAACCCCTTATCCACCGCACCCTGCATCTCAAGGTTACGTTCAGATGCTAGGCGTATTCATGGATACGATTGTTATCTGTTCTGCGACAGTGGCTATCATCCTTATGTCAGGTGAGTACGTTGGTCAAGCAACGGAAGTGACCGGTATTGAGCTAACTCAGCGTGCATTGAGCTCACAAGTTGGTGATTGGGGCAGCATCTTTGTTGCTGTTGCGATCTTCTTCTTCGCATTTACTTCGATTATTGCGAACTACTCATACGCTGAAACGAACCTAATCTTCCTAGAGCACAACCACAAAGCAGGTCTAGGCATCTTCCGTATCATTGTATTGGGTATGGTTATGTTCGGTGCGCTAGCATCACTACCTGTGGTTTGGTCACTGGCTGACGTATCAATGGGTTTGATGGCGATAGTGAACTTGGTGGCGATTCTATTGCTATCTGGTATCGTGATTAAACTGGCGAAAGACTACAACCGCCAGCTAAGCGAAGGTAAAGTGCCGACGTTTGATGCAAATGACTTCCCTGAGCTGAAGTCTCAGCTAGAAGATGGCATTTGGGACAACACGAAAAAAGAAGACTAAGTGATGTTCACTGCCAATCATTGTTGAAAGCTATCAACACGATTCAAAAAGCCATGCAGACAATGCATGGCTTTTTTTGTACTCTAAATGGAAAATAGAATTAGGGAAGTTAAAGTCATGCTCATCGTAGTTTCTCCAGCTAAAACGCTCGATTACGAATCACCACTCGCGACCGAGAAGTTTACTCAACCTGACTTGGTTAGCTATTCAAAAGCGCTGATCGAGGTATGCCGTAAATTAACACCTGCCGATGTTGCATCACTGATGAAAGTGAGCGACAAAATCGCTGATTTGAACGTTGGCCGTTTCCAAGAGTGGAGTGAAACTTTCACCACAGATAATGCTCGCCAAGCCATTTTGGCATTTAAAGGCGATGTGTACACAGGTCTTGAAGCGGAAACCCTTTCTGACGCTGATTTTGACTACGCTCAAGATCACCTAAGAATGCTATCTGGTCTATACGGTCTGCTTAAGCCACTCGATTTAATGCAGCCATACCGTCTTGAGATGGGCACTAAGCTGGCGAACGACAAGGGATCTAACCTTTACCAGTTCTGGGGTAATGTCATTACCGATAAGCTGAATGAAGCGATTGCTGCGCAAGGCGACAACGTATTGATTAACCTTGCATCAAATGAATATTTCAAAGCGGTGAAGCCAAAGAACTTGGATGCACAAGTGATCACGCCTATCTTCAAAGACTGTAAGAATGGTCAATATAAGGTGATCAGCTTTTACGCGAAGAAAGCGCGCGGCATGATGGCTCGCTACATCATCGAAAACCGTATCGAAAGCGTTGCTGACCTCACTAAGTTTGATGTTGCGGGTTACTACTTCGTTGAAGAAGAGTCGACACCAACAGACTTAGTGTTCAAACGAGAAGAGCAAAACTGATTGAAGTCAGTCAATCGCGAGTTGATGATTCAGCGAAATAAAGTACGCCAAAAAGCCGGATAGTTATCCGGCTTTTTTTATGCCTATTCGATCTGATCTTAATCGAATTTTTACATAAAAAGTTTATATCTTAAAAAATAGTTGAGTAATAAAGTTTAAAGTTGTATTTTAAATGCAACTTTAAAAATAAGGAGTTCTCCTATGTCAGACTTCAAGCTCACACACAAAAAAGCCTCTAAGTTATCGGAGTACGTTGCACTGCGTATTACCAAATTGCTGAAATTCACTCTGAACATCTTTTATGGCAAGAAATACGCGAAACGAGCGGTAATTCTCGAAACCATCGCAGCCGTGCCGGGTATGGTAGCTGGGATGTTCAATCACTTGAAAGCGCTACGCCGAATGAAAGATGATGAAGGCTGGATCCGAGAACTTCTCGATGAGGCTGAGAACGAGCGCATGCACCTAATGATTTTCCTCGATATTGCCAAGCCAAGTTTGGTTGAGCGTTTGTTGGTGTTGCTGGGACAAGGTGTTTTCATTGTTGTGTACAGCTTCATCTATCTGCTGTCTTCTAAAATCGCTCACCGTGTTGTTGGTTACTTCGAAGAAGAAGCGTGTAACAGCTACACTGAGTACCTAGAGAAAATTGATAGCGGGGAAGTGGAGAACGTACCAGCCCCGACTCTGGCGATTGATTACTACAAGCTGCCAACTGATGCGATGCTAAGAGATGTGATTTTGCGTATTCGAGAGGATGAAGCGGGGCACCGTGACCGTAACCATGGCTTCGCTGATGCCTATGAAGACAAAACCTTGCCTGCTCATCAACTATAGATGAAAAACAAAAAGAGCCGCGATTGCGGCTCTTTTAGATTTGAAATCAATTAGACGTGATTACTTCTTCTTAGCGGTTTTCTTTTTCG
Source organism: Vibrio sp. Y29_XK_CS5 (assembly GCF_024181835.1). NCBI lineage: Bacteria > Pseudomonadati > Pseudomonadota > Gammaproteobacteria > Vibrionales > Vibrionaceae > Vibrio > Vibrio sp. Y29_XK_CS5. Next base: position 470,317 of record NZ_JAMZAM010000003.1, read on the forward strand.
CTACTTTCTTCTTGTCGTCTTTTTTCTTTTTCTTCTTAAACACAGGCTTTTTGTGTTTAGGGCGCATCTCTTTCACGAAACGTTCTTTGATGTCTTCTTTCACGTAACGAGCAACGCGATCCATCATTGGTTGGTCGTGCGCTTCTACGATTGAGATAGCATTACCTTTCTTACCTGCACGAGCCGTACGACCAATGCGGTGAAGGTACACGTCTGCCGTGCGTGGCATATCGTAGTTGATTACGTGTGATACGTCAGGAAGGTCGATACCGCGTGCCGCTACGTCTGTCGCTAATAGCACGTTTACAGTGCCTTCACGGAAGCGAGAAATCGCGTTGTTACGACGATCTTGAGGCATTTCGCCTTGAATCCAAGAACATGGAATCTGTGCGCTCTCTAACTGGGCACGAAGCTCTGCTAAACGCTCGCGAGTCTTCAAGAATACGATAGTGCGTTCTGCTTGCTCTGTGATGATGTGTTTTAGTAGGGCAAGTTTATGCTCTGCGTCATCAGCACGGTGGTACCACTGTGCGATCTTCTTACGCTCACGTAGTGGTGATTTTGCGTCGATCTCTGCTGGTTCGTTCAGTAGGTCTGCTGTGAAACCCTCTACGCCTTTGCCTTCTAGTGTTGCTGAGAACAGAAGGGTTTGTTTGCGCCAGCGACATTCGTTAGACAGACGGTCAACAGTTGGAGCAAAGCCCATGTCTAGCATGCGGTCTGCTTCATCAAGGATTAGCCATTCAATCGCACGACAGTCAAAACGTTCTGCGTCAATGTATTCACGTAGACGACCTGGTGTTGCTACTACGATATCTTGCGTCGTTGCTAGGATATCTGCGTGCTCTTGGTATTGAACACCACCAGTGATGGTGAAGATGTTTAGCTTGGTGTTTTTCGCTAAAGCACGAGCTTGATCCGCTACCTGCATCGCAAGTTCACGAGTTGGGGTTAGGATCAGAATACGTGCAGGTCCAGGTTTACGACGTGGGAAATCTTGCAGGTATTGCAGTGCTGGCAGGACGAATGCTGCCGTTTTACCAGTACCAGTTGGTGCTGACGCTAGAATGTCACGACCATCTAACGCTTGTGGAATCGCTTCTGCCTGAATTTTAGTTGGGCGTTCGTAGCCCATCTCGTCAATGGCTTCAAGTAGGTTTTGGTCTAGATCAAGTTCAGCAAAGGTTCTGATCACAATGAGTTCTCCACAAGCAAAGCTTGGTTAATGGTTCGCCACAGCAGCATAGAATATAAAAAGGTCGCACATTATAAAGTGATTGGTGACAAGGATCACATGTTATTTCACATCTTAAGATAAAACTCGCGAGTTAGCTGAGTAAAGTCGTCGCTATAACCCTCGTTTGAGTGAATGATCAAGTGCGTTTCTTGAGTATCACAAGCTTGTTTGGCTAATTCAAACAGTAAACGGTGGACTGGCTTTTTCTGTGATGGTTGCACGCGACAGATACGCGATAAGAACCATCCTTGCTGTTTAGCCATGGCAATAAACAATTCGCCTTCTGTAATCGGCAGAACAAAACTGGCAGTACCGTCTTCTTCGAGTAGTTCATTACAGCGTTTAAGTAATGAAGCGTGTTGCAAAGTATCCGTGTGTCGAGCAGTTGCACGTTGGCTTTGCTTCGATTGCTCACCACTGTTGAAGTAGGGCGGATTACAGATGATGTGCTCGAAGCGATGTGTTGGTTCAAACTGCAATACATCGGCGTGGTGGATGTGAAGCCTGTCGGACCAAGAGGATAGGGTGAAGTTTTGCTGCGCTGCTTCTACCGCTGATGTTTCAATATCAAGAGCGGTGATCTGTGCGGCAGGAAATCGCTGTGCACACATTAGTGCTAGCAAGCCCGTGCCTGTACCAATGTCCAAAATTTTACTCTGTGGTGAGCAATTTGCCCAAGCGCCAAGCATCACACCATCAGTGCTTACGGGCATGCCACTTTCACCGCCGTGAATCGAAAACTGCTTGAACTTGAAGTCCTTAGTCTGAAATTTTTCGCTCTTCATGATTGTTTTATTTTTACTCAATAATAGAGTTAATTTCTCTATTGTTTCTTAATTGTATAGATTGTTATCTTGTTGGTTATTAAATTGTATTTCAATTTGATCGAGATAATGAACTGGTCTCAAATCTATAGTTAGTGATATTCACTGCTTTTAAGTTGACGAACTAAATTAATATGGTGTTTTTTTCTTAAAGGTTGCCAAATGATGGGTACTTCGTCATTATGCGGCGGAAATTTATAGATTGAACCACAGGTACTCATTAACTTTGGGTATACAAAAAAGTGGTCGATGCATACACAACATTCATCAATTAGAGAAAAAGGGTTATCTGTGAAGCAGACGTTAAAACTAACAGATATTATCGCAGTAGGCTTTATGCTATTTGCGTTCTTTTTGGGTGCTGGCAACATCATTTTCCCACCACTAGCGGGTCAGCTAGCCGGTGATCACCTGATGCCAGCAATGTTCGGTTTCTTGCTAACAGCGGTAGGTCTACCTCTTATTACTATCGTTGCTATTGCTGTGGCAGGCGGCTCTTGGGATCACTTGACTCAAGATCTTCCTAAGAAAGCAGCAGTGCTGATGGCGGCGTTGATCTTCATCATCATTGGTCCTGCATTTGCTGCACCTCGTACAGGTCTTGTAGCATATGAAATGGCAGTGAAACCATTCTTCCTAGATGCCTCTCAAGCGCATCTAACATCATTCTCAATCTTGTTCTTTGCGGTGGCTATGATCTTCGCTTGGTTCCAAGGTCGTTTGATTGATTTGATTGGTAAAGTGCTAACGCCAGTTCTGTTCCTTGGTCTTATCGTTCTTGCTATTGCGGTATTCATTGACCCACAAGGCGAAATGATGGGCGCGCACGGCGAGTACCTAACTCAACCATTGACTAAGGGCTTCCTTGAAGGCTACAACACCATGGATACGTTCGCATCGTTGATGTTCGGTATGCTAATGGTGGACGCACTTCGCAGTAAAGGCATCACTGAGCGTGCAGCAACGACAAAATACCTAATCTGTGCTGGCTGTATTGCCGCTGCAGGTCTTGCGTTCGTATACATCTCATTGTTCTACCTAGGTGCGACGAGTTCAACTATTGCAGCAGGCGCAGACAACGGTGGTGCTGTGCTGAGCCAATACGTTCAGGCGCTATTTGGTCCTTACGGTCAGATTGTACTTTCAATCATCGTATTGCTTGCATGTTTGACGACGGCTATCGGTCTTATCTCTGCATGTTCAGATTTCTTCAGCTCTAAAACGAAACTGACTTACAAGCAGTGGGTTATTATCAACGGTGCGGCTTGTGCACTGATTGCAAACGTTGGTCTGTCTCAGCTAATTTCTCTATCAGTTCCGGTTCTGTTTGCGCTATACCCAGTAGCAGTAGCATTGGTTGCGCTAACGTTTGTACGTAGCAAGCTTCCAAACCCACGAGTGGCTTACCGCTCTGTACTGCTAGTATCACTGTTATTTGCATTGATTGATGCTGCGAAAGTTGCGGGTCTAGACGTGTCTGCATTCAACATGCTGCCGCTATTTGAAGTGGGCATGGGTTGGGTTCTACCAACATTTGCAGCGATTGTTTGCATGTTCTTTATTGCTAAGTCCTCACAACCAGAGTTGACTGAAGAAACTGCATAATTGCTGACTAGCAAAACAAAAAAAGCCCGGTGAAGTGATTCGCCGGGCTTTTTGTTTATCTGTTGTCTAGCAAGTGCTGGATGCCGTATGACTTAAAGTGTGTCGTGGAACTCTACTAAGACTTGCTCACACCATTTCTCGATGCGCTCATCACTGAGTTCGTACTGGGAATCTTCATCCAACGCTAAGCCGACAAATTGACTGCCATCTTCTGTCAGTGCTTTTGATGCTTCGAACTCATAGCCTTCGTTTGGCCAGTAACCAATAAACTGCGCTCCCGTTGCTTTTAGCTCGTCATGCAGTAGACCCATCGCATCAAGGTACCACTCGCCGTAGCCTTCTTGGTCTCCCAAGCCGAATAAAGCTACGACTTTGCCTTTTAGCGGTGTGGTTGCAATATCTTCCCAGATAGCGCTCCAGTCTTCTTGGATTTCACCGAAGTCCCAAGTAGAGATACCAATTAGCAGTAAATCGTAATCTGCCATCAGCGACAGCGGTGTCTCTTTCACGTTGTGAATGTCGACAAGGTCTTCACCAATGATATTGCGAATTTTCTCTGCTGCCATTTCTGTGTAGCAGGTTGTTGAGCCGTAAAAGAGTCCGATTTTCATTATATTCGTCGTTTTTTATGTTGCTGTTGTGGCAGATTCTAACCATAAATCGGGGAAGATTGCAGCGAATATCCCGCGGGAGATGATTTTTTTATGGTATTGGTTGAGCAGTTGCCTTACTCTCAATACTGTAAATATAAACAGATAAGGAAGCGTTCATGACGGCACAACAGCCTGTCAATCAACAAGATTTTGGTCTGGTTGAACAATTCTTAGATGCAATGTGGATGGAGCGTGGTCTATCGGAGAACACGTTGGCTTCCTACCGAAATGATTTAATGAAATTGCTCGCGTGGATGGAGCAACATAGCTACCGTCTAGATTTCATCAGTTTGTCTGGTCTGCAAGAGTATCAAAGTTACCTCGTTGATTTAGATTACAAGCAGACATCCCGTGCGCGTATGTTGTCAGCGATTCGTCGCTTGTTCCAATACATTCACCGTGAAAAAGTACGCGGCGATGATCCGAGTGCGCTGTTGGTCAGCCCAAAGTTGCCTCAGCGTCTGCCTAAAGACATCAGTGAAGAGCAAGTGGACGCACTGCTTGATGCACCAGATCCTAATGATCCCGTTGAGCTGCGAGACAAAGCCATGCTTGAGCTACTCTACGCGACTGGGTTGCGTGTGACAGAGTTGGTCAGTCTGACAATGGAAAACGTCAGTTTGCGTCAAGGGGTAGTGCGCGTGACCGGTAAAGGTGGTAAAGAACGCCTGGTTCCTATGGGGGAAAACGCGGTCGATTGGATTGAAACTTTTATCCAGCAAGGTCGGTCTGCTCTATTGGGAGAGACTACGTCGGATGTGGTATTCCCAAGTAAACGTGCGAGACAAATGACCCGTCAGACCTTTTGGCACCGTATCAAGTACTACGCTGTGATAGCGGGTATTGATACCGACCAACTGTCTCCACACGTATTGCGCCATGCTTTTGCGACACACTTATTGAACTATGGCGCAGATCTCAGGGTCGTACAGATGCTGTTGGGGCATAGTGACTTATCGACAACGCAAATTTATACTCACGTGGCGACTGAACGATTGAAACAGATCCACAGTCAACACCACCCAAGAGCATAATGATGGTTTGGTTCATCCTTTGTCTCATTGGATGAAAAGATTTTATTTTAAGGTGAATTTAATGAGCGTATTACGCCGACTAACTCTGCTGACTTTACCGTTTTTCGTAACCGCTTGTGGTGCTGAAGAAAGTCAGGCAAAAACGGAAACTCCTGCACAACAAGTCGCGCCAGCGGCAAAACAGAACTTTGATGAAGCTGCGCTAAAAGCGAAGTTCTCTAAGCTGGGTGTGTCTATTCTTGATATCCAACCATCAGACGTTGCTGGACTATTAGAAATCCAAACCAATGGTGGTGTGTTGTTCGCATCAAACGATGGCAACCACTTTATTGCCGGTACACTTTACGCCATCGATGATAACGGCGGCTACAAAGACGTGATTGCTGAGCGTCAAGCACCATTGAACGCAGAGAAAATCGCGAAGTTCTCTGATAGCGTGATTGAATACAAAGCGGACAACGAGAAGTATGTGGTGACGGTATTTACCGATATCACGTGTGGTTACTGTGTACGTCTACACAGCCAGATGCAAGGTTACAACGACTTGGGTATTACTGTTCGTTACATGGCGTACCCTCGTCAAGGTGCAACAGGTCCAGTTGCTGAACAAATGGCGACAATTTGGTGTGCAGAAGATCCGAAATCAGCAATGCACAATGCAAAAGTTGAGCGCACTTTCGACAATCCAGCGAAAGATCTAAAACAGTGCAAAGAAACCATTCAAGCGCACTACAACCTAGGTCGTGAACTTGGTATTTCTGGTACGCCAGCAATCTTCCTACCAAGTGGTGAACTCGTAGGCGGTTACCTTCCACCGGCTGAACTACTAAAACGTTTAGAGCAACAATAATCCTTTAAGGAGCAGAGCCAGCGATATTCGTTGGCTCTTTTCAAACATGATAGAAATTCAACGACGTCCTGAACCGGATCTTTCTCTTCTTCCCGATTCCATTCCACCTATTCTCAAGCGCATCTACATTAACCGTGGTATCACAGATGTAGCACAGTTAGAGACTTCTGCTCGTGGCTTACATTCTTACCAACAGTTGGGTGGCATTGACCAGGCGGTTGAGTTGTTGTTCCAAGCCATTAATGAGCAAAAGCGCATTATTGTCGTTGGCGATTTTGATGCTGATGGCGCGACTAGCTCGGCGTTGTCAGTGCTTGCCCTACGTATGCTTGGCAGTAATAACGTGGACTACTTGGTGCCGAACCGCTTTGAAGATGGCTACGGCCTCAGTCCTGAAGTCGTGGACCAGGCGTTAGAGCTGGGTGCTGAGATGATTATGACGGTAGACAACGGTGTGTCGTCGATTGAAGGGGTTCGCTACGCCAAAGAAAACGGCATTACTGTACTGGTTACTGACCATCACTTACCAGGGCAAGAGCTGCCGAATGTGGATGCCATGGTGAACCCGAACCTCGACAGCTGTGCTTTCCCATCGAAAGCATTGGCAGGGGTTGGCGTTGCTTTCTATTTGATGATGGCGCTTTGTGTGTACATGCGTAAACAAAATTGGTTCGCGCAGCAAGGCATGCAAGAGCCTAAGTTGATGGAGTTGATCGACTTGGTTGCTCTCGGCACCGTCGCCGACGTTGTGCCGCTGGATGAAAATAACCGCATTCTTGTGCACCAAGGCTTGCAGCGTATTCGTGCAGGCAAAGCACGCCCGGGAATTCAAGCTCTGATTGAAGTCGCGAAGCGAGATGCTCGTCGTTTGGTTGCATCTGATTTTGGCTTTGCACTTGGTCCTCGTATTAATGCCGCAGGTCGTTTGGATGACATGTCTTTCGGTGTTGAACTACTGATGTGTAACAACATCCATGCGGCGCGTCGTATGGCGAGTGAGTTGGATGGTTTGAACCAAACCCGTAAAGAGATTGAAGAAGGGATGAAGCAAGAAGCGATGGCTTTTTGTGAGCGTCTTCAATTTGGTGAAAACAGTGAATTGCCTTACGGTTTAGCACTGTTCCAACGTGATTGGCACCAAGGTGTTATCGGTATTCTTGCTTCGCGCATTAAAGAGAAGTTCCATCGTCCTGTTATCGCCTTTGCCGATGGCGGAGAGGGGACAATTAAAGGTTCTTGTCGCTCTATTCCGGGGCTACACATGCGTGACGCGCTGGATTTCATCGATACGCAAAACCCAGGCTTGATCATCAAATTTGGTGGACACGCGATGGCGGCAGGCTTGACCATCAAAGAACAAGACTTCGAGCGCTTTAGCCGTTTGTTTGATGAAGTCGTGAAGAAAGAACTGGACGAAGCGGCGCTGAAAGGTGTGGTTATGTCGGACGGCGAGCTTAAACCCGAAGAATTCTCGATGAATGTTGCTGAACAATTGCGCTCAGGTGGTCCTTTTGGGCAAGCGTTCCCAGAACCTATCTTTGATGGTGAGTTCAAAGTATTGCACCAGAAACTGGTCGGTGAGAAGCACCTTAAGCTGATGCTAGAACCACTTTTCAAAGGTCATCCAACAAACGTCATGATCGATGGCATTGCATTTAATGTTGACTTGCGTCGTTGGCCGGATGCATCAGTGAAAACAGTACGCCTCGCGTATAAGTTGGATGTGAATGAGTTTCGCGGCAACCAATCATTACAGTTAATGATTGATCACATTGAAGCTAAGTAGGACCTAGAAAGTCACTTCTTTTAGAGTACGGTCGCCTTTTTGTGGGGCAAAAATTTTATGACCGTGCTCTCTCTAATTGCAATCTGATTTCCCAGCCGAAATTTTCCTGTATCTCGGTCACATTTTTGAGTAGAATTTCTCGGTTAAATTCTATTCTAAAATGTTGAGCCAACATGTTTGAAATCAATCCAATTAAAAACCGTCTACAGGACGTGTCTGAGCGCACGAATGTCCTGAGGGGGTATCTTTGACTATGACGCTAAGAAAGAGCGTCTAGAAGAAGTCAACGCAGAACTTGAACAACCAGATGTATGGAACGAACCAGAACGTGCACAAGCACTAGGTAAAGAGCGTGCATCTCTTGAAGCGGTTGTTGAAACTATCGATCAACTAGAGCAAGGTGTAGAGGACGTTGAAGGTCTTCTTGAGCTTGCGGTTGAAGAAGAAGATCAAGAAACGTTTGACGAGATCGAACCAGAACTTGCTGAGTTGGAAGAGAAGCTAGAACAGCTTGAATTCCGTCGTATGTTCTCTGGTGACCATGACAGCTCTGATTGCTACATTGATTTGCAAGCTGGCTCAGGTGGTACAGAGGCACAAGACTGGACCAACATGATGCTACGTATGTACCTACGTTGGGCTGAAGCAAAAGGCTTCAAATCTGAGGTGATCGAAGTATCGGAAGGCGAAGTTGCGGGTCTTAAGGGCGCAACAGTGAAGATCTCTGGTGAGTACGCTTACGGCTGGCTACGCACAGAAACAGGCGTTCACCGCCTAGTTCGTAAATCGCCATTCGATTCAGGCGGTCGTCGTCATACTTCATTTGCTTCTGCGTTTATCTACCCAGAGATTGATGAAAACATTGATATCGACATTAACCCATCTGACCTACGTATCGACGTTTACCGTGCGTCAGGTGCTGGTGGTCAGCACGTAAACACCACCGAATCTGCGGTTCGTATTACACACGTACCAACGAACACAGTGGTTCAGTGTCAGAATGACCGTTCTCAACATAAGAACAAAGATCAGGCAATGAAACAGCTTCGAGCGAAGCTATTTGAGCTTGAATTGCAAAAGCAAAACGCGGAAAAACAAGCTAATGAAGACGCTAAGTCTGACATTGGCTGGGGTAGCCAGATCCGTTCTTACGTATTGGATGACTCACGCATTAAAGACCTCCGTACGGGCGTTGAAAACCGTAATACTCAAGCGGTTCTTGATGGCGATCTGGACAAATTTATTGAAGCTAGCCTGAAATCAGGTCTATAAAGCTTTTCACCGACAAAAACAGGATACATCGAAAATGACTGATGCTGTTCAAAACGAAACTGTACAAGAAGAAAACAAGCTAATTGCTGAACGCCGCGCTAAACTGGATGAAATCCGAAAGAGCTGCAAAGCAAATGGCCACCCAAACGACTTCCGTCGTGACGCACTAGCGGGCGACCTTCAAAAAGAGTTCGGTGAAAAGACGAAGGAAGAGCTAGAAGAGCTTAACCACGTAGTTGCAATCGCTGGTCGTATCATGGCTAAGCGTGGTCCATTCCTAGTAATCCAAGAGACTTCTGGTCGTATTCAAGCTTACGCTGACAAAGCGGTTCAAAAAGTACTAAAAGACAAATACCAAGGTCTTGATATCGGTGACATCATCGGTGTTAAAGGTGCGCTGCACAAATCAGGTAAAGGCGACCTATACGTGAACATGGAAGAGTACGAGTTGCTAACTAAAGCACTTCGTCCACTACCAGAGAAGTTCCACGGTCTAACTGACCAAGAGATGCGTTACCGTCAACGTTACGTTGACCTAATCGTTAACGAAGATTCTCGTCAAGCGTTCGTAGTACGTTCTAAAGTAATGTCTGCAATCCGTAACTTCATGATCTCTAAACAGTTCATGGAAGTTGAAACGCCAATGATGCACGTTATCCCTGGCGGTGCGAGTGCGCGTCCATTTATCACGCACCACAACGCACTAGACATGCCAATGTACCTACGTATCGCGCCTGAGCTATACCTGAAACGTCTAGTTGTTGGTGGTTTTGATCGCGTATTCGAAATCAACCGTAACTTCCGTAACGAAGGTCTTTCTCCACGTCACAACCCAGAATTCACAATGATGGAATTCTACATGGCGTACGCGGATTACAAAGATCTTATGGACCTAACTGAAGAACTACTAAGCTCAGTCGCTCTAGAAGTTCTAGGTTCAACGTCAATGCCTTACGGTGATGACACGGTTGAGTTTGGTGGCACTTACACTCGTATGAGCATGTTTGAAGCAATCAAGCACTACAACCCAGACCACGCACAAATCCAAGCGCTAACAGAAGAAGACATTCAAAACCGTGACCTAATGGTTTCTATCGCGAAATCAGTGCACGTTGAAGTCGAACCTTTCTGGACATGTGGTCAGCTTCTTGAAGAAATCTTCGGTGAAACTGCAGAACCTAAGCTAATGCAGCCAACGTTCATCACTGGCTACCCAGCGGACATCTCTCCTCTGGCTCGTCGTAGCGATGACAACCCATTCTTCACAGACCGCTTTGAGTTCTTCATCGGTGGTCGTGAAGTAGCAAACGGCTTCTCTGAGCTTAACGATGCAGAAGACCAAGACGCGCGTTTCAAAGCACAGGTAGAAGCGAAAGAGTCTGGTGATGACGAAGCAATGTTCTACGATGCAGACTACATCACTGCACTAGAGCACGGTCTACCACCAACAGCAGGTCAAGGTATCGGTATCGACCGCCTAGTTATGCTGCTGACTAACACGCACACTATCCGTGACGTGATCCTATTCCCAGCGATGCGCCCACAAGCGTAAATCTCCTCGCTGAGTAATGAAAAAACCACCTTCGGGTGGTTTTTTTGTATCTTTAATTTGAATAAATTCAACTGTTTGCATTTGATTGTATATAAGAGGTCTAAATAAGCATTCGCCAAATCTCAATCTGTTGCATAGTCTTAATATTGAGACAGACTTCAGCGCGCGTAGTCTCGATAATGTTACCCGTTCGCAAAGATGGGTTTGTGGCGCGAAATTTCTATGAACAATCAATAAGGGTTAGAGAATGGCTGGGCAGTTTAAGATGGATTCCATTCCGGGATCGCTTGTAGTAGTTGGCGGTACTTATGAACCTTGGCTTTCGGTGCTAGAGCAAGTGGGATGGAAATGTCACCAAGTGGGTGATTTACGTAAAGCCAACACATTGTTAGAAGATATTGGTCCATGTATTGGTATAGTTGACCTTAGCCATGACGAGTTCAGTCTTAATGGTTTGGCGAACTTAGTGAGTTCTCACAAGCACGTTCGTTGGTTAGCCTTCATCCGTGAATCTCAACTCGGAACTGATACCATCTGTCAGTTCATTGTGAACTTCTGTATCGACTTTTTCACGGCACCAATCCCTGATGCACAGCTATTGAGTACCATTGGTCACCAACTTGGTATGTTGAAGCTAGAGAAAAAAGTATGGCCAAGCTTTGGTAGCAGCTTAGACATGGGGCTGATCGGCGAATCTATCCCAATGAAACGTCTACGTGACCAAGTGAAACGTATCGGTCCAACCGATGTAAGTATTCTAATCTATGGTGAAAGCGGTACAGGCAAAGAAGCTGTTGCACGTGCGATTCATAAAGTATCCTCACGTTCTCACAAGCCATTCCTATCAATTAACTGTCGCGCGCTTAACGAGCAACGCTTCCAAGCCGAAGTCTTTGGCATTGATGCTGATGACGATATGGAAGCAAGTCTGCTTGAGCAGGCTGATGGTGGTACCGTGCTTTTCAACGATATCTTGACCATCTCTAAAGAACAGCAGATGAACCTTCTGCGTTTCTTGCAAGAAGGCACGATTGAAACTCGTGATGGTGCGAAAAATGTTAACGTTCGTGTTCTTGCTGCTAACTCTTCTGATGTTGAAAAAGCACTGATTGATGGTGACTTCAATGAAGAGCTTTACCATTACATCAATGTGCTTCGCATTAATGTGCCAAGCTTGAAAGAACGCGCAAGTGATATCGCATTATTGGCGCGCTTCTACCTACAAGAGTTCTCAAAAGAATATAACTCGCAGGCGAAAAGCTTTTCTGAAGATGCGCTGAAAGCACTGACACGTTACTTCTGGCCAGGTAATGTGCGTGAGTTGATGAACCAAGTCAAACGCGCTGTACTGATGTCGGATAGCGTAATGATTGAAGAACATCATCTTGATCTTCCACAACGCAATGATTCTAAACGTAGCTTGAAGTCAATTCGTGAAAAGAGCGAGCGTGATGCACTGCTTGTTGTGTTGGAATCACATTCCGGTCAGGTATCGAACGCAGCGAAAGAGCTTGGCGTATCGCGCGCAACCATGTATCGACTATTGAACAAGCATAATTTGATTTCAGAGCAGACGGTTTAATCTAATTTGAATCAGTAAGTGCTGACGAAACAACTTATCCCAAAAAGGAGTGCATATGCGCTCCTTTTTTGTGAATAGAATTCGGTTATTTATAAAACTCGATGTTTTATATATTCCTTAGTTGAATATGTTATTCAAAAAACCATATGAAACCTAATTTTAGGTCATTGGTTTGTTTTTAATCGAAAGGATAAAAATTGTTTGATAAATATCCTCCGTTGCTTACAATTTAGCCGTAACTCAAAGAGTTATACCACATCAATCACGGATTAATTTTTAGCTAGGAGGCGCAAGATGAAACATTACGTTGTTAACACCACTGCTTGCGCTGATCGTATGCCTGCTGTTCGCTCAACCTTTGATGCGACTAAACAGGATGCCACTGGCTCATTAGATTAAATTAATCCGTAACCTATCTCTTTTACTAGGCTGCGGAAAAGTAGCGGCTTAGTCTCAACAGAATTTTTCTGTCCAATTACGCACTATTTTTCCCAGTCGATCCTTTATCGCAATTTGGAGAATAAGTTATGCGTCACTCTATCTATCTGAAACTAGCAACTGTGCTATTGAAAGCAGATCTAAAACGTGAAGAAAAACAATGGCAACGTATGGTTCGTCGTAGCTCACATGATATTCCATGGACTAACGAACACTTGCTAAAAGATATTGGCTTAGATAAAGACGGCCGCTCAACTCGAACTAGCGTCCCAGACGCCGTAAAAGTTGATCGTCGAGTTCGCCATCTTCGCCGAGTTTTAACTTCGCGAATACTGACGTAATCAAAAGCCCAAATTGAACTTTCCTTAATGCACTTGGTTCAATTTGGGCTTGATAGAAACAAACTAGGCTGACCACTATGGTCAGCCTGTTTTGTTTTTAGTGTCCGTTACTTTAGTGTGTTGGTCACGTCAACATGAAGTCTTACGGACAAGGGTTTGAGTAAGTGGTGCCAATCGCTTGGATGTCATTGAGTAACGCTTCACTGAGGTGAACATCGATACTGTCGATATTGGATTTAAGTTGTTCTAGGTTAGTAGCGCCAATGATATTAGAACCCACAAATGGTCGCTGATTGACGAAGGCAAGTGCCATTTGCGAAGGATCCAAACCATGGTCACGAGCTAGATTGACGTATGCTTCTGTTGCTTTCACGCCTTGTGGAGTGAAGTAACGAGCAAAGCGTTCCCAAATAGTGCATCGGGCACCTTCTGGCTTCGCATCGTTGAGGTATTTACCGCTTAAACAACCAAAGGCTAGAGGTGAGTAAGCAAGTAGCTGAACGCCTTCATAATGGCTGATTTCAGACAAACCAACTTCAAAGCTGCGGTTCAACAAGTTATATGGGTTTTGGATTGAAACTATTCTAGGCAGATCGTGTTTTTCTGCTAAACGCAGCAGTGACATCACACCCCATGGGGTTTCGTTCGATACACCTATGTAACGTACCTTGCCTGCTTTAACTAGTTCGGTCAGTGCTTCAAGTGTTTCGATCAGTGTGACTTCTTCTTGCTTATCTGGGTAAGGGTAGTTGAGTTGACCAAAGCAGTTGGTTTGGCGTTGTGGCCAGTGCAATTGGTATAGATCGACATAATCGGTTTGTAGACGCTTGAGACTGTCATCGATAGCGGTATGAATATGGCGACGATTCAGACTCATGTTCTCTCGAATATAAGGCACGTTGCGTGGACCAGCGACTTTCGTTGTCAATACCACTTTTTCGCGCTTGCCACTTTTCGCTAACCAATTTCCAATATATTGCTCAGTGAGTCCTTGTGTTTCTGCTTTTGGTGGAACGGGATACATCTCTGCAGTATCAATAAAGTTCACGCCACGGTCGAGGGCGAAGTCGAGTTGTTGAAACGCTTCTTGTTCGGTGTTTTGCTCACCAAACGTCATAGTGCCAAGGCAGATCTTACTGATCTCGAGTGATGAGTGCGGTAGTTTTGTATATTGCATTTCACGTCCTTGAAGAATTACCGACTGAATAAGTCATTCCAATATAGGGGATTTTTAGTCGCTGTCGCAAATGATTTAACTTTCGCTTTGTAGTTAACTCGAAAGTTATCAATACGGTAACTAGACTTAAAAGATCTTGTGAAGGAGGTGCATTATGCAGAAGCATCAACTCGACATGTGGTTGCATGGCCACCACAAAGACTCCTACAAAACACCGAAGGTCTTTGTGATAGGTTGTTCTGATGTCTCTGACTATCTATTAGCAGTGGAGTACAAACACCAACTTGAGCCGATCAAAGATGGCGAAGATCCGATTCACTTTGGATCGTTAGACTTGGTGAAAGAAGAACTGCTTAGGTTGGGGATTGATAAAGCTTATTTAAGACTGCACAACGCGTACGATGAATTTGGTAGCGATGGTGCAGCCTCATATTGTGATATTGAATTGTCACTGGTAACGCATTAGGGGCTGTTGATCTTTTGAGCTGATTTTTGCCGCACTTTGTGGGAAATTTCTACAAGACAAAGGCTTTGAAGCGTAGCTAGCCTGCATGAGAAGCCGATAACGCTGTAGAAATGAACCGCAAAAGACCAACAGAACCTAGTTACTCGGATTGAGCGTTGATATAGTGCTTCAGTAGGATCTGCTCAGTAAACTGTGTTCTGAGGTAGAATCCGCGAGGCAGGGTTTTGATCGGTTTACCATTTGAACTGTATGCTTCTGTTAAAGCTTTTGCGTTTGCAGCTTTTGGTCGTAAGTGCAGTGCCTCTCCATGTCTGGCGGAAATTTGATCAAACTTACCTAACACGATCATTTCCATCAGCTCTTCCCAATCGTTTTTTAGGACTAGCTCCTCTTCCTGGTCTGGTGACCAAATCAATGGACTGCCAACTCGTCGCTCTGCTAAAGGAATTTCGCGCTCGCCTTCCACGGGAACCCAAAGTACGCGGGAAAGTTTGTTGCGTACGTGACTGGTTTCCCATGTTAAGCCTTGTACACCAGTCAATGGTGCTACAGAGACAAAAGTGGTTTCTAATGGCTTACCAGAATAACTGATCGGAATGCTTTTTAGTTCGATCCCAAGTTTAGCGAAATCTTGTTGCGGCTTACTACCCGCAGGCGCACCCAAATGCCATTCAAGCAATTGACCAACCCAACCTTTGTAGCGTTTCAAGTTCTCTGGAACGGTCATGCCAGCCTCTTCGGCAAGCTCAGCAAAGCTTAAGCCAGCAATGTCGTGCGCGCGTTCCATCAGTTCAGCTTCGGATTGTGGTTCTGGTTTCATAATGACAAGGTGGTATTGGAAAACATCTAGTCTAACAAATTTGAATAAAATCCTCTGTCTAAGATTTCATCGAGCTGGATTAAGAATGATCAATTCATAACTTATCCACAGATTAGGAAGTGACCAATAGGATCTCTAGCTGAGCTGGATGAATAAACAGGGGTTTAGGTAGCGATTGAGACTTGCTTTTATTGAGATGCCATGAAGTCCTACCTGTCTAATGTGGATAAATAACCGATTGTGCGATCTTTGACCGATCTGTATTTGATGAAAAGATCATCAAGGCAAATAAGATCAATAAATCATCAATATTGCTTTTTATTCCTTTTTAATCATTTAGTTATCTATTTTTGGTTGAGCCTTTATAAATGTCGACAATAATGGTTTTGAACAAAATTCTTTGTTGATAGCGTTTTCTTCACAAAGTTATTCACAGAAAAGGTGAATAAATGTGGGCTATGTCTCAAACTTGTGTTGATAAAATAATGTCTGTTCAAAAGATATCCAAAACGGGGCGAAAGGTAATAAATCTTGCTCATATCACATCAGTAAGTTTGCTAGTAATGGGGATATGTGGAAAAATCACGGTAATAAAAAATTATTCATAGAGGTTAGCCAGTGATAGATGGCGATGGTTACCGACTCAATGTTGGTATTGTGATATGTAATAACCATGGTCAGGTCTTCTGGGCTAAACGATACGGGCAACACTCATGGCAATTTCCACAAGGTGGGATTGACGAAGGTGAAACACCTGAACAAGCCATGTTCAGGGAGTTATATGAAGAAGTCGGTCTGACGAAAAAAGACGTTAAGATCATCGCTACAAGTCGTCATTGGTTAAGATATAAGCTACCAAAGCGATTGGTGCGTTGGGACTCCAAGCCTGTTTGTATCGGCCAAAAACAGAAATGGTTTCTGCTGCGATTAGAGTGCGATGAGTCTCGCATCAATATGCAGCGCGGGAAATCCCCTGAATTTGATGGTTGGCGCTGGGTAAGCTACTGGTATCCAGTTAGGCAAGTTGTTTCTTTCAAACGTGACGTATACCGTCGAGCAATGAAAGAGTTTGCATCTTTAGCCATGCCTTTTCGAGAGCGTAAGACGAAAGGGAAAAGAAAAAAGCAACGTAGATAGAGGGTTAACATGCTCAGTCAGCTAAGGGAAATAGTTGAGAAAGTCTCCAGAGTCGATGATGTGCATCTGGCACTCGATATATTGGTAAAAGAGACTTGTGCCGCCCTATGCACTGAATGTTGTACTATCTATCTTGCTAACGAAGAAATGCAGCGCCTTGAGTTAATGGCAACTCAAGGCCTTATTTTTGAAGGCGATAGCATCCATATCAACTTCAATGAAGGCTTGGTTGGTTTGGTGAAGCGCAGTGCAGAGCCACTTAACTTAGCAGAAGCTTCCACTCACCCTGATTTCAAATTCTTCCCCCAATTAGGCGAGCAGGTTTATCACTCCTTCCTTGGTACGCCAATCATTCATCGCAAACAAGTACTTGGCGTGTTGGTTATCCAGCAGAAAACACCGCGTTTGTTCAGTGAGATGGAAGAGTCTTTCCTTGTTACCCTATCGGCACAGCTTGCGGTGCTCATTGCCCATGCGCAAAACCTCGGTCATTGGCAACTTGCTTCCAAACCTACGGTGATCAAAGGCCTACCGGCTTCAACTGGGGTAGCGATTGGTGAGTTCTGGTTTGATAATACACAACCAAACTTAAATGATGTGTTTCCTGCGTCTGCGTTAGATAAAGAGCGTGAGCATGAACTTTTAGCGGTTGCAGTAGAGAGGGCATTGAGTGATTTTCGCCGTATGCGGAAAAAGTTCGACAGCGAAATCAATAAAGATGCCTTGGCGATCTTCGACCTTTTTACCCACTTACTTAACGATCCAATGTTGCGTGGTGATCTGAAGAAGCAGATCGAGAAAGGCGACCGAGCAGATTGGGCGTTGCGACAAGTTGTTGAGACCTATTCGAACCGCTTTGCACGTATGTCGGATGTGTATCTGCGTGAACGTGCGCAAGATATTCGTGAACTAGGACAACGCCTGCTCTATTTCTTGCACAATAGCGAGCAAGAACATGCCTCGATCGATCGTCCGGTGATCTTGGTTGCCAATGAACTGACGGCCACGTTATTAGCGTCGATTCCAAAACAACACCTTTTAGCGGTCGTGTCATTGGAAGGTGCAGCGAACTCTCACGCGGCGATTCTTTCAAGGGCATTGGGTGTACCTGCCATCATGGGCGCGAACATTAACACCAGTGTCGTGAATGGCAAGAAGGGGATTGTGGATGGTTACACTGGTGAGATCTATTTAGAACCTAACAGGCAGCTTCTACGCGAGTATCGTAGCCTTGTGAGTGAGGAGTCTGAACTGTTCGCCATGGTGAACAAAGACTTGGCACTGCCAGCCATTACAAAAGACGATTGCCACATTGAAGTGATGCTTAACGCGGGGTTGAGTGCCGATAGCAATATCGCGATCAACTCAGGTGTCGATGGCGTTGGTCTGTATCGAACAGAAATCGCTTTTTTACTTCAGCATCACTTTCCCTCTGAAGATGAGCAGTATCATCAGTACCAAGCAATTCTTAATAGTTATCCGAATCAGCGCGTTGTGATGCGTACCTTGGACATCGGTGGTGATAAGCCATTGCCGTATCTGCCGATTGATGAAGATAATCCGTTCTTGGGCTGGCGCGGTATTCGTTTTACTTTGGATCATCCGGATATCTTTTTGATCCAACTGAGAGCGATGCTAAGGGCGAGTGCTGAAAGCGGCAACTTAAGTATTTTGCTTCCTATGGTTTCGGGAATAAAAGAGCTCGATGACGCGATTACGCTTATCAATCAAGCGTACAGTGAAGTCGTGTTGCTGGATGAGCGAATTCAAGCACCAAAGGTTGGGGTGATGATAGAAGTCCCATCAATGGTGTACTTGTTACCGGCCATTGCTCATCGTGTTGACTTTGTTTCGGTGGGTACTAACGACTTAACGCAATATTTGTTGGCAGTTGATCGGAACAATTCCCGTGTTGCGGATGTCTATGAATCCATGCATCCCGCGGTGTTGTTAGCGTTAAAACAAATTCACGATGTTTGCCACCAGTATCAAGTACCTGTGTGTATTTGTGGTGAGCTAGCAGGTGATCCATTTGGTGCGCTGCTCCTGTTGGGCTTAGGCTACAACAGTTTGAGCATGAACACCTCGAACGTGGCTAAGGTGAAGTATTTGATTCGTCATAGCCAACAAAAAGAACTAGAAAAACTCGTCGAGAAAGCCATGTCATGCTCTTACGGGCAAGAAATCCATCAAATGATGCATGATTTCTTTATCCAGCAAGGCTTTGCCGGCTTTATTCGTGCAGGTAAGAAGTAGGGTAACAGTGACCATCTCTTTATTTATATTATTGCTCGCGCTAGGCGCTTTTGTAGGCGTGATGGCGGGGCTTCTTGGTATCGGAGGCGGGCTGATTGTCGTACCTGCGTTACTATACCTTCTTCCTCTTGCTGGTATCTCTCCTGAAATGAGCATGCATATGGCATTAGCAACGTCATTAGCGAGTATCATTGTCACATCAGGTTCTTCTGCACTGAACCACCTGAAGCTTGGGAATGTCGATATGTTTGTCGTCAAATGGTTGATGCCTGGCGTGGTTATCGGTGGTTTTGTTGGGGCTAATATCGCGGAATGGATCCCGACTCATTACCTACCGAAAGTCTTCGGTGTGATTGTGCTGTGCTTAGCAATACAAATGTTTCGCTCCATCAAGACGAAAAGTGAGAAGCCAATGCCGAGTAGTCCGGTCACTATGATGTACGGAACGGGAATTGGTGTAGTCTCTAGTCTTGCTGGTATTGGCGGTGGTTCTCTGTCGGTGCCTTTCTTAAACAAGCATGGCATTGAAATGCGCAAAGCGGTTGGCTCCTCATCGGTATGCGGTTGTGTCATTGCGATTTCAGGCATGATTGGATTTATCTTGCATGGCTACAAAGTTGAGGAGTTACCTGACTACAGTATTGGCTATGTTTACCTACCAGCTTTAGCGGCGATTGCGATGACGTCGATGCTCACGACGAAAGTCGGCGCTAAAATGGCAACCAACCTTCCTACGGCAGTCTTAAAAAAGATCTTTGCTGTGTTCTTGATGTTTGTTGCAGCGACCATGCTGCTGTAAAGTCCACCTGTTTTATTAGTAATAAGAAGAGAATGAGTTATGTCTCAGGGATACTTAGAATTTCCCAATATTGATCCGGTTTTAGTCTCTATTGGTCCTGTTTCTGTTCGTTGGTACGGTTTGATGTACCTAGTCGGCTTTATGTTCGCACTATGGTTGGCAAATCGTCGCGCAGATAAACCGGGTAGTGGTTGGACGCGTGAACAAGTTTCAGACTTGTTGTTCGCTGGTTTCCTTGGGGTAGTGATTGGTGGTCGAGTTGGCTACGTTATCTTCTACAACTTTGATTTGTTCTTAGCAGACCCCCTATACCTATTTGAAGTTTGGACTGGCGGCATGTCATTCCACGGCGGTTTGTTAGGTGTTATCACGGCAATGTTCTGGTACGCACATAAGAATGGTCGAACTTTCTTCGGTGTGGCTGACTTTGTGGCTCCGCTCGTGCCGTTTGGTCTTGGCATGGGGCGTATGGGTAACTTCATGAACAGTGAACTTTGGGGACGCGTAACAGATGTGCCATGGGCGATCATCTTCCCGAATGGTGGCCCACTGCCTCGTCACCCATCTCAGCTTTATGAGATGTTCCTAGAGGGCATTGTGCTGTTCTTCATTCTGAACTGGTTCATCAAAAAGCCTCGTCCTTTAGGTGCGGTATCAGGGCTATTTTTAGCTGGATATGGTACATTCCGTTTCCTAGTTGAGTTTGTTCGCGAACCGGATGCACAGCTTGGTCTATTTGGTGGTTACATTTCGATGGGACAAATCCTATCGTCACCGATGATCATTCTGGGTGTTCTTATGATGGTTTGGGCGTACAAACGTGGTCTTTACCAAGACAAAGTCCAAGCAGAAACGAAGTAAGGAATTGGTGTGAAACAGTATTTAGATTTGTGTCAGCGTATCGTTGACCAAGGCACTTGGGTTGAAAACGAGCGCACAGGCAAACGCTGCCTAACGGTGATCAACGCAGACTTGACCTACGATGTTGCCAACAACCAATTCCCATTAGTTACGACACGTAAGAGCTTTTGGAAAGCGGCAGTTGCTGAGCTACTTGGCTACATTCGTGGCTACGACAACGCAGAAGATTTCCGTAAGCTAGGTACGAAAACGTGGGATGCGAACGCAAACCTAAATGAAGCATGGCTAAACAACCCGTTCCGCAAAGGTGAAGATGACATGGGACGTGTATATGGCGTTCAAGGTCGTTCATGGGCGAAGCCAGATGGCGGTCATATCGACCAACTGCGTAAGATTGTGGATGATTTAACGCGTGGTGTTGATGACCGTGGTGAAATCCTAAACTTCTACAACCCGGGTGAATTCCACATGGGTTGTTTGCGTCCATGTATGTACAGCCACCACTTCTCACTGTTAGGTGACACGCTCTACTTAAACAGCACGCAACGCTCTTGTGATGTCCCGCTAGGTCTGAATTTCAATATGGTTCAAGTGTATGTGTTCTTGGCAATCATGGCGCAAATCACGGGCAAGAAACCTGGTCAGGCATACCACAAGATTGTTAACGCACACATCTACGAAGATCAGCTTGCACCAATGCGTGACATTCAGTTGAAACGTGAGCCACTAAAAGCCGCAACTTTCCACATCAACCCAGAAATTAAATCGCTAGAAGATTTAGAAACATGGGTAACCCTAGATGACTTCTGGGTAGAAGGTTACGAGCATCACGATCCAATTCAGTACCCGTTCTCAGTTTAACGAGTATGTTGAGTTTTCTAAGCCGCCTGCATGGCGGTTTTTTTACGCCTGAAGGGCAGGGAAAGAAGGGAACGGGCTTCACCCTATAGAACGCTGCGCTTCGAGAGCCGGGAGCGGACTTTGCCCTGAGGAACGCTTCGCTTCGAGACGTGAGAGGGAATAAAAGATCCCCAACTCGCTCGTACCTCGCTCTTGAAGATGACTTTCAACCACTCTGAAATCAAACGGTGTCATTCCCGAAAGCGACGAAGGAGCGTCGTCGGAAATCTCTTTTACCATAGTTTACTGCGTGATTAAGAAATGAGAGCGCTTCTTGCTTCCCCAAAACGAAAAAAGGCTCCACCGAAGTGGAGCCTAAATAAGCGATGGTAATCTTATTATTATGCTGTCAGAGCAAGGATAGAACCTGGTAGTACGATGAATACTGCTAGTAGGTAACCTGCTACAACTGCTTTGTTCTTAATCGCCATTTCTGAAATCACTTCTGCACATTTCACTGGAATCTCACGTAGGAACGGGATACCGAAGATGAACAGTGTCGCCAGAATGTTGAACGTTAGGTGTACTAGTGCAATTTGTAGTGCGAATACTGCGAACTCGCCAGATACCGCTGTTGCTGCTAGTAGAGCCGTGATACATGTACCAATGTTTGCACCAAGAGTGAACGGGTAGATGTCACGTACTTTTAGAACACCTGAGCCTACAAGTGGAACCATTAGACTTGTTGTCGTAGAAGAAGACTGAACAAGAACAGTTACTACTGAGCCCGATACGATACCGTGGATAGGACCACGACCGATTGCGTTCTTAAGGATGTCACGTGCACGACCAACCATTAGGCTCTTCATTAGCTTACCCATAACAGTGATAGCTACGAAGATAGTACCGATACCTAGAGCGATTAGCGCTACGCCACCCATAGTGTCGCCAAATGTTGCTAGTGGCTCTTTGATTGCACTTACTACTGGTTTCGTGATTGGCTTGATGAAATCAAAGCCTTTCATGCTCATATCACCTGTGTTTAGTAATGGTGACACCAACCAGTGAGAGATTTTCTCTAGGATGCCGAACATCATTTCCAGTGGTAGGAAGATCAGTACTGCAAGTAAGTTGAAGAAATCGTGGATTGTTGCGCTTGCGAATGCACGTTTGAATTCGTCTTTACAACGAACGTGACCAAGCGAAACCAGTGTATTTGTTACGGTTGTACCGATGTTCGCACCCATTACCATAGGGATAGCGGTTTCTACAGGTAGACCACCTGCAACCAAACCTACAATAATAGAAGTTACGGTACTGGAAGATTGGATCAGTGCCGTAGCCACCAAACCGATCATTAGACCTGCGACTGGGTGAGACGCAAATTCAAAGAGTACTTTAGCTTGATCACCAGTCGCCCATTTGAAGCCGCTACCAACCATAGATACTGCTAGAAGAAGCAGATACAACATGAATGCCAAGTTAGCCCAGCGTAACCAGCGAGTCGTACTCGAGATTGGTGCTGCTGTAGAAGTAGCTTGGTTCATCATAATTTTCTCCGTGGACCTTTCAGTTCGTTTATTTGGTCTGTTGTTGAAACTGAGGGCGATGTTAGAGATGAAATATTTCAGTAATATTACAGTTAGGTTTCTATAGAGGATTTTTATTATTCTTTTTGATAGTTATCCGTGAAGAAAATTTCACATCAAATTAAGGTGTTGATTATTAAGGGTATTTATTGCTTATAGATCGGCGGGTTTATTTCTGGGCAAGATCAAAAAAGTGCGTTTGGCTTCAAGTTTTATGACAGTGTGAATCTTATACTTTCGGTAAAACCATATGTTTTGTAGCTTTATGTAGGTTTTGTCGAACTTATTGTTTGTCGGTGTCACATTTGATATAAAAAGTGTCATCTTCTTTATAGGGATTGGCTATGTCACATTTAAACTACAACCACCTTTATTACTTCTGGATGGTGTGTAAACAAGGCTCGGTAACAAAAGCAGCAGATGCGTTATTCCTGACGCCTCAAACGGTTACTGGACAAATTAAAGCACTTGAAGACCGTATGAAGGGGAAGTTGACCAAACGGAATGGACGTACAGTTGAACCAACAGAACTTGGGCAGTTAGTTTTTAAGTATGCCGACCGTATGTTTGGTTTGAGCTACGAAATGCTCGATATTGTTAACTATAGCCAACACTCTAATATCCTTTTCGAAGTCGGCGTCGCCGATGCGCTTTCTAAACGTCTTGTCAGCAAAGTCTTGATGACGACAGTTCCTGAAGACAACAGCATTCATTTACGTTGTTATGAATCAACACACGAGTTGCTGTTGGAGCGCTTGTCACAACATAAACTCGATATGATCCTTTCCGATTGCCCAGTAGATTCGACACAAAGCCCGGGTCTGTACAGTAAGAAGTTGGGTGAAAGTAGTATGAGCTTTTTTGCTTCGTCTGAAATCGCAGGAGTGAGCTTTCCTGAAGTCTTAGAGAAGAAAAAGTTGTTGATCCCGGCAAGCCGAACGGCAATGGGTCGTAAAGTATTGCAGTGGTTTGATCGCCAAGGCTTACAACCGGATGTATTGGGTGAGTTTGACGATGTGGCACTCATGAAAGCTTTTGCACGCTACCGCGATGATGTGATCTTTTTGGCTCCAACAGTTTATATGTCGGAGATTGAAGATGACCGAAACTTACAACTGATTGGTCACGTTGAAGACTTAAAAGAAGAGTACTACGTCATTTTTGCGGAACGAATGATACAACATCCAGCGGTTAAGAACGTATGTGATGCAGATTTTAGCCAAATGTTTGAATGAACACGTTCCGTTGCTCAATTAAATAGATTACTATCGATAAAATTATAACTCGAAATTATAAAATTCTGTAACACACAACAAACTGGCCAGGGTTGGGAAAAGTAAGTTGTAGCTAGAGGTCCAACGCATGAATCTACAAGAAATGGAGAAAAACTCCGCCAAGGCTGTCGTGCTGCTCAAGGCGATGGCAAATGAGAGACGCCTACAAATCCTTTGCATGCTGCATAATCAAGAGCTTTCGGTCGGGGAACTTTGCGCAAAACTAGAGTTGAGTCAGTCGGCATTGTCTCAACACTTAGCGTGGCTTCGTCGTGATGAGTTAGTTGCGACAAGAAAAGAAGCACAAACGGTCTACTACACATTGAAGAGCGATGAAGTGAAAGCGCTAATTCAAACACTTCATGGTCTTTATTGTGCAGAAGCAACCGCGTGATGACAGGTCACAAATTAGAAAAGCTGGCAGTGCCAGCTTTTTTATTATCTTGAATTCGAGTTTTGCTGAATTTTAGGTATAAAAAAACCGGCGTTAGCCGGTTTTTTCTTCACTGTAGAATCAATTCTCTATTATAGAGCTTTGATTTGTGCAGTGAAACGAGACTTATGACGAGCTGCTTTATTCTTGTGAATAAGGCCTTTAGTCGCCATACGGTCTAGGATAGGTGTAACTGCAGCGAATGCAGCAGTTGCAGCTTCTTTGTCGCCTGCTTCGATAGCAGCAACAGTTTTCTTCATGTAAGTACGCATCATTGAGCGACGGCTAGCATTGTGCTGACGACGTTTCTCAGCTTGGATAGCGCGCTTCTTAGCAGATTTACTATTTGCCAAGGGTCTAACTCCCAAAAACTTAGTTCTGTGACAATTTAAGGGCGAGGACTATCCCTCATTTGCGCCTAAATGTCAAATGATTTGTGCAAAAACCCATCGAAGCCAAAACAAGTTTTGGTAAGAAAGGTTATCGCGGTTAAGATGGCGGGGATTCTAACAGCATTTTTAGACCATTGCTAATAATTATCCGCTTAGATCTAACAATAACCGGATATATTTTTAACGCCCATTTGTAGCTTTCAAAGGCTTAGAGGAATAGGGTTGGCTATCTTTTGGTGATATTCCGAGGTTACAGTGAGTAAACGACTGCTCAAGTCTGGCATGATCGTCAGTGCCATGACATTAATTTCGCGCGTCCTAGGTTTAGTTCGTGATGTAGTAGTAGCAAACTTGATGGGGGCAGGCGCAAGTGCCGACGTCTTCTTCTTTGCCAATAAAATTCCTAATTTCTTACGCCGTTTGTTTGCTGAAGGCGCATTTTCTCAAGCTTTCGTTCCTGTATTAACTGAAAGTCACGCACAAGGGGACATGGACAAAACTCGTGAGTTGATTGCTCGTGCTGCTGGTACATTGGGTGTGATTGTCTCTATTGTTACCATCCTTGGTGTTCTTGGCTCTGGCGTCGTGACTGCTTTATTTGGTTTTGGTTGGTTTTTAGACTGGATGCATGGTGGTCCCGCGGCTGAGAAGTTTGAACTTGCCAGCGTAATGCTCAAGATTACCTTTCCTTATTTATGGTTCATCACTTTTGTTGCCTTATCGGGAGCCATTCTCAATACACTAGGTAAGTTTGCGGTTTCTTCTTTTACTCCCGTCTTCCTCAATGTGATGATCATTTTGGCGGCGTGGTTTATCTCTCCGCAGATGTCACAACCTGAGATTGGTCTTGCCATTGGTGTTTTTCTTGGTGGGTTGGTTCAGTTCTTATTTCAAATTCCTTTCCTTATTAAAGCGGGAGTTATGGTCAAGCCAAAATGGGGTTGGCGCGATCCGGGGGTGGTGAAGATCCGTACCTTGATGATTCCTGCTTTATTTGGTGTGTCTGTAAGCCAAATCAATCTACTGTTTGACACTTTTATTGCCAGTTTTCTACAAACCGGTTCAATCAGTTGGTTGTACTATTCCGATCGATTGTTGGAATTCCCGTTAGGCCTGTTTGGTATTGCGATAGCGACGGTGATTCTCCCAGCGTTATCACGTAAGCACGTAGATGCTCACAGTGAAGGCTTTGCACACACCATGGATTGGGGTATTCGTATGGTGACCTTACTGGGAATCCCAGCAATGCTTGGCTTAATGGTACTGGCGAAGCCGATGCTAATGGTGCTGTTCATGCGTGGTGAGTTTTCTCCGCAGGATGTGCATCAAGCTTCTCTCTCTTTATTAGCGTATGCTTCTGGCTTGCTTAACTTTATGCTGATCAAAGTTCTTGCTCCGGGTTACTACTCTCGTCAAGACACGAAAACGCCAGTGAAATACGGCATTATTGCGATGCTAACTAACATGGTATTCAATGCGATCTTTGCTTATTTCTATGGCTATGTTGGTCTGGCTATCGCGACTGCGCTCTCTGCTTTTGTAAATATGGCATTACTCTACCGTGGTCTCCATATCGCAGGTGTGTACCAAGTGACCAAACGTACAGTCCTCTTTATTATACGTTTGATGATCGCGGGAGCTGCGATGGTTGCGGCTATTTTGTGGCAGCTAGAAGACATGTCGGTATGGTTAGATTGGAGCTTTGCTCATCGCAGTGGCGTATTAGGAATGCTGATTGCGCTTGGTGCAGGTGTTTACCTAGCCGTCGTGTTTTTACTCGGTGTACGTTTAAAAGACCTAAAAGCTGGGACAGAATAAGGTTGATTGGTATATAATCCGTCAGTTTCACACAGTGCAAAGTAAAAACAGAGGCATAAAGCAGTATCCAATGGAACTGATTAGAGGCATTCACAATATCAAGTCGCACCATCATGGGTGCGTGCTGACTATTGGCAATTTCGATGGCGTGCATAGAGGTCATCAACAAGTATTGCAGCAAGTGTCTGAACAAGCGGAGAAACTTTCGTTACCTTCGATTGTGATGACCTTTGAACCTCAGCCGATGGAGCTGTTTGCTCGAGATAAGGCACCTGCGAGGTTAACGCGACTGCGTGATAAGTTTGTTCAGCTGAGTAAGCTCGACATCGATCGTCTGCTGTGTGTTAACTTCAATCGTCATTTTGCTGACCTTACGGCGGAAGAGTTTATCCGTGACTTGTTGGTTGGTCGATTGGGTGTTAAGTTTCTTGTCATTGGTGATGATTTCTGTTTCGGCAAAGGTCGAACAGGAAACTTTGCAATGTTACAAGAAGCGGGGGAAAAGTACGGCTTTGAAGTCGTGAGTACCCAAAGCTTTTGTTTACAGCAATTACGAGTGAGTAGCACGGCTATTCGTAAAGCGCTGGCTCGTGATGATTTGCATTCCGCGCAAGAGATGCTGGGAAGAGATTACAGCATCAGCGGTCGTGTTTCTCATGGAAGAAAGCTAGGTCGAACCATTGGGTTCCCTACTGCAAATATTCCTTTGAAACGCTGTGTTTCTCCGGTTTCCGGAGTTTATGTTGTTCAAGCGCTTGGCTTAGGAGATAAGCCAGTTGGCGGTGTCGCTAATATTGGTCAACGACCAACAGTAAATGGTGTTCGCCAGCAGTTAGAAGTACACTTATTCGACTTTCACGCTAATTTATATGGCAAGCAGCTAGAAGTGGAACTTTTGCACAAACTTCGAGATGAGCAAAAGTTTGAGTCGTTTGAAGCACTTAAACAACAAATCGAATTGGATGCTGAAGCAGCAAGGGTGTGGCTGCGTCAGCTTGAGCGTTGAGCGGTTTATTCCACCGTGCAACATAATGTCTAATTTTCGCCCAATATAACGGAATTAAGAATCGATGAGTGAGTATAAAGATACCCTGAACTTACCTGAAACAGGGTTTCCAATGCGCGGCAACCTGGCCAATCGTGAGCCAGAAATGCTTAAGCGTTGGTACAAAGAAGATCTTTACGGTGAAATCCGTAAAGCTAAGAAAGGCAAAAAGTCATTCGTACTGCACGATGGCCCTCCTTACGCGAACGGTGACATTCACATTGGTCACGCACTAAACAAGATTCTTAAAGACATTATTATTAAATCCAAAACACTTTCAGGTTTTGACGCACCTTACATCCCAGGCTGGGACTGTCACGGTCTACCAATCGAATTGATGGTAGAGAAGAAAGTTGGCAAACCAGGACAAAAAGTGACAGCTGCTGAGTTCCGCGAGAAATGTCGTGAGTACGCGGCCGGTCAGGTTGAAGGTCAGAAAGAGAGCTTCAAGCGTCTTGGTATCATGGGTGAGTGGGACAAGCCATACCGCACTATGGATTTCGCAACTGAAGCGAACATCATTCGTGCTCTTGGTAAGATCGCAAGCAAAGGTCACCTACTGAAAGGTTTTAAACCAGTTCACTGGTGTACAGACTGTGGTTCAGCTCTTGCTGAAGCAGAAGTTGAGTACAAAGATAAAGTATCGCCATCTATCGACGTTCGTTTTAAAGCGGCTGACGAAGCGGCACTGCTATCTAAGTTTGAACTGACAGAAGGTCATGAAGGTCAAGGTGACGTGTCTATCGTTATCTGGACAACAACGCCTTGGACGCTGCCTGCAAACCGCGCAGTATGTCTACGTGATGATCTAGAATACGTACTTATCCAAACAGAAGGCGACAACGCTGAGCGTATTATCGTTGCTGCTGAGCTAGCGAAAGACGTAATGGATCGTGCTGGTATCGAGCACTTCCACAACCTAGGCTTTGCAAAAGGTGCGGATCTAGAGCTTTCTCAGTTCCAACACCCATTCTACGATTTCACAGTACCGGCGATCCTTGGTGATCACGTTACAACTGATTCAGGTACTGGTGTTGTTCACACTGCTCCTGGTCATGGTCAAGAAGACTTTGCGGTTGGTAACAAGTACAACCTAGAAGTAGCAAACCCAGTTGGTTCAAACGGCGTTTACCTACCAGATACAGAGCTATTTGCTGGTCAGCACGTATTTAAAGCGAACGATGCAGTAGTAGAAGTACTAAAAGAAAAAGGTGCACTACTACACCACCACGCTTACGAGCACAGTTACCCACATTGTTGGCGTCATAAGACTCCAATCATCTTCCGTGCAACACCTCAATGGTTCGTCTCTATGGACCAAGCTGGCCTACGTGCTAAAGCACTAGAGTCAATCAAGAATGTTGAGTGGATGCCTGAGTGGGGTCAAAGCCGTATCGAAGGTATGATCGAAGGTCGCCCAGAGTGGTGTATCTCTCGTCAACGTACTTGGGGTGTGCCAATTGCTCTGTTCGTTCACAAAGAAACAGCAGAACTTCATCCAAACACACTAGAGCTTATCGAGAAGGTTGCTCTGTTGGTTGAAGAGAAAGGCATTCAAGCGTGGTGGGATGTTGATTCAGCAGAACTACTAGGTGACGAAGCAGACCAGTACGAAAAAGTACTAGATACGCTAGACGTATGGTTCGATTCTGGTGTAACACACTTCTCTGTTGTTGATGCTCGTGAAGAGTACAACGGCAACAGTGCAGACCTATACCTAGAAGGTTCTGACCAACACCGCGGTTGGTTCCAGTCTTCTCTAATTTCATCTATCGCGATGAAAGATGAAGCGCCTTACAAACAAGTACTGACACACGGTTTCGTGGTTGATGGTCACGGTCGTAAGATGTCGAAATCTATCGGTAACGTGGTTGCGCCAAAAGACGTAACTAATAAGCTAGGTGCTGACATTCTTCGCCTATGGGTTGCATCTACTGACTACACTGGTGAAGTTGCGGTTTCTGATGAAATCCTAAAACGCAGCGCAGATGCGTACCGTCGTATCCGTAACACAGCGCGTTTCTTCCTAGCTAACCTGAGCGGCTTCAACCCAGAAACAGACATCGTTCCTGTTGAAGAGATGGTTGCGCTAGATCGCTGGGCTGTTGGTCGTGCGCTAGCAGCACAAGAAGAGATTGTTAAAGCGTACGAAGAGTACAACACACACGGTGTAACTCAGCGTCTAATGCAATTCTGTTCAATCGAAATGGGCTCTTTCTACCTAGACGTAATTAAAGACCGTCAGTACACAGCAAAACGTGGCGGTAACGCTCAACGTAGCTGTCAGACAGCACTTTACTACATCGTAGAAGCGCTAGTTCGTTGGATGGCGCCAATCATGTCGTTCACTGCAGATGAAATCTGGAACGAAATGCCAGGCGAGCGCGACAAGTTCGTATTCACTGGTGAGTGGTTCGATGGCCTATTCGGTCTTGCTGAAGGTGAAGAGCTGAACAACGAATTTTGGACTGAGATCCAAGCGGTTCGTGGTGCAGTAAACAAACTTCTAGAAGATGCGCGTAAAGAGAAAACCATCGGTGGTGCACTACAAGCTGAAGTGACGCTATTTGCTGATGACGCTCTAGCGGCGAAAATCAACAAGCTAGAAGATGAACTGCGCTTTGTTCTACTAACTTCTGCTGCGAAAGTTAAGTCTCTAAGTGAGAAGACTGATGCAGCACAAGCGACAGATATCGAAGGCTTGTTTGTTGAAGTGGCAGCCGCTGAAGGCGAGAAGTGTGACCGTTGTTGGCACCACACGCCAGACGTAGGCACAATCGAAGGTCACGAGAAGATCTGTGGTCGTTGTGTGTCTAACGTTGACGGCGAAGGTGAAGTACGTAAATTCGCGTAATTACCCAGTACAACTGAACTTTTTTTAAAATTAACAGCCCCAGTATTTACTGGGGCTGTTTGTAGGTAAAGTAATGAGTGAAAAAGCACTGACGTTAAAGCAATCTGGAGTTCGCTGGCTGTGGTTAGCAATTCTGGTATTTATTGCAGATATTGGCATCAAATTGGTGGTGATGGACAACATGGGCTACGGATGGGCAAACCGAATTGAGGTGCTGCCATTCTTCAACCTACTTTATGTTCATAACTACGGTGCAGCATTCAGCTTCTTGAGCGATCAAGCGGGTTGGCAGCGCTGGTTGTTCACAGGTATCGCGTTTGTTGTTACAGGTCTTTTGACCTACTGGATGAGCAAGCTTCCAGCGAAAGAAAAATGGAACAACATCGCTTACGCACTGATTATTGGTGGTGCAGTGGGCAACGTGTTTGACCGTGTTGTTCATGGCTTTGTTGTTGATTACCTAGACTTCTTCTGGGGGAACTACCATTGGCCTGCATTCAACCTTGCAGATACAACTATCTGTATTGGTGCGGCAATGATCATTCTTGATGGCTTCCGCAAAAAGGATGCTGACAAGTAATCTTTTGCGATATATCGAATAACCCTAAGCGTCGTCCGTTGATTCGGACGACGCTTTTTATTATGTTGGAGCGCAATCCGCGTATCTCCGTACAATAAAAGTAATCACGGTGAGTGATCATATAGAGCGCTGGAAAACCCAAGAACAAGGAAGCAGTAACGTGACAACAATAAATCAAGATTCAGCAGTAACACTGCATTTCACCATCAAAATGCAAGATGGCTCTGTAGCGGACAGCACACATAACATGGGCAAGCCTGCTAAGTTCGTGATGGGCGACGGCAGCTTAAGTGAGAACTTTGAGCAGTGCCTATTAGGCTTGCAAGTAGGTGAACAAAAGGCAATTGAACTAAAAGCGGCTGACGCTTTTGGCATGCCAAATCCAGACCATATCCACCATATGGATCGCACTAAATTTGTGGGCGAAGCGGAAGTTGAAGTCGGCACTATTATGGCGTTCAGTGGTCCCGATGGTATGGAAATCCCAGGCATCATTACTGAGATTGCTGGCGACTCAGTAACAGTGGACTTCAACCATCCACTCGCGGGACAAGACGTGACTTTCGAAGTCGAAATTTTGTCAGTAGAATAGCGAACCAAATAAAAGATAACTTCCATGAGCAATGAAATGAAAATCCTGTTAGCTAACCCACGTGGTTTCTGTGCTGGTGTTGACCGCGCGATTAGCATCGTAGAACGTGCGCTAGAGATGTATCAGCCACCTATCTATGTTCGACATGAAGTAGTGCACAACCGCTTTGTGGTTGAAGGTTTAAAACAGCGTGGTGCTATCTTCGTTGAAGAACTGCACGAAGTGCCAGACAACAACATTGTGATTTTCTCCGCTCATGGTGTATCTCAAGCGGTTCGCCAAGAAGCGAAGTCTCGTGATTTAACTGTGTTTGATGCGACCTGTCCGCTGGTAACCAAAGTACATATGGAAGTAGCACGTGCAAGCCGTCGCAATATGGAAGTGGTATTGATCGGTCACGCTGGTCATCCAGAGGTGGAAGGCACAATGGGTCAGTATTCCAGTGATACAGGCGGTATGTACCTTGTGGAAACACCAGCGGATGTTGAGAAGCTAAAAGCGATCGTAAAGGATCCATCTGATCTACACTACGTGAGCCAAACGACACTGTCTGTTGATGAAACCGCTGACGTAATTGAAGAGCTACGCCGCGTATTCCCAGACATTCAAGGTCCTCGTAAAGATGACATCTGTTACGCGACGCAAAACCGTCAAGATGCTGTGCGTGAGCTTTCTGCTGACGTAGATGTGATGGTTGTTGTAGGTTCAAAGAATTCATCAAACTCAACGCGTTTAAAAGAGCTCGCTGAAAAGCTAGGTACGCCAGGATACCTAACAGATTGTCCTGAAGACATTAAGCCTGAATGGTTTGAAGGTAAAGGCAAGGTTGGTGTGACTGCTGGTGCATCTGCGCCTGAAGAGCTGGTTAATCAAATCCTAGATCGCATCAAAGAGTTGGTTGGGGCGCAAGCCGTAGATGAAGTGCTTGGTCGCGAAGAAAACATGTTCTTCGAAGTACCAAAAGAGCTACAAATCAAGCAAGTTGATTAAGGCGATGAAAATATGCAAAAGGCGACCAGAAGGTCGCCTTTTTTGATTGTGTGGTTTCTATCTACTCGTGATGGTTTATACCCAGCCATTTCGGGGGTATTTTGGTATATACCCTAATGACTAATGCCGAGTAGCTCTTTGAGTACTTTTAAGTAGCGGCGGCTCACGGGGATCTCAAAGCCTGTTTTGGTAATGATTTCTGCCAGCCCGTTTTCTAATAGCTTAATCTCGCTGATGGCTTTAATACTTACGAGATACTGTCGATGACAACGTACCAGTGGCGTTTTCTCTTCCAAGATTTTCAGGGTCAATTGAGTACTTGCGGTTTGGCTGGTGGAGCGCACATGTACACCGCTAATATCACTGTAAGCACACTCAACTGTCTCCGTCGCCATGATCACTATGCGGTTGTGCCCAATACATGGAATTTGGTCGAGGTTTTCTGGTGCGATGGCTGACAGTTGCTGAGTGAGCGCAGATTGACTCATCACCTTGCTAAGGCGTTTGACGGTTTTGGTCAAACGACATGGATCAACGGGCTTGAGTAAATAATCGAAGGCATTGTCTTCAAAGGCTTGAATAGCGTATTGATCATAAGCTGTCACAAACACCACGTAAGGCATAGTTTCTGGGTCTAACATTCCCAGCAGCTCAATGCCCGTCACCTGAGGCATTTGGATGTCGAGAAACACCACATCTGGTTTCAGCTCATTGATTTTCTTCAGTCCCATGATGGCGTTTGACGCGTCGCCAATCACCTCAATTTGACCCGTTTCATCCAATAGCTCTGCCAACTCTTCACGAGCAAACTGTTCATCATCAATGACGAGGGCGGTTAACATCCAAGATTACCTTTTGTGCGTTTTCATTGCGCTTATCGCGAGTGGGGAATGATAAAACTCATTTTAGTAAATTGATGCTGCTGAGAGGTAATTTTTAGCGCTGAATCACGCCCAAATTGATTCGACAAGCGCTTATCGACGATTTCCATACCCAAACCAGAATGATTCTCTTTTGGCGGCTTATAACTACCTGCGTTGTCCTCAACCGTTATCAGCGCACCTTGAGGGTGTGCTTGGCTATAAATCTTCACTTTTCCTCCCTCTAACATATTAGAAACACCATGCTTGATGGCATTTTCGACCAGAGGTTGAAGAGTAAAACTCGGCAGCTTGATATCCAGTAATTCTGGTTCAATATCAATCTCAACTTCTAGGCGATCGGTAAAACGTGCTTTTTCGATCGATAAGTAGGAATTCACGTGCGCCAATTCTTCTTTTAGCGTCACTGTATTGATGTTCTGCTTTAAGTTACTGCGGAAGAAATGAGACAGATTTTGGATCAGTTCTCGTGCTTTGTCAGGATCACGACGAGTGATGGCACTAATGGTATTTAACGCGTTAAACAAGAAATGTGGATTCACCTGAGCATGCAGCAGTTTGATTTCTGCCTGAGCCAGTAGAGTTTGTTGCTGCTGATAATCACCATACAAGATTTGGCTTGAAAGAAGCTGAGCAATCCCTTCTGCCATTGACATATTCGCAGTAGAGAACAGTTTGCGTTTTGGTTCATAAAGCTTAATGGTTCCCACCACCTCTTTGCCTGCACGCAGAGGAATTATCAATGCAGAGCCCAACTTACAGTCTTGTGCTAATGAGCATTGATACGGTCGTTCGCTACCATCAAGGTAGATGATGTCGTTCTTTTCCATCGAATCT
The DNA here is from genome assembly GCF_024181835.1 of Vibrio sp. Y29_XK_CS5. Lineage (NCBI taxonomy): Bacteria > Pseudomonadati > Pseudomonadota > Gammaproteobacteria > Vibrionales > Vibrionaceae > Vibrio > Vibrio sp. Y29_XK_CS5. The sequence continues at coordinate 505,132 of NZ_JAMZAM010000003.1, forward strand.
AGCGTGCTTTGCGATGAAATAGGAGTATTTGGCTTATGGTGATCATCGCCGATACCAACGAAAGCTAGGATCTTTTCTTGGTCGGTGATCGCGACGGCACCTACTTTGGTTTCGTCGTAGATGATGCGGGCGATTTTGTCTGCATTCTCACTGTTAAAGCCGGTACTTAGAATACCAACTGAGCGATCGGCGATGCTTAATGCTCGGCGGGAGAAGGTGGCTGAGTATTTTTCGAAAATGGTTTTACGGTCTTGCAGGATACTCATAAACAGTGCCGCACCAACCGAGTTAGCAATGATCATTGGAGCGGCAATCGCTGAGACAAGCGCATAGGCTTGGTCGAAAGGTTTGGCTACAGCGAGTAACAGAATCATCTGCACAATTTCTGCTACAAAAGTGACACTGAATACCACGCTTGGATTGAACAGCATGGCTCCCTTGTTACGCTTTATAAGGTAGACATGCAGCAAGCCGCCAATCAAGCCTTCAGCCGTGGTAGAAATTGCGCAGGCTAAATCGGTAAAACCGCCAAGTGTGTAGCGGTGAATACCACCGGTTAACCCCACAGCAAAACCGACCACAGGACCACCAAACAACCCACCCATCACAGCACCAATGGCACGCGTATTGGCGATAGCATCGTTAATATGCAAGCCGAAGTAGGTGCCGAGAATACAAAAGCCAGAGAAGAGTACATAACAAATGAGCCGATGACTGAGGCGAGAGGAGATACTCAGCAGGGGCAAAATGATCGGCGTTTTACTCAGCATGTAAGCCAGCACTAAGTAAACACACATTTGTTGTAAAAGGGAGATGACCAGTTCCATAGCGAACCTAACCTAAAAATGATGTTGTTATTGTAACGTAGAAGAGAAACAAAAAGAGCCTGCGGTGGGCAGGCTCTTGGTTTTATCCAGTCATTGATAATGAATCGGTTAGCAAGCGAAGGTATTCATTATGCAGTTTCTGAAGCAGCTTGTGGTTTCTCTTCGTCAGCAAGCTCAGTCTCACCTTTACCTTTAGAGATTTTAATTACGTAGCCAGCAGCGGCTAGTGAGAACAAAATACCTGCGATGGTCGAGATTTGCATTGGCAGGCCAAAGCCTAATGTACTGTTGTTTAGAATGAACGTAACACACACGGTTGTCATGAAGACCGCTGGGACAGTCGTGATCCAGTGGAACTTGTTATGGCGCAGTAGGTAAGCCGATGCAGTCCAAAGCATCATTACTGCTGTTGTTTGGTTTGCGAAGCCGAAGTAGCGCCAGATGATACCGAAATCTACTTGAGTCAAAACGCCACCGATAACGAATAGTGGTACAGCCATTAGAAGGCGATTACGTAGTGTTTTTTGTTCCATACCGAAGTATTCAGCAAGAATCAGACGGCTAGAGCGGAATGCTGTGTCACCTGATGTGATTGGCAGAATTACAACACCAAGGAAGGCAATCACACCACCGAATACACCTAGTAGACCAAATGAAGCACTGTATACCACGTTACCAGGACCGCCGTTTTTCACTGCTTCTGCAAGACCGTCAAGCGTACCGAAGAAAGACAGAGCGATAGCACACCAGATTAACGCGATAACACCTTCACCAATCATCGCACCGTAGAATACGAAGCGACCGTTTTTCTCGTTTTCCATACAACGAGCCATCAGTGGTGACTGAGTTGCGTGGAAGCCAGAGATAGCGCCACATGCGATAGTGATAAACAGTGCTGGCCATAGAGGCATGTCGTTAGGGTTCAAGTTAGTGAACATATCGCTTACTTGGAAATCACCCATCACTGTGTGTTCGCTAGAAAACGCGACAGCTGTCATCAGACCAACAGACATGAAGATCAGTAGTGCGCCAAACAGTGGGTAGAAGCGACCAATGATTTTATCAACTGGAACAATTGTAGCGATGATGTAGTAAGCGAAAATCAATACAACCATCGTTGTCATGCTGACGCTTAGGCTAGTTTGGTCGTTAATTAGGTTCGTGATCATGCCAGCAGGCGCAGATACGAATACCACACCAACAAGAAGCAGCAGGACAATGGCAAAGATGTTCATAAAGTGTTTTGCGCCATTACCTAGGTAGCGACCTGTAATCGTTGGTACTGATGCACCACCATTACGAACAGAAAGCATGCCTGAGAAGTAATCGTGTACTGCACCTGCAAAGATACAACCTACAACAATCCACAACATAGCGGCAGGACCGTATAGGGCACCCATGATTGGACCGAAAATAGGACCAACACCAGCAATGTTGAGTAGTTGAACAAGGTAAACGCGTTTGGTTGACATTGGAACGTAGTCAACACCGTCGGTTTTTGTATGGGCAGGAGTTTGGCGATTCTCATTGATACCGAAAACTTTCTCAACGAAAGCACCGTAGATGAAGTATCCGCCGATAAGGGCTGCGACACAGGTTAGAAACCACATCATAGCAATTGTCCTTGGTTTATTAGGTAGGGTAATTTTTTAAGCTCAGGATGTATGGTATTCGCCTCTTTTGTTAAGTGCATTCGCTCAGTGGATGAGTGGTCGAATAGAGAAGCGAGTGGTCGATATAAAGATTAAGTGGTTTTATCGTTTGCTTAGTGGTAGCACGATGGGCTAAGTGGTTCTATTCACCATTGAGTGGCTGTGATTAAGGGTAAGTGGTTACCTCAAGAGTTAAGTGGCGAAATCGACAGATAAGCGGCACATTACGGGCTTTAGTGGTAAGCTTGTTTGGAAAACAACTAGTTAAGGAAGAATCATGAAAAAGGCAACGTTAGGTTTGGCGCTGGCTTTATTGGCAGGCTGTGCGGCGACCACGGAAGAATTAGCGCAATCTGGTGATTGGTATCAGATCGGTTATCAAGATGGCATTGCAGGGCATACTTCTCGTACGGTGAAAGAACTCAATCAACTCGGTAATGCTAAGCAAGGTGACTACGACCAAGGTTATCTCGAAGGGGTGACGGAATACTGTAATCCTGATTTCGCTTACCAGATGGGATTGTCTGGTCAGTACTATGAAGGTGTATGCGAAGGCACACCACAAGCGCAGAAGTTTCGAATGGAATGGCAACGCGGTTGGAACGAATACAGTAACTAGTTCTGTTTCATAATCAAGACAGCAATTTGCCTTGTTAATCTTCTGACATTTGAATTTTATCGCTTTGATGTACTGATATGATTAGATTCAATCAGAAGTGAAATAGAAGCATGAAAAAAGTCTTTTTGGTCGTATTAGCACTGTTCCCTTTGACCGTTGGCGCAACCAATGTATTGAAAGAGTCGATCAAGGTGAAGCGAAAGTATGACCATGACAAGCATCATATAACCAACACCATCAATCACACTAAGCGTAATATCAAAGAGATCACCGATGGCACTTATGTGGAGAACCAGGTTAAGCGCAAGGTAAACAATACCACTAGCAAGTACACCAATAAGGTCGACCGTGTGAAAAACATGACGAATCCTGATCAAATCAAGCGCAAAGCGAATGACAAGCTTAACCAAGAATTTGATGAGTGGCTATATGAAGACTGATTCTTGATATCAGAATAAGAAAGGAGACCTTGAGGTCTCCTTTTTGTTTTTCTTGTGTTGGTCAATCTGGTTAACCATCTCACCCGTCATTTTGGCTGGTGACTTTCAACGGCTTTACGTAAGAAGCCATCTTGATGATGCAGATGCGCACGAGCTGAATCGATATCAAGATCGGTCAGGATCATCAAGATCGCCAGTTTTACTTCATAGTCTGTTTGCTTAAGTACTTCGGTTGCTTGTTCTTTGCTGCAATCGGTCGCTTGCATAACGATGCGTGCGGCGCGCGCTACCAGTTTGTTGTTGGTCGCTTTCACGTCGACCATCAGGTTTTGATAACTCTTACCTAAACGGATCATGCTCGCTGTGGTCAGCATATTCAGAACCAGCTTCTGCGCGGTTCCTGATTTTAAACGTGTTGAACCGGTTAAAGCTTCAGGACCTACGACAGGACAAATGGCGATGCTAGCGATCTCTGCAATTGGTGAGTCTGGGTTGCAAGACAGTGCCACTGTCGTCGCACCTATCTCGTTGGCGTACTCCAAACCACCAATCACGTAAGGTGTGCGTCCACTAGCGGCGATGCCGACCACGACATCATGATGAGTGAACTCGATGTCTTTCAAATCTTGTTCACCTAAAATTGGAGAGTCTTCTGCGCCTTCTTTCGCTTTGAGGATGGCTTCTGGACCACCTGCAATCAAGCCAACCACCATCTTGTCAGACACACCAAATGTTGGTGGGCATTCTGATGCATCAAGCACCCCTAAACGACCACTGGTGCCTGCGCCCATGTAAACCAAACGACCGCCTACCTTAAATGCGTCGGTGATTTTATCTACCGCGAGGGCGATCTCCGGCAACGCTTTCTCAACGGCAAGTGGAACGAGTTTGTCTTGTTGATTAAGACGTTGAACAATATCCAGAGATGGTAATAAGTCGATGTCCATCGTATCTGGGTTGCGACCTTCTGAAACAAGGTGAGCGAGAGCGGCAATAAGCGCGTCATTTGTCATAGTGATTTAAGCCTTTTGAATACTGAATTCGTTTCATCTTTAAGCTGTATTTAGGACAACTCATTTAGTTTTTAGGATAGAGCACACCGAGTGAAGCAAGACGACTTGCCCCTGTCACTTCTGGCAAGTTGCTTGGCAATCCATGAACGTGGCGCTGTGCAAGCCAAGCAAAAGCCATGGCTTCCATATAGTCTCCGTCGACACCCTTGTCGTTGGTTGTTGCGACTTGCCACTGAGGGAGAAGGGCTGCCAAACGTTGCATCAATAGTGGGTTTCTTGCTCCACCACCACACACTAAAAGCTGAGGCTTTTGACCATGAGTGAACTTTTCCACTTCGACAGCAATGGTCATTGCCGAGTATTCGCAAAGTGTGCGTTGTACATCTTGTACAGAGACACGGTGATTCGTTAGCTGTTGATGTAACCAATCGATATTGAACAGTTCTCGCCCTGTGCTTTTAGGCGGTGGCATCGCAAGATAAGGAGCCTCCAACAGTTGAGCCAGTAAAGCTGCATTGATCTTACCTTGCAGAGCAAATTGGGCGTCTTTGTCGAAGCCTTGTCCAGTATTCTGCTCACACCATGCGTCCATCAACATATTACCCGGACCGGTGTCATAACCAATCACCGGCTGCTCGGGATGTAATACAGAGATATTGGCAATACCACCGATGTTAAGCACTACCGTTGTGGAGTCTTGCATCGCAAAGATGCTTTTGTGAAACGCAGGAACAAGTGGTGCACCTTGTCCACCTAGCGCCATGTCTTTGCGTCGAAAATCTGCCACGGTATCAATACCGGTTTTGACCGCAATGATGTTGGCATCACCCAGTTGAGTAGTGAAGGGCAGATCGCCAGTTGGCTGGTGGAAAACGGTTTGACCATGATTGCCAATGGCTCGGACTTGCTCAGCGGAATAGCCAGATTTATTCAGTAGTTGTAATACGGCATCGGCAAACAAATGCCCGAGTTGGTGGTCCAGTTCGCCAAGTGCTTTCAGGTTAGTGTCTTGTCCTGTGCAAATCGACAGAAGCATTTGTTTAATGTGAGGCGGCATTGGGTAATCATCGTGCGCAATTAGGCAAACATGGTCATTTTCAATTTCTACCAGTGCCGTATCCACACCGTCCATGCTGGTTCCAGACATTACGCCAATGTACAGATTGTTAAGATTCACAGCCGATTCCGTCAATTCTTCGATTCACTTATTGTAAAGCAATTCTGAAGCGAATAACCTCATCGAATACGAGATATTCAGCCGATTTTGAGGAGAAACAATGGGACCGTTATGGGTTGATGTTGCAGGCTACGAACTGACTGCAGAAGACAGAGAAATTTTGGAACATCCAACGGTTGGTGGTTTGATTTTATTTACACGTAACTACCACGACAGCAAGCAGCTTCAAGCTCTTACCCAGTCTATCCGTAAAGCGGCGAAACGTCCGATTTTGATTGGTGTTGACCAAGAGGGCGGGCGCGTTCAGCGTTTCCGTGAAGGCTTCTCTCTCATTCCAGCGGCTGACGAATATGCCAAGCACCAAAATAGTGAGGAACTGGCACGCATGGGTGGTTGGTTGATGGCCGCAGAGCTGATAGCTCATGACATTGACCTAAGTTTCGCGCCTGTGCTGGATAAAGGCCATCAGTGTAAAGCGATCGGCAGTCGAGCTTTTGGTGAGGATATGGACACAATTTTGCGTCACAGTTCTGCTTACATGCATGGCATGAAGAGTGTCGGTATGGCAACAACAGGTAAGCACTTTCCTGGTCATGGCGGTGTGATTGCTGATTCACATCTAGAGACTCCGTACGATGAGCGCAGTGATATCTTTGAGCAAGATATGGCTATTTTCAAAGCGCAAATCGATTCCGGCATCTTAGATGCGATGATGCCTGCTCATGTCATTTTCCCCAATTATGATGATCAACCTGCAAGTGGTTCAGAGTACTGGTTAAAACAAATCTTGCGCCAACAACTTGGTTTTAAAGGTTTGATCTTCTCTGATGATTTGACCATGGAAGGTGCCGCAATTATGGGTGGTCCTGCCCAGCGAGGCATACAGGCATTAAAAGCAGGTTGTGACATGCTATTAGTTTGTAACAAGCGCGATGCACAGGTGGAAGTACTCGATAACCTGCCAATTACTTCCGTTCCTCTTGCTGATGCCTTGCTGAAAAAACAAAACTTTACACTAAGCGAGTTAAAATTGTCTCAAGAGTGGAAAGACGCTACTGAAGCCATGAAGCGATTGATTGGTTAGCCATGTAAACCTTGAGTATTGGTTTACTTGGGGGGATACGTAAACTGTCGAAAACACCTATTTTAAGCCGAAGTGCCCTGCATTTCGGCTTTTTCTTTGTGTGTAAATTTAAGTTTACATTAAATGTTTTTTATTGTGTACGCTTGTATTTCTTTTGTAGCCTGTTATCTTGTCGATAAAGCTTAGTTGTCTCACCAAGGAATTGGTTGAGTGTAAACAAAAATATACAGGTCGAAGTTATGCAAAGAAGTGAATTGAGCAACATCAACATCAGCGAAGAACAAGTACTGATCACGCCTGAGGAGCTAAAAGTTAAGCTTCCTTTGAGTGAAAAGGCACGTCGTTTCATTCAAGAGTCTCGTCAAACCATCGCTGACATCATTCACAAGAAAGATCATCGTCTGCTTGTTGTATGTGGACCATGTTCTATTCATGACGTAGAGGCAGCGAAGGACTACGCTAAGCGCCTAAAAGCCCTTTCAGAACAACTAAGCGACCAACTGTATATTGTAATGCGTGTTTACTTTGAAAAACCTCGAACCACGGTTGGTTGGAAAGGTTTGATCAATGACCCACACCTAGATGGTAGCTTCGACATTGAACATGGTTTGCATGTTGGTCGTGAACTGCTGGTTGAATTGGCAGAGATGGAAATCCCGCTAGCAACAGAAGCTCTTGATCCAATCAGCCCACAATACCTTGCGGATACTTTTAGCTGGGCGGCGATCGGTGCTCGCACTACGGAGTCACAAACTCACCGCGAGATGGCAAGTGGTCTTTCTATGCCTATTGGTTTTAAGAATGGTACGGATGGTAGCTTGGCAACTGCTGTTAACGCGATGCAAGCGGCTTCTTCTAGTCATCGTTTCATGGGAATTAACCGTGAAGGCCAAGTGGCACTGCTAACGACACAAGGCAACCCAAATGGTCATGTCATTTTACGTGGAGGTAAGCAAACCAACTACGATTCAGTATCAGTGACTGAATGTGAGCAAGAGATGGCGAAGTCTGGTCTCGATGCTTCGCTGATGGTGGACTGTAGCCATGCGAACTCGCGTAAAGATTACCGTCGTCAACCATTGGTCGCAGAAGATGTGATTCATCAAATCCGTGAAGGAAACAAGTCAATCATTGGCTTGATGATCGAGAGCCATATCAATGAAGGTAATCAATCTTCTGACCTGCCACTCGAAGAGATGAAATACGGCGTATCGATCACCGACGCATGTATCAATTGGGATTCAACTGAGGCACTATTACGTCATGCACACGAAGAGCTGGTGCCTTTCTTAGAGAATCGTCTAAAAGGCTAACAACACGGGATTTAAGGAACATCAATGGCAGTTGAACTTAACGCATTACGCGATCAGATTGATGCAGTCGACAAGCAAATGTTGGAGCTATTAGCTCAGCGTTTGGCTCTAGTAGAGAAAGTAGGGGAAGTAAAAAGCGAACACGGTTTGCCAATTTATGCCCCAGATCGTGAGGCGGCAATGCTGGCATCACGACGAGCTGAAGCTGAAAAAATGGGGATTCCTCCACAACTGATTGAAGACATTCTTCGTCGAACAATGCGTGAGTCTTATGCCAGCGAGAAAGATTCCGGTTTTAAGTGTTTGAACCCAGAATTGCGCTCAGTGGTTATTATTGGTGGTAATGGTCAGTTAGGTGGTCTGTTTGGTCGAATGTTTAAGCTTTCTGGTTACCAAGTTAAAGTGCTGGGCAGTAAAGACTGGGATCATGCAGGCGACATCTTGGAAGATGCTGGGCTGGTGGTGGTTACTGTTCCGATTCACCTGACAGAAGGTGTGATTGAAAAGCTAGGCAATCTACCAAAAGACTGCATTCTTTGTGACCTGACTTCCATCAAGTCTAAACCATTGCAAGCAATGTTGAATGTGCACCAAGGTCCGGTTGTTGGTTTACACCCTATGTTTGGTCCAGATGTACCAAGCTTAGCGAAACAGGTAATTGTGTACTGTGATGGTCGTGGTAACGAACAATACCAATGGCTATTGCAACAGTTTGGGATTTGGGGCGCAAGCCTGTGCCAAATTGATGCGAAAGAGCACGATCATGGCATGACATTGATTCAGGCGCTGCGTCACTTCACTTCGTTTGCTTATGGTATGCACCTAAGTAAAGAGAATCCAAACATTGAACAGTTGTTAAAGTTGAGCTCGCCAATTTACCGCTTGGAGTTAGCGATGGTAGGGCGTTTGTTTGGTCAAGATCCAAACCTCTACGGTGACATTATTCTTTCGTCGCAAGAGAACATCGATATGATTAAGCGATTCCACCAACGTTTTGGTGAGGCGCTGAGCATTTTGGATAGCAAAGACAAAGCAGAATTTGTTGAAAGCTTTGAACAAGTCAGTGATTGGTTTGGTGAGTACTCTCAACAATTTATGAACGAGAGTCAGAATCTGCTAAAACAAGCGAATGACAATATCCATCGTGGATAAACACCGACTTGATAGATAAAATGAGCAGCCCTGAGGCTGCTCATTTTATATGTGAAGTGAAGAAAAGGAGCGCAAAGCCTTAGTTGGTTGCGGTTCCTGTCTTATCTTCGCTTGATACGGTGCTGATGCTAGTATCACGGTAAGGTGAGTTAGTCAGATTGATTTGCAGACGAACGACATTATCAATCAATTGAACCAATGGTCCCCATTTCACCTTTTTCTCTTTCTCGAATGCGTAGTTGAAGTTTTCTGGTGTCCAATCCATCAGATATTGAGGATTCAACGCACGACCTAAGAAGCGCACCTCATAATGTAAGTGTGGTCCAGTTGAGTTACCTGAATTACCACATTGTGCAATCACATCACCTTTACTTACGAACTGACCACTTTTCACTTTAAAACGGTTTAAGTGGGCAAAAGAGCTCGAGAAACCAAAAGAGTGACGCAGAGTTAGGTAGTTGCCGTAACCTCTGTTACTTGGTCGTACTGTCTCCACAACTCCATCTGCTGGAGCCAGGATCTCTTCACCGCGTTTGCAGGTGAGATCGATACCGGTGTGAACATGGCGTTTACCAGAAATAGGGTTAATACGACTGCCATATGAAGATGAAATACGTTGGTAGGTCATCGGGCTGTCGTTTGGTATCAAGCGAAACATGGTGGCTCTGACCGCTGAGTCTATCGCAGCTGCATCGATCCGCTCTTCTAACGCGAGATTGCTTTCTTCACCTATTAACTCTTCATCTGCCAAGCCGAGTACGGATTCAACATCAAATACGCGCTTCCCGAGAAGTTGTATTTGGTTATTTTTGTCCGTCAGAGACTGAGATAATGAATGGTTGGTGTCCAACTGCTCTTCGTACAATGCAGTGATTTGTGCTTTCTCGCTCTCAAGCTTTGCGATGGTCTGGTTTAATGTTTGTGTGTCATGAACCTGTTTTTGGTTCATATACCAAGCGCCACCAATGACAGCCGGTAGCGCAATGACCGATGCGCAAATGGTTAGGATCGAAAGGCGACCCAAATGAAATTGCTGATTCCCATCTTTGGTTGGGATCTGCATGATGATTTTTCTAGACATGATTATTGTTACTAAAGCAGGCGTTCAGTTTATTCTTCCCCTAAATCCGAAAGGTGTTCTAACTCTCGATTTAGGAGCTCGTTATTGCCTACATTCAATTCTATGAATCGTTTTAATTGGCTAATACTGTCGATGTCTATGTTGCTGATCTTTAGCCGAACTTCATTGTCTGCAATTGAAATGACGTCAGCATTTAATCGCATGGTTTGCTCTGATTGAATAAACGAAAAACCGACTTCTACGGGCTGTAATAAATTCAGTTTTTTTGCATCTTCAGCTTTTAATAACAAGCCATGTAAAGAAAGGTCTTGAATGGTAGCTGGTATTACCAAATCTCTCTGTTCAATTAAGGCTGGTACTTGGTAGATGATGCGTGAAAAGCGTCGTCTTTCCGTCATAGAGCTTTCTCGTAAAGTGTCAAACAATGGCAAGACTATACCAAATAGAACAAAAAATGTTCGATTTTTGTGTTTGAAATGTCGAAAATGCTACAGAGTTATGCTGGCTAAAGGTTAGGCTCTTTACATGCTACAAGGGCATTTGAGCTATTTATGCAACACATACAACAAAGGTCGCTATGATAGCGACCTTTGTACGAATTACAAGCAAAGGTGAGATGTAAGGTGAAATACCGCACATCAACCTGCGGTCGAAATTACTTCGATACGCGCTTGTATTTGATACGGTGTGGCTCAGCCGCTTCAGGACCAAGCGTCTTCTTCAGCCATTCCATGTACTCGTTATAGTTACCTTCGTAGAAGTTAACTTGACCTTCATCGCGGTAGTCGATGATGTGTGTCGCGATACGGTCTAGGAACCAGCGGTCGTGCGAGATAACCATTGCACAGCCAGGGAACTCTAGTAGAGCTTCTTCTAGCGCACGTAGTGTTTCAACGTCAAGGTCGTTGGTTGGCTCATCGAGTAATAGTACGTTACCGCCAGCTTTAAGAAGCTTAGCAAGGTGTACACGGTTACGCTCACCACCAGACAGTTCGCCGATAATCTTCTGTTGATCTGAACCTTTGAAGTTGAAGCGAGAACAGTAAGCACGTGCAGGAATTTCGAAGTTGTTGATCTTGATGATATCAGCGCCTTCAGAAATTTCTTGGAATACGGTGTTCTTGTCGTTCATTGAGTCGCGGAACTGCTCAACGGACGCTAGCTTCACGGTTTCACCTAGCTCAATCGTACCTGAATCAGGCTGTTCTGTGCCGCTTAGCATCTTGAATAGGGTCGATTTACCAGCACCGTTGGCACCGATAATACCTACGATTGCACCCTTAGGCATGCTGAATGATAGGTCATCAATAAGAACGCGACCGTCGAATGATTTCGTCAGGTTGTTCACTTCGATAACTTTATCACCTAGACGCTCACCTGGTGGGATGAACAGCTCGTTGGTTTCGTTACGTTTTTGGTGGTCAGTGTTTTGCAGCTCTTCAAAGCGCGCCATACGTGCTTTAGACTTCGCTTGACGACCTTTAGGGTTTTGACGAACCCATTCAAGTTCTTTCTCAATGGTCTTTTGACGAGCTTTTTCTTGAGATGCTTCTTGTTGTAGACGTGCATCTTTTTGCTCTAGCCAAGACGTGTAGTTACCTTCCCATGGAATACCTTCACCACGGTCAAGTTCTAGGATCCAACCCGCAGCGTTATCTAGGAAGTAACGGTCGTGGGTAATCGCAACTACAGTGCCTGTGTAATCAACTAGGAAGCGCTCTAGCCATGCAACAGACTCAGCATCCAAGTGGTTGGTTGGTTCGTCTAGTAGTAGCATGTCTGGCTTCTCTAGAAGAAGACGACAGATAGCAACACGGCGACGTTCACCACCAGATAGGTTTGCAATCTTTTGATCCCACTCAGGTAGACGAAGTGCATCAGCCGCACGCTCTAGCGCGTTGTCTAGGTTATGACCGTCTTTCGCTTGAATTAGCGCTTCTAGTTCGCCTTGCTCTTTTGCAAGTGCATCGAAGTCTGCGTCTGGTTCTGCATACGCAGCATATACCGCATCCAAACGCTTCAGCGCGTCTGCAACATCAGATACCGCTTCTTCAACCACTTCACGAACGGTTTTTGATTCGTCTAGTACTGGCTCCTGAGGTAGGTAACCTACGTTTAGACCAGGTTGTGGACGTGCTTCACCATCGATATCAGTATCGATGCCCGCCATGATACGTAGCAGAGTTGATTTACCCGCACCGTTCAGACCTAGAACACCGATTTTTGCACCTGGGAAGAAGCTTAGAGAGATGTCTTTAAGAATTTGACGCTTAGGTGGCACGATTTTGCTCACCCGCGACATGGTATATACGTATTCAGCCATTGCCGATCGTTCCTAAATTAACTGTCATTCAAAGCGTCTATTTTATACCAACTCCTTGAGTTTTGTTACCGCATTGCAAGAAATTCGCCGCTCATGTGATTTCTTCTTCATTGCTGACCGGAAACTCACAACTTTAGGGTATACACTTTTCTTGTTCACCCTTAATTCAATGTGCTGCGATTCATCAGGAAGAATGGATTGTTGGGAATCTATTTGTCTTTAAGGGTTCTAAAGTTTCACGAGTACAACATTTATTACATCAAGTCGCTTTACAATGAGAACTTAATACGGTGTAAATAGATGCATATGCTTTATGACTTACTACGCTTTGTATTCTTCATTAGTAAGGCATGGAGTGATAAACGTCTGAGGAAAATGACGCACATGAGATTCAACGTATCTGAATTGGCTAAAAGAGTATGTTATGCAGCCGCTTTATGTGCGGTTAGCGTATCAGCAAACGCTGCGCTGAGTTTAGAAAAGCAGCGCCAGGTCTATGAACAAGCTCAAGACCTATTAGATAAGAATGACATTGATGGTTACTTATCTATCCGTTCAAAAATCGCCAACTATCCACTGACTCCTTATGTGGATTATCGGGTGTTTCTGAGGCAATTATCGAGTAAGTCTCCACAACAGGTAGACGAATTTATTAAAGACCATGAGGCTTTTCCATTCTCACGTCGAATTCGTGCCCCTTACTTAGATAACCTTTATCGTCAGAAAGATTGGAAAACCATTACTGAGTTTCAGAGAGTGGAACCAAGTGGTGAGCGCTATCAATGTATTTTTTACGTCGCCCAATTAAATCAAGGCAAACAAGTGGCTGCGTTCAAAGGTGCAGAACACATGTGGTTGCGTGGCAGCAGCATTGCAGATGAGTGTGACCCATTATTCTCTGCGTGGGATAAAGCGGGTGAGCGCTCTGATGAACTTATCTTACAACGCATGTTGCTGGCGTTTGATGCGCGTAACGGTGGTTTATTGAGTTACCTACAAAAACTGCCTAAATCAAGCAAGGCGCAGCAGCAAGCCAAAGCGATGAAGGCACTGTTTGATAAACCAGAAACGGTCGCTGCATTTGCTAAGAAACAACCTGCTAATGATTTCAACCGTGCTCAAAGTGAATTCGCGTTAGAAAAACTAGCGCGTAAGGATACAAAAAAGGCGCAAGACGCTTACGCAATCGTTGTGAAAGGACAGAAGTTTTCACCAGAGAAAGCGCAAGCATTAGCTGACTATATTGCGATTCGTTTGATTCGTACCGAGTCAGATTCGTTGGCTCAATGGCGTGATGATAAGACGAAATCGAGTAAGAATTTACCCTTGATTGAAAGCCGCATTCGTTTATCGATTCAAAATGGTGATTGGAAAGGGGTACAGAAGTGGATTGCAGTTTTAAATGAAAAAGAACAAGCGACGCTTCGGTGGCAATACTGGTTAGGACGCAGTGAGATGGCGTTGGGTGATAAAGTCGCGGGCAAACAGCGCTTGGCTAAATTGGCGGGTCAACGGAATTTTTATAGTGTTGCTGCAGCGAATGCGATTGGTCAGTCGATTAAGTATCCATCGAGTACCGTGAAGCTCGATAAAAAGGTTGTTCAACCTTACCAAAAATCGTTAGTGCGAATTGAAGAGTTGATTGAAACCGACAAAATTGCTGCTGCCAAAAGTGAATGGGCACATTTGCTGCGTCGTGTTGGTAAAGAAGAGAAAAAGATGTTGGCGGCTTATGCTGCTTCTAAACGTTGGCATAATTTAACGGTAACAGCGAGTATTCAAGCTAAAATGTGGGACAACATTCCTCTGCGTTTTCCTGTCGCTCACCGCTGGTGGTTTAATTTCTATGCCGAGAAACATAACATCGATCCTATTACTATGATGTCTTTGGCTCGACAAGAAAGTGCACTGGACTCTGAGGCTCGCTCACCCGTTGGTGCTCGTGGCTTGATGCAAATTATGCCTGCAACCGCGAAGTACACTGCTCGTAAATACAAGCTTAAATACCAAGGTACGGAAGACTTGTACAATGTAGGTAAGAATATTGAAATAGGTAGCCATTACTTACAAGGGTTAATGGAGGATTACGATAATAATCGTATTTTTGCGCTCGCCGCTTATAATGCAGGACCTAACCGAGTAAAAACGTGGCGAGAGCGAACCCAAGGAAAAGTGGACGCTTATTCCTTTATTGAAGCGATTCCGTTTAAAGAGACTCGCGGTTATGTGCAGAACATTTTGATGTTTGAAACGTATTACCGTGACCTTTTAGGTGTCGATGGTGCGTTCTTGACCCCAAATGAGATCAATACCAAGTATTGAGTGAGGTAACTTGATGTCACACGAACCTGAGTACAAAGACTGGCAGCAGATTGTTGAATTGATCCGCTCAAGTGTGGATAACCAGCAACATGAGATGTTGTTGACCATGCTAATGACACCGGATGAGAGAGAATCACTCACCGCACGTGTGAACATTCTGAATGAATTGCTGAAAGGTGAGCTTTCTCAACGTCAAATCAGTCAAATGCTGGGGGTTGGCATAGCAACGATCACTCGCGGCTCAAATGAGTTGAAGTCAAAGTCGGAAGTCGATAAGGACAAACTCAAGACGTTGCTCGAGCAAGGTGCTCAGTAAGGTCGTTTGAGTTTCTATATCATAGACAGTAAAAAGGGCGGAAAAACCGCCCTTTTTAATTCGTGTATTATTTAGCCATGAGTCTAAAAGCGGTTATAAATTCGCAGGGAAGTGCTCGGGATTCGTAAATGGAATCAACGCCAGAATCAAAGCTTGATGATACACCGAGCTACGAGTCAGTTGGTTTTGAGTTAGCAACCCAATTGCACCACCTTTCTGTTTGATGTTGTCGGTACCAAACACTTCATCCATCACATCACCAAGTTCATTGGCATGTTTAAGCTTCTGTAGTACTTCTGGTGGCAACATCAAGCTTGCAGAGCGAGATTCCCCGCGATGCGTATCAGATTCAACCACCATCCAAGCAAATGTGACTTTCCCTTCAATACCTGCTTCTAAACCGACATAGAAATCGGCATTCGTTATTTCGGCTTTAGCGTTACGAACGCGATTCAGAGCTCCGAGATGTGTTTCATCATTTGTCATTGGTTGATCTGCGACTTCACTTGGAACGCTGACCCCAATGAATTCAAACTTCTGCTCAGGGAAAGCACTGTGAAAAGCACTCTCTACGGCTTTGATTTTCGCTGGGTTAAGTGATGCGATAACGACTTTTTGGCCTGCCATGATCTTTTTACCTACGGATGTCTTTTAGCTCAGTTTAACTTGAGTCGGTTTCACATTCTCACTTGGATAACAGCCTAGTACTTTCAAGTGCTTAGTGATTTTAGTTAGCTCATCAATTGCCTGTTGCATTTCGTTCGAACCAAGATGAGATTCAAGGTCAACGTAGAACATTTCTTCCCATGGGTTACCCATGATTGGACGTGATTCTAGTTTGGTCATATTGATGCCGTAACGTTGAAGTACCAATAGTGTTTGAACCAGTGAGCCTGCTTCTTGAGAAGTCGACATGATCAGTGTGGTTTTTGCAGGGATCTGTGTCGATACTTCTACTGGTTTACGCGCAACTACGATAAAGCGTGTGTGGTTTTCGGTTTGGTTTGCGATATTGCCCTGAATCGCTTGTAGACCATAAAGCTTACCGCTTGAAGCATTACCGATTGCCGCTACATCATCACGATTGAGCTCTTGCACTTTTTGCATCGCATCTGCAGTACTTGCACAAGATTCTAGTTTCACGCCTTTCATGCGACTCAGGAACTCGCCGCATTGTTGATGTGGTTGTGGATGAGAGTAAAGCGTTTTGATGTTCTCAAGACGAATGTCTTTGGTTGCCACCAAGCAATGTTCAATTGGTTGAGTCAGTTCACCAACGATGTACAGCGTTGTGTGTTGCAGTAGGTCGTAGACTTCATTGATCGAGCCTGAACTGGTGTTTTCAATTGGCAGCACACCATAATCAGCATGACCTGATTCGACCGTTTGAGTCACTTCTTTGAAGTGTTCACAGTTGAGTTCAATTAACTCTGTGTTCTTGCGGCTGAAGTATTCGCGACTTGCAAGGTGTGAGTAAGAGCCTTTCGCACCAAGAAAAGCAACACGAGCAAGTGGCTTACGGCTTTGCTGTGGGTTAACAAGGTTTTGTAGGTAGCTTTGTTGAAGAAGGACCGAGTCTTCAATGATGGTATGGAAAAGTTTGGTGATGTACTGAGCGTCGAGTTCGTATTTATCACGACCATTGGTGATCAGTTTTACTAGAAGCTGTTGTTCACGGACGGCATCACGAACAGGTTTCGAAGTTTGAACTTTGCTTTTAGCGACTTCAATGCTGAGCTTACGGCGTTCGGACAGCAGGCTTAATAACTCGTCATCGAGTTCATTCAAACGTAAACGAATTTCTTCCAGGGAAATAGGTTGGTCAGTCATCAATTCTTTCCTTATAAAAAAAGCCCCCCGATTTGGGAGGCTTTCTGTTTGTTTTTGACTTTTCTTTCACAAACGAGTTAGCCCCTCCAACTATGGAAGGAAAAAGAAGTCAAAAAGAAACAGGTTAGTTGAGTGCATAAATAGTGCTTAATTTGTGAGTGTTTAAACACAATAAGCAAGCAGGCGGGGAGCGTCAAGCAAAAAAATAGCGCCTTTCGGCGCTACTTCCTCAATCTGGACGTTTTACTCTTCTTCTTCCACTAGCTCAGGCTTATTCGCACGTCGAGCTTCAGGTTTGTGGGTCAGCTTATTCAGTTGTCGTTCTAGTTTTTGCTCCACTTCATTAATAGCTGCGTAAAGATCTTCGTGAGTTGCTGAGGCGATTAGCTGGCCTTTAGGAACTTTAATAACGGCTTCGAATTTCTTCTGTTTGTTTGGTTCCTCGCTGAATGTTGCTTGGCATCCAATGATGTCTACTTGCCATTTCTCCAGCTTTTTAAATTTGCTCTCAATATGAGCGCGGATTGCAGAGGTGATTTCGATGTTTTTACCAGTAATGTTCATTGTCATAAATGTTTTTCCTCTGTTTCATCCCTCATGGGTTGAGTTCAGATTACCGCTTTGAGGAGAAAAGAATGTGATCTAGATCGCTTTTTTGGATGGGTTTTTCGAGATGAAAAATGAATGTGATCTCACTCAAGAACTGCTGAGATTTATGTGAAAATTGCTTGTTATCGGATTCGAAATCATTAGATTGGATAGAGTACTGAGCTGAAAACTAACCCGTTTTTAGGGGAGTTATACGGCCTGTAATTCTAGTTAGTTAAAAATTAACCAGATCAAAGATGTGAATCAGATCACTCTTAAAGTGCACAATAAGTTAGATTCAAAAACGCCGCTCAACAAATGAGCGGCGTTTTTGGTTTCTAGCTAGTGTGTTTTCAATTGAGGCGTTTGGCTGACGCTGCGCAATGGCGTCATAAAGACAGGGTCATCAGGCACAAGCAGAACATTATCGAGAGTTTTTGCTAGGTCGAGACTTTCTAACTGTTTGTAGATCACGTAGTAGCGGTTCACATTCGTTACGTACCTGATGGTTTCCCCTAAGCTTCTACGTGTTACGACCTCCACATTATTGAACCATACATTCGGATCGTAACCTTGCTGAGCGGCACGTTTACGCATTCTCTCAATGTTTCCAGGTCCAGCATTGTATGCAGCTAACGTTAAGTAGAGCTTGTTCTCTTTAGTTATGTTGCTATCACTGAAGTAATACCGGCGAAGAAACGCTAAGTATTTCACCCCTGCATGAACGTTGTTCTCTAGATTACGGACATTCTTAATGTTCACATTAGGGTCACTCGCCGTACTCGGTAAGATTTGCATAATACCAACGGCACCACGGCTTGATACTAGACTGTTATCGAACCCTGATTCCTGATAGGCCACCGCTGCGATGAGGAGGTAGTCAAAGTCGTACTTCTCCCCATACTTAGCAAACAGTGATGAGAGCTTTTCAAGCTGAGCAATCTTTTTGGGGTTCAGTGCTTTGTTGAGCCAATTGGTGTTATCGATGTATTTTCCATAAATGACGTTGCCCAGTAGTGTTCCGGACTTGGAAGTTTGGATGAACTTGTTGACCGCTTTTCTTAGCTCCGGGCTGTTATGGCGCATGGCCCAACCAATTTCACCCCCTTCTCTAATCGGAATCTTGGTGTGTGCTCGGATGTCATCCATAAAGTTCATCCACAGCTTGGCTTTGTGGCTATCAAGTACGATAGCTTTGATATAGCCATTGTTTAGCATTCCTACCAGTTCATAGTCTTGCAGCGTCTCTTCAATAAAGTGCACCACCACTGGTGGTAAGCCTTTTTTATTAAGCTGTTTGTTTAATACCTGAATGCTCTCGAAATAACTCGAACTGGCACGAACCCAAATTTCTTTGCCACTCAGTTGTTCAATCTTCGTCATTGCTGGTGTTTTTTTGTTAGTGATGACCCATTCTTCAATCCCGGTAATAGCAGGATCGCTAAAATCGACCAGCTTCTTGCGTGCATCGGTAATGGTGAGATTGGCAACCACTAAATCCCCTAAACCTTGCTCAAGAGAAGGTAGCAACTCATCGCGTGAAACTGGGATAATTTGAATGTTGAGTTTTGGTTTGAGCTTACGGAGCTCTTTTTCGAAATGAGCCAATAGTTCTGCACCAATGCCTTTTGGTTCTCCACCTTCTATGTAATAGAAACCAAGGTCGGCAGACACTAATACGCGTAAAACATTTTTCTCTTTAATGACATCCAGATCCCCCGTGTAAGGTGGTTGTCTAAGAGGGGAGAGCTCAAGAGAAAAGCTCGATGCTGAGAGTAGAAGCAGCAATCCTATCCATAACTTTGATAATGTCACGTTCACATCCATGTTGATGGTGAAGGAGAACTTTAAGCATAAGTAGCGCTCAAAAAATCATCAAGTTAGCGGGTGGAGTAAAAATAAGAAGGGAAAACAAAACCGCCACAGTTTGAGCTGTGGCGGTTGAGGATTAGTTTGCTGGGTTTAGCTTGATAAGCTCTTCCGTTCTGGCAACGGCGTCATCCAGTTTCAACTGTTTGTAAGCTTCTAGTTGAATCTCAAGCGACTTGCGAGCTGCTTCTGTGTCAGGGAAAGTCTTTTGAAGCTCTTGAGAACGGTTAATCGCCGCAATCCAAGCTTCACGACGCAAGTAGAAATCTGCTGTCGCAAGATCGTAGTTTGCAAGACGGTTCTTCAGCGCCACCATGCGTTTCTGTGAATCTTCCGCGTATGGGCTGTTCGGGTAACGCTCTAGCAGTTTTTTGAAATCATCAAATGCTTTCTTAACGGGCTCTGGGTCACGGTCACTACGATCAACGTTAAATAGGTCATGCATGAAGTTACGATCTTGTGCCATGTGGCTCAAACCACGCATGTACAACACCCAGTCCATTTTTTCATGAGTCGGGTTCAAACGCATAAAGCGAGAAATAGTTGCTAGACCGAGTGCTAGGTCGTCGTTTTTGTAGTACGCGTAGATAAGGTCAAGTTGTACCTGCTCAGAGTAGGCACCAAACGGGTAACGCGAATCCAAAGCTTCTAATTTCTCGATGGCAGAAAGCCAGTTACCGCTTTGCAGAGAAGTTTGCGCGTCTGCATACAGTTCAGAAGGTGGCACATCAGGAACGATTTCTTCTTTGCTTGCACAGCCAAACAGAAGGGATACCGCTAAAAGGCCTGTTAAAGTCTGATGTTTCATATCAGGAGTCTGTTCCTTGAATCTAAATATTTCTTAAGCTGCCGTTACTTTCTTTCCAGTAACAGATACAATGACGTAATAGTCTATTTTTCCACAGTCGTGAGCATTAGTCTCACAGTTTTTAAAAAAGTTCGATATGGCTCAGCAGATTGTTTTAACCAACACCGTAAAAGATAGCCAGTTAGGTCAACGTTTAGACCAAGCTATCGCCGAATTGTTCGCGGACTTCTCTCGTTCTCGCTTGAAAGAGTGGTTGCTTGACGGGAAGGTACAAGTGAATGGTGAAGTTGTCACTAAACCTCGCACCAAAGTAATGGGTGGTGAGGAAATTACCTTGCAAGCCGAGCTGGAAGATGAAGAACGCTGGGAAGCACAAGATATCCCGCTAGATATCGTCTACGAAGATGAAGATATCATCGTAATCAACAAGCCTCGTGATTTTGTTGTACACCCAGGTGCGGGTACTCCAGACGGCACAGTACTAAACGCATTGCTGCATCACTACCCAGACATCGCTGAAGTACCTCGTGCAGGTATCGTACACCGTCTAGATAAAGACACCACTGGTCTAATGGTGGTTGCGAAAACTGTTCCGGCACAAACTCGTCTGGTTCGCGCTTTGCAAAAACGTAACATCACTCGTGAGTACGAAGCGATTGCAATCGGTCGTATGACGGCGGGTGGTAAAGTGGATCAGCCAATTGGTCGTCACTCGACTAAGCGTACGCTAATGGCAGTTGCGCCTCTGGGTAAACCGGCGGTAACGCATTACCGTGTTGCAGAGCATTTCCGTGAACACACACGTATCCGTCTTCGTCTAGAAACCGGTCGCACGCACCAAATCCGTGTTCATATGTCTTACCTACAGCATCCGCTACTCGGTGATACTGCTTATGGCGGTCGTGCTCGTATCCCAACAGGTGCATCGGAAGAGCTAACAGCCATGATTCGTGGTTTTGATCGTCAAGCATTGCACGCGGTAATGCTACGTTTCGAACATCCTATCACTGGTGAAGAGCTAGAGTTCCACGCTCCAGTTCCTGATGACATGGTAGAGATGACAGAAGCGCTGCGTAAAGATACAGAAGAGTTCGGTCTACCTGACGAGTTCTAATATGAAGACGATTGTTCCCAATTGGTCCGCGCCGAAAAATGTTAAAGCTTTCGCCTCTACAAGAGTCGGAGGCTTTTCGACTTCGCCATATCAAGGGTTGAACCTTGGTACGCATGTTGGGGATGATGCGTCTATAGTAGAGAAGAACCGTAATTGGTTGGCGCAACAAGCGAATATGCTAAATGCGCCAATTTGGTTGAATCAAACTCACTCTACTGTGGTAGCTCAAGTAAGCACACCAACAACACAAGTACTTGACGCTGATGGTGTGTTTACTTCTTCAAATAATATTGTCTGTTCTGCGATGACTGCAGATTGTTTACCTGTTCTATTAACCAATACACAGGGCAGCCAAGTGGCAGCCGTGCATGCTGGTTGGCGCGGTTTAGCAAATGGTATTGTTGAAAATGCACTAGCGCTATTTTCTGGTGAAGTAATAGCGTGGCTTGGTCCTGCAATTGGACCTCAAGCATTTGAAGTGGGTGAGGATGTCTTACAATCCTTTTTAGATTTTGATTCTCAAGCGCATCAAGCTTTTACACCTCGTAATGTTGAAGGTAAGTGGCTGGCTGATATGTCCAAGCTTGCAACTCAACGTCTTAACAAAGCTGGGGTCACTCAAGTATTTGATTCCGGATTGTGCACTTTCCAAAATAGAGAAGATTTTTACTCATATCGTCGTGATGGTGTGACGGGTAGACAAGCGACTTTTATTTGGATCGAGGACTAACCACTACAACCCAAAAGTACAAAGATGCATAGCTTCATTTTTGCAAAGCTATCTTTATTAATTCTCTCCCTTGAAATTCCCTCTCTGCGTATCCATCTTTCTAACTGTCAAAAGAATTTTCTTCAGTTGAGGTTAGGAAGGAAGATATGCGTCTTGATAGATTCACAAGCAAGTTTCAAATCGCTATCTCTGATGCTCAGTCACTAGCGTTAGGGCGCGATCATCAATATATCGAACCAGTGCACCTAATGGTGGCATTGCTTGATCAGAACGGTAGCCCAATTCGTCCACTGCTAACAATGTTAGATGTCGACGTGACTCATCTACGCTCTAAATTGAGCGAAATGTTAGATCGACTGCCTAAAGTCAGTGGCATCGGTGGTGATGTTCAGCTGTCTAGCTCTATGGGTACGCTTTTCAATTTGTGTGACAAAGTGGCTCAAAAGCGTCAGGACTCCTACATTTCCTCCGAAGTCTTCTTGCTTGCAGCATTAGAAGACCGTGGTCCACTTGGTCAGTTATTGAAAGAGATGGGCTTGACCGAGCAAAAAGTGAGTCAAGCGATCGAAAAGATCAGAGGTGGCCAAAAGGTTAATGACCCGAATGCGGAAGAACTTCGACAAGCGTTGGAAAAGTTCACCATAGACCTTACTGAACGTGCAGAGCAGGGTAAGTTGGATCCGGTTATTGGTCGTGATGACGAAATTCGTCGTACCATCCAAGTATTGCAACGCCGTACTAAAAACAACCCTGTAATCATTGGTGAACCAGGTGTTGGTAAAACAGCAATCGTAGAAGGTTTGGCTCAGCGCATCATTAATAATGAAGTTCCAGAGGGGCTACGTGGTCGCCGAGTGCTTTCATTAGATATGGGCGCACTTGTTGCGGGTGCGAAGTACCGTGGTGAATTTGAAGAGCGCTTGAAGTCGGTATTGAATGAACTAGCCAAAGAAGAAGGCAACGTCATTCTGTTTATTGATGAGCTTCATACTATGGTTGGTGCAGGTAAAGGTGAAGGCTCTATGGATGCCGGTAACATGCTAAAACCAGCGCTGGCTCGTGGTGAACTTCATTGTGTGGGCGCTACAACACTAGATGAATACCGTCAGTATATAGAGAAAGATGCTGCGCTTGAGCGTCGTTTCCAAAAAGTGCTGGTGGATGAGCCAAGTGTTGAGGATACCATTGCAATTCTGCGTGGTTTAAAAGAACGCTATGAGCTTCACCATCACGTAGAAATTACAGATCCGGCGATTGTTGCGGCGGCTAGCTTGTCGCATCGTTATGTTTCTGATCGTCAACTACCCGACAAAGCGATCGATTTAATTGATGAAGCTGCTTCTAGTATTCGTCTACAAATTGACTCTAAACCAGAGTCGCTAGACAAACTTGAGCGCAAAATCATTCAACTGAAAATCGAACAGCAAGCGCTGAGCAACGAGCATGATGAAGCGAGTGAAAAACGTTTGGATGTGCTTAACGATGAGTTGAACGAGAAAGAGCGTGAGTATGCAGAGCTTGAAGAAGTGTGGAATGCTGAAAAAGCAGCGCTATCAGGTACGCAACATATTAAAGGTGAGTTAGAACAAGCTCGTATGGATATGGACTTTGCTCGTCGTGCTGGTGACTTAAACCGTATGTCTGAGCTGCAGTATGGACGTATTCCTGAATTAGAAAAGCAATTAGACCTAGCAACTCAAGCAGAAATGCAAGAGATGACGCTACTGCGTAATAAGGTTACTGACAATGAAATTGCAGAAGTGCTTTCTAAGCAGACGGGTATTCCTGTTTCAAAAATGCTTGAAGCAGAAAAAGAGAAATTACTCCGTATGGAAGATGTTCTGCATAAACGTGTCATTGGCCAGGCTGAAGCGGTTGAGGTGGTATCGAATGCTATCCGTCGTAGCCGAGCTGGTTTATCCGATCCAAATAAACCAATTGGTTCCTTCTTATTCTTAGGTCCAACAGGCGTAGGTAAAACAGAGTTGTGTAAGACACTCGCTAGCTTCATGTTTGATAGTGAAGATGCCATGGTACGTATCGATATGTCAGAGTTCATGGAGAAACACTCTGTGGCAAGGCTGGTTGGTGCGCCTCCGGGTTATGTCGGCTATGAAGAGGGGGGCTACTTAACTGAAGCGGTTCGTCGTAAACCTTATTCCGTCATCTTATTAGATGAAGTAGAAAAGGCTCACCCTGATGTGTTCAATATTCTACTGCAAGTATTAGATGACGGACGCTTAACTGACGGACAGGGTCGTACGGTGGATTTCCGTAACACGGTCGTCATTATGACATCGAACCTAGGTTCGGCTCGTATTCAAGAGAACTTTGCTACTCTGGATTACCAAGGAATCAAGAATGAGGTGATGGATGTTGTAAGCAAACACTTCCGTCCGGAATTCTTAAACCGTGTTGATGAAAGTGTCGTCTTCCACCCACTAGGTCAAGAACACATTAAATCTATTGCGTCTATTCAACTAGAACGTTTGGCTAAACGTTTAGAAGAAAAAGGCTACCAATTTGAGGTATCTGATAAAGCCCTCGATTTGATCGCCCAAGTTGGCTTCGACCCAGTATATGGTGCACGACCTTTAAAACGTGCAATTCAACAGAATGTAGAAAACCCATTAGCGAAGTCGATTTTGGCTGGAGAGATATTACCAGACAAGAAAGTACAGCTGATTGTTAGCAATGACCAAATCATTGCTCATCAATAATTGCATTGATGCACTGAAAAGTGGGATAAAGTTCAAACTTTAGGGGGCAATAGCCCCCTTTTTAATACACTTTTATTGAGTTTTGTTTGTTTTCTATACGAACGAACTAAAAAGCCAAGTTTTTTTGAAAAATAGGCTTGTGTTCCTTAGGGAACTCCCTATAATGCGCCTCCGTTGTCACGGGAAAGCAAGCTAAGCGAAACCGAGATGACAAGGTCAGTGAGTTAGAAGTTAACTCACAGAGAAATAACTTAAAAAAGTGTTTGACACGGCAAGTTATCTCGATAAAATGACCGTCCACTTTGAAGAGAACTTCAAAGTTTGCTCTTTAAAAATAAGAACCTATCAATCTGTGTGGGCACTCGTTGATGATAATCCAATTAGATACTTCGGTATCAAATTAGGTTTCAATGAAACGAAGTGACCAATCAAGTCTTCGGACTTGGCACAGTCAATTCATTATCGTTCTGTTGGAACGATAATAGCTTTAAAATTACATTAGTAGTTTTGAAGTCA
>NZ_JAMZAM010000004.1:0-476151 GCF_024181835.1 Vibrio sp. Y29_XK_CS5
AAGTTAAGTTGACCGATAAAGGTGTCGAAGCGGTTAATAATGACCAGCTTGACCTAGACAGCCTAACGGTAACTGCTTCGGTATCTGATGGTGTGAACCCGAAAGTAACAGACACGGATTCTCTTGATGTCGTTCGTGTGAATGATGCGCCGACCATTGATGTCACAGCGGTTGATAGCGTGACTGAAGATGCGGTATCTACCGACACAGTAGTGGCAACACTCGTTGTTGCTGATACAGATACGCCAGCAGACGAGCTTACCGTTCAGCTCGAAAACAACGCTGACGGTTACTTCGTCCTAGACGGTGATCAAGTTAAGTTGACCGATAAAGGTGTTGAAGCGGTTAACAATGACCAGCTTGACCTAGACAGCCTAACGGTAACTGCTTCGGTATCTGACGGTGTGAACCCTAAATTAACAGACACCGATTCTCTTGATGTGGTACGCGTAAATGACGCACCAACCATTGATGTCACAGCGGTTGATAGCGTGACTGAAGATGCGGTGAGCACCGATACCGTAGTGGCAACACTCGTTGTTGCTGATACAGATACGCCAGCAGACGAGCTTACCGTTCAGCTAGAAAACAACGCTGACGGTTACTTCGTCCTAGACGGTGACCAAGTTAAGTTGACCGATAAAGGTGTCGAAGCGATTAATAATGACCAGCTTGACCTAACTACCTTGTCTGTCACAGCGTCGGTATCTGACGGCGTGAACCCGAAAGCGACAGACACCGATTCGTTGGACGTGGTTCGCGTAAACGACGCACCGACCATTGATGTCACAGCGGTTGATAGCGTAACTGAAGATGCGGTGAGCACCGATACCGTAGTGGCAACATTCGTTGTTGCTGATACGGATACGCCACCAGACGAGCTTACCGTTCAGCTAGAAAACAACACAGATGGTTACTTCGTCCTAGACGGTGATCAAGTTAAGTTGACCGATAAAGGTGTCGAAGCGGTTAATAACGACCAGCTAGATTTGAATAGCCTGAGTGTCACAGCGTCGGTATCTGACGGAGTGAACCCGAAAGCGACAGACACCGATTCGTTGGACGTGGTTCGCGTAAACGACGCACCAACCATCGACGTCACAGCGGTTGATAGCGTAACTGAAGATGTGGTGAGCACCGATACAGTAGTGGCAACACTCGTTGTTGCTGATACAGATACGCCAGCAGATGAGCTTACCGTTCAGCTAGAAAACAACACAGATGGTTACTTCGTCCTAGACGGTGATCAAGTTAAGTTGACCGATAAAGGTGTCGAAGCGGTTAATAATGACCAGCTTGATCTAACTACCTTGTCTGTTAGTGCTTCGGTATCAGACGGCGTGAATCCAAAAGTAACAGACACGGATTCGTTGGACGTGGTTCGCGTAAACGACGCACCGACTATCGACGTCACAGCGGTTGATAGCGTGACTGAAGATGCGGTGAGCACCGATACCGTAGTGGCAACACTCGTTGTTGCTGATACAGATACGCCAGCAGATCAATTGACCGTTCAGCTAGAAAACAACGATGACGGTTACTTCGTGCTCGATGGTGATCAAGTTAAGTTGACCGATAAAGGTGTCGAAGCGGTTAATAATGACCAGCTAGATTTGAATAGCCTGACTGTCACAGCGTCGGTATCAGACGGTGTGAACCCGAAAGCGACAGACACCGATTCGTTGGATGTGGTTCGTGTGAATGACGCCCCAGAATCTACGCCAACAACTGTGACTCTGAATGAAGATGCGCAGGGCGCAGATGTATTGCTTGATTGGGCATCTTTCGGTGTGACGGATGTGGATTCTGCAGACGCTTCACTATCAATTCAGATTACCTCGCTGCCGACTGACGGATTACTTGAGTACAAAGACGCTCAGGGTGATTGGCAGGCTGTTCAAGCAGATCAAGTTCTCGATAAGTCGCAGTTTGACGCTGACGGTGTGAGATTTACTCCGGAGACAAACGAGTCTGGTGATAGTAGCTTTGGCGGTACCAATGTTGGTGACCAATCTGGTCATTATGCTCAAATTGGCTTTAAACCAACAGATGGTCAGAACGAAGGTCAAGAATCGACGCTAACCATTGATGTCACCCCTGACGCTGATGCGCCAACCTTGAGCACCGTAACGCCAGGCTTGTCGGTACCTCTGCAAGAGTTCAATGTTACGTCTTGGAACAACGTCGTAGTGGGTTCTGGTAATGGGCTAGGTGTCACAGGTCAGGTTCTTATCAATGCAATTGATGCTCTTGATTCTGCTAACGGTAATCAATCCACAACTTCGAATGTGCAAGATACGTCGTCTTATGCGACAGCCGCAAATGAAGCAGTACTTGTGACAGGATTGGTTTACCTAGAAGCGGGGACAAGCTACGACTTCACTGGTCGCGCGGACGATAGCCTTGCAATCACAGTTGGTGGGTCATTGGTCGATGAAGCTCGTTGGGGTAATGCTCAAGGTACAATTACGGGTGGTGCATTCGTACCTACTGTTTCTGGATTCTACCCGCTAGAGATTTACCATCACAATCAAAGTGGTCCGGGTAACTTCAACGTCGATGTTTCTATCAATGGTCAAGCGCCAGTTAACCTAAGCAATAGTAACTTGGTTGTGGTTAGTGATGTTAACGCGTTAGACGCGACTGATATCAGAACCTCTGCACTACAAGAAGTGAATGGTGTTGAAGTCTACGAGACCTACCAAGTAAACGAAGGTCCTCAAGATACTGCGATTCCTCTATCTGAAATTAGAGCAAATCTAAATGATACTGACGGCTCAGAATCGCTTGAAGTGACATTGAAAGGTATTCCTGTAGGCGCGGTGATCTCGGATGGCACTAACTCAATTACTATTGCTAGCGCGGATGCGGTAGATGTAACCGGATGGGCGCTAGACGGACTGACGGTGACTCCTCCTGCAGGTTCTCATGATGATTTCACTATCACGGTAACTGCGACAGCAACAGAAGAGTCTAATGGTGATACTGCTGACTCTACGGCGACGATCAATGTAGTTGTGCATGAAAACTTGCCAACGAATACAGCAAGTGATGTTGTTACAACAGACGAAGATCAGCAGTTACAAGGTAACGTCCTGCTGAATGATTCAGATGGCGATAACGTTCTACTGGTTGACCATATCACGGTTAACAACACTGATTATGCGGTTGGTCAGACGGTATCGCTGAGCAACGGCACGCTGGTTGTGAACCAAGATGGTAGTTACACGTTCGACCCAGTAAAAGATTGGTCAGGTGACGTACCGACAATTACGTACACGACAAATACTGGAGCGACAGAAACACTAGATATTGACGTCGTAGCGGTAGCAGATAAGCCAACAATCAGTATCTCTGTGGGTGATATGTCGAAAACCGACGCGGTTGAGTCTAATCACAGCTTGGTAACATCGGCAACAAACAATACGCCGGCTCAGAACAAAGTTATCGCAGATGCAATTGGTTTAGATGGCGTTCAACAAGGAGTGAATCCGGTCGCGAATGTAGCCTTGGGTAGCAACAATGACACTTCAGATACTGATTCGTTATTTGTCGGTACAAATTACAACGACACCTTCTATGGTGGCGCTGGTGATGATGTCTTTGTTGGTGGTCGTCAAAATGACTCTTTCTACGGTGACGATGGAAGATCTACAACGCAATATGATGGTAAAGACACGGTTTACCTAACTGGTAACTTCAGTGACTACCAGTTTACGTTTAAGAACAACCATAGTGGCCAAGTTCCGTATTGGATCTTCCTAGACAAGCGTTCAATCGATTCAGAAAATGACAATACGGGCTTTGAGGACCGTGGTGATCACCTGTACGAAATCGAGCGCGTTGTCTTTGCGGATAAGGTGATTGAGATAAATAAAGATGGCACTTACGAGGTTCTACAAGATCGTTGGGTGCCGATTGAAGTGGATGTTGACTTAGCTGACACTGATGGCAGTGAGTCATTAGCTCAAACTGTCCTTGTTGATGGTCTACCTGATGGTGTTGAGTTGTACGTCAATGGTCAAGCTGTTGCGGAAGAGCCAAGCGGTGGCTATATCGTGAACCTCGATGCTCAAGGTCAAGCTAACTTTGATGTAAAAGTACCGTACGATTTTGAAGGTAGCCTGGACTTCCCATTAAGTGTCACTGCAACATCGGTTGAGTCATCAAATAATGACCAAGCGACTGAGACCGAATCGGCTCGAGTTTCAGTTCGCGATTACGAATACGTTACCGGTACGCACGGTGATAACGATATTACCGGTACAGCTGATGACGACATTATTGTTGGTGATGTCCAAGGTCTGCAGATTGTTGAGGGCGAGGATTACAACATTGCTTTTGTTCTAGATACTTCAGGCAGTATGGGGTATGACGTAGGTAAAGCAGAGACTGAGATTCAAACGGTTCTTGATACCTTGATCAGCAGTGCTACCGGTTCTCATTCGGGTAAAGTGAATGTCTTGCTAACAACGTTTGCAACGAATGATAAGTTGCTGTTGGAAGTTGATTTGAGTGACCCAGACGCTTCAACGAAAATCGCGACTGCATTTGCAAACAATAGAGACAATGGCAGTGGTAACACAAACTATGAAGCTGCATTTGATTCAGTGCTAGATTGGTTTGCAGGTAAAGATAGTGATGCAAATAACGTCACATACTTTATCTCTGATGGTACGCCGAACCAAGCTGACCACAATAGCGCTTATGATTTGGCTTCGATGACTAATGTGGTGATTGGTGCTGAAAATGGCAAAATTATTACTTTGGGAGACGTGTTACCAAGCGATTATCAACGTGGTGATGTTGTGACTTACAACAACCAAACGGTTATTGCGAGCAACACAGAGGTTTATTCTTTGTCGACTGGCGACCGCCTTGGCTACATGTACAGCAACACGGGTTACTATGACTACAGCAATAGTGTTACCGCTCAAGCTGAGAATATGTACAAAGCATTGGAAGAGTTTAGTGAAGTGCATGCGATTGGTCTTGGTAACAACTTGGACGCAAGCACACTCGAAAACTACGACTCAGACAATACAGTGCGAACCAACATTGATGTTTCACAGTTGGCTGAAGTTATCCTTGGTAAGGAAGTCGCTTTGCTTCAAGGTAGAGATGACATCGATAGTCAAGCTGGTGACGATATTATCTTCGGTGATGCAATTCGATTTGGTTCTAGTGATGAACAAGGTGTATCTGCATTACAAGAGTATGTTGCTGGTCAATTAGGTAAAGATGTTGGTCTTGTTACCGAGAAAGATGTTCATAACTACATTACTGACAACCAAGCTGAATTTGAGCAATCTCGTTCAAGCGACCGAGCGGATAACCTGTCTGGAGGTGAAGGCAACGATATCCTATTCGGGCAAGGTGGCTCAGATACGCTGGACGGCGGTATAGGTGATGACATCCTGATCGGTGGTTTGGGTAACGATATCCTTACCGGTGGTGATGGTGCAGACATCTTCAAGTGGGTGGATGTTGCAAATGAGACAGATACAGTAAAAGACTTCAATGCAAACGAAGACTCTCTTGATTTCTCTGACTTGTTCGAGGATCTATCTAAGGATGAACTTGGTTCGTTACTGGATGATCTGAAGTCGGGTGATCACGCTGGCGATGTTGGTAATTACCATGTGGAAGTTACGCAAGATGGAGCAACAGACTCTAACTTGAGTATCTCTAAAGGTGGAACGACATTAGATATCCATTTTGATGGAGCAAGTGTTGATGACGTCACTTCACACCTGATTGCAAGTCTGGATTCTCAACTTAAAGATATGTAATCAAACCAACTGAAGGTATGAAAAAAAGGTCTAGCGTAATGCTAGACCTTTTTTGTTTTCAGTCAGGTATAAGCCTTTATTGGCGTTTTCTGTGTTTTACTACAAAGTGTAGATGTCATGCTCTCGAAGCAGGTACAACGCGAAGCAAGCTGCGAGCATTGGCCACGCAGCAAAGAACAGCAGGTTGTTAAATGGGTCTAGGTATTTAGCAAACGAAGAAAAGGTTGAGCCAGCATGTAAAACTAAAATGGCGAGGTAGGTTATATTTTTCCATAAGCCAGCGACAAAAATCCCAATAAATACTAATTGGGCAAGCCCCATCGCGACAGAGATTCCACTTGAAATGTCTAAACCATAAAAGCCGGCAAATACTTTCATTGCGTGTTCTGGAACAAAGACTTTATCTAGTGCCCACATAATAAACACCAAGGCGATACTTAATCGCAATGCTAATAATCCTAGTCCTAATTTAAGTGGCAGTGTTTCTTTCATTTGGAGTCCTTTAAAGAGTAACGAATAAGTTCTCAATGGCAGACCGCGGTTTTTCTTATCTGATTACAACGGGATATGTAAATATTCGTGAATTGGTTATCTTGAGAAGCAAGTCCGTACAGGGTAATCCCGCTTGAGCACTAAAAGTGCGATGAACAAAAAAAACCGACAGAGTCGAATTCTGTCGGCTTTTGATTTACTGCGGTTTACTTAACGGACAAATACTCAGAAGGGGATTTGTCTGGTTTTGGTAGTTTCATTGCCGCTACGGCGTTGAAGCCTGCTTGTGTTAAGCCACCAGAGTAATCAACACTGCCATTTGGTAAGTTGGCTTTAGTTTCTGATGGGTTCCACTTGCGGAAGTAATCCGTCAAATCGTACTGGGTTAAATAAGACGTACACGCCATCAGCAAATCGCCTTGGCTTAACTGGCTGCTCTGCGTTGAACAGTAGTTAATGCCTTGGTCACCAACACTGTCACCACGAGCTTTGCGGTGAGCCAACTTGAAGAAGTTCCAACCCTGATCTTCACCAAAAATGCTTGGTTTAGATGCTTGATTAGAGTACCAAGTGTCGATGTTAAAGTGATCTTCTGCCCAAAGCTTCAACTGACCGAACATGGCTAAGCGCATACCGACATCTGCCTCACTCCAAGCGTGACCTTCAAAGCGGTCTAGCCATAGAGGTGACTTAGATAAGTCACTTGCGATGCGGTCCATGTATGGCTTCGCTTCGCGTTGCTCCTGCATGTATAACGCAAGAATGTTGTTGGTCACCTCGGTTGAGCCAGCTACCATAAATGGTGCTGATGCTAAGTTATGACCCACTTCGTGCCATAGCAGCCAATCATTCGTTGGGTTCGTTGGAACCACTGTCCATGTCGGCCAGTAGCTGTTGCTTTGTACTGGGTAACCAGAATGTGCTGCACCAATAGAGATTTGTACATCATTCACAAAGCGGTGTCGGTTAGCTAAGAGAGCATCATAGGTAAATCGACGATGCTTGCCATCTTCCGTCACCTGATCGCGTCCGTAAAAGTCGCTTGCATGATTTGCGAAGGCGTTCAGTTCATCAGCGAATTTAGGTACATCAGTTTCCTGTACGTTGTTGACAGGAGTGGTGTAGATGAAATGACCAGAATCGATTTCGGCAAGTGGTACGTCAGCATTGATGTTGTTTACCCATTTGCCATCTTTCCACCAAGATGCTTGTAGTACGCCGTTAAAGTTGAACGTCACCAAGTCACCTTGAGCTGTTTCAAGAGGCTGGATGTAAATCAAACCACCATAAGGGACTTTAAAGGTTAATTGCGCCCCGTCATATTGGAAGGTCTTCTGAACGCGAGGTGGACGTTTCAAACTCAACTCATGATTCGCGCGCCCTGTCAGATCATCTACTAACGCCACGTTAATCGAAGCTTTTACGCCCCCGGAAATCGTCACATTTTCAAGTTGTGGAGCCCACAAACCTGTTGATTGCATACTGCCAGCGGTGCCAATTACGGTTTTGTTGTTAGTGTGAATATCGACACTAGCCGAACTTCCAGATTGCAATGGTCGACCTGGGTAGCCTGTCGTATCAACACTGATGTCTAAATCCCAGTATGAGCGACCTAGCATCATGCGAGTTAACGGTTTTTCCATCCAGTTTAGTGGGTAAGAAGGGTTAAGTTCGCCTGATTCTGTAATCATTGACCATTTAGCTAACTGCTCTTGTGTCTCTTGCCCACATACATTTCCGCCTTGGTGAGTGTTATTGGTGTAACAGTTCAGTATTTCGACTGCGCGTTTGAAGCCAAGCTCGTCTTGTACGTCCTGTTTATACTCGTACTGTTCGTTATTCCATAGCCAAACTGATAGGTTGTCGTAAGTTGATGTTAACTCCGCTTGCGACAAGCGTTCACCAATCTCACCTTTACTACGGTAGTAAAGCTCGTGAGAGAATAAGCGATCAATGTTTGCACCTAGGTTTGCAGCCTTGACCATACTATCGACGACTTCAGGACTCATTTCGTAGCGAGTGAAGTCAGGACGGTGGTGGTTACCTCGGCTCGGAATACCATGACCTTTACGTACTTCAATACAGTTAACTTCGTATTGGTATTCGTCCTTACACAATGGCACACCAGGGAAGTTCTTTTGCAGTTCCGCGATGGCTGCTTGTTTCTCTTGCTCAGATTTCACCATGTGGAAGGCATAGCGCTGTTGCTCTTGGTCGCCAACAGTTACCTTGTACAACGGAATCTCAAGCGTTGGCATGTCGATATTACCCGGCCATGTGACGGTGCCATTGTCATTGATTTCAATTTTTGTGGTATCGGCATAACGCTCATAAACCACAAGATCGAATTCCGCCACTGTGTGTAGGTTAGGGACGTTTGGACCCGATGTACTATGACACCAGTAGCTATCTGAACAAAGAGACTGGAAGGTCTTCGCAACGTTTGCACCACCTACAGAGACGCCAGCGGCATCAGCTAAACGAGCGATAGGCTCAGGATTACTTGCCTCTAGAGCATCAAAGAAGATGATGTTGCCGCCGTTATTTACATATTCGATCAGCGCTGTGACGTCATCTGCATCCAACTTAGGCTGTTGAATATCAGAAACGACGGACTTGGTATCATAGCCATCGGTTTTAATCTCATAAGATTGAAGCAGTAATAGCGGAGTCGTCGTTGCATCAAGAGTGCTGAATGAACCACTATTTAGCAATTCCATATCACCAAGTTGGTAGCTTGGGTTAACGAAGAAGTCGTAGATTTGACCCTCTTTGCGATCCCAACGGAAAGCGTGCCCTTTGCTGATGTTCGTTGCAATGGCAATCGAATCCTGTGATGCGTTTGGTACTAGCCAATTGATCAAGTTGCCGAACATCTTTTGCATGCTGCCGTTGTCGGTACGAGTATCTGCGTCTTGAGCAACTTGGTTGTGTGGTGTGCTGTAGCGACATGTTTGTTTCTCGCTATCAATGCCCAAATCTGCGCCTGCCCAGTAGTTTTCTGGACACGAGAAGATAGAGGTGTACATCGCGTTACCCAAGAACACTACTTTACCTGAACCGATCATACCCGCGGTCATGGTTGGTAAATTGAAGGTCGCTGTTTGTTTCGAGATTTTTTCCGGACGCTGCATCTTGACTGTCGATGTCTCATCAATGGTCGTCGCATCTACGATGTAAGCTTTCTTGTCTTTACCTGAGCCACGTGTCCAAGCGGCCTCTTCACCAAAAGGAAGCCAGTAACTGTTGTCATTACGTGGCATTAGCACAGGGAATGCTTCATTGGTTAGGTTGAAGTTACGCATTGCACGCGTATAACCAGAACCGCCCCAACCATGGTTATCATGGAAGATGTGCACGCTATCCACGCCTGCATAAATTTGATGCAGAGATTGCGTTACATAATTGCTCCCAGTAGCGCGAACGGTACGCAACATAGGTGCCACAAAGCCTGACCACTGTGGTGCTTGTTTCAACTGTCCATCGATGATCTGCGTTAAACCTTGGCTAAACTGTGCAGCAAACTCGTTTGGCGTCGTGAAGTTAGTACCCTCAATCTTTGCGCCGTTTGGTAAGCTAAGGTTGATCAGTTCATTGATTACGTTAGGGTACTGTGCAAATACCTGACGAACGTTATCGTTGATCTCAATGTTGCTGCCAGTCTGAATACCATAACGACGAACAAACGCCTCTAGGTTTTGTTTTACCAACGGATTGTCACTTAAATCCGCAAGTTGGTAATTTACCTTGTTACCTTTAACTTGCCCGAGTGTGAAGGTATCGATACCAAAGATCAGGTTCTCGCCCCATAGGTATTCAAACTCGCCGTTTGCATCTGTCATACCACGGGCAGAGTGGCTGAAGAACTCAACACCTGCAAGGGGGTGGCCTTGCGAGTCCGTCAAGCGACTTGTCGTTAGTGGTTTGTTTGCAGCGCTTGGCTTGTATTCATAAGTTGCTTCGGCGTTGGCAGAAACAAACGACCCGGTTAAGTTGTTACTTGCACCTGGGGTGACTTCTGGCTGAAGCTCTGGATCAACATGTGCGCTTGGTTGCTCACCCTCATTCGCGACACTTGGATTGAGAAACTCATCAATCGCCGCTTGATCTTCGCTTAGATACAGGTCTTGGATATCGTAGCTGTTGATTTCATCTAAACACACTTGCGTATCTTGAGTAGTGCATGTGTCGATCTTGTTTAACAGCTTAGTAGCATTACTTGCGTGTTTGCCTAGCACATCTTTAAGATCATACGCTTGAGTTAATTCAGATGGTTGTGAACCTTCACGTGTTTGTTCTGGCACTAGGTAGTTGAACGTACCTAGAGTAATACCACCGAATTGACAGGTGAATGTGCCTTCAGAAGCGGTATAAGTGAAGTAGCCTGACTCACTGATATCCTGATCATCACACTCAAGATCACCGGTTAACTGTTTACTATGAATAAACAGTTTACCTTGATACGTGGTTACACCGATATCTGGTTGATCTGGCGGTAAATCAGGTTCAACAGTCGGTGGCGTGGTATTTGTTGAGTTGTTGCTTTCATCGCCACCGCAGCCAAACAGCAGCGAAGCGACAAGGATTGAAAGAAGACTTCGTTTCAAAGACTAAACCCTTATGAAGTGCCATCGTCATTTGGATGGCGAGTTGGTTGAGAGTTACTTTATTTTAAAGCTCAGAGCTATCGAGATTATGCTGTTAAGTAATTAACTTTTAGTAAGTTTTTAGGGCTCGATAAATGCGCGCGCATTCTAGTTTTAAAAGCGGCAGGAGGGAACAAAAAGATTAGCTTTGTATTGAACAAATTTTTACAACTGAGGGTGGGATTCACAGAATGAATAAGCCTAGTGGTTAGTTGGACTTTCTTTTCTGCAAAAATAGCGTACAGTTTGCTGGTTTTTCACTGAAATCATCCGATCATGACCAACGCAAAACTCCTTCTTATTCGTGGTTTACCAGGCTCTGGAAAGACAACGCTTGCTAAGAAATTGTCCAAACAGCTCAAAGCGAAACACTTTGAAGCTGACATGTATTTTGAGAATGAAATTGGAGAATACGTTTTTGATGGTACGAAGCTAGCGGATGCCCATGAATGGTGTTTTCAACAAACCCGTAAGTGGCTTAATAAAGGTAAGGTGGTGATTGTCAGCAATACCTTTGTTCGTCACTGGGAAATGAAGCGCTACCTAAAGTATTGTGAGAAAAAGCAAATTGAAGTGGAAGTGCAGGTGTGTCGTGAGCAATATCAAAGCATTCACGATGTGCCATCAGCGACGATCGAAAACATGCGTCGCCAATGGCAAGAATAACGTTTTAACCTCTTTTGGTCTCAAGAATACTACTGACCCCTGCCATCGATCATGACAACCAGTGTTTTGCTCATAATGGCGATGTCCATCGAAATCCACGAGTAAAATGAGCTTAGGCTCAATGCGTAGCTGTGGTCGAAGCCGACTTTACGGCGAACATCCTCAATACATGAGTCGTAGCCTTGATTGACTTGTGCTAACCCTGTGATGCCTGGTAGAACACCGTAAGTGCGTTCAACAAAGTAAGGAATCTCATCTTCTAGCTTTTGGTAAAAAGCAGGGCGCTCAGGACGAGGACCAATCAACGACATTTCACCTTTTAGCACATTGAATAACTGTGGCAGTTCATCTAAGCGTGTCTTACGTAAGAATCGACCGACAGGTGTGATTCTTGGATCATTCTCTGAAGCCCATACCGCGCCAGAACGTTGCTCGGCATCGACATACATAGTGCGAAACTTCATGATTTCAAACAGCTCCATCTTGTCTGGTGTACAACGACCCACACGAAGCTGACGATAAATGACAGGTCCTTTTGAGTTGATCGTGATTGCCATTGCAATGATTGGCATGGCTGGTAGGGATACAAGCAAAATAAGCATTGAAACAACAACATCGAAAGCGCGTTTTGCTAAATGAATATTTGAGTCATAACGTGAAGTCTTCATGATACTTTCCTTATTGATTAACGCGCTTCCAGCGACCATTTTCCATTCCTAGAAGATAACGAAGCCCGCCTGCGAAGTTTGCTATGTGTCCGACTACTATGTAGTTGATCAACTTGAATGGCTTAAACAAATTGAACGCTGGGATTAAATAAGTGATGAGAGTGATTGAGTAAACGGCTAACTGCGCTACGAGTAGAGCTTGAAACGTAGGGTATTCCATCAACAATAACGAACTCACGAAACACATGATCATTAGGTAAGGAGTCGCAAGACGCAGTACCTTTCCTGATAAAAATGCAAATGCAGTGCCACGATAGCGGGGTAACAGCAGCTTTTTAAGTTTCAAGAACTGCTGCATATTGCCTGCAGAGATGCGTAGACGTCGTTTGAAGTCAGAGTTATCAGAGCTTTCTTCTAGCTCAAGAGCCAGCATCCTAGGTTCATAAATGGATGCATAACCTTGTAGTACGATACGCATTGGTAAAATGAAGTCATCGTTAATGATCTCAGGTTCGAGCGGCGTGAACAGTTTGGTTCTAAATGTATAGAACGCGCCGTGAGAACCAATGGTTGAGCCAATCAACGACTCTTTGTATTTCACATTAGATTGGTACTGCCAGTAAGCTGCTTCACCTTGGTTTTGTGTCGCCATGATTTGATAAGTCGCATTGACTACACCGATATTCTCATTTTGATAGTGTTGGCTCGCTAGCAGTAAGGAATCACAAGAGACTAGGGCAGAAACATCACTAAGGACGGTAATCTCAGTGGTTATGTTTTTCATTTCAGAGTTGATGAGCGTCACTTTGCCACGATTGATTGCGTGGTCTCGAATGATGAATAAAGTGTCAGCACAGATCGCTTCTTGAATGGTGTTCTGTGCTATCTCTGCTGTGTTGTCGGTGCATCCATCACAAGCAATGACAATCGTTAATTTATCTCGCGGATAGTCAAGGCTTGCAAGGTTTCGGATCTTTTCTGCGATCCATTGTTCTTCGTTGTAGGCAGGTACAACGATTGTCATCGTAGGTAAGATGCAGTCGTTTTTGGATGCTTTGTAACAACGCTCTTTTACCGTTGCTTTCTTCGCTACCTTGCGCTGTTCACGACGTGTTGAAAG
Source organism: Vibrio sp. Y29_XK_CS5 (assembly GCF_024181835.1). Classification (NCBI taxonomy): domain Bacteria; kingdom Pseudomonadati; phylum Pseudomonadota; class Gammaproteobacteria; order Vibrionales; family Vibrionaceae; genus Vibrio; species Vibrio sp. Y29_XK_CS5. The sequence continues at coordinate 13,385 of NZ_JAMZAM010000004.1, forward strand.
CCAGTTCAGAACAAGAGGGTAGCCAACGTGATGGTAGACAATTAATAGCGCAGACAAAACGAAGCCAGTGATCCAAAGTAAATCAATCATAAGTCCTCTCCTTGAGCTAACATCGCGTAGCGGTTAACCATATTGCGGATATCGAAATGCTTAAGAATATGGGCTCTAGGCGAACGCGGTATTTCTGATAAATGCTGTGACAATGCATCCGCTAGAACGGGAACTTTATTTGGCTCAACCAATGCGCTTGTTTGTGGGCATAGCGTCTCCTTTACCGCACCAACATCACTAGCAATGCAAGGGACGCCGCAGGCTTGTGCTTCTAAGGTTGAAAGTGGAAAACCCTCTTGAAGTGAAGGTAGACAAAAGACATTTAAGCTTTGGTAAAAGTGCGGCATGTCACTAACCAAGCCCAAGAACGTTACTCTGTCTTCCAGTCCCAAAGTGCGTACCTGCGCTTCTAATAGCTCTCTTTGGCTGCCGCTTCCTGCAATAGCAAGGTGTGTATGTGTTGGTAGATGTGAGAAGGCTTTGATTAGGATCTCTTGCCCCTTAACGGCTTCTAAACGACCTGCTGTTCCGACAATGAACTTATCAGTGGGAAGCGAAAAGCGCTCACGGGCTTGGTTTTGATTACCATTGGTGAACTTTTCACAATCAATCCCATTATGAATAGTGCTGACTCGAAGATAGCCTAGCTTGTTGGTTATTTGGTCAGCGACAAACTCAGCGTCTGCAACAACTTGGGGGCGAAGACTCTTGAGTAATACTGTTTGTAATCTAGCTGCTTTTTGGTTGTTTAAGTGCCAAGCATCATGCTCCGTGTGGATTAAGGTTTTAATGCCTAGCAATCGTGTCGCAATCCCGCCATACAGTAAGGGACCGATATGGTGAGTATGAACGACATTTGCGTTGAGTCTTTTGAGTATATGTTTCAATGTTCGGAGTGTGGTTAGGCTAAAACCTGGCGCTTTATCGAGAAAGCAAAGTTGGTCTCGGTAATCCAACAACTTACTCCAATGACGAAGTGCAACCGTTTTGTTCCCCTCAAGACTAACCACAAAAACGGAGTCTTCTGCTTTAGCAAAACGAAGCATCTCTAGTACCAGAGTTTCTAATCCGCCGGGGGCGAGATGTTGGACGACGTGTACAATCACATTGCCGTTCTTGGTTGAGGTTCGAGTGTCTGAGTTTTCCATTCCTGAGTCCTCGATATATTTGTTTTTCTACATGTTGACTTGTGCACGCTATGTGCCAAAAATTAAAGTAATTAAAAACAACAAGTTAATGATTTGGACGTGCTGAACATCAAAATGAGAAAAGAATATTCTCATTTTGAAATTCAGAATTAACGGATGAAAGAAATTTCCAGCTAATTGCTTGATTTAATGGGAATGGGGATGAGAAAGCACTCAACGAACGAGTGCCTTCACATGATGCTGAAATTTAAAATTCTGGCTAGAAGATTACTTTAGGGATAGTGGTAATCACAGGGACGCCCAAGTGTTTTTCAAGGGATTTTCGTGAGCGAATCGAGTTATCTGCCAGTTCCGCAATGGTTGCTAATCCGATACCTAATCCAGCACCACCAATGAACCCTAAGATAACAAACATAAAAGCGGGTAAATTGGCTGGAATTGTGGGAGTGTAAGGCTCATCAATGACTTTCACGCGTTTATTTTCTTCAAATACACCCAAAGAACCGGTGAGTTGGGCCATTTCATAACGTTCAACCAGTTCTTCGTACAATTGGCGTTTGACTGTCACATCTCTTGCCAGTCGATTGATTTCAGTTGCGGTGCTACCAAATCGATTCGCATTGGTTTCTAACTCTTGAATCATGCTTTGCAGACTCGCTGTCTCTTCTTGAAGCGATTCATATCGACCGCGCATGATTTGCAATTGATGGAGCTGAGAAACAAGCAGAGGTTGCGCATCACCAATATTACTTACCGTTGCGGTGCTGGCGATATCCCAAAGCTGGTTACTGTTCATCTCAGGTTGTTTTGAGTTGAGTAGAACGGCGCGCTCTTGTTCTAGGCGATTCAATTCTCGCAATTTACCTTGGACCATACTGTGCGCTTCTGTGTACTTGGCACGAAGTAGGGTTAGTTCACTGCGGATCTCGATGATTTGCTCTTCAATTTTACCAATCACTGGGTTGGTCTTAGAAAGTTGTTGGTCCAAGCTACCTAAGCTGCGTTTTACACCAGCCAGTTCCGCTTCTTTCTCTGCCAATGTCTGCTTTAGGCTCGCTAAACGAGTCAGGCTTTGTGCCTGCATCTCTGGTGTTGCGTGCGAATAGGCGTTTTTGTATTCGGCAAAGGCTTGCTCGGCTTTATCCAGTTCCTCACGACGTTTATCAATATGCATGGTAAGAAAGTGGCTTGAGTCTTTAATCGAAGATCGCTCTGGGGCAAGAAGTTGTTCTACAAAATGATCGCTGACGGAGCCAAGTATATCTTCCATACCTTCAGACTTACTGCTGGTTAACTGGATTTGAATGAAGTCTTTACCAAGCTGTTGCACCGTGAGGCGATTGGCAAGCTCTTTAATGATGGACTCTTGTTCTTTCGGTCCCATGGTGTCATCAATCAAGCCTTGTTCTTGAGCAACCGAATACAGCACATGACGGCTTTTCAATAGGGTACTTAACGCGCTCAAGCGATCTTTCAGCATGGTTGAGACGGCAAGATCTTCGAGGAATGGATTCATCTTGGCTGTTTCTTGAATCAGCATACTAGTGTGTGCCACATATTTCGTTGGCATCATTTTACTGACGACAAAGCCTAAGATAGGCAATACCAACATAGGAATAACAATCAGATAGCGACGTCGCCATGCACCATGCAGTAATAAGGTGATGTTGTCTCTTAAATCGTTCATAACGCCCTCACTAATCGCTCAACTTGACGTGCTCTTGATTGCCAACTTTGTTGTTGGATGATCGAGAGTGAACCCTCTGGTGGTGGGAGTAAGTGATCCAGGCTCGCACGAACATCATCCACATCCGCCACAACATGCAACATGTGTTGGTAGGGCTTAAGTGCCGGGAAAGCCGTACTGATGACCGGTGTTCCTGTGGCGAGGTATTCCAATAGTTTAAGTGGATTACAGGCTTGAATCTGTGCGTTATCGACGAACGGTAGCCAACTCGCATCCCAATGTTGTGAGTAGCTAGGTAAATCTTGATGTGCTCGCGGACCTAGGTAATGGATATTGTTTCGTTGTGGCAACGGGTTGTGAGGAAATTCATTTGGACCAATAAAGACCAAATCCCAATCCAGGGCTTGATCGGCGACTTGTTCTATTAAACGGTAATCCAACCATTCTGATAGGCTGCCGTAAAAACCGAGTACCTTACGACCATTGTTTGGCATATCTTGCGCTTTCGCCGTTGGCTCTGAAAACAAACTGAAGTCCACACCATGCGGTAGAGTCACGGTTTTCTCTTGCGGAAGCTCAGCGGTAAGCTTATCACTGGCAGCCAAAATAAGGTCTGCGTTCTCAATCAAGTCAGCTTCATGTTCCAAAATGGTTCGATGATCGACACCCGCGAGTGCGCCAAAGTCATCACCACAGTAATAAACAATGCCTTTGGTACTCATTTCTCGACAAATATCCACAGCGGTAGGCAGTGACGTCCAAAAAACGGCATGTTGAAAGCCGAGCTCATTCAGTTTTTTGCTCAGTTGATGTTTCATCATTTTCGTCGCGACGTTACGTGCCCATTTAGATTTGGGAGCAGGGATCGTCAGCAAAGTGATGGTGTGGATGTTTGAGACATCCTCTCGGCCGAAAGGCGTTTGAACCTTGTCTTGTTGTTTGAATGATCCAGTCAGTTTGGTGACGAGGCGTTTAGCGTCTTTTGGTGTGAACTTTGGTTGTCTTAAGCCGATAGAGTTGACCCAAAGAATACGATGGTTGTTCGCTAGGTGCTTTATCAGATGTTGAGTGGAAGATGGCAAGCCGCCGAAGTCTTCTCCAAATACTACGATATCTGTCATCGTTCTCTCCTTGAGCCAATTGATTCGTTGTTGTTACTCAAAGACGTATCATGATGCGTGCCAAGGGCTAAGTTTCATTAAAACAATAGGTTAGGTTATTTCTTGATTTGAGAGGGTGACGGTTTCTCATTTTGACAATCAGTTTGAACGATGCGATTTATCACTATAGTTAATGCGGCAAGTATGTAAATCGGCCAAGTGAAGCCTTGGGTGAGGAAGGTCCCTGAGACTATGGTGCCAATAAGTCCGCTCAATACGGCGTTTGCACCTACAGAAAGCGTGAAGTGGGACTTTTCAGTCAGAAGTGAAATTGAACTTAATGACGTTTTGACCAGAGAAACAATCAGAGTAATGAAAACCGCTAAACCAACAAAACCGGTTTCAGCCAGTACACCAAACCAAGTACTGTGCACCGCGTGGTTGATGCCATCCCAATGCGGGCTGTAGAAGAAGTAGTTGTAGTAGAAGTTCTCTAAACCAACGCCGGTTATCGGATTGTCGAGTGCCATTTTGAAAGCCGCTTCCCAAGCGTACAAACGTCCCATTGCAGAGGCATCAATACCGGCTTCTGCTGCCCCCCCCGATGCTCGCCCAGAGATCCCAGCTACAGCATAAAGAATCAAAGCCGCGACTAAGCCTAGGAAGACAACCAATGCCTTACTCTTGATGTGTTTGAACGCGAAATACGCGAAAACTGAAAGCGCTCCTAATAGACCACCGCGGCTTTGTGTCTCAAGGATAGACATAAACAGAATGATACAAGTGAGCAGCGCGAACCCTCGCAGCCACATCGACGACCGTTTCTCGACCAATTGGCTCACCGTAAAGGCGAGGGGGAACATCAAAACCAGCGCTAAGTCATTGGGGTCACCTAATACCGAGCCAAACGAACGACCAATCGACACACGCGTTCCTTCGACAATGTCAATGCCGTTGGTGGCGTTATAAAGAGCAACGAGTCCGACCAACAACCCAGCAACGATAATTGCTTTTGACATTTGTGCGAGCTGTTTGGGTGTGGTGATAAGCCAAGTGATCGCCAGTGTCATCACAATGATCTTCCAATACGTATTATTAAACACGGTAATCGCGATGTCGCGCGCAGAGGCGAACACAATACCGATGATGACTAACGCCCAAAAGATGAACAGCCACTTTAAAGAAGGGTGCCAGAAAACCGATAGCTGACGACTGATTAATAAATGAAAAGATAACGCGCCAAGTGCGCCTAAAGACAACAACAATGGGATTTTGAAGTTGTAGATAACGGGAAACGCTTCGTGTATTCGAAAGAAAGAGAAGATGACGAACAGAGTCACCAGCCAAAAGGTTTGGTCGAGGACAAACAAGATGGCAAGCGGAGCAAAACAAATTGCGACAATTAAAATTGGATGCGGCATCACTAACCACGCTAAAGCGATGACCACAGTAACGGTTGTCGCAGCGATGATTTGGGTTGGTCTCACATCCGTGGCATTCATAACGTCACTCTTTTCGCTTCCGTTCTTAACCTCATCATAAGGTTATTGCGTGTTTCCTTAGACATGTATCGGAAGGCGATGCTAGCAAACAGTGTGCATGTCAGAATACAAATCACAATCGCACTTCCGATGGATTGAGTAGAGTAAAGCAGGAACAGTGCCACTCCTGAGATGATTTGTAATGCGACCATCAAACTTAGGTGGAAAGGAAGGTACATGCACTGTTGTCCAATCACGAACGTCATCACCAGTTTGGTGAGTTGGGCATAGTAAAGCGCGATGAATACGCCATAGATACCAAGGGAAGAAAGCGCAAACAGAAGAGCAATTGCAACACCAGCGGCAACGACGTTAATTCCTAATAACCAACGAGTGCGACGTTTGTAAAGAATCGCGATGTTCAGCAGTTCACTCCATTCTTTTATCATGGCGATTGGTAGAAAGAATAATGTGTAAAGCGCAGCTTCTTGGTATGTTTCTGGTAAAAACTGGCTGATCATAATGAAGGCAAGAGTTGCGACCAACACCGTGAGTGCCGCAATATAAATCATACCGAAGTGAGAAATCCGAACGGCTTCATTACCACGATTACGCTCCAGATACGCGAAGCGACGTGGCATCCACCACATACCGAATGGCTGAACCAAAATACACATGCCAATGGCAAATTTAACCGCAATTGCGTACACCCCAAGTGTTGCCAGTGAAGCATTAGCGCCGATGAACCAACGCTCAGCACCGTTCAAGCAAAACGCAACTAGCGCAGACATCATGACAGGGATACAGTAATGCAGGTGTTGTTTCGCGAGCGCTATGTCAGGCATGACGACTTTGTATTTATTGATAATGTGTAACCAGGTAAATTGGATTACGGCAGCAAGCAGACCACCAAGCAAGACAGAAATGACGTGTGGGTGAATCAATAAAGCGGCAACAATGAACACCACTTGAAGAACGGTGGCAGTCACCATCACGCTGAGAAGAGTTTTTGCTTTATCATCTTGCATGCGCAGCCAAGCAGTGCCGATACCAATCGCGCCTTCCAAGATAATTGCGAACATTAGCACGATAAATTCAAGCTGAGAAAATGGGCTAGGAATCGGGGCAGCTAAAATCGCAACCAGTAGAACCAAGCCAATCGTCGCCGCAATCCAAACGGAAAGCGAGTAGATCTGGTTGAGCATGGTCACTTTCTTCTTGCTGTCTTTCTCCACGCCGACAAAGCGGTATAGCGCTTCGTGCATTGCCATGCTCGCCAGTAGCGCAGTAACGACACCAAAAGAGGTCAGTAACTCGAGTTTGCCCATTTGTTCTGGCGAGAGAAACTGAGGAAGCACTGGCAGCATAATTAAGCTGATGCTTTTGTTGATCACCAACGCAATGGCGAACAACGACATGTTGGTCATGGCTTTAGACATGGTCATATCCTTTGACGTTGTCACGCTTCTTTGCGCTGTCTTGAGCTTTATTAGTCGGGTCAGTACAAAGCTGTTGGGTAATAGAGAAGTAACAACGTTCTGCGGTGTATAAACTCGCAACGTTCAGTGCCTCCATCCCCATGGTGACTTTTAGCCAAGGCGCTTCGTTTAAAAGTCGAATGGCATTGTGAAGAGATGCGGCGTCTTTCGGTGTGTATTTAATGCAGTTCTTTCCATGGGTTAACACTCGATCCCAATAGCTGTCGTCATGTGGAATCACGACACACATACCAGCGGCTAACGCCTCTAAAATTGATAACCCAAACGGTTCGTTGTTACTGGTAGAAACAAACACACCACACTGTGCGCGAAGTTCATCCAGGTTCTCTGGTGACTCATGCCATGAAATGTTTGATTGATTGAAATCTGGCTCAGAGCACTCGACGCCTTCGATGTTGGGTTTGATGTAGCAAATGGTTGCATTTAGGTGGCATGAGTCGTCCAGTTTCATCGCATCGAGCAATAAATCCACATTTTTCCATTTCAAGAGGCTGGCAGCCCAGAACACTCGATTGGAAATTGGGTTCGCTTGCTTTGGTGCGCGTTCTGAAGACAAGCCGTTCACAAACGAAGAGGTGTTTAAGGTTGTCCAAAAGCGTTCTACTGCCGGTTTTGGCATTTTTAAATAGGCAGCAAGCGCATCAATCATGGAGGCACGAGTGTTCGATAAATAATGAATCGCAGCCGCTTTTACTAAGCAGTAGCCAGATGAGCGAGACACGCCCACAGGGCCATGCACCATTTGTACGATAGGTTTGCGATTGAATAGACGAAGCAAGTACATGGGCATGTCGTTGTTTGGTGAAGACAAGCCCATAAACCAATCGAGTTTCGGTAGTTTGAGCGTCACCAGAATCAGTTGAACTAGATAAAAGCAGTTCATCAGCCAATAAGCGATACCATGATGAGACGTGATTGGAGAGCGCTTGATTTTCAATACCTGTACGCGAGGATTTGAGCTGAGTGTTGAAATCCAATGTTCTGGATTTGTCGTTGCGATATAGCTAATCACGTCACGTTGGTCACACTGTTTAATCAACTCAGCGTTGGCAATTTTCGAACCGCCTTGCATTGGGATAGCGTCAAACATCAATACACGTTTCATGGTCAGCCCCTTAGTTGATGTTTAACCAGCGCGAAATGGGTTTCATGCAGTGGGTGACGGGCATTGGTGTTGGTTCTCTCTGCAAGAGCTCATTGCGGTAAATATCTTCAATCGCTTTGACTGAGGCAGAAACCGTCAGATGCTGATTCGCGTGTTGATGCGCATTCTCCGCTAACTTATTGCGTAGTGGCGCATCTTGAATCATCTGCTGAATTGCATTTAACAGACTCGCCATACCGTGATTGGCGAACAATAAGGCACTGTGGTTGTGCTCAAACAATTCCGGGATGCCACCTGTTTTTGGTGCGATGATTGGTAGCTTTGCTAGTGCCGCCTCACCAAGAACAAGACCAAACGCCTCTTCGTAAGCGCCACTGATGAAGGCATCTACGTTACCTTTCATCCAGTCTCCGGCGTTATGTTGTTCACCAACAAAATGCACACGATCCTCCACACCCAAATCTATGGCTAACTGCTTCAACGCGACACGATCTTCACCATCACCAACAATCACCAAATGTGGATTATGTTGATGGTAGTTGTGCATACGCATAGCCTGGATTAAGCGGTCAAAGCCTTTGCGTTTAATGAGAGATCCAACCGAAATAAAGGTGAACGCTTGCTGGGGAATACCCAGACGATCTTTAACATTGATGGGGGCATCGTGACTCTCCAATGACACACCGTTATGAACGACATGAAGGTGTTCTTCTGGGTAACCATCTTTGAGAATCTCGTGACCCACGTCTTTACTCACGCAAATCAATTTTGGAGAAAGGTGCAGACCCAATGAGAAGCGGTCACGCAAAGTGTAGTGGCAGTGTAGTTGCGTCACCAAAGGGATGTGGTTCATACGAGCGGCTAGGCACATCCATTGGCACGGACCACCACTGTTTACATGGACAAGGTCAATGTTGTGCTTTTCGATCAATGCCGTGCCTTGTTTGATCAAATCGTTCCAACCGCTGATGTCCCAGCGAGGCGTGTTCCAACCTCCAACAAGGCTGAAGTTTGAATGTTCCGCTTTGATGCCTAGAGATTGGCATTTCTCAATCAAAGGTTCGCAGTTTGACCAAACAATCGGTTGGTACTGGTCGTGGTCAATGTTTGTGATGAGGTCAAGCAATACGACTTCGCTACCGCGAATCCAGTTATCACCATAATGAACGTAAAGAATGCGTTTTGGAGTAGTCATCGTCGTTACCTCGGTTAGCCAATCTGTTTGAATTAGCTATTGCAACCGAGATGCCAAAATATGCCATTAGTTTAACTATTTGTTTTTGAATGGAAAGTGATACATAGGTGAAAACTTAGCGCGAAACTTCTCAATTTGAGAATGGATATGCATCAAGTATGATTCTCAATTTGGTAGCGTTCAATCAGAATAGGAATGATGTTGCGGGAGGAATAGTGATTTTTGATGGTCTCAATCGCTTTGTGACGCATTGGGTATTGTTCGCTATGGCTCATTCCCAACCAGTGATTAAGTTTGTCGGTTAGTGCGGGAATATCATAAGCGAGGAAGCCATTTTGACCATCTTCGATGAGGTCAGGAAGGCGACCAACGTCAAGACTGATCACAACGATACCTCGGGCCATCGCTTCTAACGCCGCCATTGGCAAGCCCTCATAGCGCGATGAAATGACGAGAACGCTGATATTGCGCCAAACGGCATCCATGTCACTCTGATGACCGTGAAATATCACGTTGGTAGGTGCGCTTTCTACGAGTCTCGGTTTTTCTGGTCCGTCACCATAAATAGAGAACTCGTTATCAGGAATTAGGCGGGCAATATCTATGAAACGGTCTGCGCCTTTCTCATAGCTTAGACGACCAACAAATGCGATTTCTTTGTAGCGACAATGCTGTTCGGGAATCGTGACAAAGTTATTGAGCAATTCTGATTGAGTGGGGAGCTTGTCTTGAATAGCCTGACTCACCGCAAAGCTATGATCAGAGAGTCGTGCGGAATATCGGTCCAGCCAGTCATACACCCAAACTTTGCCCGTTGGTGTTTCACCGGCGTGGTAGGTGGAAATTAAACGGGGAAAAGTGCGAGTGAATAGCTTTGCGCTTCTAGCTAACAGTGCAGCTTTGTATCCATGGGTGTGAATAACGCTGGGTTGATGCTCAGCCACCGCGCCAGTGATTTGTTTGACTGGAATGGTTTTTGACCGTTCTGACTTTGGGCACAGGTGCCATAAATAGCTCACAGGGATTTGAGCTTGGTTTAATTTGTCGATAAGTGGTGCTGGTGGATCGTATTCCACCACCAACACAACTCGTACGTTAACATGAAAGGACTGCAACCCAGTGGCGAGTTCGACTACATGGCTTTCAATACCACCATAAATGCGGCTATCTAGCAGTGTCCAAACTTCGCCGATAACTGGGATCTCAAGATTGTTCGAGATTAGCTTCATCCGCTTCCCACGCTTGTTTTTTGCGATACACAGTGGAAGGGCTAAGCTCCAACATCACCGCCGCGTTAAGCACGTTACCATCACAATACGCAATGGCGTTTTGAATCGCCTCTCGCTCAACTTTCCACATTGGACGAATGGTGCCATCGGAATTGAAGTAAGGTGATGACACTTGCGCCGCAGGGCTTGCTGGAGGCGCTTCGTTCGTAACCATAGTTGAGGAGAACTCTGGTTGCACGGATGTTTCTACAGGCGCACTTTCTAATGGTTGTGCTTGCATTGGCGTTGCAGCGGTGACTGGATTTACGTTGGCTACTTGAGCACTTTCAACATGAGGTGGGGTGACAGTGCGAGTTTTTGACGGTTTGCGAGTCAGTTGAGCGGGTAGGTGTGCGAGCGTCACTTTGTCATCGTCATTCAACACGACAATGTTGCGAATGATGTTTTGCAGTTGGCGCACGTTGCCTGGCCAGTCGTAGTGCTTAATCACATGTTGGGCTTCGCTATCGATATTGCGGAACTTCTTCTTATCCTGCTTCGCGTATGTGGTTAAGAAATGCTTAGCTAGCGTGACAATGTCACTACCACGTTCACGAAGTGGGGGCATATCGATGGGGACAACGTGCACACGATAATATAAGTCTTCACGGAAACGACCTTCTTCCACTTCGGTTAATGGGTCTCGGTTGGTTGCGCAGATAATACGTACATCCACTTTCATTTCTCTAGTCGCACCAAGTGGTGTGTAGGTTCCGGTTTGTAGAAAACGCAGTAACTTTTTCTGCATTTCTAATTCCATCTCGCACAATTCGTCGAGGAACAGGGTACCGCCATGAGCAAGCGTTGCGGCACCTTTACGGTCTGTGGTTGCACCGGTAAATGCCCCTTTGACATGACCGAAGATTTCACTTTCCATTAGATCTCGGGGAATGGCACCGCAGTTGATGGCGATAAAGGGTTTGTCTCTGCGATCGCTCTGCTGATGAATAGCTTCAGCACACACTTCTTTACCTGTACCACTCTCACCGACGATGAATACGCTAGCAGAGGTAGGAGCCACGGCGTCAATGGTTTTGTATACCGCTTGCATTGGAAGGCTAGAGCCAATGAAACCATGGTAGTTGTGACGATCGAAGGTTGATTGAATGTTCTCGACGAGATTTTCTAACTTCGCGCGTTTTAAATGTAAAGCAACGGAAGTTTTTAGGCGGTCTGCGTTGATGGGCTTCTCTAGAAAGTCTTCAGCACCTTTTTGGATGAGATTGACGGCAAGGTTAACACTGCCGTGTGCGGTTGCAATGATAACGGAGGTCGGGATCTCGTTTTCATTGATCCAATCCAATACGTCTTCGCCTGACATGTCAGGAAGCTTTAGATCGAGAATAATGAGCTGTGGTTTGCTGCGCTCAATAAATTGAATCGCCTCACGCCCCGTTTCTACATGGAAGATATCGTAAGGCTCATCCTTGACATACTGCTTATAAAGTATGGCTAGTGAAGTAGAGTCTTCTACCAGTAACACCCTTGGTCTCATAATCCTTTCCCAACTTTCTTCAATTCGTTGTTTTAATGCGTTAAGTCGGCTTGAGGTTCATGCAGTAATGATGAATTTGTTTTTCTTACCTCAAGCTGATGGCTTCTTTTCGATTCTCATTTTGAGAATCTTTATATTTAAGTATTAGCATATGCAGTGAGGATTGCAGAAAGTTCTATATTTTTTAGTCAATTAAATTACTTATTTTTACTTTCAGTCTTCGAAACCTTGTTCTTTTCTTTGGGTTAGCGCAATAAAAGATTGCTCTGCAAGCGCAGGTAATGACTGGCAAAGTTCAAATGCGCGTTTTATGTCGCCTTCGACACAGTGTTTTTCGATGGTACGAGCGTGACGCGATAGAGTCCGGTTTCCGAGGGCGAGTGCTGAGCTACCAAGCGTGTGGACTTCAAACTCCATAATTTCTTTGTCTTGCTCATTAAGCGCTTGCTGGATTTTTTCGACCCGCTCGCGTGATTCCTCAATGTAGTGATCGATTAACGTGGGCATGATTTCCGCACAGGTATCTTTGATCATTTGTTGAAGAATTAATTCGTCGACTAACTCTTGCTCCAACGTGGTGTCAGTTTGAGTATTCATGGTGCGCGCTCCCTATAGAGTAAATAATTCGCTGTTCTTTATTTGTTGAGATATTTTCGCTTTCAGCTTCTCTGGCAAAAAGCGCAGTTTCTTCACCTGACGAATCAGTTCGTCCTTTAAACCCGCGTTGTGCTTCATGTTGAGAACCGCACCTAAAAGGTTGGCATTACTTGCTTCTAACAGTGCTTTAGCTTGGTCTATTTGGCTTGTCGTTGTGGAGCCGTAACTGGCAACCAATACGCAAGTATCACAGACTCCTGCCACCACTTGAGCTGGGATATTACTGCGGTTCATACTCAATAGTGGTGAGGTATCTATGACCACTCGGTCGTATTGCTCAAGCCAAGCCTCTATTGCTTTTGTCAGCATGGCTGGGTCTCGGTAGGTGAGTTGCGTGCTTGCCATAGAAGGTACAGGCAGACCAACAAGTGTTTGATGGTCTTCTTCACGAGCGATAAGTTGTCCGACACCCTCGGTCTCTTCATCAAATGCGTGCACAGTACGATAGGCTGGCTTAAACAGATTTAAATCGACATAAAGTGTTTTATGACCCGCTAAAATCAAACGTTCTGCCAGTGCAGATGCGACCGACGTTACCCCGTCTTCAGATTGGCATGCAACCACACCGATAGATTTGTAGCCCTTGAGTTCACTTTGAAGGTAGATTTGCTCAATCTCAGCATGTGTTGCAGGAATTGTCATTACAGCGCTCCTATTAACACTATGGTGGTGGTGATTTGTAGCAAGTCACGCAAGCCAGCACGGGCTTTTTCAGCAAAGCTTTCGTCTTTATGCGGAACGTAAATCGTGTCACCCGCACGAATTACAGGCAGGTTGTAAATATTGGCGGTTTTGCTGAATTCAACCAAGTTAAACACGCGTGCCTGACCTTGGCAGCAAGACATGTTCACCACACTGATCTTCTCAACGTAAGCGCTGTCACTTGGTCCACCAGCTTCAGCAAGCAGATCGAGAATGGTCATGTTGTCATTGAAGACATAACGACCTGGTGCGTGTACTTCACCCAGTACGCGAACTGTGGACTCTTTAGAGCGATCTAGCCAGTTCTTGTCTTTTTCTGGAATGTAGATGGTATCGCCGGGGCGCACATCTGGCAGAATCGACTCATCACCAGTTTCAAAGTAAAGCGACAGGTTGAGTTTGCTTACTTTGGCATAACCCAAACCACGATGTGTCACTCGGATGTTGTGAATATCGGCGTCTTTGGTTGGACCATCTGCCGCAGAAAGAATATCTAAGAAATGCATTTCAGTCGTAAAGCGGTAACGACCCGGTGCGTTGATCTGACCGAACACGTAAATCGATGCGTCAGAGCTTTGGCTGACCCATTGTGATTTGTTGTCTGATGGATCGTCTGGTAGCGCATGAACACGAACCACTGTGCCCGCTGATACACTTGGTAGCTTAGAATGTGGCGAGCCTTGTAGAATGTATTTATCCAAATCAAACTTGGTCACTTTACCGTTGTTAGAGATTTCAATCTTACTGGTGTCCGCACGGCGAGTCGGGCCGCCTACATGAGCAATCAAATCGATCAAGTCCATTTCGTCTGACCATTCGATACGACCCGGGCGAACGACTTCACCCATTACAGCGACCGCACGACTTGGTGCAACCTTTAACCATGACTTTTCGTTCATGTCGGTTTTTTCAGGGACGAAGATAGCGTCACCCGGTCCAACTGCGGGCACTCTCTGATTCGACAACCCTTCGGTATGAGCTGTTAAATCGAAATTGATTACGCCGCCATCGGCTTTGATGACGCGGATTTGGCGAGATTCAGCAAAACGCGTTGGACCACCTGCGTTAGCAAGGATGTCCATGAAACTCGCGCCTTTTTTGCCTTCGTAGGCACCAGGATGAGCTACTTCACCCATTACATAAACCACGTTCGCACCGGCTTTGATCTCTTCTTCCTGTTTTGGCACAAAGATGGTTGCTCCCGGTAGGATCTCCGGCAACAAGCTTTGGTCACCTGTATCTAGGTAGCGCTTAAGGTTAAACATAATAGGCGTGTTGTTGGTGATAACACGGATTTGCTCAACACTGGCATAACGAGTCACGCCGCCGGCGCGCATGACCACATCAACAAGGGTCGTGTTAGGTTTGTAGGTAAATGAGCCCGGTGCGTTTACTTCACCGAAGACTTTAATCGCACGAGCAGAATCAGCGCTGTCACCTGAGTTTGCCAGTTTCGCAGCATCGAATTCTTGTTCGATATTACCAACCAAAGGTGAGGCAGGGACGAAGAGCACGTCTAATGATTCTAGGGCTGGTAGTTTTGAATCGTCCCCCGTGTCGAGAAAGCGTTTGTAGTCGAACTCAATGCTCTTGTTACCACGTTTTACGATGATTTTATCCAGTTGAGCACCGGCACGTAGACCGCCAGCTTCATAGAGGAACATCTGAATATTTGAGCCCGATGGAAGCGTGTATTCGCCCGGCTTAACCACGTAGCCTTGTACTGAAATCAGAAGCTGTTGCTGTTTGATGAACACGCGTGCGTTGCTCACATCGCGGAATACAGTTTTAAGGTTGTCGGTGATGACATTCTGAAGTTGAGTCTCGTTGTAACCCGCAACAAAAACGGGACCGATTTCTGGCAGATTAATGCGGCCACGTTTATCTACTTGAAAGCCTTTGTTCAGCGATGCTTCGCCTGGAAGGTTAATTTGCACCAAGTCACCGACTTTAACCACATCATCTTCCGCTGCCCACGTTGTATTAAAGGTGATCAAACACAACATTAGTAGGGTGGTGATGGCTTTGAGGATTCTCATAGTGTGCCTCCCATCTCTGCGCTTGTGTCAGATTTAGCGTTTAGAACTTCAATACTCACGCGACGATTCGTCAAACGAACTGCAGGAGTTTGTCCTTCGTAAAGGGGGAGTGTTTCTCCTACAGATTTGGTTTGCACACGATCTGAGGTGATTCCGAAGACGTTGAGGTAGCGTTTCACTTGCTCTGCTCGGGCTTGTGCCAACTTTTGGTTGTATTCTGGTGTGCCTGTTGCGTCTGCGTGTCCGGTTACAACCAATGACAAAGAAGGGTGATCGCGGAGAATATACGCCGCTTCAGCAAGATGCCCCATGTATTTAGGGTTGATTTCCGCTGAGTCTACAGCAAATTGATTGTCTACGTTCAGTAAGTCATAGATGTCAGCAACGATATTGAGATCACTACGTAGCGCTTCGATATCTTGTGGCGGTTTACACGTGGTTTGTGACAGAACGTAATCGAGTTGTTGCTCAAGCTGATTTAGGCGACGGCGTTGAATTACGATGTCATTGGCGGCATCAAGAAGCAATCCTCCTTCCAATTCACGTGCGATGCGGTTTTGTTTTTCAAGCGCCTGTACCACGGCCGCAGGAAAACACCAGCGCGCACCTTCCTGAATTAACGCGTCCAAATGCAGCTTGGTTAGTTGCCAATCAAAACGTAAACCGTGCTCAGGTCCAAGAGGCTCGTCTGGCATTACTGGTGAAAACTGATAATTCTCGATAGAAATATCTTGGTAGCTTTCCGCCATGCCACCCTGACCGTGATCGGGGTAGTTGAACGTCGAGCAACCAAACATGCCGACAACGAGACCGCACAACACGCTTTGTCGTATAAGTTTCACCATGCCAACCTCCGTATTAACCGGTATTTTTATTAATGACCTTTAGAATTGACCGGGATAGCGTGATTGATACGCAACAGGCTCATGATTTCTAATGGTTGTCCCGATACATTTTCAATACACATACTGCGTTCACGTTCAACTAGGCGCTTATATAAATAAACAATGGCACCAATCCCTGAAGAATCAAGAAATTGGACGTGTTGCAGGTTGATTTCCACTTCCTTGTGATCGTCACTGTGGATCACTTCATCTATTTGGTGCTGGGCTTGACGACAACCTTTGGCGTCGAGGTCACCGAAAAACTCAACCATCAATGTATTGGGTGCAGTTTCTTGTTTGCGCAGTTCCATGTTCCATTCTCCGTTCTCATTATGTCCTGATTTGAATAGAGCAGAGAATGTGCCAATAAAAAATATCAATATAAACAGTTGGTTAATCGAGGTACTGAGACGCTCTTATTTTGAGAATGGCTTTCTTCTCATTTTGAGAGTCAAAAAAGACAAAGGCGGCAAGCATTTGAAAGTGCCAAATCTGTCTGATCTTTATGTGTTAGATTGCACTTAATTGCTTATTGGTGTTGTTCTTGATCGTAGATTGGTAAATGTAAGTTGGGTATTTGAGCTTAGTACGGTTCAATAGAGATGCTTTTTTGTACAAGGTTCCCACATGCCATTAAGAATGACATTGATTGCCCTCGCTGTAATTGCTTCCGCCCAGCCTCATGCTGATCCAAATTTACAACCACCTGTTTCACTCGCTGATTCCTACCAAGATGGAATTGATGTTTCCCAATATTGGTATAGTGAAAAGCTCGATGGCATTCGTGCTTACTGGACGGGACAACATTTAGTGACACGAAATGGAAATCGTATTTACGCACCTGATTGGTTTATTCGCGTCTTGCCTGATTATCCCTTAGATGGGGAGTTATGGGCCGGGCGGGGCAACTTCCACCTTGTTCAACAAACCGTGTTAGATAAAACCCCAATTGAAAGTGCATGGCAACGTATCGACTTTATGTTGTTTGATATGCCTTATTCGGCGGGTGACTACAGGAAGCGTTACTACAACATTCAAGATTTGGTATTTGCCATCGACGCACCTCATATTAAGTATGTTGAGCATCGTGCGATTCAAGATGAGAAACATTTGTTCGAACAACTTGACCAAATTTCGCAATCTGATGGTGAAGGTGTGATGTTGAGAAAGGTATCAAGCCGTTATCAGGCGGGAAGAGGCAGTGATTTACTCAAGCTTAAACGCTTTGAGGATGCTGAAGCGACGGTCATCGGTTATAAGCCAGGAACAGGGCGATTGTTAGGGATGATGGGGGCAGTACTGGTAAGGTTAGCTGACGGCACAGAGTTTTACATTGGCAGCGGTTTTACTGATGGCGTGAGGAAATCCCCGCCAAGAATTGGGGCAACGATTACTTTCCGATACAACGGTTATACGCATAACGGTAAGCCAAGATTCGCGCGATTCTTAAGAGAGCGAGTGCCTCATTGATGATGCTCTATTGGCTTCCAACTTGAACACCACATCTTTTGAACAAACTTTTCCAGAATTGCACGTGATCCATGGTCTGAAGTCTGAACTGCTCATGTGCATTTTCAATTCCGTAACTCGCACCGTGCGCCGCCATTCTCTGTTCGACTAAGTTGATTCCACCATCAAGTTGCTGATAGGTACTATCGACAAACGCCATGTATGGTTGAACTTCGGCGATATAAATGGACTGAAAGACGTTCCTCAAGTAACGAAATTGCGTGGTATCACGATTCGCACCGCAAATTATTTTGTCTTGGTTTGCTTTAAGCATTTGCGTGGTTTGTTCTAGCCACTGGGTCGCATCAATGAGTGTGTAATAGAGTCGACCAACAAGGCGTGTTTTTTCAATCTCTTCTTGATAATTCACTATGGTTACGTCGGGTAAGCGCGAAAGGGTTCGATAAGGTGTTTGATACATCTCGTCCAGCGCAAGGAAAGCGTCTCGCACATGGGCAACTTGGTCTTTACTGTCCAACGGCAACCATTCAGAGCCCGTAAGTTGTTTGCGCATCGCATCGCTGGTAAGCAGCATATTGTCGAGGTGTATTGTTAGATGATGCCATTTCTGATCGTACAAGCCGTTAAGCTTTGCACTTTCTTCATCACTTAGAGGGTAATCACTCAAACAGCCATTCAACGTTCTAAGCAAACTCGTTTGGTAATCGAAGTCATAAAAAGCATCTTGGACCTTACCCAGTTGCGAGTTCTTTTCTGCGAGCAAGTTAAACAGACCACATTGGCGTAATTGGTAGCTTTCTAGCAAACCAAGTGATAGGCGGGGGAGCTCTTGGAATAGCTCTCTTTTATCAGGAATGGTAACGGCAGGAGAGGCTTCTAGTTGAGATTCTGATACATCTAACACATTCGCCAGGCGTTGATTGTATTTTTCGAATACAGCTTTCTCTGGGTAAAACCATTTATTACACCCACCGAGTAAGGTTGTCGTTAGCAAAAGCGCCGTAGCAACAAGTGAACTTCTCACAGCATTTCCTTTTTAATCACTCAGATAAGTATACTTTGTGACACGCGGGAGAGATCAAAAAAGCCAGCGAGTGCTGGCTTTAATATTTGGGGCGTTGAAGTCCGAATTATTGCTGAGAGAAGTTCAGTTGTACTTCTGGATCTTGGCGGTGCATCCAGCGTAGACGAATACCCAATAGGAACGCTGCTGAAGAAAGACCAATGATAAAGCCTAACCAGAAGCCTTGAGCGCCCATTGGTTCCACAATCCAATCTGTACGTCCGAGCACATAGCCGATTGGCAAACCAAGCAACCAGTATGCGATAAAGGTACGATTGAAGATAGCACGCATGTCTTTGTAGCCGCGCAGAGCACCGGCCGCTATCACTTGCACCGCATCTGTACATTGGTAGATTGCTGCAAACAGCAATAGCACCATCGCCAATTCAATTACCTCTGGGTTATTGGTGTAAAGCAGGGCAATTTGTTCACGGAAGATGACAGTTAGAATCGCTGTCATCATCGCAAGCGCAAGACCCACCATGACACCTACGCGAGAGGCAACACGAGCACCATCGACGTTTTCTTCACCCAAACGGTGACCAACGCGAATACTTACTGCAGCACCCACGCTCATTGGCAACATAAATACCAGCGAAGAGAAGTTAATTGCGACTTGGTGCGCGGCAACAATGATCGAACCTAGTGGCGAGACTAAAAGCGCAACCACAGCAAACAGGGTAACTTCAAAGAATAACGCCGCAGCAACTGGAAAACCCAGTTTGAACAAGCGAATCTGTGCTTTTAGTTGAGGCTTATGGAACTCACCAAACAGGTTGATGCTTTTTAGTCGAGCAGACGTCGTCACATATAGAAGCAGTAAGCCAAACATAACCCAGTACACAATTGCCGTAGCAACACCACAGCCCACGCCGCCTAGTGCCGGCGCTCCGAATTTACCGTAAACGAAAATCCAGTTCAGTGGGATATTCAGCATCAAGCCAATAAAACCAATCACCATCGCTGGCTTGGTCAGAGACATACCGTCAGTAAAGCTACGCAAGGTTTGGAACAACAAGAATGCAGGTACAGCGAAGATCACGGCATGAATGTAACCCACCGTCTTTTCTGTCATAGCGGCTTCAACGTCCATAAACCCAAGAATGAACTGCGTTTGGAATAGTACGCCGATAATAGGAATACTGATAAGCAACGCAAGGACAATGCCTTGTTGGATCTCAAATGGGATTTTAACGCGTCGACCAGAGCCGTTCAGCTGAGCGACTACTGGTACAAGCGCCATTAATAAGCCCACACCAAACAGAATTGATGGAAGCCAAATACTTGCTGCCACAGATACCGCCGCCATGTCGGTCGCGCTGACGCCACCAGCCATTACGGTATCCACAAAGCCCATGCCTGTTTGCGCGACAGAAGCGATCAACACAGGGGTTGCTAATTTGATAAGACTCGATGCTTCTTCTTTATAGCGATGCACGAAATACTCCAGAGCGGAACAATATGTTGTAAAAGAAATTATTTGAAAAGATAGAGAGCGCTTGAGGACAAAAGACGTGATGAACTGATCTGATGGTTGATTTTAGTCACTATAAGGTGAAAAAATGCCTCGAAGGAACTCCGCGCAGATGATAAACAATTGTATGCTCAGATACCATACCCACAAGATGTGGATTTTTGGTTAATTGATAGACGATTATAAAAATCATCTGCGGACGTTTGTCTTGGCTATCAGTCGCTTCTAAAAAATAGGTAAAAAGTATGTTTACAGGAATCGTTCAGGGTACGGCTAAAGTCGTTCATATCGACAAGAAAGATCGTTTTCAAACTCACGTTGTTGAACTTGAAGGCGCGCTAAGTGAAGGTCTTGAAATTGGTGCCTCTGTTGCGCACAACGGTTGTTGCCTTACAGTAACGAAAATTGAAGGATCGCAAATCAGCTTTGACCTAATGCAAGCGACGCTAGCGCTGACCAACCTTGGCGAATTGACAGCAGGCGATAGTGTAAATATTGAGCGCGCTGCTAAGTTTGGTGATGAGATCGGCGGTCATAGCATGTCAGGGCACATTAGCTTAATGGCAGAAATCGCTGAAGTGATTGATACACCAAACAACCGCACGATTTGGTTTACGCTACCACAGGAATCAATGAAATACGTACTTGCGAAAGGGTACATTGGTTTAGACGGATGTTCGCTCACGATTGGTGAAGTCGAAGATAATCGTTTCTCCGTTCATTTAATTCCAGAAACGTTAGAGAGAACCCTATTCGGGCGTCGCCAAGTCGGTGAAAAGATCAACGTAGAATTTGACCCACAAACACAAGCGATTGTTGATACGGTCGAGCGTGTATTAGCAGCGAAGCAGCTTTAAGTCTGTAAGAAATAGCGAGCTTGGTTTATCGAGGTAGTCAAAATAAACGGACATAAATAACAAAGGAGCACTTGCGGCTCCTTTTCATATTTCGATTGGGGGGGATTTGCGTAATTACTCGTAATTGTCGTCGATGAACAATTCAACTTTCTGCTGCAATTCATCAACTTTCATGTTGAGGTGAATGGCATGACAACAAGCCGGACAGTCATCATAGAACTCTTGGTTACCGTTACTTGCATCGAGGGTGATGCCGATTGAGTGCCCACAATGGGGACATTTCACATGTCTTTCAGTGTAATTTTGCATACATAAACTCCTAGTATTGCAGGGCTTTTAATACTTTGTTGTTTAGAAAATACAGCCCTTAGTTACTCGCTTGCCTCTTAGGGTTAGAGATACAACGTAAGCCGAGTTACTTAGAATATTAGGCGCTATGGTTGCTAATTGAGTCGAAATAAGTACAAAAGTTGACCCCAAACCCAACGTTGGACTTGAGGTCATTATCTAGGGTGATGTGCGTCGAAAATTTACACTCAGTAATGATCTTTCCCTTCCAAATCAATAGGAAATTATCTTCTTAATTATCGATTGCGCTTGCTCAAGATAATGCCCGCCGAATAGGTTGCAATGATTCAAGATGTGATAAAGATTGTAAATGTCTTTGCGTTCTTGATAACCGAACGGAAGTGGCGCAACTGATTCATATCCTTGATAAAATTCAGGTTGAAAACCCCCAAATAGCTCGGTCATAGCAAGGTCACATTCTCGATCTCCCCAATAACAAGAAGGGTCATAACAAATAGGACCAGCGGGTGTGAGCGCCACATTGCCGTTCCATAGATCACCATGCAGTAGGGAAGGTTGTGGGGAGTGATTAGCGAGAAGCTGTTTCACGACGTCAATAAAGTCATCGATGTCTACCAGAGAAACGCCTTTCTCTTTAAGCAGTTGTAACTGCCACCCGATGCGTTGCTCCGCGAAAAATACTGACCACTTTTTATGCCATTGGTTTGGCTGAAGTGTAGAGCCTATGTAGTTGTCTGTATCGAAGCCAAATTCTTTCTGTTCACCCCATAAATGCAGGCGCGCTAATTGTTCACCAAATTTAAAGCTGTTATCGCTATCTTCAAGCGTTTTAGTGGGAAGGAAATTGAGGATGATAAAACTGTGCGTTTTGGTTTTACCGACCAAAACGACTTCTGGGACAAATAGAGTAGAGGTTTCGCGCAATAGGTGAAGGCTTTCTGCTTCTACTTCAAAATTGGCTAAGAAATCCCGATCATTAACTTTGACGAAATAGCGCTGCTCTCCGTCATTGATCATATAGCTTTCACTGATGTCTCCACCGGAAAGTTTTACCTTCTCGGTGATCTGATATTCGAACATCAAGGTATCAGAAAGCTGTTGCGATATTGCTTGCCACATACAAAACCTCGCTTATCTATTTGACCAACAATAGTTTAGGATAAACGGCGGAACATTGACGCGCAGTTAAGCAAACTTCGACAATAATTCTTCCGCATATAGTAGAAAATGTTTATAAGTGTGAATCACGTCGCCTATAACCCTATGATTTATCGGCTTAACATATGGAGCTAAAACAGCACAGCTAGTATTATTATTTTTTTGACTTTAGTTCCATTGGTGGCATGAAAATACTGATTTGTGATGACTCGGCGGTCGCACGAAAGTTGATTACCCGATCCATCGTACAAGATACATCATTGCACCTACTCGAAGCCCAAGATGGTCACGAGGCATTGAAAATCCTAGCGGAACAAAATATTGACGTTTTGTTCCTCGATTTAACCATGCCAGTCATGGATGGCTTCGAAGTACTAGAGTCCCTGCCTGTTAGTCAATACCAAACCAAAATTGTCATCATTTCGGGTGATGTTCAGCAAGAGGCTAAACAACGCTGCTTAGATCTTGGGGCGATGGATTTCATTGCTAAACCATTATCCGAAGAACAGGTTATTCCTCTCTATGAAACGCTCGGTCTTCATTATGCCGTTAGTGCTCACACTGAAATTGAACCTCAACATACGTTAGAAGTTACGCCGCTAGCAAAGTTCCGTGAAGTTGCCAATATTGCACTAGGTAAGGGCGCTGCAATTATGGCGGACCATCTACGTGAGTTTATTCAATTGCCTGTTCCTCACGTTGGTCCTTTGTCTTACGGTGAATTACATATGACGCTGGTGGATGTGATTGGGCGAGACAGCTCAGTTGCGGTGGCACAAAGGTTCGTAGGGGGAGGTATACACGGAGAGGCGTTGGTTTGTCTGCGTGGTAAAGATATCAACCAAATCGGCGAACGACTCGGATACTTACTTGAATTCACGCCACACAACGAAATCATCCTTAATGTATCGAACTTACTGGTGTCTTCATTCCTAACTTCTCTTGGGAGCCAGTTAGACAAGCAGTTTTCGTTACGCCAACCAGGAATCATCGAGAACATTACCCCTTACAGCGAAGAGAAAAACGAATCTGGTGAACTCTTTACCATTGAATACACCTACATGGCAGAATCACTCGATTTTGAGTGTGAAGTTCTGTTTTTGATAGATAAATCATCCGTAGACATCATCTATGACATCATGGAGCTAATCTAATGTCCGAAATCACGCTGGACATAGCAGACTTTCACTGGGTTACCCAAATTCTGGATACCATGGACTCTGGGCTTATTGTCCTCGACCAAGACTATAAAGTCTGCGTTTGGAACAGCTTTATGCAGTCGTACAGTGGTATTTTGTCACAAAACATTCTCGGAGAGTGTTTATTTGACCATTTTGAAGATCTTCCGAGAAGGTGGTTAGAGACAAAACTCAAGACATCAGCAGATTTAGAAACACGTTCATTTTCTAGCTGGGAAAACCGACCATACCTTTTCAAGTTCAACAACTTTTCTCCGGTTTCTAACAGCAGCAACTTGATGTTCCAAGACATTGTGATTACGCCATTGCGCTCGTTGTCAGGTGAAATTAGCCATATTGCAATTCAGATTAATGATGTTTCAGAAACGGCGCGTAACCGTATCCATTTGAGAGAAACTAACCAACACTTATCGGAAATCAGCCGTAAAGATGGTCTCACTGGTCTATTTAATCGGGCTTTTTGGGAACAATCTCTGAAGGACGAATTTGCGCAACTTAAAGTGATTGAAGGGGCGAGCTCGTTAGTGATCTTTGATATCGACCATTTTAAAAAGGTCAACGATACCTATGGACACCACACGGGGGACGAAGTGATTCGTCGTACCTCAAGCTTGTTACGTAAAACGGCACGTAGCAGCGATGTATGTGGTCGTTTTGGTGGTGAAGAGTTTACGGTTTTGCTGCCACATACTAATCAAGAGCAAGCTTGTTACTTTGCAGAACGTTTAAGAAAGCGAATTGAACAAGAAATCGTGAAAGTTGAAGACTTTTTGATTAACTACACGATCAGTATCGGCGTTTGCGAGTATAAATCGTATTTCGAAAGCCACACACAATGGCTTAAGAGTGCCGATGCTGCGTTATATCGCGCTAAAGAAAATGGTCGAAACCAAACTTGTAGTCATGAAGACGACTAGGGGATACTAGGGATTGTTGAACTTTTGTAGTTAAATTTTATTCGAGATAAAGGCGTTTTAATCGCGACGAGAGGCTTGTCGCCTAGTCATTTTAAGTAAATGCCTCTGCCTTGTATAAATAACTCACAAACTGCTGAAAGCATCAGCTCGAAAGGTGAACAGTACCGAACTCAATTGGTTGAAAACCATCCAGTTAGTGCGTCAACTCTCATTAATATGAAATAAGTTAATGAAATTTTCTCGGCATGTCTTACTATTGAAACTATTTCGCTTTCAGCTTCGAAGGCTTGCATTAAACGGAGAAAAACAGTGGTTGTAGAAACCGATGGATATCTCGCTCTAATTGAGCACTTGTCACTTAACTTAGATATTTTCACGTCTGAAATCGGTGACACAGGATCAGAAAGCATTGAAGATGTTGTGACTGACATGGTTGCATCGAACATCATGGCGATATTCGAGCAAAACCCAGAGTTGCATTCAAGCGTGCGTTTTAAGTTGCTAAAAGAGGCAGATGCGGTCGTTGAAGATTTGGGTGAAGTACTTGCGGGTGTATGGTCAAAGAAAGCGACGAATGAGCAGATTGCCTTTTTGGATGAGTACATCGCATTAGTTAAAAACCTGTTTGATACCGCGGTAGCGACCTACGACTGATTTTCTTCTTGCGTCATTCAAATTCAAGAAGAGTTACATTGTAACTCTTCTTACTTGCCAAAATTTCGATGCCCAATATGGGTTGTCGATTCTCGAAATGATCACGCCTTTTGAAGTAGAAGCGTGCATGAACTGTTTGTTCCCAAGATAAATGCCCACGTGGTATGTGCTTCGTTTGGTTTTGAAAAATACCAAATCACCTTGTTGGGCGTCCGACCAACTCATTTCAACACCTTGTTTAGACTGTTGGCGGGTAGTACGCGGCAGCGACATTTTGTATGCCTCAACAAACGCTTTTTGAACAAAAGCCGAACAGTCGATGCCTGACTTTTTAGTTCCACCTAGTCGATAAGGCGTGCCTTCCCACTCATTATAGAATTGGTACAAATCCTGATTGTCGGACAACAGCTGATTGACGGACAGGGAGGCGTTGACTTGTGTTTCTGGATCTGGACCTGACGAGCACGCACTGAGTAGCACACTGATTATTAAAGGAAAAAATAAATGACGAACCTTGCTCACTGGTCATCTCCATGACTTAAAACTGAAATATTAGCGTCACAATCAACACCTAGTATGGGCTGAAAATCACGTTTTTGTCTCACTTATGTGACGAAAAAGCGGACACGTTGATTCAAACTCAGGAAAGAACATCCATTGATTATGACAAAGCGCAAACGTTTACGCCTTTCTTTTTCACTGATTCAAACTATCAGTGCAACATTTCTAACTATCATCGCACTTGTTATAGCCCTTTCTGTCTCAAGTTTCAAAGGAGTGGAGCAGGTGGGTGACCAATTTAATGCCTTGTCTCAAAAAGCGTTACCAATGGCAATGGCAAACGCGACGCTCACAAGGAACGTGTTGGAACAGGTGAAACTGCTTAATTATGGAATGCAAATAACCGATCCTAATGAACTTCCTTTGATTACATCTCAAATCGAAGAACTGGCAAGTCAAAGCGACGACCTAATCGAGCAAACGTCCGGCGTTGCTGATCATCTCTCCAGTATGCTCCAAGGAAATGTCGCAGAACTCCATCAAATCACCAACTCCATTTTATCCAAACAGTCTGCGGTGATTCAGATGCAAAGTGACATTAACTCGGCTGTTGGCGGGTTTCGTTACGGTCTTAGTTCGATTGGACCTGAGATGAACCGCATCAGTTCATTTCTTAGTAACGAAAATCCTGAATCGAGTGATGCAGCAAATCGTTTTATCGCCTCTGCAAGTTCAATGGAAAGCACTTTTTTGGTCATGATGATGCAAACTGAGCTAGGAAAAGCGGAGCGAGAATACAAGGAGATGCGCAATCGCATCGCTGGCATCAATCTCGCTTTTGATGATTTCAAAGAATGGCATCCAGAAGTTAACGAGTTTGCTAGCCTCATTGCGCCTTATGAAATGGTACAGGCGGGCTTCAAGGACGATGGTGTACTCCGTTTAATATTGGCAAAGTTGGAAAGGAGTGAGCAGCAAAAAGCTGAGTTTCAACGTGCCTCTCAGCTTTCAAATGAAACCATGTATTTACTCGATCAAGTGTCTGATGCGGCCTCCGCTTTGATCAAAGAACGTGAAACTGTGGTCCAGAAAACAATTAAAAACGTTATTTTTATGGTGGTTACTGCCGCTGGTGTTATCTCTCTGGTCATCCTCGTAACGTGGTTTGGTCTAAGAACGTGGATTAATCGAGGTCTTAGAAATATTCTGAATCGCTTGTCGGCATTAACAGAGCATGACTTTCGCGACAAAGCTCAAGAGGTAGGTCCGTTTGAACTCAAAGAAGTCGCACGCAAGCTCAATTTTGTCATCGCCTCAACGCACGACTCTATTTCTACCGTGACTCGTAATTGCGATATCTTGTACCAAACTGCAGAAATCAGCCACAGTGCTGCTGAGCAAACAAATCAAAGCTTAACCACGCAAAATGAAGCGTTAATGAGCATGGTGACGACGATCACTCAGTTAGAAGCGTCGATTCGGGAGATTGCATCGGTCACTAATGCTTCGTCTGAAGATTCTTATTTAGCGACGGAACATACAGTGAAAGGTGTGAGTGTTGTGGAACAAAATCGCCTGCGTTTGGAATCACTAGAGAGCTCTCTCAACACAAACGAACAATCTATGATGGAACTCGATCTGCGCGTAAAACAAATTCGTGAAATGGTTGACATGATCAGTGGCATTGCTGACAACACTAACTTACTTGCGTTGAACGCAGCGATTGAAGCTGCGCGTGCAGGAGAGCAAGGAAGAGGCTTTGCGGTCGTTGCCGATGAGGTTCGTAAGCTCGCCAGTGATACCTCGCAGCAAACCACCAATATTCGTGAAATGATGAATGAGTTAGTTATCGCAGCGGATCGTTCTCGGAAGGCTGTGAATGATTCACGTGAGGAAATGTCTTCTGCGTTACAGTCAAGTCATCAAGTGAAATCTACCTTTACTGAAATTAATGAAGCGGTTCAGCTTATCCAACAACGTGTCGACCAAATTTCTGTTGCGACAGAAGAGCAAGAACGCGCTACCGCTGAAGTTTCTCAAGCTATCTCACACCTTTCTGAGCAAGGTGAACATACCAAACTTCAGTTGGAAGCCATGGTTGAGAGCTCGGAACAAGTCGCAGACATCGCAGGGCATCAACAAACGATGCTGCATAAATACGAACTGCTTAAAGTGAGTTGATCCAACATTAGGTAAGAGCAACCGAACTTCCTATACGACCAAAGGCAGGGCAATCGCTCTGCCTTTTTAATTTTCGACTCCAAGAGTGAGTGACCTAAATCGCAAATTGGCTCATTGCACCCAAAAAGCAAAGGTAATCTAACGCCAACCGATATACGTTGAAGTTGGTAAGCTTTTCTGCGCTAGGTCACTTGCCTTTGTACTCAGAAGAAGCAAAACAAAAATGCCAACAAAATGAGGAATGATTCTTTGGTCGATAAAGTATGTCCAGTGGTATTAAGAGACCAAAATAACGAGATTCTTCTTTTCAAACATCCTCTTGCAGGCGTTCAGTTGGTGAAAGGCACTGTTGAACCCCTCGATTACGACTTCTTAAGTGCGGCAAAAAGAGAATTGGCAGAAGAGTCGGGGATTGAACTGGTCAATCAAACAACCTACTTAGGGGCTTGGGAGAGTGGGTTTCAAGAGCAGATTTGGCATTTCGTTTTGTGTGAATGTGAAGAGTTGCCGGAACAGTGGGTCTTCCACACTCAAGATGATGGTGGGCATGATTTTGAATTCTTTTGGCATAAGGTGACAGAAGACATTTCTTTTCGTGCGCACCCTGTTTTTCAACATGCTTTAGAGCAAGCTCGTGAGTTTATTCGTCTTGAGGCAATGAAGTGAAAGTTGGAATCGGTAATCACACGAATGGTGAGTTGTTTCAAGAACTCAAAGAACAACGTATTCAATTCAATCAGTTTGCCTTACAGCTGTTTGAAGACCAAATGATACAAACCAAACAACGTGGCCAGACATTGTCTGTATTGGTAACAACGCCTTCGGAATTAAGGGCTCCTTTTGGAGCAACGCTGGCTGAGCTTGTTGCTCATGCAGCTCTGAAAGGGCTAGAGCCTTGTCCGCTCGCCGTCGCATCATACTTGTTACTTCAAGGTATTTCGCTCACAAAAGATGAATACATAATGCTCGCTTCTTTGCCTCTTGCTCAGGAAGAGACCTATCCCAGAGGTTTATATCTGCGCAAGCGGGATGATGGTGTGTGGCTAAGAGGTTATCGATGTGAGGATGCCTTTATCTTTCCGCCTTCGATGAAGTTTTTGTTCATTGACTTAAAAGCACCACAAGAGGGATAACTTTGACCTACGTTTACCATCGCGTACCAAGCAACTTGACGGGAGACCGATTGAAACCTCTTAACTGCTTGAAAGCGTCACACCCGAACTTGTATCAACAACATGTCAAGAAATACGAGTATCGCCCGCAAGCTCTAAAGCGTCGTGTTCATGGGTTGGATTGTTATTGGAATGACGTGCTTCACTTTACACCGATTCATCCGGGCAAGGTACTAGAGGGATTGAGAAAGAGCGGCCTTGAGACGACAACGCTAGGTCGTTGGTTTCGGTTTGATGTGAGGGAGCTTGGCTTTGATAAAACCAATACCGTGATTTTCTGGTCGCCCAATCAAGAATTTGGTGATTGGAAAGAATCAAAAGAGGATTTTATGCCTTACAAAGAGACCGAACTTTTACAACTCAGCGAACTTCCGAGCAAAACGCTATGCTTTTATCAGGAGCGAATTCATAAGGAAGAAGTGCCATTGTTATTCTTTCGTACCCCTCACGTACTGTTTAAAGGCTCTGTCGGTCTCAAAAATGGTCATGAAATTACAATTGTTTAGCTGACTTCTATATGCTTTGCGCATTCATTCAGATAAGGAAAGGAAACGATAATGGATAAATTCGTAGTGTTTCTCCTATGCCTTTGCCTGACAGTAGGTGGCGTTATTCACCTTTACGACAATATTGTCGATGGCCTTTTGCCTTACGATTTTGCCCCAGGCTGGTTAAACATGTATTGGAGTGCTTTGGGTCTCCTAGATTTGCTTGCCGTGTATTTGTTGATCAAGCATCGACGGACCGGGCTGGTTTTAGTTTTATTGATTATGTTAAGCAGCGTAGGCTTTAACTCGTATGCACACTATGGATTGGGTATTTTCGAGAGCAGTGGACAACTGCAATGGCAAACGTTGCTATTAGGATTTTCTATTGGGGTATCAATTTGGTTGTGGAATTCGCAAAAGAATCGTCACTCTCGTCAGATATTCCGTTAACTTTTTGACATTACTTATTTTTCAACAGGGAAGTGTTATGGATAACTTTAAGGAGCTGGCGAGCTTCGGTATTTTTGCTGCGCTATCAGGCTTTAGCTTTGGTGCCATCTTTTTTGGTATTGCATTTGTATACGCAGCAATAAATAAACAACAAGACGTGAGTGTACTCGCCATCTCATCGATTATTCTGGGGATTATCGGCTTGTTTGTCGGCGTCACTCAATCAAACAAGAAACGTAATTTGATTAAAGCCTAAAGATTTCTATTCAATCCTAAATACACTGGGGTGAGTAGCGGTTGCATGTTCGTGATACATATCATCGAGGTAGGTCAGCAACTCATCTTCTTCTAGAAATGGCGGCACTACCAAATCTCTGATTGGGCGCTTTATCGATGTTTCTGAATCGATATAAAGCGTCCAAACCCCATCTTTGCATTCCGCAAGCATGACTTTTCCAAACACATTCACTTTCATTGAGCGGCTCATGAGGAAGACTTTTCTTTGTAACGAAATGGCTGGGTAATCAGTTTATCTAATCTTTGCTCGTCTTTGTCGCGAATCTCTGGAACACCAATCACAACATCATCATGTCCTAACTCCGGTTGAGCTCGATATGTGCCAAACAAGCGATCCCAGATAGACAAGAAGAAGCCAAAGTTTGAATGTGTCTCGCGCACGATGACTGAGTGGTGAACGCGATGCATGTCTGGTGTCACAACCAACTTACGTAACGTAGCGTCCCAAGGCAGTGGCAGCTTTGCATTGCTATGGTTAAACATGGCGCTGGCATTCAATACGATTTCAAACACAACGATGCCAATAGGAGAGACGCCTAAAGTAAACACAGCGGCGATTTTTACCACCATAGAGAGAATGATTTCTATCGGGTGGAATCGTGTCCCGGTTGTGACATCGATATCCAAGTCAGCATGATGCATGCGGTGAAGCTTCCATAGCGGTTTAACTCGATGGAAGACTAAATGCTGTAGGTAGATGATGAGATCGAGTAGCACAACGGTTATCAGCACATTTAACCAAGTCGGGAAGGCAAGAGCATTGAGTAGGCCCCAATGGTTTTCATAAGCGATGGTGGCCGCTTGAAAGGCTGCAATCGGCATAACTATGGCAATAACGACACTATTTAGTGCGACCAATGTGAGGTTGTTAAACCAGCGAAATGAACGGTCGACAGTCAGCTGCTTTCTCGGTCGCTTGTTTTCCCACAAGGTGCACAGCAACAAAACACCAATGAAGATGCTGAGTCGTAGCCAAGAAGGGTCGTTAAATGCAGTTTCGGGCACACTAATTTCCTTGTTTGATTCGCTTATTTGTTAAGACCTTAACACTCCACCGTATCTTTCAACGAGAAGAAAGGAATGTGAATGTCCGTCCGTTTATCAGCATTTCTTGAGACTAACCCTCTATGCAAGTAGAATCGCGCTCTACTTTATGAAGACCCTAACAACTGGCACTTTCTATCCATGAGAATCCACGCTTTCCATCGTTTATACCAGCACCGTCAATCTATCTCAACGAAGCCGTTTAACGCTCGCGGTTGTAAAGTGGTTCGCTGTCCTTATTGTCAGGTTTCTGAACAATATTGTTTGTGCGGCATTCAGCCGAACATCGAATCCAATATTGCCTGCATGCTGATCGTATCGGAAAACGAAGTGTTCAAGCCGAGTAATACCGGGCGTCTAATTGCTGATACGATTCAAGAGACCTACGTGTATCAATGGAATCGTACTGAGCCTTCTCAAGAGATGCTCACACTGCTAGAAAACGATGCTTATCAGCCTGTGGTTGTCTTCCCAGCAGATTACGTGGATGAGCCTGAGCGTTTATTGGATGGTTTGAATCCGGAGCGATTGAAGGCATCCGATGGTTCGGACAAAAAATGGTTACTGATCTTCATTGATGGCAGTTGGCGTGAGGCACGTAAGATCTTCCGCCGTTCAGAGTTCTTGAAGTCTTTACCTGTGCTTTCTATTGAGCCTGAATCATTATCTGAATACATCATGCGCCGCTCGGACAATGAGCAGCATCTATCTACTGCAGAAGTCGCGACGTTAGTATTCAAACAGGCAGGTGAAGAGCAAGCTTCGGAGTGTTTGCAATTGTGGTTTGAAGCCTTCCGTGAAACCTACATGCTGACGAAAACTCGCGTAAAAACCGACTGGTCTCGACCGCATCTGAAACGTTTCAAAGAGTGGGCTAAAATCGAGAGCTAACTCTAAGGAATGAACTTTTGTTGATGGCTTGTTGTTCAACTGGCTTCAACGAGGGGATAAATCTGCATTCCGTCACGGTTTGCAGGCGTACAGATATGGATAATGCCTAAAGTTTATCTTTTTGACTCCAGCATATTTTGGGAGTCGTTTGAGCATTTTAGGAGAGAATTGCATGTATTACGGCTTTGATGTCGGTGGCACTAAAATCGAGTTTGGTGCGTTTAACGAAAAACTTGAGCGTGTAGCAACTGAACGTGTACCAACACCAACAGACAACTACGATTTGCTGGTAGAAACCATCGCAGGTCTGGTTAACAAATACGATGCGGAATTTGGTTGTGAAGGTACGATTGGTCTTGGTCTTCCTGGCATGGAAGATGCGGATGACGCAACCGTACTAACGGTTAACGTACCTGCCGCAAAAGGCAAACCACTTCGTGCGGATCTGGAAGCTAAAATCGGTCGCAGCGTAAAAATCGAAAACGATGCAAACTGTTTCGCGCTTTCTGAAGCATGGGATGAAGACCTTCAAGACGAGCCATCTGTACTAGGTTTGATCCTTGGTACGGGTTTTGGCGGCGGCTTTATCTACGAAGGTAAAGTATTCTCTGGTCGTAACCACGTTGCGGGTGAGGTAGGTCATACACGTCTTCCTATCGACGCTTGGTTCCACCTAGGCGAAAACGCGCCCCTACTAGGTTGTGGTTGCGAAAAGAAAGGTTGTCTAGATAGCTACCTGTCTGGTCGTGGTTTCGAGCTTCTTTACGCGCATTACTACGGCGAAGAGAAGAAAGCGATCGACATTATCAAAGCAAACGCAGAAGGTGAAGCAAAAGCGGTTGAGCACGTTGAGCGTTTTATGGAGCTTCTCGCAATCTGCTTTGCGAACCTGTTTACTGCGACTGACCCACACGTTGTTGTACTAGGTGGTGGTCTATCTAACTTCGAACTGATTTACGAAGAGATGCCAAAACGTATTCCTAAGTACCTGCTTTCTGTCGCGAAATGTCCAAAGATCATCAAAGCAAAACATGGTGATTCAGGTGGCGTACGTGGTGCTGCGTTCCTAAACATCAAATAATCGTCTGAGTTTTCGGTAAGCGAAAATACATAAGACCTATATTGAAAGCCTCGTTTTCCCTTAAGGTGAAGCGGGGCTTTTTACTTATAGAGTACGAACAAAAAGAATAGGTATAAAAAAACTCGCGACGAATCGCGAGTTTTTGTTTTGGTCTGTGTAGCTTGGCTTATTTGTTCTTTTTACCTACGCCCAAGTTCTCTTTTTGAGCTAGGGTGATTTTGCTAAAGCCTAATTTTCTGAAGTAGTTATCACGGTAGTTGCGCACCGCTTTAGTATCAGATACTGCTTCGATTTGTTGCTCCATCTTTAGGAACTCAGTGATATCGATACCTTCTGCTTCTGCAACCGCTTCTTGAATATTGCGGTGTTGCTGGTATGAGAACGTCAGTTCTTTGTCTTGGTCTTTGTAAGTGTAAAGAATGGTGCGAGCCATAGCTGTCTCTCTGAAAAGTTTTTCTGTCATCAATAAAAAGGTCAGACGTGCTGACCTTCTCATTTTTAGTTGGGCTAGATTCTGCCTTGAAGTGGGATAATTGTCACGCTTTCTCCCGTTTTTACTGTATCAACAGCAGGGGAGATTTCGATCAGGCAGTTTGCCTCACTCATTGAGCGCAAGATACCAGAGCCTTGTTTACCCGTTGTGCGGACCGTTAGACGACCTGTTTCGTCGAGTTCGTAGATACCGCGACTAAACTCGGTACGACCTTGGCGAGAACGGAGGTTTTCTGTGGCAATGGCACTGACTTTGAGTGGCTTCCAGCCTTGTTCACCTTGCATCTTACGCAGCGCAGGCTCAACAAAGTTGATGAATGAAACCATCACCGCCACAGGGTTACCAGGCAAACCAAAGAAAGGTTTATCATTGATTTGACCGAACGCAAGCG
Source organism: Vibrio sp. Y29_XK_CS5 (assembly GCF_024181835.1). Lineage (NCBI taxonomy): Bacteria > Pseudomonadati > Pseudomonadota > Gammaproteobacteria > Vibrionales > Vibrionaceae > Vibrio > Vibrio sp. Y29_XK_CS5. Next base: position 47,786 of record NZ_JAMZAM010000004.1, read on the forward strand.
GACGACCAGGACGCATGTTGATACGCCAGAAATCAATTTGCCCCAGTTTGTTCAATGCCAGCTTAATGTAATCGGCATCGCCAACGGATACGCCGCCAGAAGTCATCACTACGTCGGCTTGCGCAGAAGCATTTTCGAGCGCTTCAATCATCAACTTCTCGTTATCTTCTAGAATACCGAAATCCAAGATCTCGCAACCTAGCTTCTCTAACATGCCCATGATAGTGAAACGGTTTGAATCGTAGATTGAATTCGCTTTCTGTTCTGTGCTTGGCGCTTGAACTTCGTCACCGGTAGAGAACACGGCTACTTTCAACTTGCGGAACACGTTCGCTTCGCCAAAACCAAGAGAAGCAATCATGCCCATTTCAGGAGAGGCTAGGCGAGTGCCTGCGGTAAACACATCGCTACCAATTGCTAGGTCTTCACCCGCTTGGCGAACGTTTTGACCGGCTTTGATGCTCGCACCATTGAACGTGACTGTATCGCCATCTTGGGAAGCTTGTTCACGCATAACAACGGTATCACCATTGATAGGTGTTGGGGCGCCCGTCATGATTTTAACCGCTTGACCAACTTCTAAAGGCTGATCGTAAGCATGACCCGCCATCACTTCAGCAACCACTTGGTAGCTTTCACGCTCGATGTCATCACCGCGAATAGCGTAACCATCCATCGCTGAGTTGGTGTATTGCGGCACGTTAACTGGTGACACCACGTGGTCTGCCAACACACGACCGTATGCATTTTCAATCTTGCACGCTTCGGTTTCAGCAACTGTGTTCACCAAAGATAGGATCTTTTCTTGTCCTTGAACCACAGAAAGGAAAGCTGGAGAAAGGGTATCGCAGCAAGCACCTTCTTTCTCTTTACTCTTTGGTGCTTTCGCCTCTTGAACATACTGAATAACGAACTGGGCAATTGCTTCAAGATCGTTGATGTTCATTTGTGGCAGTTCAGATTCCAATTCGCCGCTGTCTGAAGCAATTGCGATGATGTTTTCATCGTTTGGATAAAGCCAAGGCTTGCCGACTTCTTCACGGTGTAATTCGATCTTAGGAAAGGCAATGTTTTTGCAGCCTTCCACCAGAACCATGTCTAGCTTGTCTTCATCAAATCGCGTCAGTAGGTAATCAAACTCAGATTCTGATTCTGGTGTTTCTGTCATCAGCGCGAAGCGGTTCCGAGAAGAGATCAGCATTTGCGATGCGCCTGCTTTACGTAGGCGGTGGCTGTCTTTGCCCGGTTGGTCGACATCGAAGTTATGGTGGGCGTGCTTTAGCATACCGATGCGTAAACCTGCTTCGGTCAACTTTGGTAGTAATGCTTCAAGTAGCGTAGTTTTGCCGGTACCAGAGTAGGCAGCAAAACCAAGAATAGGGATGTTTAGCGTGTGTTTCATGATTCAAGTTGTCCAAATTGCGCCAATTCTTCAGGCGTATTTAAGTTGACGAAACAGTTTGGTGAGTCGCTAAAGTCAACGTAACTGGTGTTGCACTCTTTGTAGAGTAGGATGATCTTACGATCGCCACGTTCTAAAAACGCGGTCAGCTTTGGCAGTACGCGCTTGTGGTAAAGCGTGAAGACAGGCTGCTGGTGGTCGCCATCATGAGCAACCAAAATATCGGTGTCTTCTTTTACTGCATTACAAAAACGTTCAACAAGGTCGGTGTTGATTTGTGGGCTGTCGCAAGGGACGAAGCCAACCCAATCGGTTTCTGCATGAACCAAGCCCGCATGGATACCGCCCATCGGACCTGGGAAATCTTTAAATTGATCACTGAAGACGAAACCAAACGCACGGTAGGCGTCTTGGTTTCGGTTCGCATTGATTAGAATGCGTGGTGTTTGCGGAGATAAACGTTCGATAACGTGTTCGATGAGTGGCTTCTGATTCAGTTCGATCAGACCTTTGTCTTTTCCACCCATACGGCTGGCTTGACCACCAGCCAAAATGACCCAACTAGTTTGTGTTGGCTGAAGCATATGCGTTCTCTTGGGATGTTTCTTTTGGTATGACATACAAGAGTGGAGACTCTATCAAAGTCTTGTCTTTAATCCACCACTGTTTTTTACATAAATCCGTCAACGCGTTCGCTTGGTGGCTAGTCACAACAATACTAGAGCCACGATCAAGCAGATCTTTTGCCATGATAACCAGACGTTCAATCGACTCTTGGTCGAGAGAGGCACTTGGTTCGTCCATCAACAAAATCGATGGTTTTAAAATCCAAGCCCGTGCCATTGCTACGCGTTGCTTTTCACCGCCGGACAATACAGAGATGTGTTCGTCGGCTAAGGTTTCTAACCCTACCATGCGCAGCGCACTAATAACTTGAGCTCGCTTATCTTTTGCCGTGTCTTGTTGATATTTAACTCCATAAACGACGTTTTCGTACACAGTGCCGTCAAAAAGGTAGGGAGACTGATGGAGATAAATCACGTCAACACGACCATTACGGCGCGTCCACTTCTTCAACCAAGTATCTTTCGGTGCCACCACTTTACCCGTTGAAGGCTTGAGCAAACCCGCAAGGATCTTAAGTAAGGTGGTTTTACCAACGCCATTGTCACCTTTTAGGTAAATCGCGTCGTTTGGACCAATGGCTAATTCAGGGATGTGGAAAAGCACACGCTCTTTAAAGCGCATGGACAATTGCTCGGCGGTAATTTTTATAGTCATAATTCACCCTTACATTGGGTCGATGGCGAGTCGATTGCTTGCTTCATGTTCTTAGATAGCCTTTGCCTCTCATGCTCGATAAGAGGAAGTTGAGCGCTAACGCTAACGATAGTAATACAATTCCTAATGCAACTCCTTGCGCAAAAGCACCTTTACTACTTTCCATAGCAATGGCAGTCGGAATATTACGGGTTACGCCCATAATGTTGCCACCAACCATCATTGAACAACCTACCTCTGTGACGATTCGTGAGAATCCCGCAATGATAGCCGCCAATAAAGGAAAACGTGTCTCCCAGATCATAGTAGCAGCGATACGAGGTATTGACGCTCCTAACGTAATCGCCGTTTCAACCGCGCGACGGTCACTCGATTGAAGCGCACCGTGCATCATAGAAACCAGAACCGGAAAACAGACGATCATTTGTCCTAAGATCATGGCTTTTTGCGTAAACAGCATTTGCCAATCACCCAAAGGTCCCGCTCTCGATAGCAGCATGTAGAGCAGCAAACCGATTACGACTGTTGGCACCGCCTGTAAGGTGTTCACAATGGACAGCAAGAACCACTTACCACGAAAGTCGGTGTAGGCGAGGACAAAGGACATCAAAATAGACGGCAATACCACCAAAGATATTGCCGTAATAGAAACACTAAAGGAGACCGCAACGATCTCCCATAGGTCTGCATCAAAATTCACCAGTAAGCGCAAGGCTTCTAGTGTTGTATCAGCAAGATTCATATTGCGTTATTTGGTCTCAGCATTCGCAACGAACAATTGTTTACCATTCAGACGGAAGCTGTTGATCAGCTCTTGACCGTGCGGATTTACTAACCAGTCACTGAATGCCTTCGCACCTTGGTAGTTGATGGTTGGATAACGCTCTGGGTTAACCAAAATCACTTGGTATGGGTTAAACAGTTTTTCGTCGCCTTGGAATAGAATCGCAAGATCCAATTTGTTTTGGTAAGCCAACCATGTACCACGGTCAGTCATGGTGTAGCCTTGCATCTCTGAAGCCATATTCAGAGTAGGACCCATACCTTGGCCTACGCTGCGGTAGCCACCAAAGTTTGGTTCCATCTTAGTTTGCGCCCAAATGCCCAATTCTTTTTTGTGTGTACCGGAATCATCGCCACGAGAGATGAAAGTTGCATCTTTGTTTGCGATCTCTTTGAATACGTCGAGTACGGATGCATCATCTTTCACTTGTGCTGGGTCAGACTTAGGACCAACGATAACGAAGTCGTTGTACATCAGTTTACGTGGAAGGACGCCGTAGCCATTCTCAACAAACACACCTTCTGCTTTAGGAGCGTGTGTCATTACCAAATCAACGTCGCCGTTTTCACCCATCTTCAGCGCTTTACCAGTGCCCGCCGCGATGATATCCACTTTGTAGCCAGTGTCTTTTTCAAATTGAGGAAGTAGGTAGTCCAGTAAGCCAGAGTGGTAAGTACTTGTTGTTGTTGCCAGGCGAATGTGTTCGCCATCTTGAGCTGAAAAAGCAGAGTAGCTTACAAGAGTGATTGACGTTGCAGCTAGAGTCAGCGCAATTTTTTTCATTTTAGTTGTTTCCTTTCCAATGATTCTTTGGCTTCTAAAGTCTTGGGTTACTAAAGAAGTCGCCAGAGCGTCATAGCGCGCTCATATCACAAGTCACCTTAGGGTGAGGGAGCGAGAAGCGATGATTACGCGTTGATGTCTCCCGCATCCTGAGACCACTTGGACACTCCATATAGCAAACAAGATGCCAACATTTTACAAGCTCAAAATGTTTGATTTATGCGCTAATTCATGGACTTATTTGCATAAAAATTTGCGTTGGTACAAAATGTCGCACTTTTTGTAGGGTATCTCTGTTTAAACTTGGTACACTCTGTCCCATTCAAATCCAACTGGGGTAAATATGTCTACTCAATCCCATATTAGTACAAACCAACAATACAACGCTTTTTCAGTACTGGTCGTTGATGATGAACTCGGTATGCAAGCCATCCTTAAAAAGGCTCTGGGCAAGCTGTTTTCTCAAGTCGATACAGCGGGCAGCATTGAAGAAGCGGAAGAGCTACGTAACTCACGCCACTACGATTTGATTCTGTTAGATATCAACCTGCCGGGGCGTTCAGGGATTGAATGGGAAGAGGCGTTTGAAGATGACGACAAACGCGCGGATGTCATCTTTATGACAGGCTACGCGGATTTGGAAATTGCGATTCGAGCCCTTCAGCTTGGTGCGTCGGACTTTATCCTCAAGCCGTTTAACCTAGAACAGATGCTGAAAGCGGTCAGTCGTTGTATGGATCGTCGTTTGAACGAACGCATGCAATACGCGATGAAGCGTGACTATCAGCGTCACAACACCTCAGAGATTATTGGCGGTTCGGAAAAAACTCGCCAGCTCAAACAACTGATCACTCAATTTGCGCCGTCTCGCGCATCTGTCCTAGTGGAAGGTGAGTCGGGCACCGGTAAAGAGTTGGTAGCGAGAGGCATTCACCAAGCAAGCGGTCGAACAGGTCCATTCGTCCCACTTAACTGTGGCGCGATTGCACCAGAGCTTTTAGAGAGTGAGTTATTCGGTCATACCTCAGGGGCTTTTACTGGCGCTAAGAAATCTCGCGAGGGTCTTTTCCGCGTAGCCAATGGCGGCACATTATTCCTTGATGAAATCGGCGAGATGCCTTTGTCCATGCAAGCGTCACTGCTACGCGTGTTAGAGCAGCGCACCATTCGTCCGGTTGGTTCTGAGCGTGAAATTAGCATTGATGTTCGTATTGTCGCGGCGACCAACCGCAACCTGCAAGAAGAGGTAAACAAAGGTAATTTCCGTAGCGACCTCTACTACCGTTTGAACGTGCTGAAGATTGAAGTTGCCCCTCTACGTGAGCGTAAAACAGACTTGTTTGAACTGGTTCCATATTTCAGCAATATGCTGACCAGTGAGCTGGGTATGCAAGCACCGAAGTGGGCGCATGAAGATATGGAAGCGATGAGTGAGTACGAATGGCCAGGTAACATTCGCGAACTTAAAAACCTCATCGAGCGTTGTATTTTGTTAGGTAAACCGCCCGCGCATCACTGGCGTGAACTCAATGGCGGTCATGCTTTACCTAATGTCTCCATTACCGTGTCACACAGTGAAGAATTGCCAACCTTCAAAGAAGGCAAAGAGTTCTCTGGTGAAGGCTATCCAAACACTTGGACACTAAAAGAAGTGGAAAAAGCGCATATCCAACAATTGGTTAATTTGCACGAAGGCAACAAGTCGGCGGCGGCTCGAGATTTAGGAGTGGCACGAAAAACGCTAGAGCGCAAATACAAAGAGTGGGATTCTGAGGACGAGGATTATGCCGAGTAGTAGTTGGCAGCAACACAAAGGATTGTCTAAATGGACGTACCGATTCAAAACCATGGTGCGTTATCGACTGTTGATTTTGACATCTGCGCCAATCTTTCTAACGCTGATAGCCCTTATCGGCATTACGATCTATTGGTCGATTCACTATACGTGGCAAAACGCGTTGTTAGACGTATCGGAGCGTTTGGGTGTCGCTAATAACAGCATTACGCTGCTGCAACAAAAGCAGGCGAACTACGTCAAATCGTTCGCGGACTCTTATGATTTTCGTACCCGAGTGAATCAAAATGTCCCACAAGCAGAGTTGCAAAAGTGGGTGACTGCACAGAAAAAACGCTACGGTTTGGACTTTTTGTCCTTCCAACGTGTTAATTCGATGGAAAACAAATTCCGCTTTATGGATTTAACTAAGCGCGAATCTTTCTTCGATGTTCTCGACAGAAAAGAGCTGGAAAAACTAGACCCTGAACTCGCCAAACGTGCTGAAGTACCGATTCTAAAGAATGGTGGAGTGGAAGCGCGTGGCTTGGTGAGCCGAACTGTGATCCCAGTTTACAGCCAACAGAACGACTTAATTGGCTTCTTAGATGGCGGTTTGCTGCTTAACAACAGCACGGTATTGGTCGATCAAATTCGTGATCTTATCTATTTGAGTGATAACGACACCCTCCGTCCCGTGGGGACTCTGACGGTATTTTTGGATGATCTTCGCGTCAGCACCAACGTTCCCTTAGATAGCGACCAACGTTTGGGGCGCGCTATCGGTACGCGAGTAAGTTCTGAGGTATACAACAAGGTATTGGCGGAAGGTGAGCAATGGGTCGACCGCGCGTTTGTTTACGATGCTTGGTACATCACTGCTTATCAACCAATCAAAGACCAGTACGACAATGTCATTGGTATGCTCTACACCGGTTACTTGATGTGGCCATTCGTCAAAGCGTATATGACAAATATCGTTGAGATTAGCTTGATTACCTTAATGTTGCTCTTAGTTTCTGGCGTGATGGTGTATCGCGGCTCTCGCGATCTATTCCGTCCAATCGAGCGCATCTACAAAGTTGTGAAGCTTGTCCAGTTGGGTAAAGAAAAGCGTATTGGTCCATTAGGGTTGGATGAACACCATGAGCTGGCTCAGTTAGCACGTCAGTTCGATAACATGCTTGACGCTTTGGAAGATCGTAAAGTCGAGCTGAAGAACTCCGCCATGGAACTGGAAGGTAAAGTTCAACAACGTACGGCGAGTTTGAAAGACAAAACTGAAGAGCTTGAACTTCATATTCAACTGCTCAACCAAACCCGTGACAAACTGGTCGTCAACGAAAAGCTTGCCGCACTGGGTGAGTTGACTGCTGGGATCGCCCACGAGATTAACAACCCAACCGCAGTGATTCTGGGTAACGTTGAATTGATTCAATTTGAGCTAGGTGAAGAGGCAAGCCGCGTTCAGGAAGAGATTGATGCGATTCACGCTCAAATTGACCGTATTCGCAATATCACGCGCAGCTTACTGCAATACAGCCGTCAGGGCGGTGTACAAGACGAAATTACGTGGCAGCACGTGAATCCAATTATCGATGAGAGTATTACGCTGGTTAAAACCGGCACTAAAAAGCGCGACATCGATTTTGTCACCGATTTACAAGCCCATACCTCGGTCGAGATCAACCGCCACCACTTGCTGCAGATTCTGGTGAACTTGCAGATGAATGGCATTCACGCGATGGACGGCAAAGGCAAGCTAACCGTCGTGAGTGAAGATTGGATTGAAGACGGCGAACTGAAAGGTGCCGCGATTCATGTCACTGACGAAGGTTGCGGTATCAAGCCAGAAAACTTGAGTCGTATCTTCTCGCCATTCTATACCACTAAACGCGACGGTACTGGGCTAGGGCTTTCTGTTTCGCAAAGTATTCTTAGTCAAACAGGCGGCGAGCTAAAAGCTGAATCGGAATGGGGCAAAGGCAGTACGTTCAGTATCTACCTGCCAAAGAAAGCCGAACTATTGCTTGAGGTAACGAATATCGCTTAACCGGCGATTCCAATTCGCCAACGCGCAAAGAAAAGGGTCAGTGTAATCACTGACCCTTTTTGTATCTGTCCTCCCCTAAACGCGAGAGGAATACGCAGAATTAACCCGTATGCACTGCAATCTTCGGTGGATTTATGCCGTGCTTCTTGAACTCTTTCATCACACGCAGAGTAATGTCGGTTTCAAACAGCTTCTCGTAGGCGGTGTCTACCACATAAGCCTTACACGTTAGCTGAATTGCCAAGTAGTTATCCGTAATGGTCTGCTTGACGAGAACCGTTACCGGCTTAGGTAGGTGGATATAACGGCTTGAAGACGCCGCTTCCTGAATCAAGTCACGTGCTAACGTAATGTCTTCATTCATGCCCACATAGAACGGAATCACCACCTGCATATCCAGCGCGCCATAGTTACCGCTGACCACAACTTCACTTAAGAACTTGTTGTTTGGAATCGTAATGATGTCATCGGTTAGGGTACGCATACGCACAGAGCGCAAACCAATCGCAATGATATCGCCGTAGTTACCTTCGAACGTGACGCGGTCACCAACTTGGAACGGACGGTCAACCATCACCGTCATACCCGCGATGAAGGATGCGGCTAGGTCTTTCAAGGCGAAACCAACCGAAACCGCTAACGTACCACCAATCAAAGCAAGGATTTGATCGTTAATACGGAAGCTCATCATAAACACGACAGAGCCAGCGGTTAAGTAGATAAAGAACTGTAAGAAAGACTGAAGCTTTTGCAGCACCATGCGGTATTGCACGAACTGGCTGCCGATGCTTTCTACCATCGAGTTCATGAACTTAAGCAATAGCCACGTTGAGGCAATCACAATGATGGAGAAGAACACGCCGCTCCAACGAATTAGGCTAGCGATTTGCGAGATATTATCCACACTCGCGATCTCTTCAGTCGCCAATGCAGAGGTGCTTAATAGCGATAACGCTAATACGGTGAGTAGTTTTTTCATCGTTATTTCACCAATAAATGTTGACGGTCGAGAACGTTGGTAATGTGACGGAACCAGTGATCCGACACGCGAGCTTTGTCTTCGCTCCACTCAATAAAGCCGCGGCTTTGGAAGTAGCGCAGAGTACCAATCACTTCCGCAATACTCAGCTGAGTACACTCAGACAACTCTTCCGGCGATGCCACCTCAAGCTGAACAATAGAACGCAGCACGGCAAGCATTGGCTTCGGCATTTTCTCTAGCTCTTGAGACTCTGGCGCGTGGAACAATCGAACCACCACTTGTTGCGTCTCTTTATCCTGACGCAGAGACAAGCGGAAAAAGCGCAAGCCAACTGTCGGGTTACCATCTGAGTAATGCCATAGAATACGGTAGAAACCTTGCTTAGCTCGTTCTTCTTCTGTGATGTCTTCTTGGTCCCATTGTTTAGGCACGACAAGACCATCAAACGTTACTGGGTTCTCGATCTCTTGGTTAATACGTGTATCAAACAGCGCAGACAGTTGTTTTTCACTCCAACGCGGCATAAACGCTACCCAGTCAAACAACAAACGTTCGCCACGAGCACGGTCGACGAAACGCCAGCTTGCTTTCTCAATCGCCATCACAACGCGGTGATTTTTCTTAGAGCGACGAAGTAGGTTAGTCAGTTTAATCAAACCGCTTAAACCGCCTACCATTGGCTTAACTAAGCGCTGGGCGTTATCAACTGCGATAAGGTAAGGCGTATCACTTTTACGAAGATGCGCAAGAACCTGAATCTCAGACGCGTCTTCTTCCAACCCAAGCTGTAGAGCCAGTTCTTTTAGCAGTTCACTGTAACCTGCGTATGGGCAGTTCAAATAAAGTGGCTCGGCGTTCTTCACTTTGTTCAGGATAGTGCGAAGGAAGGTCGTTGTACCGACGCCACGCTCACCGGAAATTACACATACAGCAGGGCTATCTGTCAGTAGGTATTTAGACAGTTGTTTGATTTCGTCAGAGGCATACTCCACCAATTCGCTGTCTTCGCTACCAGGGAGAATGTACTCGAACGTTTGCTCGCCTTTGATTCTTACGAGATTGGTATCACCACCGTTATTACCCGTTTGTTTGGCTACTTCGATTCGGAACAAGTACGCCAGCGCTTGGCTAAACATGGTGTAGTTAGACAACATTGCGACAATGCGGTGTTTAAAGCTGTGCAGCATAATCCACACAGCACAAATAGCCGTACCGATGATGCTTAGCAACAAGGTATCTTTACGACGGATAGACCAGTTTACCCAAACAGGGCGATCAGAAAGCTTCTCCGCGACTTCAAATACCTTTTTACGCCATAGTCGCAATACCGACAGCGTCACCAATACAAACCAGAAGAACAGCGCGCTGTAGATCCACGAGTAGATGGTGCCTTTACCCAGCGTGCGAATCGAGATTTGCAGAATCACGCCAGCAACAATGGCGCTCCAAACGTAACGACGAATGGTTGAAAGACGTAGGGCAATCACCTCTTGGCTAGTACTGCGGCTGTTGCGATAAGTAAATTCGAGAATAAAGCTAATCGCGATAGAGCCACCTAGAACCCACCAAGTGAAGATTTCTAGAATGATCAAATGCTGCAAGCTTGGGATTTCTGATAGCACTCGAAGCGAGAGCGTAATCGCAATCAACCAAGCAATTGCTCTGTGCGCGCGGCTGATATACCAAATCAAACGAACCCAGATTGGCGGTTTAGCGACGTTATCTAGCTGCGTTTCGCGGAATAGGGTAATGATGCGCTTGCTGTTGGTTAGCCACCACACCAAACCGAAGTAGATAAACAGCACTTTGATGCCAGCCCAAACGACCGGAATCGGTGAAATCAGAATTTCTTTGATCAGAGATTGGAAAGAACGAATCTGGAAGAACACCAAGTATTCAACGTTAAGCTGAGTTTGACGCCACTCTTGCTTAAACTGCGTAACACCATAAGGACCAAAACCGGTCAGTTTGTCGTGCGTGATAGGGTCGGTTAGCTCTAATAAACGTTCTTTGCTTTGACCTAGGCTGTTGACCGTAAGGTAACTGGATTGCGTCTCAAACCATTCTTTGTCTTCACCAGACTCACGGAATGTCTTTAAGTGTTGATCAAAGATAAGGGTTTGTTTGCGCTGCTCACTCATTACTGCATTGAGCAGTTGGTTGACCTTACGTTTGTCTTGGTCAGACATAAACAAAGGCTCTGGCAGCTTGTTGATCTCCTTAGTGATCTCTTGCGCCACAGGGAGGATTTGAGGCTCAGGTTGGAATTCGTACTCCCACTCAGCGTGAGCAGGTAAAGAAAGCACGAGACCGACTAGCATTAAAATGCGCGCCATGAAATGCATAAAATTCTCTTAAAACTTATAAGGTTAGAGTTAGTGTAGTTGCTTTATCGCGATATGCGAGTTTTACCCGATGACCGTGCGTGATGTTGCGATTTCCTTTGAGAAACGGATGCTTAATAAAGGAATAACGTACGGAATTGATAAAAGGGGACGCACTATAAACCCAATCTCATGGGGTATGTCAATGGTTAGTCATGACGGATTTATGTCTCAGTTTTGAGTCGGTTAGAGTTAGAAACCTTAATAATGGCAAGGTTTATGTTAGCCAAATCTCAAAATCCAGCCCGCTAAAGAATGCTTTTTCTCATTAATTAATAAAAACAAAACTTGAAGTGTGTAGCCTTAAGCAGTAACGTTGCGCGGTTTTTCCCAATAAACTTGAATTGCTAAGGTAAAGGTTTTGATTTCCACAGCGAATATTACTCAACAATTTGGCGCTAAGCCGCTATTTGAAAACATCTCAGTTAAGTTCGGCGAAGGTAACCGCTACGGCTTAATTGGGGCTAACGGTTGTGGTAAATCAACCTTTATGAAAATCCTGAGCGGTGAGCTTGAACAAACAAGTGGTAACGTAAGCTACGATCCAAACGAGCGCGTTGCAAAACTGAACCAGGACCAGTTCGCATACGAAGAATTCACTGTAATCGATACAGTAATCATGGGTCATAAAGAGCTATGGGAAGTGAAGCAAGAGCGTGACCGTATCTACTCACTTGCTGAAATGAGCGAAGAAGACGGCATGAAAGTGGCTGACCTAGAAGTTCAGTTCGCGGAAATGGACGGTTACATGGCAGAAGCAAAAGCGGGTGAGCTTCTTCTTGCTGTAGGTATTCCAATGGAGCAACACTTCGGTCTAATGAGTGAAGTTGCACCGGGTTGGAAACTTCGTGTGCTTCTAGCGCAGGTTTTATTCGCAGACCCAGACGTAATGCTTCTTGACGAACCAACCAACAACTTGGATATGGACACTATCCGTTGGTTGGAAGACACGCTAAACGCGCGTAACTGCACAATGATCATCATTTCACACGACCGTCACTTCCTAAACTCAGTATGTACGCACATGGCTGACTTGGATTACGGTGAGCTACGTGTTTACCCAGGTAACTACGACGAGTACATGACAGCGGCTTCTCAAGCTCGTGAGCGTCTATTGAACGACAACGCGAAGAAGAAAGCACAAATCGCTGAGCTGCAAACGTTCGTTGCACGTTTCTCTGCAAACGCATCGAAAGCAAAACAAGCAACATCTCGTGCTAAGCAAATCGACAAGATCAAACTGGACGAAGTAAAAGCGTCTAGCCGTCAAAACCCATTCATTCGTTTTGAGCAGTCTAAAGAGCTATTCCGTAACGCTCTGATTGTTGAAAACCTAAGCCAAGGTTTTGAAGACGACCTGTTTGCTAACTTCAATGCGATTTTTGAAGTTGGTGAGCGCGTTGCAATCATCGGTGAGAACGGTGTGGGTAAAACAACCTTGCTAAACACGCTCGCTGGTGTACTAGAACCACGTACAGGTGAGTTCAAATGGTCTGAAAACGCGAACATCGGTTACTACGCGCAAGACCACGCACACGACTTCGAAGAAGACCTAAACCTAACGGATTGGATGGGTCAATGGCGTCAAGAAGGCGATGACGAGCAAGTGGTTCGTAGTTTCCTAGGTCGTATGCTGTTTGGTCAAGATGACATCAAGAAGTCAGTAAAAGTACTGTCTGGTGGTGAACAAGGTCGTATGCTGCTTGGTAAGCTAATGATGCACAAACCAAACATGCTGCTAATGGACGAACCAACCAACCACATGGATATGGAATCGATCGAATCATTGAACACGGCACTAGAGCAGTACAAAGGCACATTGTTCTTCGTATCGCACGACCGTGTATTCGTAGACTCGCTAGCAACACGCATCATCGAAATCCGCGATGGTAAAATCACAGACTTTAAAGGTACTTACTCTGAGTTCCTAAAATCTCGTGGTATCGAAGGCTAATCCTTCTTCCGAATAAAGAAAAAGACCTCATTGCGAGGTCTTTTTTTATGTCTATTCTGTGTTAGTGCTAATGCTTTGCTAGCGCTATATTGTGGCGTTCAATCCTTAAATTGCCTCATTAGATAAGCATAAATCCCAACGAGCCCGAAGGTAATGATCATCGAAACGATGATGCCGCTTGGGGTGAGTAGATAATTCCACAGCTGATCGTTGTTCATAGTTCACATCCTTTGTGAATCCACATGATGACTTAAGTCTAACTCATTTGGTGAATTAATGATGAGTTATTGATTTCCCTTCACGTCAAAATCAATCTTCTCTGCACCAGTGAAGACTTGGAAACGTAAGCCTTTCGCACGAGCGATAGTAGTGATGCCAAACTTTTTCGCCAGATCCAAACCCATTTGAGTTACGCCCGAGCGAGAAAGTAAAACAGGGATACCCATCTGCGCTACTTTAATCACCATCTCTGATGTAAGGCGCCCCGTTGTGTAGAAAATTTTATCTTCACCCGTTTCTTGATTAAGCCACATTTCACCCGCTAGCGTATCAACTGCGTTGTGACGACCAACATCTTCCACAAAAGACAGCACTTCGTTGCCTTTACACACGGCACAGCCATGCACAGCGCCCGCTTTTTTGTAGGTATCGTTGTAATGCGTTAATGCTTCAAGCGCCGCGTAGATTTCAGATTGCTTCAGCGGCACTTGTGGCACTTGGTAATCTTCAAGCTGCTTCATCACGTTGCCATACATAGTGCCTTGACCACAACCAGACGTCACCGTCTTCTTCTTCAGCGCGCCTTCTAAGTGCTCAGTATTTTCTTTGGTGATAACTGCAGCTGAGTGCGTTTCCCAGTCAATAATGACCGATTCAATCGCTTCAGGATCAGACAAGAAGCTCTGGTTCTTCAAATAACCCAACACAAGCGCTTCAGGGCGAGAGCCAAGCGTCATTAGCGTAACGACTTCCTTCCAGTTCAACATCACCGTAAGAGGGCGCTCACAGGCGATTTGCTTAGTTAGCTTCTCACCGTATTCGTCAAACACTTCTACTTCGATGGTCTGTAGGGGATTTTCACTGGTTTTAATAATGTTTGGTTTTACCACAGTCATGTCCTAATGAATGAGAGAGCCGATACACGCTCTCATTAATGGGTCTATTCGTCTTAACGCTACAACAAAGCAATTCTCATTCCAAAATAGCTGTTATAAGGAAAATTGCGAGGCATTGCTTCGATTCTGGATTAATTCTGCGATATCGCAGCAATGACACAGGTGCTAATTTGAATTTCTACTAGTTTTGAACTTATGAGCTTAGCGAAGGTAAGGCTTAATCTGGCGCGTTTATTGCTTTGTACCGCTAAAATGGTTGAAAGCAAAGTACAAAATGTCCTTTTCTGTCTTAAAGCCAACATAGAACAAACTGGGTGAGTTATGTCGGATAAGAAACAGTTCGAGAAAAATGAAGATTCATGGTCGATAGGCGTGGATCTTGTAGAGCATGAGATCAGTACCGGTATTTGGGTCACGACCCAATGGCAACTGACGGGATTTGAAATTAACCCAACCGAAGACACTCAACACGTGTGCTTGCTGCAATTGCACAAAGACGAGCGCACCGATTACCGCTTTAACCTGAGCTCGCAACAACCAAAGCTTTTTTTGGTTATGGATAATGTCGACTCTGGTGATACACCGACGATTCAATTGCTTACGGCGTCTCAAACTGTCGCTGCGCAATATATGGATGGCGATAACCTAGTATTATCTAATGATATGCCGTTAGCTATTCAAGCTTGGATGGAAGCCTTTATTGGGCGCCACGGTGAATTGTTAGAAGTAAGACGTAAGAAACGCAAAGGAGCGGGCAGAGCAAATGGCAACTAGTTTTTTTAGCCGTTGGTCGAAACGTAAATTAGAAGAAACCACAACCGAGCCTACAGACGCTAAGGTCGTGGAGTCTGTTGAATCTACTGAACCAGAAACCGCACAAGCTCATGAAGAATTAAGCACTGAAGCGCAAGCATTAGCTACTGAGGCTTCTGCGACAGAGACTGAATCTCAACAGGCATCAAACGAAACTACTGATCCTGAAGAGATGTCCGTAGCGCAGCTATTAGTGTCTGAGGCTTCAGAGAGCGTTAAGAAAGCCGCACTGCGTAAGATGTTCTTGTCAGAAGAGTTTAACGTTCGCGATGGTTTGGATGATTACGACGATGATTACAGTAACCTCAAGTCGCTTTCTGAAGGGGTGGCTGAAACACTTCGTGATTGGGTGAAAGAGAAAACGGAAGAAGAACCAGCAGAAGAAACGACACAATCAACTGAATCTTATGAAGAAAGTGATATTGAATCGGCTGATGTAGAACTTGCTGAAGGTGCAGAAATTCCCGAAGAACAAAAAGAACTGGATATAAATACAGTATCTGGTGAAAGTGATAATCTAGAGACAAAACTAGCCCCTGAAGAGGTGGGACAAAATATACCACACAAAGAATAGGTACATTTTGACTAAACGCTCAATGAACCGGCTGAGACAAAATGTCCCAGTCGGTTTTTTTATCCCTACAATTTCTAGGATAAATAGCTAACCTATTGAAAATTAGCTTATATTTAATTGGCACGACATTTGCTATCTGTTGCTCATTACCATTCTTGTTGAAGTTAGCCCATTTGCCTAACAGGCAGTGATAACTCGGGTGGGACTACCTAAAAGGGGTAGTTACTGACGAGTTAATCAGCAGAATCGCCTGCGCTAACTACAATGAAAGATGGAAGAAACTATCCATGCGTATAAATGGAACTGAGCAATGTTGAAACAACTATTAGAACAAGCAACTTCCAATAACGGTAAAGCGCGTCTGTATGCGTTTGAGAATACCGTAGAGTTGACCAATCTTATTCCACCAACGGTGAGCTACGAGAGTGGCGGTAATACACTGATTGTTGGACCGACTGCCATCATTGAGAGTGCAGCCGCGCAGCTATCTCAAATGAACAGCCTGACACTTCTTTCTACAGACGGAGAGAAAGGAACCAATCCAGAACTGTACTTTGCAAACTCTGTTCAGGTTTCTGGTTTCCTAGGTACGTTTGAAGTGCTTATCGAAAATAACGGTCTAGCAAGCAACCTAGCACAAGTCGCTATCAATAGTGATTGTTTCGATGTTGTTCTCGATCTTTGTCTAAGTAGCTGTATGTCAGAAGAGGTTCCTGTTCCGGGTTACTACCCAGTAGGGCGCGGTTATCCAAAACTGGCAGAAGCGCTAGAAGAAATCCCGACATTAATGGGTACGTTTGATAAGCCAAAGTTCTTCCGTCTGGACACTGATCTATGTGCGCACAGTTCTCGTGGCGTGAAAGGTTGTGAGCGTTGTGTGGATGCTTGTCCTGCTGGAGCGCTCTCAAGTGAAGGCAGTGATAAAACAGGTCACCGCATCGAGATTAACCCATACCTATGTCAGGGCGTGGGTACTTGTGCAACTGCTTGTCCGACAGAAGCGATTCATTACGCGCTACCTAATCCTGAAGATACGCAAAAATTCATTGAACGCACGCTAGCGAACTACGAGCAAGCGGGCGGTCTGGATCCTATCGTTCTTATCTGTAGTTCTCGTCACGAGACTTACAACGTGATGGCATTGAAAGCGCTACCAGATAACGTGATTCCAATTGTGGTTGAAGAGCTTCCTTCTATCGGTATCGATACATGGTTCGCTGCTCTAGTTAATGGCGCGACGCAAGTACTATTTGCGGCTTCTCGCTTTATGCCTGCAACCATCATTCGTGTTCTGAACAACGAAGTGGGTATCGCGCAAGAGCTATTGGATCAACTTGGTATCGCAAAAGAGACCATCGATATCCTTTACTTGGAATCGCTTCGTGAAGGTCCTCCAACACTATGTACAGATTCATTCGACCTTGCCCTTGGTGATCTTCAAGGTAACAAGCGTCAACGTCTGTTTACTGCGCTGGATGCGATGTCTTCTTCTCGTATTCCGGTTGAGAACATTGTTGAACTGCCTGCGAACGCGCCTTACGGCAATGTTTCTTGTGAGAGCAAAGATTGTACGTTGTGTATGAGCTGCGTGGCGGTTTGTCCAACACGTGCACTTCATACCGATGGTGAATCTCCATCACTTAAATTCGTTGAACAAGATTGTATTCAATGTGGTTTATGTGAAAAGGCATGTCCAGAGAAAGTTCTGACTCTAACGCCACGCATGAACTGGGTGAAAGAAGAGCGCCAAAAAGCGGTTGTGATTCACGAAGAGAAAGCCGCGGAATGTATTCGCTGTCATAAGCCATTCGCACCTCAGTCTATGATCGACATGCTACAAAACAAGTTACGCGGTCACTCTCATTTCTCCGATGAAGCGGCGATCAATCGTATCGCGATGTGTGAAGACTGCCGTGTGATCGACATGTTTGAGTCGATGGCAGAAGACCCAATGAAACAACTGAAATACTAGGAGCTCGCAGTGGATACACAACGAGAACAAGAACAAACACTGAGAACAGAGATCTACTTGGTTTTGTCAGCGCTTTTCCGTAGCGCACCAAGTGAGGAGATGATCGAGTTCCTGACTTCTCTAGAAGTTGAACCATCAGAAAGCGCAATGCAAAAAGCATGGATTGCGCTTCAGCAAGCGGCGAAAGATTCCAATCGCGAAGCGCTAGAAGATGAATATCAAGATCTTTTCATTGGTATCGGTCGTGGTGAAGTGATGCCGTTTGGCTCATGGCACATGACAGGCGCAATGATGGAAAAACCACTGGCTGAAATTCGTCACGATTTGGAACTGCTTGGTTTCGAGCGCGATGAAAATGTGAAAGAGCCGGAAGACCACATCGCGGCACTTTGCGAAGTGATGTCGATGCTAACGGGTGAAGAAGAAGATCTTCAACAAACGGTGTTTAACAAACACATCGCACCTTGGTTTAACTCTTTCACTCAGCAACTAGAAAACGCAGAGAGCGCGAACTTTTATAAGCCAGCAGCTCAACTGTGTGAGGCGTTCTTAACACTGGAACAAGTGCGCTTTAGCGTGAACACCAAAAGCAGTAAGCACAAATTAAAAATTGATGTGAAAAACGTCACTGATTACGAGTAATCGAGCAGTACTTGGTCATATCGATAGAGGGGCAATAGCCTCCAAAGATCTACCGTAAGGTAAGGAAGCAATGATGAAAGATAATAAAGAAATAAACACAAGCCGTAGGGATCTCCTGAAAGGCTTAACGACTGCAGCCGTAGCTGGTGCGGTTGTCGCTGGAACAACAAAAGTGGCAAGCGCTTCAGAGACGGTTGAGCCTTCTGAAAAAGACGTGAAGAAGAAAGGGTATCGTGAAACTCAACACATTCGCGATTACTACGACACACTTTAGGAGATAACGGATGAAACTTGTCAAACGCTCCGACAGTGTGAGCAAAGAAACCAATCAGCTTGGCGTTTCTCGCCGTGCATTCATGAAAAACACCTCGCTTGCTGCTGGTGGTGCGGTTGTAGGTGCAAGTCTTTTTGCACCGGGCATGATGAAGAAAGCACAAGCTAAATCGGTGGATCCAGAAGCGAAAACAGAAGTAAAACGTACCATCTGTTCTCACTGTTCTGTAGGTTGTGGTATCTACGCTGAAGTTCAAAACGGCGTGTGGACTGGTCAAGAGCCTGCATTCGACCACCCATTCAACGCTGGTGGACACTGTGCAAAAGGCGCAGCACTGCGTGAACACGGTCACGGTGAGCGTCGTCTGAAATACCCAATGAAGCTTGAAAACGGTAAGTGGAAGAAGCTTTCTTGGGATCAAGCGATCGAAGAAATCGGTAACAAGGTGATGGACATCCGCAAAGAGTCGGGTCCAGATTCCGTTTACTGGTTGGGTAGTGCAAAGCACAACAACGAACAAGCGTACATGTTCCGTAAGATGGCGTCGCTTTGGGGTACCAACAACGTTGACCACCAAGCGCGTATCTGTCACTCAACAACCGTAGCAGGTGTAGCAAACACTTGGGGTTACGGTGCGATGACCAACTCTTTCAATGACATGCACAACTGTAAGTCAATGCTGTTCATTGGTTCAAACCCTGCAGAAGCGCACCCTGTTGCGATGCAGCACATCCTAATCGCGAAAGAGAAGAACAACTGTAAGATCGTTGTTGCGGATCCTCGTCGTACTCGTACCGCTGCAAAATCGGATCACTACGTGTCTCTACGTCCGGGTTCTGACGTTGCGTTTATTTGGGGCGTGCTATGGCATGTCTTCGCAAACAACTGGGAAGACAAAGAGTTCATCCGTCAACGTGTATTCGGTATGGATGAAATCCGTGCAGAAGTCGCGAAATGGACACCTGCAGAAGTTGAGCGCGTAACTGGCGTTCCTGAATCTGAAGTTTACCAAACAGCGAAACTGCTTTCTGAAAACCGTCCGGGTTGTATCGTTTGGTGTATGGGTGGTACTCAGCATACTACTGGTAACAACAACACACGTGCTTACTGTGTACTTGAGCTTGCGCTAGGTAACATCGGTAAATCAGGCGGCGGTGCAAACATCTTCCGTGGCCACGATAACGTACAAGGCGCAACTGACCTTGGCGTACTATCTGATACGCTACCAGGCTACTACGGCTTGTCTGAAGGTTCTTGGCGTCACTGGTCGAAAGTGTGGGAAATCGATTACGAATGGATCAAAGGTCGTTTCGATGACAACGCTTACGGCGGTCAAAAACCAATGAACAGTGCAGGTATCCCTGTATCTCGTTGGGTGGATGGTGTTCTTGAAAACAAAGACAACATTCGTCAACGTGAAAACATCCGCGCCATGTTCTACTGGGGTCACGCAGTAAACTCTCAGACTCGTGGTCCTGAGATGAAGAAAGCGATGCAGAAGCTGGATATGATGGTTATTGTTGACCCATATCCAACAGTCGCAGCGGTAATGAACGATCGTACTGACGGCGTTTACCTGCTTCCTGCAACAACTCAGTTCGAAACACACGGCAGTGTGACAGCATCTAACCGCTCACTTCAGTGGCGTGATCAGGTTATCGAGCCATTGTTCGAATCTAAACCTGACCACGAAATTATGTACCTGCTAACTAAGAAGCTAGGTTATGAAGATCTGCTGTTCAAAAACATCCGTGTTGAGAACAACCAGCCAGTGATCGAAGACATCACGCGCGAATTCAACAAAGGCATGTGGACCATCGGTTACACAGGTCAAAGCCCAGAGCGTCTAAAAGCGCACCAACAAAACTGGCACACATTCCACAAGACGTCTCTAGAGGCAGAAGGTGGTCCTGTGAATGGTGAGACTTACGGTCTACCTTGGCCATGTTGGGGTACGCCAGAGATGAAACACCCAGGCACACACATTCTGTACGATACGTCGAAGACGGTTGCAGAGGGTGGCGGTAACTTCCGTACGCGTTTCGGTGTTGAGTTTGAAGGTCAAAGCCTACTTGCTGAAGATAGCTACTCAAAAGGCTGTGAAATCAAAGACGGTTACCCAGAGTTCTCTGACAAGCTAATCAAACAGCTTGGTTGGTGGGACGACCTAACGGCTGAAGAAAAAGCTGCAGCGGAAGGTAAAAACTGGAAAACTGACCTGTCTGGTGGTATCCAACGCGTAGCAATCAAGCACGGTTGTATCCCATTTGGTAACGCTAAAGCGCGTGCGATTGTTTGGACATTCCCAGACCGCGTACCGCTACACCGTGAGCCGCTATACACGCCTCGTCGTGACCTTGTAACGGATTATCCAACTTGGGACGACAAAGAAGCAATCTTCCGTGTACCAACGCTTTACAAGTCTATCCAGAAAGAAGACAAGTCCGGCGAATACCCAATCATCTTGACTTCTGGTCGCTTGGTTGAGTACGAAGGCGGTGGTGAAGAGACTCGTTCAAACCCATGGCTTGCTGAACTTCAACAAGAAATGTTCGTTGAAGTGAACCCGAAAGACGCAAACGATCTTGGCTTCAAAGATGGCGATGACGTTTGGGTTGAAGGCGCAGAGAAAGGCCGCATCAAGGTGAAAGCGATGGTCACTCGTCGTGTTAAACCGGGTCTGGCGTTCATTCCGTTCCACTTCGGCGGTAAGTTCGAAGGTGAAGACCTACGTCCTAAGTACCCAGAAGGTACGGATCCTTATGTTGTTGGTGAAGCAGCCAACACGGCAACCACTTACGGTTACGACCCTGTTACTTTGATGCAGGAAACTAAAGTAACCCTATGTAACATTCGTAAAGCGTAAGGAGTCTGACAATGGCACGAATGAAATTCCTATGTGACACCAAACGCTGTATCGAGTGTAACGGCTGTGTTACTGCATGTAAGAACGAAAACGATGATGCGCTTGAGTGGGGTATTCAACGTCGCCGCGTAGTAACACTGAACGACGGTGAACCAGGCGAAAACTCAATCTCTGTTGCTTGTATGCACTGTACAGACGCGCCTTGTATGGCGGTTTGTCCAGCTGACTGTTTCGAGCACACAGAAGATGGCATCGTCCTTCACAACAAAGATCTTTGTATCGGTTGTGGTTACTGTCTGTTCGCTTGTCCATTCGGTGCGCCTCAGTTCCCGAAACAAGCATCGTTCGGTGAGCGTGGCAAAATGGACAAATGTACTTTCTGTGCAGGTGGCCCAAACACAGAGCCAGGTTCTCTAGAAGAGCGTGAGAAGTACGGCGCGAACCGTATTGCTGAAGGTAAGCTACCTATGTGTGCGTCACTTTGTTCAACAAAAGCACTGCTAGCGGGTGATGCAGAGAAAGTTTCTGACATTTTCCGTCAACGTGTGGTTGAGCGCGGTGCGAAAAACGCAGGTTGGACAGACGGTAACGATCTTTCTTACGACGCAACTAAAAGCTAAGTAGGAGAGACACATGTTAAATACTCTTAAACGTGCGTCTCTTGTAATGCTGTCGATGATGACAGCATTACTGCTGACCTTTGCGATGCCAGCGTCTGCGCAAGAAGACACATCTCCAGTGGTACAACAGGAGATGACGCAACTTGCAGGTGCAGACTTTTGGCGTCAGGTCAAAGAGGGGCAAGAAGGCTATACCACGTCGAAATCAGCGGAACACGGTGTGCTGATCAGTACTCCGGGTGAGACTTGGTACATTCTTAAAGAGAAATGGATGTCTCCTGCGGGCGCTGTCGCAATTTTCGGCAGTATCGCAATGGTTATCATGGCTTACGTATTCGTTGGTCCTCTGATGCTAAGCAAGCCACGTACTGGCAAGAAGATGAAACGCTGGTCTCGACTAGACCGCGCACTACACTGGAGCATGGCGTTTACCTTCTTAACGCTAGCATTCAGTGGTTTGATGCTGGTTTACGGTAAGCACTTCTTAAAACCGTACGTACCGACTGAGTTCTGGGGCTTCATCGTCATGTTGGCGAAGCAGTACCATAACTACATGGGTCCGCTGTTCTTCATCTTGCTGATGTTTGTTCTACTGAAATGGTGGCGCAAATCTATCCCTAACATGACAGACATCCGTTGGTTCATGAAAATGGGCGGCATGGTAGGTAAACATAAAGGCACGCACCCATCGGCTGGCTTCTCAAACGGTGGTGAAAAGGCGATCTACTGGTTGCTGATCTTCTTTGGTGCTATCGCTGCAGTGAGTGGCTTAATTCTGGACTTCCCAATTTTCGGTCAGACTCGTCGCCATATGGAGTTGTCTAACCTTGTTCACGCGATTTCGGCACTGATTCTAATCTGTGGTTTCATCTTCCACATTTACATCGGTCTATTCGGTATGGAAGGTGCGCTAGAGGGGATGGTCACTGGTGAAGTTGACGAGACATGGGCGAAAGAGCATCACGATCTTTGGTATGAAGAAGTAAAATCCAAAGAAGCGATGGGCGAAACAGATACGGTACAAACGGAAGCAAAAGGAGCAAAAGCGAATGAACAAACCTCATAACGGGATTTGGGTTGCGTACATCCTGAGCTGTTTGACCCCGTTTACGTTTTTGATCTCAGGCGTTGTCGCAATCATTTACGCTGGGTACCGTTTGGATAAAGGCGAAGACAGCGACGTAGTGAACTCACATTACTACGGTTTGATTCGTACTTTCTTCCTGTACCTGACATTCTTTGTTGTTCTGATTGTAACGGTAGCAACATCAAATGGTGTGTTGATTGGTGTAAGTGATTACTGGATGCATAGTACGTTGCTAGACTCTGTTGCGTACTTTATTCCTTGGATTGGTATGTTGTTTGCTGCGTTGGCAATTCTTGTGTGGTTCCTACGCATGTACCAGGGTATGAACCAACTGCGCAATAACATGCCGCACAGACCGTCTACAGGTCCAAACCTGTAAACCGGAACCTTTGCTCAAAAGCCTCGCCATCGCGGGGCTTTTTTATGCCTGAAAGACGGAATGATTCCATCAGTTTTTAAACAGAAATTAGAGGCAAATCAGCAGGCTTACGACCATGGTCTAATCCTTATTGCTATTGTTGTTATTCTATCGGTGTTAAGCTAATGAAAAAGAACAACAAGGATAGGTTATGAATTTCCCTTATAGAAATATTGTAGTACTTACTGGCGCTGGCATCTCGGCTGAGTCTGGTATTCAAACATTTCGCGCTCAAGATGGTCTCTGGGAGAATCACCGTATTGAGGACGTTGCAACACCCGAAGGGTTTGCTCGCGATCCCGATCTTGTTCAATCGTTCTATAATCAACGTCGAAAAAAACTACAGGGCGAAGATATCAAGCCTAATGCTGCTCATATCGCGCTAGGGCGCCTAGAAGAGCAGTTGGAAGGTAAAGTGACTATCATCACTCAAAACATTGATAATCTGCATGAGAGAGGCGGTAGCGCCAATATTATTCACATGCACGGTGAATTGCTTAAAGCGCGTTGTAGTGAATCTAATCAAGTCATCGAGCATTCAGAAGACATTGAAACTGGCGAATTATGTCACTGCTGCCAGATTCCTGCTCAAATGCGTCCACACATTGTTTGGTTTGGTGAAATGCCACTGCGTATGGGTGAGATATACGCGGCATTGGAAGAAGCAGACTTGTTTATTTCTATTGGTACATCTGGCGTGGTATATCCAGCCGCAGGTTTTGTACATGATGCAAAGATGCACGGTGCACATACGATTGAAATTAATTTAGAGCCAAGTGCCGTCGAGAGTGAGTTTGAAGAGAAGCGTTACGGTAAGGCAAGCATCGAAGTACCGAAGCTTGTTGACGAGATTCTTGCTCTGGAAAACGAACCTAGC
Organism: Vibrio sp. Y29_XK_CS5; assembly: GCF_024181835.1. NCBI lineage: Bacteria > Pseudomonadati > Pseudomonadota > Gammaproteobacteria > Vibrionales > Vibrionaceae > Vibrio > Vibrio sp. Y29_XK_CS5. The sequence goes on from NZ_JAMZAM010000004.1 coordinate 72,441, forward strand.
GCTTAAAAAAGAGTTATCCCCAAAATCTAACAAAGGCATCGAGTGATTCGATGCCTTTTTGTATCTTGAAACTTTGTATTCTGCCGCTTTGTAATTCGAGCAGTATAGATTGAGATGCAAAGCACGATCTTCAGATACAAGAAAAGCGACCGAAGCCGCTTTTCTAAACTATTTCGACAGACTGATTAGTTGTCTACTTTTAGCTTTTGGAAGTACTCATCGTAAAGCACGCTAGCTTCACCAACTTCGTCTTGCCATGTACCGCTGTCCATCACTTCTTGTGGTGGGAAGATGCTTGGATCGTTAGCAAATTCTTTCGGTAGTAGATCGTGAGCTGTTTTCACTGGAGTAGGGTAACCAATCTCTAGTGCAATCTTAGCTGCGTTCTCAGGGCGTAGTAGGAAGTCGATCATCTTATGAGCTGCATCAACGTTCTTAGCACCCGCTGGAATTGCGAGGCTATCCATCCAGAAAATAGTGCCTTTCTCTGGCCAGATGATATCGATGTTCGCGCCTTCTTGACGAGCCATGTAAGCAGAACCGTTCCAAAGCATACCAAGTGATACTTCACCTGCTAAGTATGGGTTCGCTGGGAAGTCTGAATTGAATACCAATACGTTCGGCATTAGCTTTTTCAGCTCTTCGTAAGCGGCTTTGATCTCGTCTGGGTTAGTGGTGTTTGGTGAGTAACCAAGCTTAGTCAATGCGATGTGGAATACTTCGCGAGAATCATCCATTAGCATTAGTTGACCTTCCCACTTGCTATCCCAGAAGTCATCCCATTTAGTCACAGAAGACTTATCTAGCATATCAGCATTGATACCAATACCGGTCGCACCCCAAATGTATGGGATAGAGTAGTTGTTGTTCGGGTCGAACGGCTTGTTCAGGAAGTTAGTGTCTAGATCAGCAAAGTGAGAAAGTTTCTCTTTGTCGATCTTTTGCAGCATGCCTTCTTTACGCATTTTAGATACGAAATAGGTAGACGGTACTACCAAGTCGTAACCAGAACCTTGAGTTTTCAACTTCGCGTACATGCTTTCGTTAGACTCGTACGTAGAGTAGATAACTTTGATACCAGTTTCTTTTGTAAAGTCTTCAAGAACTTCGTTTGGAATGTATTCCGACCAGTTGTAGAAATACAGTTCTTGATCAGCAGCCATTGCAGGGGTAGCGATTAGCGTCGCCGCACACAGTGCGCTTGCGTAGAATTTACTTTTCATTTGTTTTCCGTTTTGTTCAGCAACAGGACAAATCAATACTAGTAACAAATAACGATTTGAGCCAAATTGCGATAAGCACAATCCTGTTTATCTGAGCCACGAAAACCAGCATTAGGGTCAAAATAGAACGTAATGCTTGAACTCGAGTCAAATAAACCTAGCAACATACAATTATATCAGTCAATTACAAAAATAGGCAGCGTATTGCTGCCTATTTTCATTTAGTAGATGGCTTATTAAGCAAGATCAGATTATTGACCCGCTTTTAGCTTCAGGAAGTAGTCTTCATACTTCACTGTCATGTCGCCAACAGAGTCTTGCCATTCAACACGGTCAAGGTCTTCTTGAGAAGGAAACAGTGGTGCAACGTCTTTGAATTTAGCGTTAGATTCTGCAACCGCTGTTAGGTAACCCGTGTCCGCTGAAATTTGCTCTGCGATTTCTGGACGCAGTAGGAAGTCGATTATCTTGTGAGCCGCTTCTACGTTCTTCGCGCCAGAAGAGATTGCGAAGTTATCAACCCAACCGATGCCGCCTTCTTTAGGGAATACAAGTTTCAGGTTCATGCCTTCGTTTTGAGCAGCTGCTGCGCTGCCGTTCCAAAGCATACCAACGCCAACTTCGCCAGACATGTATGGTGCGCCTGGGTTGTCAGAGTTAAATACTAGAACGTTTGGCATTAGCTTTTGTAGTTCTGCGTATGCTTCGTCGATTTGTTTTGGATCCGTAGAGTTACCTGAGTAACCCAGCTTGCGTAGTGCAATGTGGAACACTTCACGAGTGTCGTCCATCAGCATTACTTGACCTTCTAGCTCTGGCTTCCATAGGTCAGCCCAGCTTTGGAAGTCGTTTGGATCATACATGTCTGCGTTAACCGCTAGACCTGTAATCGCAACAACGTGTGGAATAGAGTAGTCGTTATTTGGATCGTAAGGCTTGTCTAGGTAGTTTTTATCTAGGTTGCCGAAGTTTTTCAGCTTAGTCTTATCGATCTTTTGTAGCATGCCTTCGTCACGCATCTTCGCTACGAAGTACGTAGAAGGTACCACTAGGTCATAACCTTGGTTATGAGTTTTTAGCTTTGCATACAAAGTCTCGTTCGACTCGTAAGTCGAGTAGATCACTTTGATGCCAGTTTCTTTGGTAAATTGCTCTAGGATATTACTGTTGATGTAAGGACCCCAGTTCATAAATACCAATTCTTTATCGTTCGCTGCCGCTGTACCAGAGAACAGAGAAAGCGCACATGCACTACCAGCTAATAGAGTAGCCCATTTTTTCATTGACGTTAGCTCCAAACCAAACGTTGTCCAATTAATTTTGGACGATAGATAGAAAAACAGAATGGCATGTAACCATTCTGTTTCGTGATGTTAACGGGTGCGGATTTTACTTCACTTTTTCTCTTGCTAGCAACTGAGAAATTACTACCAGAACCAAAGAAACAATCAGCATGACCGTTGCTAGGGCGTTCACTTCCGGTGAAATGCCCACCTTAACCATTGAGTAAATCTTCAATGGCAAGATTTCGTATGTTGGGCCGGTTACAAACGAGCTGATAATTACGTCGTCCAAAGACAGCGTAAAGCTCAATAGCCAACCTGCAGCAACCGCTGGTTTAGCAAGAGGAAGGATGATCTGTTTCAAGATAACCCATTCACTTGCACCAAGGTCTTTTGCAGCTTCCAACATTTTCACATCAAAGCCATTTAAGCGGCTGTACACTGTTACCACAACGAACGGTAGACAGAAGGTGATGTGAGCAATCAATAGAGTAAAGAAGCCAAGCTGTGCGCCCAATACAAGGAACAGAGCAAGTAATGAAATCGCCATGACAATATCTGGAGACATCATTACGACAAACAGCATGCCGTTTACCGCACCTTTACCTTTGAACGAGTAACGGAATAGGGCAACAGCCGTCAAGCTACCAATAATGGTTGCTGCTGTCGCTGAGAATACCGCTACGTTCAATGAATGCCATGCAGCCTGCATTAGGCTGTCGTTATTTACTAAGGTTTCGTACCATTTCGTGGTGAAACCGCCCCATTTCATACCAAATTTGTTGGCATTAAATGAGTTAACAATTAAGACGATGATTGGCAGATACAAAAATGCATATACCAGCGCCATAAAGCTAAATCTAACTGTGCGTCCCATTAGTCTAGCTCCACTTTCTTATTCAATAGTTTGCCTGCTCTGTAGTAAGCGTAAAGCATCACAGCCATTGCGAAGGTGAGGGCGATACTGGTCGCGGCACCAAATGGCCAGTCACGAGCGTTCAATACTTGGCTCTTAATTACGTTACCGATCAGTAGGTTCTTCGCGCCGCCTAGAAGGTCAGAGATGTAGAACATACCTAGTGCTGGTAGTAGAACCAACAAACAGCCACCGATAATGCCTGGCATTGTCAGAGGCAAAATCACTCGTGTAATGGTTTGAAACTTGTTCGCACCAAGATCTTTTGCTGCCTCGATGTATGTGTTGTCTAGTTTCTCTATTGCCGAGTAAAGCGGCAAAATCATAAATGGAAGCAAGATGTACACAAGACCAATCATTACTGCTGTTTCGGTATACATTAAACGCATCGGCTTATCGATGATTTCCATTGCCATTAACGACTTGTTCAAAATGCCTTGAGTACCGAGAACAATCTTTAAGCCGTAAGTACGGATAAGAGAGTTAGTCCAAAATGGCACAATCACCAAGAACAACATGAACGGACGCCATTTTTCAGGCATTTTCGCTACGATGTAAGCAAATGGGTAACCAATCACCAAGCACAATAAGGTTGCAATGATCGCCATGTAGAAAGAGTGCATCAACACTTTTGCATACAGAGGATCAAGCAGGCGAAGGTAGTTGTCGAAAGTAAACGTTAATTCAATTAGGTTTGCTTCATCACGCGTCAAGAAACTCGTACCGATAATCATTAGGTTTGGAACTAACACAAACAGTGTTAGCCAGCCAACGATTAGGGTAATGATCGCGTTCTGAAGATTAAGCTTCTTGCTTATCATTTAGTACTACCTCCCAGCTCTCAACCCAAGTAATAGCGACTTTCTGGCCGAGTGAGTGGTCCACATCTGGATCATCTTCGTTAAAGAATTCGCTTACCATCACGCGCATGCCTGAATCCAACTGGATAACTGAATCAAGCGTCATACCTTTATAGGTACGTTCTGTTACGTGACCTACGATGCCTTTTTCTTCAGACTCTTTGATCTCTTCGATACGTAAGTCTTCTGGGCGAAGTAGTACTTGTAGTTTCTCACCTGCTTGAGCTGCTTGATCGTAGTAAACAACAGACTCAACGCCTTCAATTTCTGCTCGGATGCGTTTCTCGTCGATACGCTCTAGCATGGTTGCGTTGAATACGTTGATCTCACCGATAAAGCGAGCAACAAATAGGTTCTTAGGCTCTTCGTAAATCTCACGTGGGGAACCATCCTGCTCGATAACACCGTCGCGCATAACAATAATGCGGTCAGACATCGATAGGGCTTCCTCCTGATCGTGTGTAACAAAGATAAAGGTAATACCAAGTTGACGTTGAAGCTGTTTAAGCTCGATTTGCATTTGCTTACGTAGTTTGTAATCAAGTGCAGATAGAGATTCATCTAGCAGCAGTACTTTTGGTTTATTAACAACCGCGCGAGCGATCGCGATACGTTGTTGTTGACCACCAGAAAGTTGGTGAGGCTTACGCTGTGCCATTTTTTCTAGGCGAACCATGCGTAGCGCTTCCATAACTCTTGGTTCAATCTCAGCAGCAGGTGTTTTCTGCATGCGAAGACCGAAAGCAACGTTTTCAAATACGGTCATATGAGGAAAGAGTGCATAACTCTGAAATACCGTGTTGACGTGCCTTTGCTCTGCAGGAACCTGTGTTACATCTTGGTCATCTAGTACGATTTGACCGTTGTCTGCCGTTTCAAAGCCCGCGATCATGCGTAAAACCGTTGTTTTACCACAACCAGAAGGGCCAAGAATTGTCAGAAACTCACCATGATTAACATCCAGATTTAAATTACCGATGATTTCCTTACCATCGAAACTTTTGCTAATACCAGATAGACGAACTACTGGCTTTCCTGCTTGCTGTTTAGCGTTCAACGTCTGTATTTCTCCCACGTTCAAATTGGGGTGTATCCAATTGATGTGACATTAGTCATTCACTTTTGAGGCGCGCATCATAATCACCAAAATTGTGAAATCAAAGCATTTTCTTATCTTGAAACAGAAAAAATTTTGCAGGCAAAAGTAAACATTCCTTACCATACTGTTTTTGTAGGGGTATTTACATTTCAGCTATACATAAGAAAGGCATTAATTTCTTGTGCAAATGTTTTCAATTTCATAGATTTGCGAGTGGTTAATTATCGACCAAATAGCAGATATTGCAAGTATTGAGGCCGACTTATGATTTTAGACGTGCAAAGATTTCTTTATAATGACGCCCTTATTAATTAACTGGTTTTCCAGAAAAAATTTTACAAGTTAGCCTTGGATAAAATATGAACAACGATTTTGAGAAAGATTTCAATCTTGGAGGGAGTGTAGAGCGAGCTCTTTCTGGCAAGTATGAACTAAAAGCAGCAGCCGTTTTTAGCGAAGCTTGGCGCACAACCATCCAACAGTTTTTGTCCTTCTCGCCAGCGATTATTCTCCTCCTATTCGTTCAGCTGGGTATTTTCTATATTGCACTTCAACTTCAACTCGGAGATCCAAGTGTTATTTTGGATGCGCTTCAAAACCCTGAATCTTTTACCACAGATATCGTGTCCGCTATTTATGTCGCTAACTTCAGTTATGAAGTGATCAGTGCGCCGATTTATGCTGGTATTAGTTTAATGGCAATGAGCCACGTGGCGGGGTTGAAGACAAAGGTACGTCATGTTGGTAAAGGTCTTCAATTTACGGTTCCTGTGATTTTAGCAACACTATTTAGCCTGATGATGCAGGGTGTTGCTGGAATGATTTTCCCTTTGCTATCGCTATACCTTTCTTTAGCATTTAGTCACTCTATCTTATTGATTTGTGAGAAAAGAGTACCACCAATGCAATCGCTTTTATTGTCTCTTCGAGCCATAAACAAAAAGCTTTTTGTTGTCGCAGGGCTTTACTTAGGCGTGATGTTGATGTTTATTGTTGCTGCAATGTTCTACGGAATTGGCTTGATCTTCGTGTTACCGTTCTTCTTCCATTTGAAGGGAATCCTGTACCGCGAAATGTTTGGTATCAAGTTGAAGATCGTAGCGACACAACAAAACGATAACGATCACGATGGTAACTCTCAGGTGTTTGATGCCTAAATCTTTAAAATCTATGAGTTTACGAGTGGCGGCTATCACAATAGCCGCCACTTTTGTTTCTATTGGTCCTTATTTGCACTATGACCGTGAGTATCGCAAGGCGATTGATCCGCAAGTTGTGCATGGACCCGTTTCACACCCAGATTTGTCGCATCTTCCTTATATTGGTGACATTCCGGATTTTAACTCGATTAAGGACACGAAAGATAAGAAGACGGCATTCTTTGACTTTCTTCGTCCGAAAATCGCGCTAGAAAATAAGCGCATTGAAAAAGAACGTGTATTCCTAACGTCTTTGACGGTTGGAGAGATTAGTTCAGAGCAAACATCCTATGCCGAGCGTTTGGCTGTACTATATTCTTATCCTTTAAAAGATGGTGCGGTCACACAAGCTTGGCTGGATGAAATGCTTAAGCGTGTCAATGTGTTGCCGGAGGCGCTGGTGTTAACTCAAGCTGCCAATGAATCTGCGTGGGGTACCTCTCGTTTTGCTAAACAAGCAAACAACTTGTTTGGTCAATGGTGTTATAAGAAGGGCTGCGGAATTGTCCCTGCAAAACGTGGCGCTGGTAAAACGCATGAAGTAGAGAAGTTCGATACTGTTCAAGAATCTGTACATGGATACTTTATGAATGTGAACCGTAACCGCGCGTACGCAGATTTACGAGACATTCGTGCGAATTTAGCAGGGAAACACAAGGATTTGTTATCTGTGGCGACAGCATCGGAGTTGACTCATGGCTTGCTTGCGTATTCTGAACGTGGCATTGCCTATGTTAATGACTTACGTGCGATGATTCGCCACAATAACGCTTACTGGACACAATAAAAGAAATAACGGATCGGATGAAGAAGTTAAGCCTAAGTTTACTAGGCAGTGCGGTACTGGTCTTAGCATCGCCTGCAACTCACGCGCAAGAATACATGTTTACGTATTCCAAGCTCTACACACAATTGAAGAACAATGCGAAAGAAGGGCACGATGACGTTAAAGTCGGTGTGTTTTTTGTGGATGCAGATACCAAGCAACTGTGTGAGATAGAAAAAGCATGGATGGAAAAAGAAGAGCATTACGAAGAGTTTGTGATTCCAGCTTCTAAAGAGCTTCCAATTCCGATCGATAAGAACTTAAAGTCTGCGAACCCGCTTGTCTTCGTCCAAACACCAAAAGATACTCGATGTGATTATTCTTTAGTTGTAATGACCAAAGAACCATTACAGGGTAACGTATCTTACGAACAACTCACGCCTTTGATGCCTCAAATGCAAGCATTACTTGAAGATCTAGGCGGTATGTTTGCTGGTTGGTTTACACCTCAAGTACAAGGTGTGACGATGGAGTTTGCTGATGCTCTTAATGATACGATTACCTTCTCTAATGGGACAGAGAAAGCAATCGTGGATGGAAAAGTTCAAGTTGCACTGAGCGAAATTGGTGAAGGTGGGCACATGACACTCCCTCAACCAACAACTCGTGTATTACCTTATCTTCCCAACGCGAAAAAATAAGCGTTAAGAAAAGCAAGAAGGGTCGCAACTGCGGCTCTTTTTTATTTCCAACGTACTCTCACCATTTTTTCACACTATTTATTGACGACTCCATCACACAAACATTTAATCCTGCGCAAAAAGCTCGTATAATCCACGCCCCAAAGAAACCCATGTTAGGAAGCCCTGGTCGATTTATCGGCGATGTGAGAGCCCGCAATGAACCAAGTAGATACAAGAAAAGAAACCCTAGAATTCAACAAGCTTCAGAAACGCCTAAGAAGAAATGTTGGAAATGCCATTACTGATTACAACATGATCGAAGAAGGCGATGTTGTAATGGCATGTATTAGTGGTGGTAAAGATTCATTTGCGATGCTTGATATCCTGCTGAATCTACAAAAGGCAGCACCAATCAAGTTTGAAGTGGTCGCAGTTAACCTTGACCAGAAACAGCCAGGTTTCCCTGAACACATTCTCCCAGATTACTTTGAAACGCTGAACATTCCTTACTACATCGTAGACAAGGATACTTACTCAGTCGTTAAAGAGAAAGTGCCAGAAGGCAAAACGACGTGTGGTCTATGCTCACGCCTTCGTCGTGGTACGCTTTACTCGTTCGCAGAGAAGATCGGAGCGACTAAATTGGCACTTGGTCACCACATGGATGACATTGTAGAAACAATGTTCCTGAACATGTTCCATGGTTCTCGCCTTAAAGCGATGCCGCCAAAACTTCGTTCAGACGATGGTCGCAACGTTGTGATTCGTCCTCTTACTTACTGTCGTGAGAAAGACCTGATCAAATACGCAGAGCACAAAGAGTTTCCAATCATTCCTTGTAACCTCTGTGGCTCTCAAGAGAACCTTCAGCGCCAATCGATTAAAGCAATGTTGATCGATTGGGACAAGAAAACGCCTGGTCGCGTAGAAGCGATCTTCAAGTCAATCCAGAACGTAAGCCCAAGCCAACTTGCTGACCGCGAACTGTTTGACTTTGAAAACCTTCCACTAGATCGTGAAGGTAACCGTGAAGAATACGAATTCAGCGAAGCGATTGTGTCTTCGACGAACATTGACGAGTCAATGTTTATCGATGTCACCAACATTTGATTCTAGGAGGCTAAGTTAGCCTCCTTTTTATTACGTGTATAACGCAATGATAGACATAAAAAATCCCCCAGTTATTGGGGGATTTTTATTTCTGGATAACGTTACAACTTATTAAGTCGCCGTATTTGGATCAAGTGGACTGATATAACCGTTTGGTTTCAATGCCAGTACGTCACAATTGATCTTATCAATCACATGCTCAGCCGTGTTACCAATAAACACTGCAGAAAGCCCTGTGCGTCCGGTTGTACCAAGAATAACCATTGCCGCATTTAGCTTTTCAGCCGTTGCAGGGATGATGTCTTCTGGTAAGCCTTGCTCAACGATAGTTTGCTCTTCATCCAGTCCGTGTTTTTGGCGAAGCGCTTTCATTGCTGTTAAGTGATGACCACGCACTGCGTCGGTATACGTCGTTGGGTCAAACTCAGGCAATTCGATCGTGATATTCGCTGGTGTAACCGGATAAGCATTAACAAGATACGGGTCTGCATCAAGACGATTAGTGATTTCTTTTAGACGCTCGACCATCGAATCGTTCAAGTCAATGTGCGTAGGGTTTTCAGAACCAACATGGACAGAAGCAAGAATCTTCGCATGCTCTGGCCAATCAGCATTTTTAATCAAAAGTACAGGGATAGGGCACTTACGCAACAAATGCCAATCTGTAGGAGTGAAAATGACGGATTCTAGAACATCGTGTTTACGCGTTCCTTTAATAACGATGTCGTGACCGCCAGCAAAGACTTCAGCTATGATCGCTTCATAAGGGCGATTATGCCAAACAACACAAACATCAAAGTCGAAGCTATCGTCTAAATACGGTTGGGCTATCTTACGCATCCATTGTTCACGTTGGTAGATAACACCGCGACGCATAGCATCTCTTTCATCGACCGACAGCATTGAGGTCATGTCATACGAAAAATCGTAGATTGACAGAAAGAAAGTGATTCGGCTTCTGGATACACTTTTTCGAGCGAGTTGAACTGCTCTTGCAAGTGCTGGCTGCTCATCATTATTGATGTCAGCAACAACAAGGATCTTACTGTATATACTCATATCTAAGCCCACTTATTATTGTAAAACCAAATACTGAATATAAGGTAAATCAGTATATTGGAGTACACAAGGTACATTTTTACTGTAGCTCAGTTTGGGGAAGAATTTGAGGACTTTCGAAGGGATTTTGGAAGAAATATGATGTAGCTCATTTTCGAGCTACATCAATTGATAGGGCAAATTAGTCTTTGCTGACGCCAGCAAGTTCCATCAATGCATCGTGATCTAAGATGGTGATGTACTTACCTTTTACGCTCAGAATTTCAGATTTCTGGAAGCGACCAAGTAGGCGGCTGATGGTTTCAACTGTTAGACCGAGGTAGTTACCAATATCACCACGAGTCATGGTTAGACGGAACTCTCGAGGGCTAAAACCACGTTGCGAGAAACGTGTTGATAGGTTGTAAAGGAAAGCCGCAAGACGTTCTTCAGCATTCTTTTTAGAAAGCAGAAGGATCATTTCTTGGTCACCTTTAATTTCGCTACTCATTAGACGCATGATCTGCTGACGAAGCTTAGGCATTTTGCCTGATAGGTCATCAAGGATTTCGTAAGGAATCTCACAAACCATTGAAGTTTCAAGTGCTTGAGCAAAACTTGGGTGTAGATCGCCCGTGATTGCGTCAAAACCTACAAGGTCACCTGCTAAGTGAAACGCAGTAATTTGCTCATCGCCTTGTTCTGTAATGGTGTAGCTCTTGATTGTGCCAGAGCGGATAGCGTACAGAGATTTTAGCTCATCACCTGCTTTAAAAAGCTCTTGGCCTTTTTGAATTGGCTTTTTACGCTCGATGATTTGATCCAACTGATCCAGTTCAGACTCGTTTAGAGTGAACGGAATACACAGTTGGCTAATGCTACAATCTTGGCAATGAATCGCGCAACCACCTGATTGGATACGCTTTGTTGCAGGTTTTTCAGAAATCATAACAACCTTTCACTATTTGATATACATCAATATTTTATCACCGCTTACTTCTAAAGGGTAGCAAAAAAATGATGGAAAACGACTTTGATGCTATATGAAACCAAGCATTCGCATCGCGCCGGCGGCAGTATACATGCCATAGCTTATTAGGATTAATGCAGAGATGTTTCTAAATATTAACGATTTTTGCAACTTCTGAAAATGGCTCGCACCATATCCGATGGCAAGCATTGATGGAAGAGTTCCGAGACCAAACGACAGCATGATTAATCCGCCGTTTAAAGCGTCTCCTGAAACTGCAGACCAGGTTAACGCCGAGTATACTAGTCCACACGGTAACCAGCCCCAAATAAAGCCAAATGGAAAGGCATACATTGGGTGCTTCAGTGGCAACAAGCGTTTTCCTGCTGGAGAGATGAACTTCCAGATATGTTGACCAGCTTTCTCAATAACAAGCAGTCCTTGCCACCATTTTGCGATATATAGGGCGACTAAGATCATGAAAAGCGCGGCGACAAATCGAAGCCAAGCGAGAGACTGGGTTAAACCGCTCAACTCTGAAAGACCTGATATAGCACCACCAACAATTGCGCCAATTAACGCGTAGCTTGCGAGTCTGCCAACGTTATAGAAAAGGGGAATAGAGGAAGAAGGTTTATTGTTCGGTGCGCCCATGGAGAGTAGAGAGGCGATACCGCCACACATTCCCATGCAATGACCAGCCCCAACGAGACCGATCATAAATGCACCAATAAAGTCTGGGCTCATAAAATAACGCTATTGTTTTTTATTATTTGGTTTTTCGTCTTCATCAAGAAGAATGTTGTGACCTTGTCGCTCTAGATCTTCAAACTGGTCGCTACGAACAGCCCAAAGAAAAATAGCAACGGCGACACAGACCAACACAATGGCGATAGGGATTAATATGTAAAGACTTTCCATGTTTGATCTCTCACTTACTTCTCTTTAAGCAGTCGCAACGAGTTGGATACAACGATAATAGAACTCGCTGACATACCGACTACGGCGACGTAGGGGGCGACTAAGCCTGCAACAGCAAGCGGCAAAATTAGCAGGTTGTAGCCCAAAGACCAAGCCAAGTTTTCTCGAATTATCTTTCTTGTACGTATTGCAAGCAACCTTGCTTCTAATAGCTTTTCTAAATTATCGCCTAGGAGCGTCATATCTGCAGAAGCTTTAGCGACGTCCGTACCACCACCCATCGCTACAGAAAGGTGCGCACCAGCCAGCGTAGGCGCATCATTGATGCCATCGCCAACCATCATGGTGATATCGTCTTGATCTAGTCCTTTAAGATACGCGAGTTTGTCTTCTGGTTTTGCCGATGCGATCACATGGTCGATACCCATTTCATCTGCAACAGGCTGGGCATTTTGTAATGAATCGCCTGTCAATAAGGTAGTTGTAATACCAGCGTCAGCAAAGCGTTGGATGAATGCTTTACTCTCTTTACGAATGGGATCTCGGTAGTAAAAGGTCGCCACATGTTCTTCGTTTACAGAAAGATACACAGCATTGCTTTCATCTCGGTTTTCACCAACAACAAAATTAGCACTGCCAATTTTTACTGTCTTGTTGTTCCAAACACCTTGAATACCAGAACCAATGACGTTTTGAACCTCATCGACGTAGATATCTTCATGACCAAAACCAGAAAATGCTCGTGCGATAGGGTGATTTGCATGCGCCTCAAGTGCCGCAGCAAGAGCTAATGCCACTGACTTATCTAACTCAGCTAAAGTTTTGGTTTCACTAATCTCGATATCGCCTTTAGTCAAGGTGCCGGTCTTATCCACGACAAGATGATTAATCTTACACAGCGTTTCGAAAACATGCCCTTTACGTAACAAGATACCAAAGTTACCCATACGAGAAGTTGCACACGTTAACGCGGTTGGTGTCGCTAGAGATAGGGCACATGGACAAGTAGCAACCAGAACAGAGAGCATAATCCAGAATGCATCATCGGGTTTAGTTTGGTGCCAGTAGAACCAAGTCCCTGCAGAAATGATTAAAATTGCGCCAACAAAATAGCGCGCTACTACGTCGGCAATTTCTGCGATTTTTGGTTTGGAATGTTGGGCTTCATCTTGAAGACGAACGATATTAGAAATCATTGAATCTGCTTTAGAATTCGTCACTTCAAGTTCGAACGATTCGTCTCCATTTAATGTTCCCGCGTAAACTGCATCTCCTGCTTTCTTAACCACGTGAACAGATTCGCCGGTCAGCATCGATTCATCGATATGGATACGACCAGAAATCACTTTACCGTCGGCAGGAATATGTTCGCCAGGAAGAACGCGAATGCGATCGCCTACCTTTAGGGTTTTCACCGGAATTTGTTCACCGTCTAGTGTTGTCGCTATTGCAGGGATTAACTTAAGAAGGTTACCGCTAGCCGCAGCTGCTTTGCGACGAGCGCGCATTTCTAAGAATCGACCGACCAACAAGAAGAAGGTAAACATCGAGATAGATTCAAAAAACACTTCGCCTTGCTCAGTCACTGTTGCGACTAAGCTCGCCACATAAGCAAAAATCAGCGCAATGGAAACAGGAACATCCATACCAAGGGTTCGACCTTTGATACTTCGCCATGCATTGAGGTAAAAGGGAAGCGCTGAATAGAGCAGTACAGGTGTTGCGAAGATTAAGCTTACCCATCGAAAGTAGTTTTTAAACTCTGGCTCCAAATCGCCAAAAACTTCCAAATACAATGCTACTGCAAGCATCATTACTTGCATGGTTGCAAGACCTGCGATACCTAAACGATAAAGGTACTGTTTCATCGTATGGTGGTAGGCAGCTTCTTGCTTGTCTGCCTCAAAAGGTGCTGCTTTGTAACCAAGCTTGTGAATCACTGATAGTAACTCGCTCAGACGTACTTGTGTCTTATCCCATGCAAGTAAAGCTCGGTTAGTGGTGGTATTTACACGAATAGAAACCAATCCTTTAACGCCGGAAACTTGCTTTTCGATCAGCCACGCACAAGCAGCGCAGGACACGCCTTCTAAAGAAAGGGTTACTTCAGAAGTGTTCTCGTGGTTACGAACGAACTCTGACTGAACGTCCTCATTGTCATAATGGATGAGAGCTTGGAGTTGCTCGGGGACTAGATCCGCCTTTTCTGCTGGCGCAGTTCGATATTGGTAATAGGAGACAAGACCACTATCAACAATGGTTTGCGCCACCGTTTCACAACCCGGGCAACACATGTCGCGAATTTCACCTAATATTTCTACTTTGAAATCCGTGTTGGCTGGTACATCTTCACCACAGTGATAACAGGATTTACACATAGGCTTACTTCATTAATGTTGTTGGTTGTGCTGGGAATTCGACGCGACCTTGAATCATCCATTCTTTGTTATGCGGTTCAAGCTCAACGAACCAAGGACCTTGAATAGAGTTTTCTGGCGTTAAACGATAGTTACCTTTCGCATCAGCAGTAAGTAGCTTAGTGAAATCACGGTCTGGCAATGTACGGTGCGTGAATGTCGCTGTTAGTGCAGGGAAGTGCGGTAATTCACCTTTATTGAAAGAGATAACCACTGTGTTGTTATCAGACGAAATAGTAGCGTTAAGACCAAGGTCACGAGCGACATTCATTTTACTGATATCGATATTGATGCCTTTGCCTTTTTTATAGTAATCCTCGGCGACCAAAGAAACAGAGTTATTGGCGAATACGACCACTGTAACGATTGTCCATACCACAACAGTTAGAGGCAGGATGATCAGGAACCACGGCCAAAATTGTTTATACCAAGGCTTTACCATAAAAAAGTTCTCAACAGCTAAATGAAAAAATGTAAGGCTTTAAATTTAAAGGAAAGACAGCCCCTATGAAAGGGGCTGTTATTGAAATGTTACTTATTGTCAGAGTTGCTTAAACTCCAGACGTATGCCGCGACAAGTTGAACTTTGTCTTCGCCTAGGATGTCCTTCCAAGCAGGCATTACACCAGAGCGACCGTTCATAACTGTTTCTGTTACTGCAGCGCGTGAATCGCCGAATAACCAATCTTGGTCAGTTAGGTCTGGTGCACCTACAGCAGGGTTACCTTTACCATCGGTACCGTGACAAGCTGCACACACAACGAAACGAGCTTTGCCGGCTTCTGCTTCACGTACGTTCACTTTACGACCAGAAAGGCTTAACGTGTAGCTTACGACTTCTTGAACACCTTGTTCACCAAGTGCATCTTTCCACGCTGGCATCTGACCGATACGACCTTGCATGATAGTAGTCACGATAGCCGCTGGCTCACCGCCATATAACCATGCGTCGTCAGTTAGGTTAGGGAAACCTTTTTGACCACGAGCATCAGAGCCATGACATTGCGAACAGTTCTGTAGGAACAAACGTTGACCAACTTTAATTGCTTCAGGATCTTGCGCAATCTCAGGGATAGGGCGTAGACCATCTGCGTTGTGAGCAAGTGCGCGGAATGCTTCACCGAAGTATGCATCAGCATCATCTAGCTCTTTAGCGTATTGGTTAAGTTGCTTGTTTTCTTGTGCTCGTGCGATGGCTTCTTTCGACTCTTCCAACGTACGTACAGTTTGATCTGAACTCTGCCAGTTTAGGACACCTTTGAAGCTACCTAGACCTGGAAATAGGGTCAGGTATACAGCAGCAAACACAAACGTGCTCACAAACAAGTATGTCCACCATTTTGGTAGAGGGTTATTAAGCTCGCGAATACCATCGTACTCGTGGCCCATGTCTTCCCCTTCCTCGACGCCCATTTTGTCTTTAGCGCACCAAGTCAGGAGGATCGCACAGCCTACTAGCGTACCGACAGTAATCACGATAATCCAGAGACTCCAGAATGTAGTCATTACTTCTTCACTCCTTGGTTATTTGGGGGCGTTTGTTCTTCGTCAGCAAACACCAAGTTAGCATCTTCCTCAAAGCGTGCTTTACGCTTCTTACCAAATGCCCACCATACGATGCCAATAAAACTAGCGAAGAGCACAACGGTATAAATACTATGAATTGTACCGAAATCCATATGACCCCCTTACTTCATTGCATGACCAAGAGACTGAAGGTAAGCGATGATTGCATCCATCTCTGTTTTACCTTCTACTTCTTTAGCCGCATTCGCGATTTCTTCATCCTTATAAGGGACACCGAACTGGTCACGGAAGATTTCTAGTTTCTTCTGTGTCAGCTTGCCGTCTAGTACGTTCTCTTCAAGCCAAGGGAAGCCTGGCATGTTTGATTCTGGTACTAGCTCTCGCGGGTCAATAAGGTGAACACGATGCCATTCGTCAGAGTAACGTCCACCTACGCGTGCCAAATCTGGACCTGTACGCTTAGAACCCCATAGGAATGGGTGTTCCCAAACGCTCTCACCAGCGACAGAGTAGTGACCGTAGCGCTCTGTTTCAGAACGGAAAGGACGAATCATCTGGCTGTGACACACGTTACAACCTTCACGGATGTATATGTCACGACCTTCCATTTCCAGAGGAGTGTAAGCTCGTAGATTTTCTACAGGCTCCGTCGTTTGCTTCTGGAAAATCAGAGGAGTGATTTCAACAAGCGCCCCCCAACTGATTGCAAATACGATGAAAATAGCCAACAAACCGACATTGCGTTCTAGGATTTCGTGGCGATTATTCGAATTATTACTCATTCTTTAATCTCCTTATGCCGGTTGAGGGATAGCTTTTAAGCTTTCTTTAGGCGCAGTTACCGTCTTGTACGTGTTGTATGCCATTAAGAACATACCTGATAGGAAGATGAAACCACCTAAGAAACGTACGAAGTAGAACGGGTAAGATGCTTCTACAGATTCTACAAAGCTGTATGTTAGTGTGCCGTCAGAGTTAACTGCGCGCCACATTAGACCTTGCATTACACCTGAGATCCACATCGCTACGATGTAAAGAACAGTACCGATAGTCGCCAACCAGAAGTGAACATTGATTAGGCTTACAGAGTACATACGCTCTTGACCAAATAGACGAGGGACAAGGTGATATACAGAACCAATTGAAACCATTGCAACCCAACCTAGTGCACCAGAGTGAACGTGACCAATGGTCCAGTCTGTGTAGTGCGATAGCGCGTTTACTGTCTTAATAGACATCATTGGACCTTCGAAAGTAGACATACCGTAGAAAGACAATGAAACGATTAGGAAACGTAGGATAGGGTCGTAGCGAAGCTTATGCCATGCGCCAGACAGCGTCATGATACCGTTGATCATACCACCCCAAGATGGAGCAAATAGAACCAAAGACATCACCATACCAAGAGACTGAGTCCAGTCAGGTAATGCTGTGTAATGCAGATGGTGAGGACCAGCCCAGATGTATAGGGAAATCAGTGCCCAGAAGTGAACGATAGATAAACGGTAAGAGTAAACAGGACGTTCAGCTTGTTTAGGGACAAAGTAGTACATCATACCTAGGAAACCAGCGGTCAGTAGGAAACCTACCGCGTTGTGTCCATACCACCATTGAACCATTGCATCCACTGCACCAGAATAAATCGAGTACGATTTACCAAGTGACACAGGGATAGCCATGCTGTTCACGATGTGAAGTACTGCTACTGTTAGGATAAAGGCACCGAAGAACCAGTTAGCCACGTAGATGTGAGAGGTATTACGCTTGACCAATGTTCCAAAGAACACGACTGCGTAAGATACCCATACTATCGCGATTGCGATATCAATAGGCCATTCTAACTCAGCATATTCCTTACCAGAGGTTAAACCTAAAGGTAGGGTGATTGCTGCGGCTAGGATAATTGCTTGCCAACCCCAAAAGGTGAAGGCAACGAGTGGGCCACCAAAAAGACGTGTTTGACAGGTGCGCTGAACAACATAATAAGATGTTGCGAACAGAGCACTGGTACCAAACGCAAAAATTACCGCATTAGTATGCAATGGACGTAAACGACTGTACGTCAACCACGGCGTATCAAAGTTTAGCTGTGGCCAAACTAACTGAGCGGCAATCAAAACACCAACAGCCATACCAACTATGCCCCATAAAATGGTCACAAGGGTAAATTGGCGAACGACTGTATAGTTGTAGTTTTGTTCAAGCTGCTTTACTTGGCTCATTTGCATGCTTCCAATTTCTAATTAACTACACTTTACTTCCAACACGACTTGCGTCGTAACACCACCCAAGTAAACTCTAGAATTCAAGTGTTATCATCACTTTATTTCCATTGCTGACTTTAATAAAAAGTGGCATTTTCAGCGTGACACTATACTTGAATTAACATTTCAATGACAGAGTAGTAACCTTACAAGACCTCTGGAAATCATTTTTTATTTAAAAAGTTTGAAGTTTGTAACAAGGATATTAGGAATTATGGCCGCACAAAAGTTAACAAAGGCGAGACTTGCACAAATCTTAATCATGCTCAGTCTTTTAATCGGTGCCTTTTTCTGGCGCACCTTTACTTATGAGACGAGCAAAGGGGTGGACTGTTCACAAAAACAACGATGTGATGTAACAATTGGTGTATCAAAAATCACTATAAATAAGACTTCGAAAGGCTTTTCAATCGAAAGCCCAGAAAATCGCAGTATAAAAATTGATCTAAATCAATCTGGTGAATTTATTAATCTCAACGATAAATATCGAGACATCAATTGGAATAGTATTTCGGAAACAAAAGCGATTAATATCAAATTAAATGAAAATATTGTCCAAGTTCATTTATAAATCTGATCTGACGCGAGATAATTGCATCTTGTTTATGCAATTAATGCTTTCTTGCCTAGCAGTAAAAATTTGCAGTGGTATAACAGTAAAGTGATAACCAATAATAAAACCGTATGCAGTGCCAATCATTATTTACTCATATCACCGACGAATATTTAGCGATAGAAGAATTTCGCTCTGAACTCAGTGAGGAGAATCTCTCACATATCATTTGCTACTACACTGAAGAGTACGACTTCAGAGCAATTCAGTACGCATTCTCCGATCTGTTCCCTGACATTCCATTCCATGGTGCTAGCTCATGCCAAGCTATCATGACTAACCATGGTTACCATCAAGGTCCTACCATTGCGATACTCGCGATCTATGACTCAGGTTTACATTCTTACGGGACAGGAATTTCAACTTATAGTACGGATATTGAATCCAGCGTAGACCAAGCGCTGAATATGGCTTTATTTCATGCAGATAGAGTAGGTGAGGTTCCTAACTTAATTCTCTTACATGCGACACCTGGGAATGAAGAATCTGTCATAGAATGCATTGACAGTCGATTCGGAACATTAGTCCCAATCATTGGTGGTTCTGCTGCTGACAATAACATTGAAGGCAATTGGTCAATTATTACCTCTCAGGGGTACGAACAAAATGGCGTGAGCTTAACGTTGTTTTACTCCTCACAGCCAGTCGATATCGCATTCAGCGCAGGACACTCGCCAACAGGGATAACTGGTATTGCGACGAAAACGAAAGGTCGCATCTTACTCGAGATAGATAATCAACCTGCTCTCGATGTATATCGAGCGTGGACAAATCATCAAGAAACACAAACTGATAGAGAAAGCTTCCTGTTCACTAACTCAAGTGCATATCCGTTAGGGCGCATCGCGGGTCAATTGTATGAGAGACCTTATTACAAACTCTCACACCCGATAAGAGAAACTGAACAAGGTGGCATTGAGCTTTTCACCGATATTGAAGAAGGCGAAATGCTAACGTTGATGCAAGGTAGTCGCCAGCATCTTGTCGCAAGAGCGGCGAGAGTTGTGAACGCTGCATTCAATCAAAAGTTAGAGGAATCTCGAAAAATAGGGGTGATCAATATCTTTTGTGCTGGTCCTATGTTGCACTTAAAACAGGACATCAACAGTGTTTGTGAACAAATTAATCAGGAATTAGAGAACCTGCCTTTTATTTGCCCGTTTACTTTTGGTGAGCAAGGAAGATTTATAGGTGGTGAGAATGGACATGGAAACCTGATGATATCATCAGCGATATTCCATAAACCTTATGAAAGATAAATATTTAGAGATATACCAGCAGGAAGCGTTACAAGAGGCACTTGTCGAACTCAAAGAGGCAAGGCAACGTGAGAAGTTATTGGCTGATGAAAACAAAGCCATTCTGTCAGCAATCTCTGCAATGAGTGAAGCTCGAAACCGTCACGAGATTTTCTCTGGTCTAAACAGTGTTCTAAAGAAGTACATTGATTTTGATGACTTCATCGTCATTACCCGCGACTGTAATAGACAAAACTTCAAGACGCTATTATCAACAAATAGTGTTTTTGATAGAGCAGATTGGTTACCGGGTAACGCGTCGGAAAGGGCGCTTAATGGCGAATGTATTTTGTTGTTCGAGCCGATGCGATTAAAGGAGTTTGAGAGCTTAAACTCCTTTATTAAAAGCCACGTGAATTCAATGCTACTTACGGGCATTCGATCTGAAGTAACCCAGACTATTATCATCCTTGTTGGAGCTCAAAAAGGTCACTTCAGTATTGAAAACAAAGAAACGTTAAGGCGTTTTAGACCCTTAATTGAAAGGGCTGTTATCGATATTGAAACCAAAGAGAAGTTACAACGTATCGTTGAGGTGAGGACGTCTCAATTAGCACGGGCTAGAGAAGAAGCAGAAAGAGCTAACCAATCGAAGTCTGAGTTTTTGGCCATGATGAGTCATGAAATTCGAACGCCTTTGAACTCAGTTCTTGGGATGTTAGACATCTTGAGACAATCAACTTTAACCGATGCCCAGTCAGATGTATTGAACCAAATGGAATGCTCTGCAGATTTGCTATTGGCGATTATCAGCGACATTTTGGATTTATCAAAGATAGAGTCAGGAAGCTTCCATTTAAATGAACAGTGGACAGACTTAAGTGACGCGGTAACACTAATTGTTTCTCAACAAAAACAAGTGGCTACAAGCAAAAGTTTGAGCTTTGACCTACACTGCAATCTAGATAGAAATAAACAGTACTGGATTGATTCTACTCGTATATCGCAGGTGCTTTTTAACTTGATTGGAAACGCGATTAAGTTTACAGACTTTGGAGATGTGCATGTTTCTGTGCTAGAAAGCAATGGTGAAATCATCATATCTGTTGCAGATACTGGGATAGGAATCCCTCAAGCTAAAATTGGTCATTTGTTTACAGCTTTTCATCAAGGCGACAGCTCAATTACTCGTCGATTCGGTGGTACCGGGCTTGGACTTGCCATCACCAAACACCTTGTTGAGATGATGCGAGGTTCAATTTCTGTAAAAAGTGAAGAGAGAGTCGGCTCTCATTTTACAGTCAAAATCCCGGTTCTTACCAGGACTAACCAAGAAAGACCGGTAAAGATAGAATCAAATCAGCCATCAAAGTCGACCAACATTTTAGTCGTGGAAGATACTGAATCTAACCAGTTAGTGATAAAGCTTATTCTGAATAAACTCGGGCACAATGTATTTATTGCCAGCCACGGCGCGGAAGCCTTAACGTTTTTGGAGCAACAAACACAAGACATCGATATCATTTTAATGGATGTGTCGATGCCCGTTATGGATGGCATTACAGCGACAAGACTTATCAGAAAAAAAGGAATCAAAACACCAATCATTGCATTGACTGCACACGCGCTTGAGAGTGATAAAGCGACATGCATGAAAGCTGGCATGGACGGATTTGTATCAAAGCCAGTTCGCAGACAGGATATCTACGAAGCGATCCATTCATTAGTGGAGATCGCGTAGCGAATTAATATAGATCTTAACAATCGTAAGATTATTAAGATCTATATTAAGTATTTTATGGTAAATCGCGGTTATGTTTAATGACACTCATAAAAAGCCTTATATTTTAAAATCTGAGAGGGATAGGAGCCCAAACGAAGAAAGAATTGGCGTACGTTGATATTCTATTTAACATAATATACATAATGCGCACTTGGTGTGAGGTTAAATTGGCGTTCTGAATGCTGTGTGGTAAAAACCATTAAAAATGAGATTTGTACATCCTTTAAGATTTGATGGCTTGATAATAGACCATTGTTATTAATGAACTTTTATTGGATGCTAATGACTAATCACCACCTTTACATGCGAAAGCACCTTTGTTTTTTGCAAATCTAGTTGAGCTTTTTTACCAATGCTCAGTTGTTTTCACAAGCATATGAGATTTGTTGTTAGGAGTCGACGCGGCAGACATCCTTGATTTGAGTGTTCGCCAAGTTCAGAGGCTTATGAATCGCCTGAGAGAATTCGGTGCTGTAGGATTGACTCACCAAGCTTGAGGTAAGCCAAGTAATAACCGCTATCCCAGTGACTACCGAGACACAGTTTTAAAACTGATTCGTGATCACTATTCTGATTTTTCTCCAACACTTGCCAGAGAAAAACTAACGGAGTTACATAGTCTTCCAGTATCTAACGAGACCTTACGAAGTTGGATGATTGCAGATGGTTTATGGACGCCGCATTCGCAACGCAAGCCTAAAGTTTACCAACCTCGCTACCGACGTGATTGTTTAGGCGAGCTCGTTCAAATTGATGGCTCTTACCACGATTGGTTTGAAGGACGATCTGACAAATGCTGTCTATTAGTCTTTATCGATGATGTGACTGGACGTTTGATGAACTTACAGTTAAGCATTAGTGACGTCGTAACCTTGTGTTCTTCAACAATACTGAGGTGTCACTTGTTTATTCATTTTCTTATGACATTAAAAAAGCGACTTGTTACAGTCGCTTTGAGTTTTTTTGTGACACTGTGACTCTTTTACATCATAAGAGTCATCTTTCCTGGAGCACTCATTCTAATTGATGACAATGCTTCCCCTGATATCTGGACGTTAGCAAACCAAAATGGTTTGTACTTTTCTGCAAACACTTCACTTCTCGATAAGTTATCATAGATTGCATATGCCCTAGCCTGCGCTAAAGCTGCTCCATAGACACTGCGCTCTAAGATGGGTTTGCTTTCGATGTCTTCAAGAACAGCAACTTTTATATGTTCTACATTCTTCGACCAGTGAAAGTATTCTAAAAGTCTTTTAGTCACCAGAGCTTCCATATCGACAATGACTTTAGGCAAGAAAGCGGAATTTGGTCGGACATCGGCACAGGCATAATACTCATCTTTCCTGTTCGTTTTTCTATAGTTCAGCATGACTTCAATGAGTGCGTCTTCAAACGTATCTGTGAAGTGATTAATCAAGACGATGCTACCTAAGCTACGAAGCGTTCCGATCAAAACACCACAATCGGAATCTTGAACATCTGCCGATTCCAATCGCATTTTGGTGACGTTGGCAGTCAAAACCAATTGTTGCCAAAACTTGGGAGTCAGGATTTTAGTATTATTATCTGACCATCTCATCATTGGGCGCGCCATTAAAACCGGGAATAGCTTACGGCAATTTTCAATTCCAAGGCGCCCAATCGCGACTCTTGCATCTGAACTAGTTTTAGCCGCACTCCCTCGCTCACGCAGTCTTGAGTTCTCAATCAGATCTATAATCGTTGAGCTTAGCTGATGGCTATTGTTAGCCAAGTCTGTCAGTTTTGAAAAGCTTAGAGATGGAGAATAGGCAAACGATGCGAATAACTCAAATGCGGGTATATTGCTCGATAATTTATCAATTGGAAGCGTTTCAAGCTTCTTCATTAACATTCGATCGGCCACTTTCGATACATCGCTGATGACTTTTTGCAGTGTTTTCTGCTTGTCTTCCACGATTTGGCGTTTTTCTTTTACTCGCTCTTGTTCGCACATGAGAAGTATTCTTTGGTTGCGCGTGATTCTGTCTTCTTCACTAAAGATCACATCGTCACAATAACGCCCCTGTAAACTGAGGAGCTTATCCACTTGTGACTGATCCACTTGGTGGTTCATACTAGCTAGCCACTTGGCATGTCTAAGTTCGACTTCTTTCGATACTTTGACCGCGATGTCCATTGCTTCTGGTGTGTAATTTTTTTGCGTGAGCAACAAACTGATATTCCTAACGTTGTTTTTATTTTCCTGTCGGCAAGTTTATCTATAAAGACACATGCAGTAAATGGAATGTGATATTAATTCCACTTATAAATAAATACTAATTATCGAAATATTATTAGTGAATGCTAATTGCCCGTTGTTATGTGTAGTCGTATGTACTTTTCAGAGAATTTATAACGATAACGTTTGCCAATTTTCACATTTGATTTGGTGAACTGACATACGCGTTTATCACCACTTCCTTTAACTCTCTTGATCGTTGCACTCTTGCCTTTGTGTTCCATTTCAATCATCAAGTCACAATATCCGTGGTAACCATCAAATGCCCTATCTGTTTTCTTCTGAAGCTCCGCTTTGATTTTTTTCGCTACAGGATTGATTTCTGAGTCGTCAGCTATAGCAACAGAAATTCCAAATAAAAAGCACAAAAACGTGACAGTGTATCGCATGAAGTTCCCTTTCAATTCGTAAAAAGTGAAACTTTAACTCACTGACTTTGCTGATATAAAAATGGGACACATTAAATGCGTCCCGTTTAGCACGAATAAGTAATTGATAGTTTTCTTAAGCTCGCTTTTTACCTTTGGTGGACTTAAAGCCTTGGTGAGGAAAAACGTTTCTAATGCGTTGTTGAACTTTTTTCGGCACGTCTTTGGAAAAGGTTAAGCGCATACCTGTACGTTGGTTATAGACTTTCATTTCGCCATCAAACGGAGAATGCTCAGCGATGTCTTGCAGGTTGTGTTTAAAAGAAGGCGGTATGTGACCTTTCACCTTCGATATTTGCCCTTGTTCAAACTTAACTTTTAGGACAGGTCTATCTACGGCGATAAGCCAAAAAATGACAACAGCAGCAATCAATATTACGTAAAGCATTTGATACTCCTTAGCTAGAAAGCAATTTACTCAAGTCTTCTTTCAGCGACGATACCTTCATACTGGCTTTTTCACTTCGAGATGCCTCTGATAACAAATACTCAATAGCATCGGATAACGTACAGCCTAGCTCGTTCGCTCGATTGGAGAGTTTTTCCCACACTCGATAATCTAGATCGATGGACTTTTTCTTCGTGTGGACTTGTTCTGCATTGAAGTGACGTTTACGCTTAGCACGGATCGCTTGCTTCAGCTTATTATCAAGCTCTTCAGACATGTGGTTTTCAATCCAAGTAAGAACTTGGGTTGGCTCATGCTCAAGTTTACGAAGTTCGGCAATTGCGGCATCGGCTTCGCTCGTATCGATGTATCGGGTAACGGCTTCACCATCCTTCCACTTTTTGATGAGATACTTCCATTTCCAACCACATTCTAAATTTTCAAGCTGTTGATATTTCATCCTTCTGACCCTCAATACACTTATGGTGACAGCGTAACCCAAGTGTGCAGATTCGGCAATTAAAACTCATAAAAGTATCGATGTTGATCACTCATTTGTCGAAGGTTTAATCAACTGAATTTGCAGAATTTTTGGATTGGTCAAATTGTCGCTAGGGAGTTGATCGTCGTTTCGCTATAATGCTTGCAAGACTAAATTATGATGAATTTGAATGAACCAAGTTAACTGGCAAGATGTCACCCCTTCTTTCGAGCAGTACGAAGAGATTTTAAGTAAAGCCACTTCTCTACCGATTAAGCCCTTTATTGACCTTCAGCCTAGGCTTGAGGCGACCATTGACCGATTTACTCGTGTTCGAGGATTAACCCGTATTTTATTAGTGAATTGCACTGATAATGCGCTTTATCGTGGTTTCGTCAGCGAAGTATTGAAGAATAAGTCGTCAGCGCCTGTTGTGACAGTTGAGTCACTCGATGCCAAAGAGTTATTTGATCGCTACAGCGTGAATCAAGATGGTCAAACGACATTTGAGTCTGGCTTACTGTCTAAAGCAGATGGCGGTTATCTTGTTGTTCCTGCCAACTTAGTGCTTGCAAACGCTGCGCGCTGGCCAAGCATTAAAGCAGCAGTTCAAGGTGGAAGCTTTGCCCCGATTAACCTTACACCAAATCGAATTGCGTCATCGCCTTTTGCACCACAAGACTACGATGTAAAGCTGATCATTACAGGCGATCGAAACCAGTTAGCGGAAATCGAATATGTCGATGAAGACTTTTCTACAGGTCTGACGATGTATACTGAGGTTGAAGAAGATATCCACTTATCTCAAGAAAACCTAAGTAAATACGTTGGTTTGGTCAATTGGATTTGCCATGAATACCAACACCCTGCATTGAGTAACGAAGCCTTCCGAAGATTAATTATTGCCGGCATGCGCTATACAGAAGATCAACACTATCTGCCTCTCGGTGTACTGTGGCACAACCAGCTGTTAGGTCTTGCTGGTCAGTATTCAAACTCATCGAGTATCGAGTTTGACGATATTGATCGTGCTATTGATGATAAATATTACCGTGAATCTTACCTACCACAACGTGCTGTGGACGATATTCTTGATGGACAAGTGATCATTGAGACGACCGGCGAACAGGTTGGGCAAATTAATGGTCTTACAGTGATTGATATGGCCGGACACCCTGTCTCCTATGGGGAACCTGCGCGTATTTCTTGTGTTATTCACTTTGGTGATGGTGATATTTCAGACGTCGAACGCAAAGCAGAACTTGGCGGCAACCTACATGCTAAGGGCATGATGATCATGCAAGCGTTTGTGAGTTCAGCACTGAATCTTGATGAACCACTACCATACTCCGCTTCGATTGTATTCGAGCAATCATACAGCGAAGTCGATGGAGACAGTGCCTCCTTAGCAGAGCTATGTTGTTTGGTGAGTGCCTTGTCAGAATCTCCAGTGAATCAACAGATCGCGGTTACTGGTGCAGTGGATCAATTTGGTCGCGTGCAAGCCGTTGGAGGCTTGAATGAAAAGATTGAGGGCTTCTACCAAGTATGTAAACACCAAGGCTTTACGGGAGAGCAAGGTGTGATTATGCCTAAATCTAACCTAAAACATCTCGCGTTACATAAAGATGTCATACAAAGCATTAAGAATGGTGAGTTCCATATTTGGTCAGTTTCTACTGTTGATGAAGCGATTCCCATTCTGATGTCTAAACCATTTCGCGGTGAAGACGACAGCATCATTGGTAAAATTGCCGAACGTATTGAAAACTTTGAAAGACATGAGCATCCAGAAGGAATTGTGGAGCGCATCAAAAACTGGTTTGTCTAGTACTGATCGGAGTTGTTTAGCGTACACGTGTTCACTAAGATGCAGCTATCAAAAATTGGAGTAATTGATAATGCAAAACAAACGTGATTCTTACAACCGTGACGATCTTCTCGCTTCTAGCCAAGGTGAGCTATTTGGACCAGGTTACCCTCAGCTTCCTGCGCCAAACATGCTAATGATGGATCGTGTTACTAAAATGTCTGAGACTGAAGGCGATTTTGGTAAAGGTTTGATCCTCGCAGAATTGGACATTACTCCAGATCTTTGGTTCTTTGACTGTCACTTCCCTGGTGACCCAGTAATGCCTGGCTGTCTTGGTCTTGATGCTATGTGGCAGCTTGTTGGCTTCTTCCTAGGCTGGGTTGGCGGTAAAGGCAAAGGTCGAGCTTTGGGTGTTGGCGAAGTGAAGTTTACGGGTCAAATCCTACCAACAGCGAAAAAAGTAACGTACGAGATCCACATGAAGCGCGTTGTTAACCGCAAATTAGTAATGGGTCTAGCTGATGGTCGTGTATGTGTAGATGGTAAAGAAATCTACGTAGCAAAAGATCTGAAAGTGGGTTTGTTCCAAGACACTTCAAGCTTCTAATCTCCTACTCTGAAGTATTTTCAAGGCTCCTATCAAAGGAGCCTTTTCTTTATCTTATGGCATTTAGTTTAGACACACGCGTAAATTGCTACATTTAAAAACATCCGCTTTAAACGCAGAAAAGGCTCTTAACGAGCCCTTTCAAATCCTTCTGTTTGTATGTGGAGAGTTTATTTGTAGAGACCAGATTGTCTTTCATCTCTGGCATCACGCCAACCACCTAACCAATACGACCGAGCATCAATTTGTTGATATGGGCAAGCCTCTTGAGACCTTCCATTCAACCCAGCTTTATAGCCTTGAGATTGAGCTCGTTCTAGGCGATCACGCTTTTGTCTCTTCATAGTTAATTCCTCATACAGGTCCATTTACAAACGTACTACTGTTATTGTGAAACTTTGATGGAGTTTTTATGACTCCATCTACAAGAATCGATCAAATTGCGCATTTTCTCAAGGCATAAAAAAAGCAGAGGCTCATTTCTGTGAACCTCTGCTTGATTTAAAAATTACTGACTATTTTCTACGGAACCCGAATAGACCCAGCATGGTCAAAGCCAGCCATCCTAGACCAGCACCTTGGCGCTCAGCGGCTTCTTCTTCGACACTTCTTGGCTGGATATCGTTATTCTCAGCGCTTGCACCAGCAATTGGTACCAGCTTAACAGCAACAATTTTTTCTTCCCCGTTACTACAGAAAGAGTTGTGAGCCGTTGTGTCATAACCGCCTGCACACTTCATTGCTGTCGCGGAGATCACGCCGGCATCGTTGATATCTGAAGCGCTAATTATACGGAACTCGTTGTTGCGGTCAGAAATATCTCTAGCGCTTGCGCTCTGATCGTTTGCACCGTTGGTGAGATCGTCGAGGAACCAAGCTTTGCCATCGAAGATTTCTTTAGCACGCTCACTAACTGTTCCACCTTGAGCATATGGATAGATAAATCCACGCTTACGACGAGGTTTACCCTCTTCTTCACGAGTCTTCTCAGCATCTAATTGACCAACAATCTCATTGTATGAGTTGATGCCACCCATTTGACCGCCAGCACCGCTAAAGAATATACCAGAAGTTGGGTAGAAGGCACTTACTGAGCTCTTAGTCACATCGTCAACAACAAAGAGACGATTTGGTGCTGACCCTGTTGGCATTAAGTAAGCCCCCGAACGTTTGGCTTCACCAATCGCAACAAAATTTGCATTTACGTCAGTTAGACGTGAGTTGGTATGAACCGTATCACCACTGATTCTTTGTTGGGCACCATCAACTTCTTTATTTACCCATGTAGAATCAACGACCGAGCCTTCTTTTGCCAACGTTCCTACGAACACGGTTGCGTTCATGTAGTTGTTGTCACTGTCATAGGTGTTGTACCCAACACCATAAACAGTTGAATCTTTTACAACAAAATCTCGCATGCTACCTTGCGCCAGGCGTTCATCTTCTTGAGCTTGTCCACTTGGCCAACCTAATTCGACCGCTGAACCTGTAGCATCCCAAATGGCTGCTTTAGATGTCGAGTGGTCGCCATTATCATTGTTGGCAAATCTCGAAACGCTACCTACAGTAAATGTTCCATTTGTTTTCCAAGCCCTGCTTTCTAGAAGCTTTGGAACTGCGTCGCTTGTGTCAAAGTTAGGACTAGTTCCTGGTGCAACAACCGTATTTCTTGTTTCTAAAACAGTTGGATCGGTTGTACTGATAACACTTTGATTGCCTACAGGCTTCCCTTCAGCAGTCAGACTGTTGATGATATTGTTGTACTTATTGGTATACGCTGCAGAATCGATTGTATTGGCGGTATTTCCCTCGACATACGCAAGCGCGTTTGAAGTAAAGTCTCTGGTAAATGCTTCTTTATTCCACGGAGTCCAATGCACGGATGCCCAAGATTCACACGTTGAGTAACGACGTTCGTTGAAACAGTATCTTTCAAAATCGTCATACTCTTGTACGTAATAGAAACCAGAATCCAAAGCAAATGGCACTTCTTCGCGGTAGCTAACACCGTCGACTTCTTGCCCTGTTGAGATTGGGGTTACTCGTGTTTCAAGCGCTAGTTTGAAATGTTCAGACTCAGGGGAATTTACCGGTTTACAGCCGGATTTAGCACCTTCATCAAAACAACCAAGCGCATACGGAACGTCGCCTTGTTGAATTGCAACTCCGTATGATGTTCGAGCTGTTTCTGTATCAACACTATTTCCATTAATCTGAGGATCAACTTCAAGGACTTGATACAGGGCTGCATTAGCATTCATTGCCGTACCCACCATCATAGCGATGGCGGTTAATTTGAATTTGTTACTACAATTCATCGAATTCTTAACTATCCTGTTGCATTGCTTCGAGTTCTTCCCATCTCTCGAACGCGATTTCCAACTCCTGCTCTACCGCAGCGAGCTGTTCCAATACCGGTTGAGTCTGTTCTACAGATTTAGTGAAGAACTCTGGGTCGTTCACTTGTTCTTGTAGAGTCTCAATATCCGCCTCTAATTGTTCTAGTTTAGCTGGAAGAGCCTCTAATTCTCTTTGCAGCTTATACGATAACTTCTTCGAATTGTTCTTAGGTTGCGTAGTTTTGGGAGTTTCCTCAACCACTTTCTCTTTCTTCGCTGCTTTTTCAACCTGACTGCGCGAAGCAAGAACTTGATCACGCTGCTGTTTTGCGTCGTGATAACCACCAACAAACTCTTCGATTATGCCGTTACCTTCAAAAATCCAACTGGTCGTCACCGTATTGTCTACGAATTCACGGTCGTGGCTCACTAACAGTAACGTACCCTGATAATTGGCAAGCATTTCTTCTAAAAGTTCCAACGTTTCGATGTCCAAATCGTTGGTAGGTTCGTCAAGAATAAGCAAGTTGTTAGGTTTCAACAAGATACGAGCCAGCAACAAACGGTTTTTTTCGCCTCCAGACAAGGCTTTTACTGGCGTGCGAGCACGTTTTGGTGCAAACAAGAAATCTTGTAGGTAGCTCAATGCGTGACGCTGACGCCCTCCAACCATCACTTCTTGCTTACCATCCGCTAAGTTATCAATAACCGTCTTTTCAGGATCAAGAATTTCGCGGTACTGATCGAAGTAAGCCACTTCGAGCTTTGTTCCACAATGAAGACGACCGCCTTGCGCTGATAATTGCCCTAATAGCAACTTGAGAACGGTACTTTTACCACAGCCGTTAGGACCAATCAGTGCGATTCGATCACCACGCATAATGTTGAAGCTAAAGTTATCAACGATTTTTTTGCCTTCAAAAGCAAAAGAGACATTCTCAGCTTCAAATACGATCTTACCTGAGCGCGAAGCATCGTCGATGTTAAGGTTAACTTTACCTTGAACCTCACGTCTGTCACGACGTTCTTCACGAAGCTTTTTAAGGGCACGAACACGACCTTCGTTGCGTGTACGGCGTGCTTTAATGCCTTGGCGAATCCACACTTCTTCCTGAGCTAGCTTTTTGTCGAACTCTGCATTTTGCATTTCTTCGACACGAAGCATCTCTTCTTTGTCATTTAAGTATTGGTCATAATCACCAGGGAAAGAAGCGAGTTGTCCGCGATCGAGGTCAACAATGCGTGTCGCCATCGATTTGATGAATGCACGGTCGTGGGAAATGAAGATGATCGAGCCTTTGAAGTCCTTTAGAAAGTTCTCTAACCATTCGATGGTCGTTACATCAAGGTGGTTAGTTGGCTCATCAAGAAGCAATACATCAGGGTCACAAACAAGTGCCCGAGCGAGAGCGGCTTTACGTTGCCAACCACCCGATAGATCAGTCAGTTTGGTTTCAGGGCTTAGCTTTAGCGCGCCAAGTACATTCTTAACACGATCATCAAAGCGCCAAGCGTTAAGGTGATCCAACTGTTCTTGAATCTTAGCAAGACGATTAATGTTCTTTTCACTTGGGTCCTGAGCGACAAGATCGAGAAGATCATGATAGATCTTCAACTGCTCACCGATTTCAGCTAAACCACCAGATACGTATTCGTAAACTGTGCCTTCTTGATTGCGTGGTGGATCTTGTTCAAGTCGAGAAACAACGACGTCTTGGGTGATTTGAATCTTGCCATCGTCCAACAAAATGTCGCCAGCAAGCACTTTCATTAACGTAGACTTACCTGCACCGTTGCGACCAACTAAACAAACGCGTTCATTTTCTTGAAGAGCGAACTCTGCTTTGTCTAGTAATGGGTGGTCGCCAAATGCAAGTTGTGCGTTATGAATGGTAAGTAATGCCATTATTATCCAACCAATGTTTGAGTTTTTCTAAGTCAAACGGCCAGTTCAACTCAGAATCTTGATATTTTAATACGGGAATTGTTACGCCGTAACGAGAAAAGAGAGCATCGTCGAACGCTATGTCGACGATGTGTGTTTGTTCGGCGAGACCAATCTGACTAACGAGGTCAAACGCCATCTCGCAGAGATGGCATCCTTCAGTGCTGTAAAGCGTTAGCACGTTCAACATCCTTTTACTGTTCCGTCCCTATTCTACGTGAGTAACCAACCAGCAGTTGTGAATCTGTTTGTTACGAGAAAAATCCAATGGCAGAGTTTGAGAAGAAATGTTCTGCGCTTTTAAGCCCAGTTCTGCAAGCCCTGCTTCGTCCATCTTGAAGTGACGTTTGTTGTTCGAGAAAACAATCGTACCGCCAGCACGCAACAGACGCTTAAGGTTTGTCATTAGCTTAATATGATCGCGTTGTACATCGAACGACGTTTCCATGCGTTTAGAGTTAGAGAACGTCGGTGGGTCAATAAAGATAAGATCATATTCACCTTTGGCGTTCTCAAGCCACTGGAGACAGTCAGCTTGCTCAAAACGATGCTGGCGACCAACACAACCGTTTAGCTGCATGTTGTCTTTCGCCCAGTTGAGGTACGTGTTAGACATATCTACCGTAGTTGTAGAACGCGCTCCACCAACTGCAGCGTGTACTGTTGCACTGCCAGTGTAAGCAAACAAGTTAAGGAAATCTTTACCCTGTGCCATTTCGCCAAGACGACGACGAGTTATCTTATGATCCAAGAACAAGCCCGTGTCTAGGTAGTCATGAAGGTTTACGATCAGCTTCACTCCGTACTCGTTCACTTCAAGCGTCTCTGAAACTTGACCTAATTTTTGGTACTGGCTACGACCCTTTTGCTTCTCACGAACTTTAAGTACTACGTTATTCGCTTCTACACCTGTTACCTGAATCGTTGCACGGATGATGTCCGTTAGACGGCGCTTGGCTTTTTCTTCAGGGATATTCTTAGGTGCTGCGTATTCTTGAATCACAATTTGATCGCCGTACACGTCGATCGCTACATTGTATTCAGGAAGATCCGCATCGTAGATACGGTAACAGTCAAGTTTCTCTTTACGAGCCCACTTACCAATCTTGCCAATGTTTTTCTTCAAACGGTTTGAGAAGTCTGGTGCAATTTGAACATTAGTGTCCGCGCCTTTCACTTCATCAATGCTGCGCTCTGCAATGCTGTAGTTCTTTTGGTGACAAGGTAACGCACCATTGTTCAATTTGAATTGTTTGTCCGCACGCATACGAAGACAGCTTAGTAGCTCGTCTGAACTTGAGAAGATAGACGCTTTACAGCCGCCAAATTCTGCTTTTAGCTGACCACCAAACGCTGTGTATAGCGCGATCAGACCAGGCTCAGTGCCAAGACGCTCACCATAAGGCGGGTTAGAAACGATAACGCCAGATTCGAAACCAGCCGGACGAGTAATGGTTGCTGCATCGCCTTGTGCAAATTCAATCAACTCTTCAACACCAGCTCTACGAGCGTTGTCTCGTGCAACCTTCAATACTTTCGGGTCGTTATCGAAGCCGAAAAACTTAGCGTCAACTTTTTTGACACCGCGTCGAGCTTGTACATTTGCCTCTGATTTAATCTCTGCCCAAAGCTCTGGTTCAAAATCTTCTAGCGCTTCAAAGCCCCACTGTTTGCGCTTAACGCCTGGTGCCATATTGGCTGCCATCATCGCAGCTTCAATCAGCAACGTACCAGAACCACACATTGGGTCTAGAAGCGGTTGTGAACCATCCCAGCCACAACGCATTACGATTGCTGCTGCAAGCGTCTCACGTAACGGAGCTCGACCTGATTCTGGACGGTAGCCACGTTGATGAAGACCACTACCCACCATATCCACACCAAGAATGGCTTTGTCTTTGTGCAGACGAACGTGAACGCGGATATCAGGGCGTTCTTTGTTAATGTTTGGACGAGGAAGTCCTTTCTTCTCAAAGCAATCTACGATGCCGTCTTTTACTTTCATTGCACCGTATTGGCTGTTGCGGATTTCGCGGTTCGTGCCATTGAAGTCGACCACAAAGCGCTTTGAACTATGGAACTGGTTTACCCAGTTGATTGAAGACGTCGACAGGTAAAGATCCATGTCGTCGTTACAGGTAAATTCCGATAAAACACGTACAAATCGAGACGCCAAGCGGCTCCACAAACAGCAACGGTAAATCTGTTCATTCGTCGCCTTAAATTTAACGCCTGCCTGTACTGGTTTGGCGTTTTCAATGCCTAGTTTAGTCAGTTCTTCAACAAGCAAGTTTTCCATGCCGTTTGAAGTTACCGCGAGATATTGATTCATAGTGTTCTTTCGTCGATAAAAAATGGCTTTGATTATACCTGACTTTACGATCAATGCCTCGTTTTTAAAGGCATTTTTACTTTATTAGCTCAAACAGTCGCCAATCTCATCTGTTGAAAATCAAAACACAGCACATCTACAAACAGAATACGTCTCTTTATCACTTTCTAGTAAAGACAAGCATCATAACGAGAGTGAATACTTATTTACATTATTTTTGGTCTATACCAACCGCCCATTTTGCGTGTAATTAACTTACAAAATGAGCGTATAGGGGAACAAAAGGTGAAATATTAGGCGTCTGGTTGCCTAAATTAAGGAAACGCTAAAATGAAAAAAGTGGAATAAAAGTGAGCTACTTCATATCTGAGATACAAAATAGCCCTCACCTAGGCATGTATTTGGCGTGCACAAGAGGAGATATTCAGAAAATTCTAGGCAAAAAAAATCGACCTAATGAGGTCGATTAATGCAAACAAAGGAACGAAAATAAAGAAAAATCAAAAGGAAATTAACCCACCATCGCCATTGGTGCCATCGTGAATAAGTGATTGGCACACACCATGCGATCGTGCATTACTTTAATTGGTTGCCCAAATGGCAGTACTTTGTTGCCATCAAGTAGAAATTCATCCTGCCCTACGTAAGCACATAGGCTTGATGTTTCACCTGGTTCTAGAACGATGAATACGCCTTCTGAATATCGATTTGTTAGGAAGACCATATCCCCTTCTTCTGGCTCATGTCCATCGCATTGGGCGTCGAAGAACCAGCTCTTCGGTTGAACAGGTTTATGAAAGCGTTTTGCAGCTACGCAATAGAGCGTAAGTTCGGCTTGACGGTATTCGTTGATGTCGAGACAACGGATTCGTTCGTTGTACGTTTGAAACGCGCTTGCGTCATCAACAGTGAATTCATTGTCTGAGAAGGCACAATTGACCAACAGCTTACGGCATAGATTGGTTTGGAAAATCATCTCCTCCCCCAAATCCAGCATTAGGCAAGCTTTCTGCTCGTCAAAATACCAATTCCATTTGTCGCTGGGTTTAAGCATTATTCCGTTCTCTTGTTTGTGACTAGTTAATCAGTAATAAGAGGTAAGACGCTTAATTACCTACTCATGATTTTTAAATTTTACAAACGAACGGGCAAAAAAAAAGAGGAAACGAATTCCTCTTTTTTTAGTAACAAGCGTCGATTTCTCAACGATTTAGCGATTGCTCTTATAGATTTTTAACAATATCGCGTACGAGACCTGGTCCGTGGTAGATGAAACCAGTGTAAACTTGAACAAGTTGTGCACCTGCCATCATTTTCTCTTTCGCTGCAACGTATGAGTCAACACCGCCCACACCGATTATCGGAAGTTTATCGCCAAGCTCTTCATGAAGTTTACGAACAACTTCTGTTGAACGTGATTGAACCGGACGTCCGCTTAGACCACCCGCTTCGTTCGCATGTTTCATGCCTTCAACGACTGTGCGATCAAGCGTTGTGTTTGTTGCAATCACACCGTCGATGTTATTCTTAATTAGCGACTCACAGATCTGGCTGATTTCGTCATCGCTCAAATCCGGTGCAATTTTTAGCGCAAGTGGTACGTACTTACCGTGCTTTTCTGCAAGTTCTGCTTGTTTCTCTTTGAGTTCAGATAGCAATTCGTCTAGCGCTTCACCGTACTGAAGTGAACGAAGCCCTGGTGTATTTGGTGACGAGATGTTCACGGCGATGTAACCGGCATACTCGTACACTTTTTCCATACAAATCAGGTAGTCCTCTGCCCCTTTCTCAATTGGTGTATCTTTATTTTTACCAATGTTGATACCAAGAATGCAGTTGTATTTTGCCTTTTTCACATTCTCAACCAGATGATCCACACCTAGGTTGTTAAAGCCCATACGGTTGATGATACCTTCCGCTTCAACTAGGCGGAACAAACGTGGCTTGTCGTTACCTGG
This sequence comes from Vibrio sp. Y29_XK_CS5, assembly GCF_024181835.1. Lineage (NCBI taxonomy): Bacteria > Pseudomonadati > Pseudomonadota > Gammaproteobacteria > Vibrionales > Vibrionaceae > Vibrio > Vibrio sp. Y29_XK_CS5. Next base: position 108,905 of record NZ_JAMZAM010000004.1, read on the forward strand.
TTGCGGACGAGGCGTAACAGTACCAACTTCGACAAAACCAAAGCCCATAGCGTCAAACGCTTCGATACATTCGCCGTTTTTGTCCAAACCAGCAGCAAGACCCACTGGGTTACGGAATGTAAGCCCCATGCATTCTACTGGACGATTTGGTAATTGTTGACGATAGAAAAGATCGAGAGGAGTGCCGTTAAAGCGTTGGAAGTTTTTGATTGCAAGATCATGTGCCTTTTCGGCATCAAGTTGGAAAAAGCCAGTTCTGGCTAGACGGTAAAGCATTGTGCCTCCGAAAGAAAAAAGCCCCGTGTAAACGGGTCAATATTATTTACTGTTTTTCAGTGCAATTCAATGAAAATGAGTGAATTCAGCAAAATAGTATGTCTCATTTTAATTTTGTTCATAAAAACAGTTGATTAGCACTCTATTCTCTATACAAAATTGCTAGCTTTTTATTTAAAAGCAAACGATTTCATGCCAGGAAAACTCAAATTTCACGTTACGGCGTCACTTGTTGTGTGGAGTTATAGTGATTTGAACATAAAAAAGCCCCGCGATTGCGAGGCTTTTGCTAAAGTCACTTACCCTATTCGTTCGAAGAACAGTTCAGGTTAAGTAGAACCAATTCTCGAAGTGCAACAGAGAACTTAGCGAACTCATGAACGGAACCAACTTTGAATTCATTTAAGATGCTCTCCCAACGATGCAATGACAATTCATTCGTTGTCATCCAATCTTCGAGTGCTTGCATCACGTCTAGATCTTCTGTTGAGCAGCCGCAAGTTAGAACTTGAGCAGTCAATTGACGTTGTTGCCAATCAAGATCCTCACGGAATGCTGCACGGGCAAGAGCTTGCCAGTTATTATCAACCGCTTGGCTATTGATCTGTTTCAAGAACCAGTGAAGTGATAAACGGTCACCTAGATTAAAGTAAAGCTTCGAGGCTTGTTCAACCGTTTTACCCGTTTCGCTTGCTACTGTTGAAATATCCAGTGCAGACTGTAGGCTAGAGAGACGAGCTACGTGGTGTGCCAGTTTCTCCTCTACTCCGCGCTCAATCCATTTCTGAGCAAGTTCGTTATGCTCTTCCACTTCTGATGCAACTAGCATGGTGTCCAGCGTTTCAGTAATAGTGTGAACATCGTCTTTATATAGCGCAACGAGCTCGGTTACTGTGCTCTTACCGCTGCGATTGCGAAGTAACCAACGAGAGATACGGCGCAATGCGCGACGTACATAAAACATGATCTCATACTGTGCTTCTGCAGTTGCAACGTTATCGAGTGCACGAGTTTGCTTAAGAATATCTTCCAGTTCGAAGATCTCACGTGTTGCACTGTAAGCGTTCGCAATATCAACGACACTCGCGCCCGTCTCTTCTTGAAGACGAGTCACGAAGTTACAGCCCATTTCATTAACCATTTGGTTTGCTAGCGCTGTTGCGATGATTTCAGCACGCAGCGGGTGGTTTACCATCTGATCTTTGTAGTTACGGCGTAACTCACTTGGGAAATAAGCAACTAACTGTTTTCCATGGAATTCATCATTTGCAATTTCGTCAGCAACCAATTGTTCTTTCAGAACCATCTTACCGTAAGCTACTAGTACTGAAAGTTCAGGACGTGTCAGACCAAGACCTTGTTTCTCTCGCTCAATCAAGGTTTCATCGTCTGGAATGTACTCAAGAGCACGATCCAAGTACCCTGCTTTCTCCATTGTATGGATAAAGCGGATTTGCTCTTTAACGATGCCAACACCTTGCTGTTCGGTCACCGAAATAGACTCAGATTGACGGTATGCATCGTCCAATACGATTTCGCCCACTTCGTCTTCCATCGATTCAAGAATCTGGTTGCGTTGTTTAACCGTTAGATCGCCATTCGATACTAAACCATTCAAGAAGATCTTAATGTTCACTTCGTTGTCCGAACAGTCTACGCCACCAACGTTATCCACAAAGTCCGTATTTACACGACCGCCTGTGCTTGCGTATTCGATACGACCAAGCTGAGTCATACCTAAGTTACCGCCTTCACCAACCACTTTCGCTTTTAAATCACGTCCATCGATACGGAGTACGTCATTTGCACGGTCGCCAACATCAGTGTGTGTCTCGCTAGAAGCTTTAACATACGTACCGATACCACCATTCCAAAGCAGATCCACTTCCATTTGCAGGATCATCTTAATCAGATCGTTTGGCGCTAGAGACGCTTTCTTCGTGCCCAGCATTTTTTGGATTTCTGGCGTTAGTTGGATCGATTTAGAGCGACGAGAGAAAATACCACCGCCCTGCGAGATCAACTCGGCGTTGTAATCTTCCCAGCTTGATCGTGGGAGATTGAACAAGCGATTACGCTCTTCCCAGCTGGTGGCTGAATCCGGATTTGGATCAATGAAGATGTGCATATGGTTAAACGCAGCTTGTAGACGAATATGCTTAGATAGCAGCATACCGTTACCAAATACGTCCCCTGCCATATCACCCACACCAATTGCTGTGAAGTCAGTGGTTTGACAGTTGACGCCCATTTCTCGGAAGTGGCGTTTCACCGATTCCCAACCACCTTTCGCAGTGATACCCATTGCTTTGTGGTCATAACCGTTAGAACCACCTGATGCAAACGCGTCACCTAGCCAGAAGTTGTACTCATCCGATACAGAGTTCGCCAAATCAGAGAATGTTGCTGTACCTTTATCGGCGGCAACAACTAAGTATGGGTCGTCTTCATCGTGACGCACTACACTCTTCGGCGGAATAACTTCGCCTTCGATAATGTTATCGGACACATCGAGAAGCGCGCGAATGAAGCGTTTGTAACAACGTTGACCTTCAGCGAAGATTTCATCACGGTTAGTTAGAGTTGGCTGACGTTTACATACGAAGCCACCTTTTGCACCCACAGGAACAATAACCGTGTTCTTAACTTGCTGTGCTTTAACCAGACCAAGAATTTCAGTACGGAAGTCCTCTTGACGATCCGACCAACGCAAACCACCACGCGCAACTTTACCTCCACGTAGGTGTACACCTTCAATATCAGGTGCGTAAACGAAGATCTCAAACGCAGGCACTGGCTGAGGAATATCTGGGATTTCGCTTGGTTTCATCTTCAACGATAACCAAGGTTTCGGCTGCTTATTTTCGTCCAATTGGTAGTAGTTAGTACGTAGCGTTGCCGTGATCATTTCCATGTAGCGACGGATGATACGATCATCATCTAGGCTTTCAACACGATCCAGTTGCTCGGTTATTTTCTTGATAAGATCGTTCTGACCTTTCTCGCTGCCTTTGTGTTTTGGATCGAATCGTTTGGCAAACAAGTTTACTAGACCCGTTGCCAAATCTGGGTAATGGCTAAGGGTATCTTCTATGTATTGTTGGCTGAATGGGAAACCAACCTGGCGCATGTAGCGCGCGTATGCACGAAGAATTGAGATTTCACGACCAGACAGTGAAGCGCCTAGTACCAAGCGGTTGAAGCCATCACTCTCTAGGTTACCAGCCCAAATCGCTGCGAATGCTTGTTGGAAACGATCGCGAGCTTCACGAAGATCAACGGTCTTGTCGCTCTTATGCAGCATTGAGAAATCTAGGATCCAGAATGTTTGACCATTGTTGGTTTCGATCTCATAAGGCGATTCGCCGATCACACGTAACCCTAGGTTTTCCAACATTGGCATCACGTCGGATAGGTGAATTGGCTCGTCGCGGTGGTATAGCTTCAAGCGAACTGCTTTCGATTCAGCCGCTTCTTCTTGCGGACGATAGAACAACATGCCGAGTTTGTTGTCGTCGCTTAACGCTTCTAGACGTTCGATATCTGCAACCGCAGAACCTGGCATCATGTCTTCTTTATATGAACGTGGGAATGCGCTCATGTACTCTTTCGAAAGCGGAAGACCTTTGCTTTCACCAAAGTTAGCAATGATAGACTCTTTTAGGCGGTCGTCCCATGAAGTCGATACTTCCATTAAGTTCTGCTCAATCTTTTTCACGTCTACATCAATGTTGTTATTGTCTACACGAACAATGTAATGGGTTCTCGCCAACGGGCTTTCTGAGAAGAAGGTTGTGAATTCAACCTCTTGTTCACAGCCAAAGTACTGCTTAAGAATGCGTTGCGTTTGACGACGAAGTTCTGTGTTGTATCGATCTTTTGTCACGTAAACCATACAGCTGAAGAATCGGCCAAACGGGTCTTTACGAACAAATAGACGTAACAAGTCACGATCTTGCATTTGCACGACACCCATCCCCACTTCTAATAACTCTTCTTCACGAGCTTGAAGTAATTCGTCACGTGGGTAGTTTTCTAGAATGTTGTGCAGGGCTTTGTACGAGTACGATCCGTTACGGTAACCACTCGCTTCTAGAATACGATCCACTTTCTCGCGGATCAGAGGAATACTTTGTACGGCTTGGTTGTATACAGCAGAAGTGTAAAGACCTGTGAAACGGTGCTCACCAATCACTTTGCCGTTCTTATCGAATTTCTTAACGCCAATGTAGTCAGTGTAAGCTGGGCGGTGAATACGAGATGCTTGATTGCCCTTAGTGATGATCAATGCGTAAGGCTTTTTCGCTTCTAGGCGTGCAGAGTCGGACAGTTCAGAAAGCTTGATGCTGCGAATGCGATTGTCATCGGCAAAGAGACCAAGACCTTTCTCTTTAACAGGTTGCAGCTCAGTGTCACCATTGACGCTAACAAGATCATACTCTTTGTAACCCATGAAGGTGAAGTTATGATCCCCTAACCAACGTAGGTATTCGATCGTCTCATCTAAACGATCAGTCTTCATCGAAACTCGATCTTTGTTCTTTTCAAGATCATCAGTAACGATCTTAAGTTTATCAACCATTTGTTTCCAATCATCAACCACTAAACGCGTGTCAGACAAAATGGTCAGTAGCTCATTTTTCAGCTCTTGCATTTCACCTTTACTGGTTAAGCGGTCAACTTCGATATGGAACAGAGATTGAAGGACACCACCCTCGCCATTAACGTCCGTCACTTGCCCTTTTTTATCGCGTTCTAGTTGCGTTGGGTTGTTGAGCATCAAGTGAGAAACAAGGTCAAGTCGCGTTAACGCCATCTTGATGGAATCCACCAAAAACGGGCTGTCCGGAACAACAATTTCAACAATAGTGTGTGTTGATTGCCAACCTTGGCGGCTGACAGTTGGGTTGAATACTCTGACAGAAATGTCTTCTGGTTTCTTTTCATTGACATGATGCCACAGGCTAACAACGGCACCATATAGGTCGGATTCGTTTCGCTGAATCAAGTCATCATCAGCAATGTTACTAAATAAGTGTTGAGCAAGTTTAGTTACAAGCGGTTGGTGAGAAAGCTCGAGTTTGTCTTGAATTAGTTGGTATACCTTTTCAAGCAGAACCGGCACTACATTTTCACGCGCGGTCATATTCACACTCCACATTAGAATTGTTGTTTTGTAGGGGGACTTAACTTCGGGTTTTAGCCTCGAAACTAAGCATAGGTAATGCATGCACTTATTGTAAAAGCATAATTACAAATGTTTAACAAAAATTCGCTGTGGTAGGAGGTGAAATGTTTGATTATGTGACTAAGATTCCTGTTTAACTCACTAGGAATATCAGGCATCACAGAGTTTCTAACTTTAGAAACTTATTATTTTGGTCAGTTGTGAGTCTAAAACGACCTCTAATGCCTAATTGACTAAGAAATGGTCGAAATTTTGATGCATCTAGTTGCACCCTCAAACCATTGTCAGTAATGACTTGTACAGAACTTGCGGCACCAGAGTAGTGTGAAAGAAATGTTTGATAAGAGATGTTGAGAGAGAAGTAATACTGGTTCATGAAAATGGATTGTTGTCAGAACAAAAAACTAGGGTGATCGTAATGACCACCCTATTCTTTTGTCGATTATTCGTCTAGTGCTTTAGTCACTTTTTCGAATAAGTCTTTCGCTAGATTGTCCATCGCTTTAAGCTTTTCAAGCTCTGCACGAATAAGCGCTTGACGACCTTCATCGTATTTACGGAATTTCAATAGAGGATCGATCATGCGGGACGCCACTTGTGGGTTACTATCATTCAACTGACGAAGGATCTCACCAGCAAATTGGTAGCCAGAACCAGATTTATCATGGAAACGTACTGGGTTTGCGTTCAAGAACGAACCAATCAAACTGCGCGTGCGGTTCGGGTTCTTCAAGCTAAACGCTTCGTGGCTCATGGTTTCTTTTACTTTCTCAAGTGCGTTCTCAATTGGGTTGCTGCCCTGAAGAACAAACCATTTGTCCATAACCAGACCATCGTGCCTCCACTTGTCGCTGTAATCCGCCATTAACGCTTCACGACATTCAAGTTGTGCACTGTTCGCTGCACTCATCGCCGCAATTGTGTCGGTCATATTGTTTGATGATTCATACTGCGCTTTTGCTAGCTCGTTACCCTTTTCAGTGTAAGCCAAGAACTGCAAGCACTGGTTGCGTAAAGCGCGTTTGCCAATCGCTGCATGGTCAATGCTGTATTCTGTTTGGTTCAATGCGTGATAAGTAGCACTCAGTTCATCTTCTAGTTCTTTAGAAAGTGACGCTGTAATGCTATTCAGTACCGTATCTACCGCATCAATATCAATCTGCTTGTACCAACCTGTGATTTCGTTGATGGAAGGCAGAGAAAGCACTTGAGCAATAAACGCAGGTTCAAGGTTTGCATCAAGTAACACGCCACGGAATGCATCGATTAAGTCTTCTGATAGCTTAACCTCACCACCCGCTTGAACGTTAGTTACGTTTTGACGAATGTATTTCGCTAGCAGCATTTGGCTTGCATCCCAACGAGCAAAATCGTTCGTTGCGTGCTTCATCAAGAAAATCAGTTCATCATCGCTGTAATCGTATTCCAATTTAACCGGTGCAGAGAACTCACGAAGCAATGATGGTACTGGTTGTTCTGCAACGTTTTCGAATACGAAAGTCTGCTTGTCTTGCTTCACGTCCAAAACGTTGTGTACGGATTCACCGTTGATAACCAGTGGAATCACATCACCATTTTGTGCGTATAGTTCAATATCGAATGGAATATGTAGCGCTTGTTTTTCTGCTTGGTCGTGCGTTGCTTCAGTAAATTGCTCAACCGTTAACGCGTAAGTTTTTGCTTCAGCGTTATATTCGCTGTTTACGCGAAGTGTTGGTGTACCCGATTGGCTATACCATAAGCGGAATTGTTTAAGATCAACGCCTGTTGCGTCTTCCATTGCAGAAACAAAATCTTCACACGTTGCCGCTGTACCATCATGACGTTCGAAGTAAAGCTTCATGCCTTTTTGGAAGCCTTCTTCGCCAAGTAACGTGTGGTACATGCGGATCACTTCGCTGCCTTTTTCGTACACGGTTAGCGTGTAGAAGTTATTCATTTCAATAACTTTATCTGGGCGAATTGGGTGTGACATTGGGCTTGAGTCTTCCGCAAACTGAGGACCACGGATAATGCGAACGTTGTCGATGCGGTTTACTGCGCGTGAACCAAGATCGGACGAAAACTCTTGGTCACGGAATACCGTTAGACCTTCTTTTAAGCTCAGTTGGAACCAATCGCGACAAGTCACGCGGTTACCCGTCCAGTTGTGGAAGTATTCATGACCGATTACCGCTTCAATGCCAAGGTATTCGCGGTCAGTCGCGGTTTTTTCATTCGCAAGCACAAACTTCGAGTTGAAGATGTTTAAACCTTTGTTTTCCATTGCACCCATGTTGAAAAAATCAACCGCAACGATCATGTAGATATCAAGATCGTACTCAAGACCAAAGCGATCTTCGTCCCACTTCATTGAGTTGATCAGCGAAGTCATTGCATGACCCGCGCGATCGAGGTTGCCTTTGTCGACAAAGATTTCTAGGTCTACTTCACGACCTGATGTGGTTGTGTATTTATCACGTAGTACATCAAAGTCACCGGCAACCAAAGCGAACAAGTAAGCAGGTTTTGGATGTGGGTCTTGCCATTGAACCCAATGACGACCATTTTCTGCCTCACCTTCAGCTACGCGGTTACCATTGCTTAATAGAAATGGATACACGGTTTTGTCTGCGATCACTTTTGTTGTGTATTTCGCAAGAACGTCTGGACGATCTAGGTAGTAAGTAATACGACGAAAGCCTTCTGCTTCACACTGTGTACAGAACGCACCACCTGATTTGTAAAGACCTTCAAGTGCGGTGTTTGCTTCCGGGTCGATCTTAGTAACGATTTCTAAATCAAATTCTGCTGGCAGATCGGTAAGAGCTAAAGAGGCTTCTTTGACTTCATGATGAGACCAGTCTTCACCGTTCACTTTTACAGAGCGTAGCTCTAGCCCTTCACCATCGAGTTCTAATGTGGTTAATTCACCCTTTTGAACTACTTTTGATACTGCTGTAACGATCGTGTCGTTGTCATAAAGATCAAACGTCAAATCAATATCGGTAATTGTATGAGATGGCGCTTTATAATCTTTGCGATATTTCGCTTGGGGAGCTTGAGACATGTCCATAAATCCTTGTATATAGAACCACAAAAATACCAGGACTAGAGGCTCAAACACCTCTTACTGGTATCACGATATAAGCTATTTGTAGGGGTTGTGGTATCAGAATACAAGTCTTTCTATAAAAAAACGGAGCTTTTAGTGTCTTAGCTCCGCTTTCTGTTTAACATTTAATCAACATCAGAATATTTCACTATTAATAACCCTGCGTGAAATAATGGTGATGAATCATTTATGGTGTTACTCGATTAAGTACCGCGTACATATCACCGTTAGAATCTTGAATCGTCAGCTCGTTTTGGTTCAATGTATAGCGGGTTCCGTGCTCTCCGTTCTCGTACAAAAGAACTAGATGCTCACCTTCTGTGTAAAACACGCCTTGTTTCACTGCCTCTTCACCTTCTTCATTTGACACTCTAAACATAAATACAAAGTCTGGCTGAAGAATTAAGTCCATTTGGTTGATGTTATTTGCAAGCATGCCATCCCCTCCAACTTGAGAGCTTGACCAAATACCCGCAAGTGCATTCGACAGCCCCTTAGTGAAGGTGACACCATTCAAGTCTAGGGTGTTGTGGTTATTACGATATGCATAAATTTGCGGTTCATCAGTATTCAACCCAAGGACGATGGTGTCCTCATTGGCGTTATAGAGTCCTTCCCAATGGTCGATTGAGTAATCTTTTTTCTGAATGTCGATAGAGAACGTGTAGTCCGAGCCAAGGGTGAGTTTTATCGCTCTAAAGTTTTCTGAAGAATCATCAGGGTTTGGATTCATCAAATACCAATCTCCGATCAAGAATGGAGTGTCAAAGTGACTAAGTTCGTCTTCCTTGTTGGTCTCCGCGCTAGAAACACTAAAGCAGCAAAAGCTAAGTAAAATAATGAACCATTTCATAACGGTATCCTTATCGTTTTCTTTTAGCTTAGGCTCTAGATCTCATTTTCGCGAAATATTTGATCTACATCACGTAAATTGTTGGTGCAAATTAAGCGCAGGAACAACCTATTTTTATAGAAACGCCGCTTTATAAACACATAAAAAAAGAGCGAGTCGCTATGACTCGCTCTTTATATAGAGAATTATTAGTCGTTTTGACTGAATTTTTAGCCTTTCAGCATATCAACCATAACAGCAACTGATTCATCTAGATAAACGTCTGGCGCTTCGTAATCTTTTGGCACATCATCAAGTGTTTTGAATGGTTTTTTACCCATTGCTGCTTGACGTTCATTGATGCGCTCTAAGCGTAGAGCCTCGGCTTTATCTGATTCGTCTTCGCGCACTTTCTCGTTAAGAGACAACAAATTATCGTCTTTCTCTTTACGGTACTTCTCAATATCTTCTTTGATGAAACGGAACTCCATCTCATCAGCAATACGTTTATTGTGAAGCTCAGTTAGTTTAGTAACAAGCGCGTCGTTGCTTGGGAATGTCTGATATTTTGCTTTATCAATGCTGTCCCAAGGTAATGCGTTGTCTTCAACACTCTCACCTGTTTCGCTTGGCTCAACTGGAGTTGGGTAAGCGATGTCTGGTGCAACACCACGGTTCTGAGTACTGCCACCATCGATGCGGTAGAACTTTTGAATCGTGTATTGTACGTAGCCAAGTTCTTTGTCGAAAAGATCGTAGATATGATTCAATGAGCGGTGTTGTTGAACGGTACCCTTACCGAAAGAGTTTTCACCAAGAATAATCGCACGGTTGTAATCCTGCATTGCTGCCGCAAAGATTTCAGACGCTGAAGCACTGTAGCGATTGATCAACACTGTTAGTGGACCATCGTAACTCACTTGACCATCGGTATCTGCATTTACTTTGATGCGACCATAGCTATCACGAACCTGAACAACTGGACCTTCTTTAATGAAGAGCCCTGTTAATGCCGTTGCTTCAGTCAGCGCACCACCGCCGTTGTTGCGTAGATCAACGATAACACCGTCGACGTTTTTCGCCTTCAATTCAGATAGCAGTTTATCAGTATCTTTTGAAAGACCGACGTAAAAACTAGGAACCTCAAGAACCCCAATCTTCTTACCGTCTTTCTCGATGATTTCAGACTTAACCGCACGGTCTTCTAAACGAACTTTATCACGTACAATAGTGACAACGTAACTCTTCGCATCTTTACCTTCTGGCAAGACTTGTAGGTTAACTTTGGTTCCTTTAGGACCTTTGATTAGTTGAACGACATCATCAAGACGCCAACCGATCACATCGACAACTTCTTCGCCATCTTGACCAACACCGATAATGCGGTCGCCCTCACCTAGCTGTTTACTCTTAGATGCTGGACCGCCAGCAACTAATGAACGAATAACTGTATAGTCGTCGGTCATTTGAAGCACAGCCCCAATACCTTCAAGAGACAGATTCATCTCTGATTGGAACTGTTCCGCGTTTCGTGGAGATAGGTAGCTAGTATGTGGATCAACTTCACGAGCGAATGCATTCATGTAAAGTTGGAAAGCGTCTTCATTGCGAGTTTGCGTGATGCGTTTCATCGCGTTGTTGTAACGTTTCGCTAGAACCTCTTTGATTTCTGGCCATTCTTTACCAGTCATTTTAAGGTTGAGAGCATCGTACTTAACGCGTTTTCGCCATAATTCATTTAACTCAGCTTCATTCTTGGGCCATGCGGCTTCTGAACGATCCAGTTCAATAAACTCATCAGTATTAAACTTGATTTCTTTATCGAGTAGAGTCAATGCGTAGGCAAAACGATCAAAACGCTTCTGCATCGAAAGATTATAAACATCAAATGCAATCTTGTTATTACCAGCTTTAAGCTGATCATCAAGGCTGACGGACCAATCTTTGAAAGAGTCGATATCGGCTTGAGTAAAAATATTTCTATTGTAATCAAGCATTTCTACGTAGCGCTCAAAGATCGCTTTGGAGAAATCATCGTTTAGATTGAAATGCTTATAATGAGAGCGGGTAAATCGAGAAGTTACTCGTTTGCTGGCTGTTTCATGCTGAACTTCAGGTGCAAGAACCGGCAAATCATCTTTGTTTAGTTTGGCTTCTAGAGCCTGAGCTGATGCTGCTAGCCAGAAGCTAGCAGCAATCAGTGTCACTTTTGAACGGCAATTCATGCGTAGGAGTATCTCCCTTATGCGCGCAAGTGCTCCGCTTTCACAACCATTTGTAGGCCGTTAGCAAGTTGAACACGTACATCATCCTTATTGACTTCAACAATGGTCGCTGCCATGTTTCCTTTGCCCATGTTCACGTTAACTGCGTTGCCGATTGTGATTTCATCAGCGTTTAGCGCGCGTGTTTCTACAGGCTTACTTTCTTTTTGTACTTTTGGTTTGTTAGCACGACGAGGCTGTTGTGGCTTTTTAGCCGCAGGTTTCGCTTTCGCCTTACCCTCTTCGCGAGCTTTTTGAGCTTGCTCTTTACGACGAGCCTGAACTTTCGCTTTGCTTTCAGCAAGTGTCGCTTTAGCGTGTTCTACGTGTTCTTCTTCTAGCTCACCACATGGGTTGCCATCTAGATCAACACGTACTGCACCTGGTTTTACGCCGTGTAGGTAACGCCATGATGAAGTGTACTGTCTTAACGCTGCACGAAGCTGAGTTTTGCTTACTTTTTCGTCTTCATTTAGACGTTCCGCAAGATCTTGAAAAATACCAATTTTCAGAGGCTTTGCTTCACCTTCTAAAGTAAAGCACTTAGGGAAACATTCAGCAATGTATGCGATAACTTCTTTGCTGTTTTTTAACTTTTCAGTCATGAGGGTTCCTGGTTTGAGCGGATTTCCGCGAAGCATTAAGAAAAAATATTCTCGTATTATAGTGACATGCCAAGGAAAAACCACACTCGAGGGCGAATTTATGCGTCGTTAGCGTGCGAATTAAGCAGCTTTTCTACTTCAGCCATAAAATGAGTGAGGCCTTCTTCATCAATTTCATTGAATCGACCGATATTTGGACTATCAATATCCAACACGCCAGCCACTTCCCCATTGATAGTAAAAGGAATAACAATTTCTGAATTACTTGCTGCATCACAAGCAATGTGACCTTCAAATGCATGCACATCGTATACTCTTTGTACGCTGTTAGTTTGTGCAGCAGTACCACAGACGCCTCGTCCCATTGGGATACGAACACAAGCAGGCTTACCTTGGAAAGGGCCGAGCACCAACTCATCACCTTTCGTTAGGTAAAAACCCGCCCAATTCAGGTCTTCAAGTTCCATAAATAGAAGAGAGCTGATGTTGGCAAGATTTGCGATGTAGTCTTTCTCTGATTCGATAAGCGCAACTACTTGCTTGGTAAGTCTTTGGTATTGTTCTATGTTCATATTAACTTCCTACTTTTTATTTAGGCTTCCATTCTGTTGGTATGGCGCTAAAATGCAGCCCTACTTTTTAATAGGACTTATTCTCAATTACAATGAATCCGAAAAACGACACTATTAGCCGTTCTTGGTTGATAACACAAGTGAAAAAGCACAAGTCCAAGCTGATTCTAGCGAACTTGATAGCTGTACTTGCGACCTTGATTAGTGTTCCAATCCCTCTTCTTATGCCTCTCATGGTGGATGAAGTCTTATTGGACAAACCGGCATCGGGCTTAGCAGCAATGAACGCGGTTTTACCTGAAGCGTGGCACACACCTACGGGTTATATCTTCTTTACTCTGTTCTTGGTTGTGCTGATGAGGGCAGCAAGCCAAGGGTTTAATATTCTTCAAAGCCGACAATTTACCTTGGTTTCAAAGACAATCACCTTTGAAATGCGAAGTAAAATGATCGACAAGCTTGGTCGTATTAGCATTCGACAGTACGAAACAAAAGGCAGTGGTGGCATCAACGCTCACCTTATCACCGACATTGAGACCATTGATAAATTTATTGGTTCTACATTAGCTAAATTTGTTATCAGCCTACTGACGGTGATTGGTACAGCCATCGTGCTACTTTGGCTCGATTGGCGTCTGGGTCTGTTTATTCTTCTCGTCAACCCTATTGTCATTTACTTCTCACGTAAGCTGGGAAGTATGGTTAAGCACCTTAAGCGCAAAGAAAACCATTCATTTGAGATTTTCCAGAACCGCTTAGTCGAAACTCTTGACGGCATTTATCAACTACGAGCGGCTAATAAAGAGCGAGAGTTTCTCCAGCAGTTAAAAGGCAGCGCTGACCAAGTTCGTATCGATGCTGACAAGTATGCATGGCAATCAGAGGCTGCGGGACGTGTCTCTTTCCTTCTGTTTTTAATCGGTTTTGAGTTGTTCCGTGCGGTTGCAATGCTAATGGTAATGTTCAGTGACCTTACCATTGGTCAAATTTTCGCGGTGTTTGGTTACCTTTGGTTTATGTTGTCTCCTGTTCAAGAACTATTGGGTATCCAATTCTCTTGGTACAGCGCAAAAGCGGCACTTAAGCGAATTAATAATCTACTCGAATTGGAAGAAGAACATAGACCTGTCTCGAAAGTAAATCCTTTCAGAGAAAATCGAGAGGTTGATGTAAAAATTGAACATGTTGATTTTTCATACAACAATGAAAACAAGGTGTTGGATGATCTCTCGTTGCACATTCCTGCTGGTAAGAAAGTGGCGCTTGTGGGTGCGAGTGGTGGTGGTAAATCAACCCTGATTCAATTATTGATCGGCGTTTACCGTCAGAATTCTGGTTCTATCCGTTTTAATGATGAGTTAACGGAAGACATCAGCTTTGAAGTAATACGCGACAAAATTGCCGTGGTTTTACAACAACCTATACTATTTAATGACACCTTAAGGCATAATCTGACCCTTGGTGGTGACTTTGATGAAATGTCATTATGGCGAGCACTAGAAGTCGCTCAGCTTCAGGACGTGATTTCGCAACTTAACCACGGATTGGATACTCAAATTGGTCGTAATGGTATTCGCCTATCCGGCGGTCAGCGTCAACGCTTAGCGATTGCACGTATGGTGCTGAGCAACCCACAATTTGTTATCCTAGACGAAGCAACGTCAGCACTGGACACCGCAACTGAAGCGGCTTTGCATAAGGCGTTAACGGAATTCTTACGCGGTCGAACGACTCTTATTGTCGCCCATCGCTTATCGGCGGTGAAGCAAGCAGATTTGATTTATGTGCTTGAAGATGGAAGAGTGACGCAAACAGGTACCCATGGTGAGCTCGTTGAGCAAGAAGGCTTATATCAAACCTTATATGGTGGCATTCAGTCCCACGCTTAAACCATTCAGTTTAGAGAGGTCGTTGTGACCTCTCTGTCTAAACACGCCATGCAACCGAATAGCGTCCGCTTGTGCCAAGGTTGCGAATTGCCTGTCGATATCGTCGATCTACCTAATGGCAAAAATGCACATTGTCCACGTTGTGGTACTCAGCTCTATCGTGGTGGTAGTCCTAGCCTATCTGGTAATCTCGCTATCGCTGTTACTTGTATTCTACTTTTTATACCTTCGCACTTTTTTAACTTCATCAGTATTCGGCTATTCGGTGTGATGATTCCGGCGACACTGCCATCTGGAATGATAACGTTATTTCAAGAGGGCTTCGTCCTCCTTTCTATCCTCATTCTTTTTTGTAGTTCTCTTGCCCCACTTATTGTGTGCAGTTCTGTCGTAACAGCACATTGGTCGTTGCATAAACGTTGGTTTAAAGGGCTTCGCGTTTCATTATGGTTAATCCAACACCTAAAACATTGGGTAATGTTGGATGTGTTCCTTGTGAGCATCGCAATCTCTTGTTTTAAGCTGCAAGATTACTCCGATATTTTTGTTGGACCGGGCTTAATTGGTCTTGTTCTATTACAAGTTTTTACGGTTCTGTTGATCTCTCGCATTAGTGTTCGTCGTTATTGGGAAGCATGGCAACCTGAAAACAGTTACGACTTCGAACACAAAGATGTGCATTGTCACGAGTGCCACTTATCGCAACCTGAAGGCGAAAACTGCCATCGTTGCCATCACGCACTTTACCACCGTAAACCAAATTCTATCCAAAAAACGTGGGCATATTTAATTGCAGCGACGATTGCGATCTTCCCTGCCAACTTGATTCCGATTTCAATTTTGCTGACAAACGGTAAGCGCTTGGAAGACACTATTTTTTCAGGCGTGGCAGGCTTAGTTAAAAACGGTATGTACGGTATCGCGGTTATCATTTTTGTTGCCAGTATCGTCGTTCCTGTGGCTAAGATTCTCGGTCTGACTTACATCTTGTTATGTATCAAATTCAAACGTTCGGTGTTTAGAAGACAACGAATGATGGTTTACTTTGCAGTAAAATGGATCGGCAAATGGTCAGTGATGGATTTGTTTGTTATTTCTATCATGATGACGTTGGTCGATCGTGGACAAATTCTCGACTTCACACCGGGTTATGGCGCTGTTGCGTTTGGTCTGGTGGTCGTTTTAACAATGCTTGCGGCGGAGAGCATTGACCCAAGGCTTATTTGGGACCAAGCCCCAACACAATCAGAAAAAGAGTCAATTAATGAGTGATCAGAACAGTTCTCAAACGTCATATGTGCCAGATGTAAAGAGGAGTAAAGGTATTTCTCCCCTTTGGTTGTTGCCGATTTTGACTATGGTCTTAGCTGGCTGGCTTGTTGTGAAATCAATTCATGACGCAGGACAGCGTGTACAAATCTATTTTTCCGATGCTGCGGGTTTGGTCGCTGGACGAACCACTATCCGCTATCAAGGTTTAGAAGTGGGAATGGTGCGCGACATTAACCTGTCTGAAGATTTAGGCAGCATTTATGTCGACGCTGATATCTACCCTGAAGCGACGAAACTGCTGAACGATAAAACGCGTTTCTGGTTAGTAAAACCAACAGCAAGTTTAACCGGCGTGTCTGGTCTTGATGCGTTGGTTTCTGGTAACTACATTTCTATCCAGCCAGGTGATGGTGAACAGTTTGAAACCACTTTTCATGCTTTGGAATCGGCTCCTACCGACTTACGAGTCACTCAAGGTCTGAACATTAAGTTGAAAAGCCGAGACTTGGGCGGCGTTTCTATTGGCTCGCAAATCGTCTACAAAAAGATTCCGATTGGTGAAGTGTTCAGCTATCAACTGAATGATGATGCGAAGTCCATAACCATTCAAGCCAATATACAAGAGCAGTATCAGCACCTGATTAATAGCCGCAGCCGTTTTTGGAACGTAAGTGGAATTGGTGCAAGCATCGGTTTTGAAGGTGTTGATGTTCGTCTAGAAAGTATGAGCGCCCTACTTGGTGGCGCTATTGCTGTTGACTCGCCAGATGATGGCGAACCCGTTGAAGAGAATACCGAGTTCCGTCTTTATAAAGACCTTAAAACTGCGGGGCGCGGTATTCCAATCAAAATCGCGCTTCCTGATGACAACAAAATTAGCGGCGAAGGCGCGCCTATCATGTACCGCGGGATTGAAGTAGGACAAATCACCGATTTAAGCCTATCTGAAGGTCGTGAAGTGATTTTAGCGTCTGCTGCAATCCAACCTGCTTTCAGTGACATGTTGACTTCTGGCACACGTTTTGTTCTTGAAGAAGCAAAAGTTTCCCTTTCTGGTGTTGAGAATATCGCAAACCTTGTCCGCGGAAACTTTTTAACCATCGTCCCGGGTGAAGGTGAAAGATCTCGACGATTTACTGCCATTCGCCAGAATGTATTTAATCAGCAACAGCAGAAGTCGATTGCAATTCGCCTCGTTTCTGACAACTCCTTTGGCTTAGACAGCGGTGCAAACGTACTTTACAAAGGCATTGTCGTTGGCTCGATCATTAAAGTCGGTTTGCTTGATGAAAAACAAGCGCAAGCGGCAAAGCATGAAGTGTTCATGGATGTCCTTATCGACAATGAGTACAAGCATCTAATAAAAGCGAACAACCGTTTCTACGTGACAGGCAGTGCTTCTGCAGAACTTACAGAGTCAGGATTGAGTGTCACAGTACCTCCAGCTAAGCAGCTTCTCACTGGTTCAATCAGCTTCGTTAGCCAAGGACAAGAGCAAATCCAGAAAGAATACCAATTGTTCCAGAGCGCTTCTCTAGCGGAGCTTGCACAGTACAATCAATCTGGCTCTAAGACGCTGACTCTCTTTGCATCTGAGTTACCACCGATTTCTAAAGGTAGCCCTCTGCTCTACCGCAATTTGCCAGTTGGCAGCGTATCTGATTTCAGTCTGGTCGATGGTGGCGTGATCGTCAAAGCAACCATTGAAAATCGATACGCGCACTTACTCAGTGAACAGACGGTATTTTGGAACCGTTCTGGTGTAGAGATTGATGCCTCTCTTGCTGGTATCACCGTCAAAGCTCACCCTCTTAAAACGTTGATCAAAGGTGGTATTGCTTTTGACTCCATTCCGGGCATTGAGAATAAAGTGGGTCAACGTTGGAAGCTATACAACGATCAGAACCAAGCACGTAAGTTTGGTCGTGTTATCGCGTTAGAAACCGATGGCAGTCAAGAAGTAACCAAAGGTATGCCAATTAAATATCAAGGTGTTAAGGTCGGTGAAGTTACTCTAGTCGTTCCAAACTTTCGTCGTGAAATGGTGGAAGTCACCGCGCGCATTCTTCCTGAATATGTCGACAATATCGCCGTTACCGGGTCACACTTCTGGCTAACAGAACCTGAAATTGGGCTGGGTGGCGTGAAGAACTTAGGCGCGTTAGTATCAAAATCCATCAGTGTTGAACCTGGTCATGGCGCCGCGAAATTCAAGTTTGATTTAGCGAAAAGCCAGCAAGCACAACAAGGAGTGTCATTCACACTACAAAGTGAGCAACGTGGTTCAGTTCAAGTTGGAACCCCTATCCTATATCGACAAATGGAAGTAGGCAGTGTAACGAGTGTCAACTTGGGTGAGTTTGCTGATCGAGTGGTAACAAAAATCGAGATAAAGCCCGCATATGCATATCTTGTTCGTCAAAACAGTGTGTTCTGGAATGTCTCAGGCGTTGATGTCTCTATTGGTCTAGGAGGCGCAAACATCAAAGCAGGTACATTTGACAGCTTAGTTCGTGGCGGCATTGCTTTCTCAACCCCTGAGCAATCACAAATTCCACCAGCGGCAAAACAAGGGCAATCTTTCTACTTATACCCTCAAGCAGAAGAGAGTTGGACTCAGTGGCGCACTGCTATTCCAAAACCATAGTGCTTTTAGAGAACATTATCGACGTAAAGAGCAGCAATTGCTGCTCTTTTTTATTGCTCAAACCTTGCTGGCTATTC
The DNA here is from genome assembly GCF_024181835.1 of Vibrio sp. Y29_XK_CS5. Classification (NCBI taxonomy): domain Bacteria; kingdom Pseudomonadati; phylum Pseudomonadota; class Gammaproteobacteria; order Vibrionales; family Vibrionaceae; genus Vibrio; species Vibrio sp. Y29_XK_CS5. The sequence continues at coordinate 127,621 of NZ_JAMZAM010000004.1, forward strand.
GTTTCTGATCCGCTTTCGTATATTATTTGCGGCAAATTCTGCAATCGAGACTTCACTTTGCATTCTAACGTTTACATCCCAGAAGCTTTTCTGGAAAAAATCCAAACTATTCTCCCTGCTCACCTCAACATGGAAGACTTTATCGCGTCGTGCCAAAAGCCATTACGCAAAAGTATTCGTGTTAATACGTTGAAGATCAGCGTAGAAACGTTTTTGGAGCGTGCAGAATCAAAAGGCTGGACGCTTTCTCCGGTTCCTTGGTGTGATACGGGTTTTTGGATCGAAGCGGATGAATCGGTTGTCCCACTAGGTAACACTGCTGAGCACATGTCAGGGCTATTTTATATTCAAGAAGCAAGCTCAATGATGCCTGTCTCTGCCCTGTTCATGGATGATGAATCCTACGACGCGGTTCTCGATACCGCAGCTGCCCCTGGTTCTAAAACAACGCAAATTGCTGCGTTGATGAACAACGAAGGCGTTTTGGTCGCGAATGAATACGCTGCGAGTCGTGTAAAAGTACTTCATGCCAACATTGAGCGTTGTGGCGTGCGAAACGCGGCGCTAAGTAACTTCGATGGTCGTGTGTTTGGTGGCTGGCTCCCAGAACAATTTGACGCGGTTCTGTTGGATGCGCCATGTTCTGGTGAAGGTACGGTTCGAAAAGATGAAGACGCAATGAAGAACTGGACGCAAGCGTCGGTGATTGAAATTGCAGACACACAAAAAGATCTGATTGAAAGTGCTTTCCACGCTCTTAAGCCAGGTGGCGTGATGGTTTATTCAACCTGTACGTTGAGTACCGAAGAGAACCAACAGGTTTGCCATCACCTTAAAGAAACTTTTGGTGACGCAGTTCAGTTCGAGAGCTTAAAAGATCTGTTTGAAAATGCAGAAGCGGCGCTAACAGAAGAAGGCTTCTTACATATCTTCCCTCAGGTTTATGACTGTGAAGGCTTCTTCGTAGCTCGAATTCGTAAGCTTGCAGCAGTAGAAGCGCCACAAGTAAAAAAACGTATGGGTAAATTCCCATTTGTAAAAGCGTCTAACAAAGAATCAGCAGAAATCGCTAAGCAGTTACAAAACACGATGGGCATCGAACTACCAGATGACAGCACGGTTTGGGTTCGCGATAAAGACGTTTGGCTTTTCCCTGACGCGCTAGAACCTATGATTGGCGAATTACGCTTTTCGCGTATGGGCATTAAAATCGCCGAAGCGCACAAAAACGGTTACCGCTGGCAACATCAAGTGGCAACTGCCCTAGCAACTGGTAACGAGAAAAACGCAATTGAGTTAACGATTGAAGAAGCTCGAGAATGGTACATGGGTCGCGATGTTCGCCCGCAAAACATTCCAACAGATATGAAAACGGGTAAAGGCGAAGTGCTCGTGAAGTACGAAGGCGCGATTATTGGTCTTGGGAAATGGGTAAGTAACCGCGTTAAAAATGGTCTTCCACGTGAATTAGTGCGAGATAAGAACTTATTTTAGTAGCAAAGTGAAATACTATAAATAAATGAAAAGCCATCGTATTTACGATGGCTTTTTGGTTCTAAAGCATGATTGGAACTGGGTTCACTAGCGATCCGAGTGCCCTGTACTAAACTGAATGTATCAAAGCATCGCTTTGAAACGGCATTTCTCTCTATGTTTAACCGACAATATGTGTTGGTCAAAAAGTTTAGCGCAGGCTCTATAAAGGAGCCGTTTCCCCTAGGCCCAAAATAAGGACGAGTTTGGGCCATTTTTTTGACTGATGCATTCCCTATATGAGCTATACCCAAGTGACTTCAAGATGCAGGATTCAGAGCGTTGTCATTGATTCGAGAGTAAGGAAAACAACGCAGTGTAATAGCTAGCTCTTTCCAAGTTGTTTGACGTAGCAATCGGGTCAATGACACGCTCCCAAAGGGCGAGCTGCCTTGGCTTGTATACTTTGTTGCCGATTCTTGATTTAGAATGACTAGATCTTTAAATCGCCGCCGCGTCTACAAACCAAGTCATTCTCGCTGAACCTAGCATCTCGAGGTTACTTGGGTATAATTACCCAAAAGGAAAAACTCACTAGTCCACCAGCCAACACTATTTTCATCAGTTGTGAATCTGTTTACTCGGCTAAACGGATACCGTCTTTTTCAATAACGATCTTACCTGCTTTATACAAGCCACCAATGGTTTTCTTGTAAGTACCTTTACTGGTACGGAACGCTTCAAAAATCGCTTCAGGAGAAGATTTATCGTTTAGAGGCAAGAAGCCGCCTTTCTTTTCTAGTAACTCAACCACTTTACTAGAAAGATCATCCATCTTCGCTACGCCAACTTTTTGTAGCGCTAGATCAATCTTGCCATCTTCACGAACTTGCTTAATATAACCTTTCAGCTTCTTACCAATAAACAGCTTACCGAACACATCCGATGGGAAGATCATGCCCCAGTGTTCGCCGTTCACGATGGCTTTATAACCAAGTTGGCTACGCTCTGCGATAATCAGATCAACTTGCTCATTCACTTCGTAGTTAGCCGGCGTTTTATCTAGCCATTTATTGAACTTAGTTGTACCTACAATACGACCAGATGCCTTATCTGTATAAACGTAAACTAGGATGTTTTGACCTGAAGTAAAGCGAGCGCGTTGCTCACTGAATGGGATAAGAAGGTCTTTTTCTTTAATACCCCAGTTTACGAACGCACCAGTCTTATTGATGCCTTCGATCTTCATTAGTCCCCATTCGCCGACTTGAGCGATTGGTTTATCAATGGTCGCAGCTAGCTGACTTTCTGAATCAAAGTAAAGAAATACATCTAGGTGCGCGCCAAGTTCTGTACCTTCAGGTACATACTTATTAGGCAGCAATACAGAACCGTAGTCTTCGCCATCCAGAAATACGCCAAAATCAGCCGTTTTAATGACTTCTAAGCTGTTAATTTGACCAATTTTAATCATCGAATTTGTCTCTTTTTAAATTTACAGGGAATTATACCCAAACTAACAAGAAAATCAGAGAGAAAAGCAAACCTCTCTGTTATGCTGTGTTAGTTCAACAATTTATCCTAGTCCGATCTTAAGTTAATTCAATTAACGGGCGCTTATGGGTATAGGATGCTTTAGCAAAATCAGGAGCTTTCCTTGGTCACTGTCGACAAACAAGACTCGGTAACTTTGAAAATTAGCCATGCGTTGGCAAAGAGTAAAACGCTCGACCTTGATATCTATATTTTCATCCCTGGTGAGTTAGGTTTAAATTCCGACATCATCAGTGAGTCTGAGTTCTACTACACTTCGATCACGCAAAAACGATCTTATTACAGTACTGAAGTACTGCTTCCTTTGGTCCACAGTCGCCTTGCTAAACGTGGACGCTTATCTAACCGTCAGTACCGTGTAAGTTTGAGTTTGTTTGCGTATCAATACGTTATCGCGCTCGACAAAGCTGTTGCCGCACTAAATAAACATGAGAGTGACAGCGTCACGGCAGAGGAAGTAGATGAAGTCATTGAACTGACGCTCGACATCCTTAAACGTCTTCGCCGTTCGATTCCTTATGAGGAAAACCTTAAGCGCTACTACGTTAACATCGATAATTACTTGTCTTGGTACACAGAGCAAAAATTCCTATCCCTTGTGGCTCACCTGCCTCGTGAAGGAGATTACAGCACGATCAAGGAACGCTTGATTACACTGTGTGAGAAAGAGCAAGCGCACCGAAAGCTAAACAATTACAACTCTGCAAGCGTTGTTGAAGATGTGACCCGTTTATCGAACAAAATGCGTTTGTTAAGACGTTTGATTGAACACCCTATCGTTTTGAGTGAAAAAACGATGTCGATGGGTAATAACATCAAACGAGCGATTAAAGGCATCGCAACAGGTCTGGTGATGGTGGTCGTGACGAGTACCGTTATTCTTGCCCGAGATTACTTAGGAGAGATTTCTGCATCTTTCATCATCGCGATGTCGTTTATCTACGCCCTACGTGAAATCTTTAAAGATGACCTGCGCGACGCTATGTGGCGTTGGATCCGCAAAGGTAAGCCAAAGTGGCGTAAGAAGTACATGGACCCAACAACAAAGAAAGTTGTGGGTCGTAAATTGGAATGGTTAGATTACCGTTCTCTTTCAAGCCTACCTGATCGTATTCAGAACATTCGTAAAAAACGAGTTGTTCAACGGGAAGAACAAATCCTTCACTATCATGCGAAAACAGAGATGGCGACATCATTGTTCTTGAGTGGTTACGAGCAAACTCGTGAGACATTAAACATGAGTTTACGCCCGATTATTCGTTTAATGGACAAAAGCTCAAACCGCGTATATCGATTAAACGAAGGGCAAGTGAGTAAGGAGTCTGTTGAGAAACGCCACTTGCTCAATGTGATTGTCAAAGAAGACAACCACACCGATGAACCTGTTTACTATCGTTGGAAAGTGGTTTTGAACCGTTCGAAGATTGTGTCTATTGAGAAAATAGAATTGAACTAGAACGTCATAAGTCGTTATTGAGAAATTAAGCAGCTTGTCTTTGAGCAGCTTTTTTTATGGAAAGCGTCAAGGAAAACTCCGCCATTGGTTCGTCACCATTAATACTTGGACACAATGCGGTGATCTTAACGTCTCGATTGATACGTTCACCTGTTTCTAGAGTCATACGAAGCATTTCATCAATCAAAGGACCATCGTGACATACAAAATGCACATCGCCTTCAGGGCGTTTTAAAAACTCAGCCGTTACTCCTTTAAATGCCAGAGAAATGCGCTCCCCTTGTTCTTGGGCCTTACTCATCGCAAGAAAACCACCTGCCACATCAGCACCAACGGCAAGCGCGCCAAAATACATGCTGTTAAGATGATTCTTGGTTCTTCTTCTCAGTGGGATTCTAACCTCCACATGTTGATCATCGATCGCAAGAATTTTCGGGCGGCATAACCAAATGAGCGGAACTTTTGAAAAACCGAATAAGTTGAGATAAAGGTTTGCACGGCGAACAGCAGATAACATTTTGGTCTCCTTACCAAACTAGTCTGACCAGTTAATCAATGAAGCACCAAAATGTCAAAGAATTGTTAATAGCAAATCGATCTAGCTACGGAATTTCGCAAACGGTTTCTTTCTATCGAGTTCTAAAGTTGGATATGAAACACCCAGAATACCTAGCCTCCAAGCTTCTTTTTGCAAAAATACGTGTTATCGAATAGAAAAAGTAGTTATAAATTCAAACGACTATGTATTGATCTCCTTAGCAGTTTTTGTCATTTATACATAACTATCATTAATGAATAGCCACAGCATTACATACATTTCGGTATTTAACAGATAAGAATCCCGTGAAACGGTTTATTCCTAACTATAATTCCGTTATCTTTACCGCTTCGCAATAGAGAATAAAGCTATAACATGCCTATAAAAACAGATGAATTGAGAACCCAACCTTTGGGTCCAATGCCGACACCCGCAGAGCTAGGCAGCGTACATCCAATCACTGATGATGTAGCTGATCGCATCGCTCAATCTCGTCGTCAAATTGAAAAGATTTTAACTGGTGAGGATGACCGTATCCTTGCTATCGTTGGTCCGTGTTCTGTGCACGACACTGAAGCGGCAATCGACTACGCAACTCGCCTTGCGAATATCCAAGATAAGTACAAAGACGAGCTATTTATCGTAATGCGTACTTACTTTGAAAAACCTCGTACTGTTGTTGGTTGGAAAGGTCTTATCACTGACCCTAACCTAGATGGCTCATACGCACTTGAAGCGGGTCTTCATAAAGCACGTAAACTGCTACTGGATATCAACAAGCTTGGTCTTGCTACAGCTACTGAGTTTCTTGATATGATCACAGGTCAGTATATTGCAGATCTGATTACGTGGGGTGCAATTGGCGCTCGTACGACCGAGTCTCAAATCCACCGTGAGATGGCCTCTGCTTTATCTTGTCCAGTAGGCTTCAAGAACGGTACTAACGGTAACGTAAAAATCGCAATTGATGCGATTCGTGCGTCTAAAGCATCACACTACTTCTACTCTCCAGATAAGAATGGGCGTATGACGGTATACCGCACTAGTGGGAACCCTTATGGTCACATCATTCTTCGTGGTGGTGAGAAAGGTCCTAACTTTGATGAAGCGTCTGTAAAACAAGCGTGTGATGCACTTGCTGAATTCGACTTACCACAACGTTTGATTGTAGACTTCAGTCATGCGAACTGTCAGAAGCAACACCGTAAACAAATTGATGTTGCACAAGACATTTGTGAACAAATTAAATCAGGCAGCACTCGCATTGCGGGTATCATGGCAGAGAGCTTCATTATTGAAGGCAATCAGCCAATGACTGATATTAACAACCTAACTTACGGTCAGTCGATTACTGACCCATGTCTAGGTTGGGATGATACTGAAACGATGCTAGACATGCTGGCAGCCGCAGTAAAATCCAGTAAGTAATTTCCCTATAACAAGATAATCAAGGAATCTTCATGCCATCGTTTGATATTGTTTCAGAAATCGATACCGTTGAACTACGTAACGCGGTTGATAACGCTAACCGTGAACTGTCTACTCGTTTCGATTTCCGCAATGTGAATGCGAGCTTTGAGCTAGTAGAAGAAAATGTAAAAGTGTCAGCAGAAGGCGAGTTCCAGCTAAAGCAAATGCGTGACATCCTACGTAGCCACTTGGCGAAGCGTAACATTGATGCGAACGCTATGGATGCAAAAAATCCAGAAGCGACGGGTAAGAACTGGCACCAAAACATTGCGTTCCGCCAAGGTATCGATACGCCTACCGCGAAAAAGCTAGTTAAACTAATCAAAGACGCGAAGCTTAAAGTTCAAGCATCTATCCAAGGCGACAAACTGCGCGTAACGGGTAAGAAGCGTGACGATCTGCAAGCAACGATTGCAACGATCCGTGAAGCTGAGACGGGTATCCCATTCCAGTACAACAACTTCCGTGATTAATTGCGCTCTCCTACTCTCTTAATGTAGAGAATGAGAACAGTGGAATAAAAAACGCCGGCGAGATATTCGTCGGCGTTTTTGTATGTGTTGTGAGTAATCTAAGCGTCTATTTTTGATAACTAATTTAGACAACGAACTTGTATCTAGATAACAAAGCTTAGATTACCAAGTCTTGCCCTTGCAGAAGTGAAAACTCACTTGTTCCATAAGGAACGAAGATACAAACACGAAGCTTCTCTTCTTTGGCTTTTCTGAGCATATCTGAGAGCTCTGTTGCACTCGAAAATGCCTCACGCTCCGCATCTCTTCTTACTAACTCCATCACATTTGCTTCGCATTTGGTTGAGTGAAGCGCTAACTCCGCCTGCTGCATGTAGCGCACGGCTTTAATAGGCAGCATTTCAACGTCTTTACCTACCTGAATCCAAGTGCAGCTTCCTGTCTCGTCTAATGGCTTAGTCATGGTTTCTTGATAGATGGTTTCCAGCTCACGGTTATCACGTGCATTTTCCACCTCGGGGTGCGAAAAGTAGTTCTCCCAAAATTTACGACGCAAATCGACACTTGGTAATGCCTCTTTAATAGAGTTACGTTTTGAGTTGGCGAACTCTGCCATCAGTCCCATATTTTGCGGCAGGATGGCTTCTAACTTTTCGCGGATGTTTCGGATCAATACTGGAGATGCACCGCCACTCGAGATGGCAATTTGAATACGACCGCGGTTAATCATCGAAGGCGTAATGAAATCACAATAAGGTTTGTCATCGACGACGTTTACTAAAATACCTAACTCTTTTGCGTCTTTATACACTTGATGGTTAAGCTCCGGGTTATCCGTTGTCGCCCATACTTGAATGAATGAGTTAGTGACAATGTCACTTGAATAAAAACGTTGAATCCATCGCACTTGCTGCTCTTGAGCAAGCTTATCAAGAAAGTCGACAAGGCTTGGGGAGACAATCGTGACGTCTGCTCCGGCTTTGAGCAATGCTTCCACTTTGCGGCTTGCTACTTCACCGCCACCAACAACCAATACTGGTTTATTTACTAAATCTAAGAACAGAGGAAAATATCGCATTTCAATCCATGATCACTTCAAATAACTGTCTAAATTCATGCTACCAAAAATGGGGCAACCACTTCACCTTGTTTCGGCTTCACAAATAATTTTTGTTCAAATTTTCGGCTGACATAGCCACCCTACACTAATGACACTTTTAATAACAAACTTTTATCCTTCTGTTTTAATCACTCTTTTATCGATTGTTCTGATGCACCAATCTGACAATTAGTTGCACTATTTACAAACAATTAACATTTCGTCATCCTAAATCGCAAGGCGCTTTGTGACTTCTCTCCAAAACTCTTTTTAAATTATATATTTGAGAATTAGCAAATCCTTTCCTACGCTTATAACTGATTGATTTAGCGATTGCCGTTTCTTCGAAAATCAATCATGTAGGACGAAAACACTAACGAATTGGACACGTTGTATCAGGTCGCTCCTGATTAAACATGGATCATACAGGAAGGATACAAATGGCAAACAAACTAACAGTTCTTGCTTCCGTCGTAGCGGCTTCTACTGCAATGATGGCTACCTCAGCTCAAGCAGCAGACACTACTCTGGACAAAGTCACGAAACAAGGCTTCCTTACTTGTGGCGTAAGTACCGGTCTACCTGGTTTCTCAAACCCTAACTCAAAAGGTGAATGGGAAGGTATCGACGTAGAATATTGCCAAGCACTGGCTGCAGCCGTTCTTGGGGATAAAACAAAAGTTAAATATGTACCCCTAACCGCGAAAGAACGATTCACTGCGCTTCAATCGGGTGAAATCGATGTGCTTTCACGTAACACCACCTGGACTCTACACCGTGATACGGCTCTTGGTCTGAACTTTGTTGGCGTAAACTATTACGACGGTCAAGGTTTCATGGTTAAGAAAGATCTTGGTGTTTCAAGTGCGAAAGAACTTGATGGCGCATCAGTCTGTGTGCAGTCAGGTACCACTACCGAGCTTAACCTTGCGGACTACTTCCGTAACCAAGGTATGGCGTATAAACCTGTAGTATTTGATACGGCAGCGCAAACCTCTAAAGGTTTTGATGCTGGTCGTTGTGACGTACTAACGACAGACCAATCTGGTTTGTATGCGCTACGTCTGAACTTGAAAGACCCTTCTTCAGCTAACGTTCTTCCTGAAATCATCTCTAAAGAGCCTCTAGGTCCTGTTGTACGTCAAGGTGACGATCAATGGTTCAATATTGCGAAATGGACTCTGTTTGCGATGGTGAACGCAGAAGAATACGGCATTACCTCTAAAAATGCCGATGAGATGTTGAAATCAAAAGATCCAAACATCAAACGTATTCTTGGCGTAGATGGTCCGAAGGGTAAAGGTTTAGGCATTCGCGACGATTGGGGCTACCAAGTGATCAAGCAAGTTGGTAACTACGGCGAAAGCTTTGAGCGTACGGTTGGTACAGGTTCACCTCTGAAGATTTCTCGTGGTGTGAATGCACTTTGGAATGCGGGCGGTTTTATGTACGCACCACCAATCCGCTAATACAACGATTATCACAGGGCGGTTTATGCCGCCCTTTTTCGTGAGTGAATCTATAAATAAGGGTTTGAGGTTATCGCTGTATGAAGCCGACGAATGATACATCGCCAAGTACGATGTCCAAACCAAGCGGAAGTAAGAGCCTGATTTATAATCCAGCTTTTCGTTCCGCTATTTTCCAGATCATTGCCGTAGCTGCACTGGTATTTTTCTTTTACACAATCATTAATAATGCACTGACGAACCTTGATGCCCGTGGTATCGCAACAGGTTTTGGTTTTCTTAATCAAGAAGCAGGCTTTGGTATTGGTCTGACTCTTATCGAATACGACGAAACGTTTTCTTATGGGCGTACTTTCGTCGTTGGTCTACTCAATACGGCGCTGGTTTCAGTGTTAGGTATTGTCCTAGCAACCGTTATTGGTTTTGTTATGGGTATCGCTCGTCTCTCATCAAACTGGTTGGTGAGCCGATTAGCAGCGGTATATATTGAAACTTTCCGAAATATCCCACTACTTCTGCAAATCTTTTTCTGGTATTTCGCGGTTCTTCAAGCTCTACCATCACCAAGGCAAAGTATGAGCCTTGGCGAAGCTATCTTTTTGAATGTACGCGGGCTGTATTTCCCTGCACCTGTCATGGAGGCTGGTAGTAGCTTCGTCGTCGCGGCACTAGTCATAGGTATCATCGCAAGCATTTTGATCAATGTATGGGCGAACAACAAGCAACGTTTAACAGGTCAACAAACTCCGATGGGTCGCATCGTATTTGGCTTAGTAATCGCGCTTCCTTTAGTGGTTTACTTCCTTGCTGGCATGCCAATTTCTTTGCAGTACCCAGAATTAAAAGGTTTTAACTTCCGAGGTGGTATCAGTATCATTCCTGAACTGGCTGCACTTCTACTTGCGTTAAGCGTTTATACTGCATCGTTTATCGCAGAGATTGTACGCTCTGGTATTAACGCTGTGAGTCATGGTCAAACTGAAGCAGCAATGTCGCTTGGTTTACCACGCACAAAAACTCTGAAGCTGGTCGTGATCCCTCAGGCATTACGTATCATCATCCCTCCTCTTACTAGCCAATACCTGAACCTAACCAAGAACTCTTCCCTGGCAATGGCGATTGGTTACCCAGATTTGGTTTCTGTGTTCGCAGGAACTACGCTGAACCAAACTGGACAAGCGATCGAAATTATCGCGATGACCATGGGCGTTTACTTGACGTTGAGTTTAATCACTTCTGCGTTAATGAACTTGTATAACCGTAAAGTTGCGCTGGTGGAGAGATAATATGAGTACACATCAATTTCAGCCTGATCTCCCGCCGCCAGCAAACACTGTTGGTGTCGTAGGTTGGCTACGCAAAAATCTATTCAATGGACCAATCAACTCCATCGTGACGTTGATTCTGGCTTATATCGTATTTTCTGCTCTTTGGAACATTGTTGATTGGGCGTTTATCAATGCAGACTGGGTTGGCACAACGAGAGACGACTGTACGCGTGAAGGCGCATGTTGGGTCTTTATTAGCGTCCGTTGGGAACAGTTCATGTATGGCTTCTATCCGGAAGCGGAACTCTGGCGCCCTCGCCTGTTCTACATCACATTGGCGATTTTTACTGCGCTACTTGCTTATGAGAAAACGCCGAAACGCATTTGGATTTGGTTGTTCTTCGTAAACATTTACCCATTCATTATTGCAGCCTTGCTTTATGGCGGAGTATTCGGTCTTGAAGTGGTTGAAACGCACAAATGGGGTGGTCTACTAGTAACCTTGATCATTGCACTCGTTGGTATCGTCGTCTCCCTTCCAATCGGTGTTGCGCTTGCCCTGGGTCGACGTTCAGATATGCCAATCATCCGCAGTATCTGTACTGTATACATCGAAGTGTGGCGTGGTGTCCCACTCATTACTGTACTGTTCATGGCATCAGTGATGTTACCTCTGTTCTTGGCTCAAGGCTCAGAAACTGACAAGCTAATCCGTGCACTTATCGGTGTGGTTATGTTCAGTGCGGCTTACATGGCAGAGGTGGTACGTGGTGGCTTGCAAGCGATCCCGAAAGGACAATATGAAGCGGCAGACGCCCTCGGTCTTACCTATTGGAAGAAGATGGGACTGATCATTTTGCCACAGGCGCTTAAGATCACTATCCCTTCTATTGTGAACACTTTTATCGGTCTCTTTAAAGACACCAGTCTTGTGCTTATTATTGGTATGTTTGACGTACTGGGCATTGGACAAGCTGCGAATACCGACCCTGAATGGCTAGGTTTCGCAACAGAAAGTTATGTATTTGTCGCGTTAGTGTTTTGGGTATTTTGTTTTGGCATGTCACGTTACTCGATATGGCTTGAAAACAAATTGCATACCGGTCACAAACGATAACTCATCAAGATCAAGGACGTATTATGACGCAACAACAAGATTATATGATCCAGTTGAAGGACATGAATAAGTGGTATGGTGAGTTTCACGTACTAAAGAACATCAATCTAGACGTTAAGAAAGGCGAAAAAATCGTCATCTGTGGACCATCCGGATCTGGTAAATCGACCATGATTCGCTGTATCAACCGTCTGGAAGAGCATCAAGCTGGCAGCATCTATGTGTCGGGTACTGAACTTACAGAAGACCTGAAAAACATTGAGGCGGTTCGTCGTGAAGTGGGTATGTGCTTCCAGCACTTTAACCTTTTCCCTCATCTAACGGTTTTGGAGAATTGTACGCTTGCCCCTATCTGGGTGAAGAAAATGCCAAAAGAAGAAGCCGAAGCCATCGCAATGCAGTACTTAGAGCGCGTTAAGATCCCCGATCAAGCGGACAAGTATCCGGGGCAGCTCTCCGGTGGTCAGCAGCAACGTGTAGCCATTGCTCGTTCTTTGTGTATGAGCCCTAAAGTGATGCTGTTTGATGAACCAACTTCTGCACTGGACCCAGAAATGGTGCGTGAAGTACTGGACGTAATGGTAGAACTGGCGGAAGAAGGCATGACCATGCTGTGTGTAACGCACGAGATGGGCTTTGCAAAAGAAGTCGCCGACCGAGTCATCTTTATGGACGCGGGGGAAATCATCGAAGAAAACAATCCTGTCGATTTCTTTGAGAACCCGCAATCGGATCGTACACAGAACTTCTTGGCTCAGATTCTTCACCATTAAACGCATTCTGAACACCGAGATAACCGACAAAGCGCTGAACTAAATATCAGCGCTTTTTCTTTACTCTCATACTGGCAAACAGACCATGTTACGAAAGTCCAGTTGATTCAACGCGTTGTAAATTTGCGCAACGTTACAACATTCTACGTGAACTGGTCTTCAGAGCTTTGAATAATAAGCCTTTCTCCGCTAGGCAAGGCGGTAATATTGTGTTACAAGTTGCCACATACATAACACATTATTTCTATTATTATTTTGTTCTAGATGTACATGTGGCGGGCTTGATTTTTTGAACTATCGGGCCCATATATGTCTATATATTAAAGATAAGACAGTCCCTTATAGAGGAAGATTATGAACAGTCCTATGTTTTCTCGCACTACTACTCAAGAGAGTGCTCTACAAACCAACAAAGTATTGCGTAATACATATGCACTACTTTCTATGACTCTACTATGGTCAGCACTGGTTGCTGGCGTATCGATGGCGTTTAACCTACCACGTCCAGGTATCATCCTAATGTTGGTCGGTTTCTACGGTCTACTATTCCTGACTGAAAAGAACCGTAACAACAGCATGGGTCTTGTATTTACATTCCTATTTACGGGTTTCTTAGGTTACACCATCGGTCCAATTCTAAACATGTACATCGGTGCTGGCATGGGCGACGTTGTGCTAACAGCACTTGGCGGTACTGCTCTGTCATTCATGGCAGCTTCTGCTTACGCACTGACAACTAAGCGTGACCTATCTATGATGGGTGGTCTAATGCTGTCACTGTTCGTTGTTCTAGTTGTGGGTATGATTGCGAGTATCTTCATCCAATCTACTATCCTGCACCTAGCAATGAGCAGCTTGTTTATTGTTTTCTCTACCATGGCAATCCTGATGACTACTCAAGGCATCATCCGTGGCGGCGAAACAAACTACATCTCTGCGACAATTACGCTGTATGTTTCAATCTACAACATCTTCATCAGCCTACTAAGCATTCTAGGTATCATGAACGACGACTAAACCGTCAGATTGAATTGAAGCTCCAAAAAGCCCGAAGTTGTACTTCGGGCTTTTTCTTTGCACCTTACCTTGTGGATGTTACCTTCCTTTTTACACCGCCCCTCAAACAACAAATTGAATACTCATGCAAAAATAGAAATACTCACCCCGAGAATTTTCTAACAACCTGCATAGGTTTACATTTTCTTGCATAACTCGAAAGGTGTAAGCTTAACGATTGTCTCCCACAGTTTAATATTTTGAATCGTATGAATTTAATTCGCTCAGTCGACTCAACAGATTCTTTTGTTGAGCACAAGCCAGCCTCTACGCTACCCTATACTTATCAATGGTTACTTAGCGGAAATAGAGCTATGTTCGTTTATAACGGCAAAGAAATTGAAACTGATGCTCAAGGCTACCTACTTGACCACACACAGTGGGAAGAAGGCATGATTGAGCTTCTAGCAAAAGAAGAAGAAATTGAACTGACAGAGGCGCATTTGGAAGTGGTTCACTTCGTGCGTGATTTCTATGAAGAGTTCAACACATCACCAGCTGTAAGAATGCTGGTTAAAGCGATGGAAAAAGCGCATGGTCCAGAGAAAGGAAACAGCAAGTATCTGTTCAAACTTTTCAAGAAAGGTCCCGCAAAGCAAGCGACTAAGCTAGCTGGTTTGCCAAAACCTGCTAAATGCTTATAAACCGCCCGCCTCAACGCCACGTCGACAAGCCCAGCGTGTGAAGCTGTTGCTTATCGAGTTATTGCGCTTGGAGCTATAAGATCTTAAATCCGCGGAAAGGCTTATAAGACACACTCTCTTGAGTAACACTGTCAACCGTTGCCGTCCGCGGACCATCTTCCAACCACTTAGAAAACGCCGCGATTTGTTCATCGGTGCCGCAAGCAATCACCTCAACATCCCCATTATTTAAGTTCTTCGCGTACCCGGTTAAACCCAGTTTCAAGCCTTGATGTGATGTGTGGTATCGAAATCCTACACCTTGTACGTGACCTACTATCAGAAACTTCTCACACTTTAGTACCATCCGTATACCGCTCCCTAAATTTGAGTGATATATTATTTCCGTCTATTTACCCCACTAAGGATAGTGGGTTTTTATATGGTTATAATAATTATGAAAGAAATTCCTTTCCGTTGGATTGACAAATATCTCATCCATTTAAAGATTCAAGAAAAGTTCTACCTACTCTTCTTGCTCCCTCTCATCGCATTAGTCATCCTAACTCTCGTTTTGAACAGTGCCGCAGACTCACTTATTACTGACTTATATCAGGAAGAGTTGATGTTAATGAAAGGTCTTATCGAGGCAGGCAATCTCTCGCAATCTCAAGTTGCTAGCCTAATCTCAAGTTCAGATACGATTGCTTTCGGTACAGGTCCAGAAGCTGTTTCTGTTATGAATGGGGCTTTTAGTCTCGTTGCTAACCACGAACAGTCGCTATGGACAGCACTATCTACAACGCAAGTAAGCATTATTCTTATCACTCTGTTTATCATTGCAATGGGCGTTTACTACATCATGACGTTCATCGGTGGTGCGATGTTCACAATGAACAAAGCACTAAACACATTGGCAAACGGTGATTTAACTGCTCGTATGAACTTTTTCCCTGTTCGCGACGAGTTTAGTGAGATTGCTATTACGATCGATAAAGTTGCCGATCGTGAACAAAAGATGGTTCAGTCGATTCAGGAGTCTGTGGCGCTTATGCAGCAAATCAGCTCAGATCTAAACCTATCTATTCAAAACAGTTCTGAAATCTCTAACACGCAACAAGAGCACTTGAATTCGCTGGCAAGCGCAACAGAGGAAATGGCATCAACCATTCGCGAAGTAGCAACACTGGCTCATGACTCAAGCACTCAAACTGATGATGCTCGCAGCGTCGCTCAATCAGGTCAGGTGAAAGTGGAAAACACGCTTCACTCTATCTCTAACCTTTCCACTGAGATCCAATCAGCATCTCAAGCGGTAGAAGAGTTAGATGCAAACGCAGCGCAGATTGATGAAGTGGTAACAACCATCAACGGTATCTCTGAACAAACGAACCTTCTTGCGCTAAACGCAGCCATTGAAGCGGCGCGTGCTGGTGAGCAAGGTCGTGGTTTCGCGGTCGTAGCCGACGAAGTTCGTGCTCTTGCTGGCAGGACTCAACAAGCAACCGTCGAAATTCAAGCAATGATTGAAGCGCTACAACGTAACAGTCAATCACTGACTAAGTTGATGGAAGTAACAGTTCACAATGCGAATGAAGGTCAAACTCTAATGGCCGAAGTGAACCAAGAGATTGGCTCACTTGCAGACAAGAACCAAACTATTTCTGACAGCAGCGTTCAAATCGCTACGGCAGCTGAAGAACAAGGCGTAGTGGCTGACAACATTGCATCGAGTGTTGAAGAGATCCGCATTCAAGCTAACAATGTGTGTACGATGATCAGCACCACATCTCAGAATGTCGAGCAGCTTCGTGCCCAAAGTGACACTATGGAATCACTGCTGACTGGCTTGAAAGCTTAATCACATACACTAATAGCTAGGGTCACTTCGGTGGCCCTTTTTTGCGCCTGGAAAACCCGTCCGTTATTCCACTCACAAGTTTATAATTAAAGCCTCTACAAATGATTGGATTGTCGATGGATATTGCTTTTGCGGGCAACATCCCGGACAATACGCCCCTTTCAAAATTCAACAAGAGCTAAAGAAATGACAGCTGCTATCTATTTGGTTAAAGGTCGTGAGAAATCGGTTAAGCGTAAGCACCCATGGATCTTCTCCCGAGGCATCAGTAAAGTTGAGGGCGAACCTGCTCTTGGCGAAACCGTTGATGTATTTACTCACGACGGGAAATGGCTAGCTAAAGCGGCATATTCTCCAGCTTCTCAAATTCGTGCTCGTATTTGGAGCTTTGAAAAAGAAGAGATCAACAAAGCATTCTTCGTTAAGCGCTTCAACAACGCTCAGCTTCTTCGTGAAGACGTTATCGACCGGGACGGTCTTACTGGCTACCGCCTTATCGCAGCAGAGTCTGATGGTATGCCAGGTGTTACGATCGACCGTTACCAAAACTTCTTTGTGTGTCAGCTTCTAAGTGCAGGTGCAGAATACAACAAACAAGCTATTGTTGATGCGTTAGTTGAGTGTTTCCCTGGTTGTAACGTTTACGAGCGTTCTGACGTCGCGGTACGTAAGAAGGAAGGTCTTAAAGAAACAACCGGCGTATTGCACGGTGAAGAGCCACCAAAATCAGTGGTAATTGAAGAAAACGGCGTGAAGATCAGCGTAGATATTGTTGGTGGTCATAAAACTGGTTTCTACTTAGACCAACGTGATAGCCGTCAACAAGCGATGAAGTACGTGAAAGATAAAGAAGTTCTCAACTGTTTCTCGTACACAGGTGGTTTTGGTCTGTACGCGCTAAAAGGTGGCGCGAAACGTGTTATTAACGCCGATGTATCACAACCTGCTCTCGACACAGCAAAATTCAATGCAGAGCTGAATGAGTTTGATATCTCTAAGAAACGTGCTGTATTCCTAAACGCCGATGTGTTCAAACTGCTACGTGAATACCGTGACCAAGGTACGAAGTTCGACGTTGTTATCATGGATCCACCGAAATTTGCTGAAAGCAAAGCACAACTAAATGGCGCGTGTCGTGGCTACAAGGATATAAACATGTTGGCCATGCAAATTCTAAACCCTGGTGGCACACTACTTACCTATTCTTGTTCTGGTCTGATGGACCAAGTTCTGTTCCAAAAAATTATTGCCGATGCCGCAGTAGATGCAAATCGCCAAGTAAAATTTGTGGAACGTTTCGAACAAGCAGCGGATCACCCTACTGATACCGCTTACCCAGAAGGTTTCTACCTAAAAGGCTTTGCGTGTAAGGTCCTTTAATCGCTGGCTATTTTAGATTCAAAAGAAAACGGAGCTTTCGCTCCGTTTTTTTATTCTCTCAATTGCTCAAGATTAGTAATGATACTGTTGGCAATATCTGCAGCCGATGCGCCATCGAAGTTGATATCTAACTGCTGCCCCCCTTTATTAATGGTTAGGGTCGAGTCTCCAGAATCTTCCGTTACAGACAAGGTAATACCATTCACTTGTCCAGAGAAGTCACCAGACTCAAAATCATCAAGCAGCGTCGACATATCGGTACCAGAAACATCATCGAACAAATCTCTAAGTTCGAGTTTGTCGCCTTCCGACGCATCAAAGTCTGTGACTGAATCCACTGCATTATCCATTTGAGTCCAAACAAACACATCACCATCCGCACCACCGGTCAGGATATCATCGTCTAGACCTCCTATGATGATATCTTCCCCCGCATTGCCCGAGATAGTATCTTCTCCTTCCTCTCCAAGTAAGATATCGGCACTAGCTGTACCAACAAGAGTATCATCACTATTACCACCCACTCCTGAAGGCGCGCCTACACTTGCAGTAACAGACACCGTAAGTGCCCCTATATCAAAATCACCGTTTGATGACTCAGTTCGATAAGAAATTCTTGCACTATCTCCATCATCCAAACTATTTGAAGGGATAAATACCAACTGATTATCTACAACGAGTACTTGACCTTTACTTGGATCAACAACTGCGTCAGCCAACATTAGTGTAGCCGCATTGTCGCTGTTGGTATCGTTTGAAAGTACATCAACCACAATTGGCGTCCCTTCAGGTGTTGAAGCTGTGTCATCTACAGCTTCAACAGAGTTTGGCTCCAAATCAAATGAAACGGTTTCTGCTGTAGTATCACCATCGCCGTCAGTCAGTACGTAATCAAAGTCAAACTGAGTAGCAACCGCAATCGATGAAGCAAAGAAGGTGTATTCACCCGTGTTTAAATCAATAACTACAGAGTTTTGACTGTCCACTACAATCGTCACGGTATCTTCAACTGCATCAACAATGGTTGTCGCTCCAGTGTTGTTCGCGTCATCATCCACCGTAATAGTCGTACCATCAAACGTCACCGTAATACCCGTTGCGCCACCATAGTTAAATGACGATACATAGCCGCCATCAGCACCAAAGAACGACGAACTTCCCCCCATAACAGTCGAACCTAAAGCACCAGTTATTGGCGTTACGATCGATTGGATGAGTATCGCTGGAAGGCTATTAATATCCGGAACGATAATTGGGTCGATTTGTTTATCTATTGGATTATTAGCGTCATAAGCAACAGGCTCTAAGAACTGAGTTGCAGCTCCGGTACCAATACCGTAAGCGAGCGCTGTTACATTATATTGCTCTAGCTGCGCTTCCCAATCCGACTGTTCTGTTGCATTAATCTGATTCCCGGTAGAGCTAGGATTACCATCCGATAGGAAGTAGCTAAGGTTGTTTGCATCCGCAAGTAGCTCAGGATTACCCCAAACATCATCTTCGGCAGCAAGTGCAACGGCATCGTCGTAATCCGTACCGCCACCTGCAGTTAAGCTATTAATCAGTGCGATAGCTTGATCAACATCCATCCAAATTGTTGTTAAATCATTAGGTAAGCTGTTATCTGATGATTCAACACCATCTTCGCCAAGTACATTTGCATTACTACTGAAGGTTGTGATTTGAACTTTAGTATCTCCAAGTAATTGGTATTCTAATAACAAGGCTATCGATGCGCTTTTCAGTACATCAAGACGCGAAGTTACAACATTTGAACTTGAACCAGTAACTGAATCCCACCCCATCGATCCTGATACATCCAGGATCAACTGAACGTTGGAACCTGTTGTTTGCATCGCATTAACGTCTTCAACAACCGTTTCAGCAAATGGAGAGTCATCTTCAATGGCGACCGTAGCAGTTGCAGAGCTAGTAATACCAAGTGCGTTTGACGCAATCACTGGAACTTCTAAATCAATTACGTCTTCGCCACCACTATCCGGATGATCGACTTTTCCTAGTAGCTCTGTCGATAAATTACCAAGATCGTCAACCGACACCTCAATAATTGGCTGACCGCTTGCAGAGCCCGTAAGTGTCTTATCGTTGTTTGAGAGCGTCCAAACTAATGCATCTCCATCACTTGAAATTAGCGTCGTTGGTAAGCCCAATGTGACGGATTCCACAGTTGCTCCCAATGTAAGTGAGCCAGTATCATTCGTGGAATCTGTTGTATCAATAAAACCAGCTAATGCTCCATTGTCGGCATTCGCATCAGGTAAACCTTCTTCAGACACATTAAGTGCTACTGCACCAGAAATGGTTGGTGGGATAGCAGGGTTAACTGCAAATGATCCCGTAACATTGTCTCCATCGGCATCCGTTACTGTGTACTCGAAGTCAATATCACCATCACCAATAGGTTCGCTGAGTGGCTCATATTGGATGAACTCCCACTTGCCTGTGCTCGGTGTAAACTGCACTTCGAACGCAACACCATTATCTGTTGAACCAACTAAACGATTAGGGTTTTGCGCGTCGACGCTGACTGTAATATCGTCTCCACCTGCCGTCTGTAAACCTGATTCCGCACCCGTTAAAGCTGTTACGCCCGGACCATCTGCACCGTATGTAGAACTAATTGTTCCCTCTGCGGATGCGATTGGAATACCACCATCAGAACCGATAAAGGTAATGGATTTAACAGTAAAATCACTATTGTCTTCAATATTCGGTCCATTACCGTTATCCGTTGCTTCTAGAATGATCTGATCAAAGCCACCTTGCTGAACACTAAAGTTTGCTGCGAAATCACCACTTTGAGCATCAGAAGTAAAGGTTTGTTGAGCAATTAGCACGCCATCTCGATAGAATGATGCGACCCCTTCTTCTAATTCACCTCCAAACATTTTGGCAAACTCAATTTCCGCACCAAATGCAACTTTATCACCCAAGTCTATGATGAGTTTTTCAGATACACCTTGATTGTTAGCAAAACGGTAATCGACCTCATTATCTAACGGGAAGCCGTTGTCACCTGAGCTTTTAACCCCAATACCATCCGAAGACTGATTGACTTGTGCTGCGCCAAGCGTCACCGATTCATCCGAAATAAAACCTTCGGCTGTTACAACAACGTCACCAAAGGTTCTACTGAAAGAATCTGCACCATTACCTGTAAAGCTCACTTGTCCAGTTATAACATCGGGGATATCCAAGTTTGTAACGTCTACTACTGGCACGTTACTTGGTACTGATGGACGGTCATCTTCAACAATAACATTGAGGCTTTCAGACGTTGTGGTTTGACCATCACTGACCGAGATCTGCAAATCAAAGTCAATGATATCCTCAACATCATTCACCGGATGATCGAGTGGTTCAAACAGTGTGATGTTGTAATCCCAAGAACCTTGTCCTGAGACAGCGGGCTCCGTGAGAACAACAGTTGCAACAACAGCTAAACTCGCAGTAGAAGCCGTCAATGTTTGAGTATTGCTGTTCCATGCCCAAGACACAGGCTCTCCACCTGATGTGAGTGTATTTGGACCAGAAAGAACGACTGAAACATTCGCTGTATCCGGGTCTCCAACTGTAAATGACCCTGAGAAGCTGGCTGCATTTGTAGTATCGGTAGGAGAACCCGTGGAATCAGGTATACCATCGGTTAACCCTTCTTCTGAAACAACCGCATCGATAACGTCGGAAATAGCTGGAGGTGCATCATTATCGATAATTGTTGCATTACCGACATCAGAGCCCAATACAGGACCAACGCCTACAACAGAAACACTGAAGTCCTCATCCTGCTCAAACACTGCGTCGTTCAGGGTATCAATTCGAACATCAAATTGAGTCGAGCCTGCTGGTACCGTGACTAAACCATCATTCGGAACTGCAACCCAGCCGGAACCAGTATTATATTCAAGCGTGCTTAGATCACCCACTCCGGTGTCACCAGTGTTAAGAGTAAGCTGAACCTGAACCGCAGCTTCAGACTCGTTAGTGAGCGAGACAACGAAGTTGGCAGTGTCACCTTCGTTAATCGTGCCAGCATCACTAATAGATACCGTTGGGCGGTCGTCGTCCGGATCGGGATCAGGGCCAGTACCATCATCGACAATGGTTGCGGTCCCCGTATCAGTACCTTGGACAGCACCGAGACCGGTCACATCTACCGTGAAGTTCTCTGGGCCTTCGTAGACTTCGTCGTCAATCGAAGCGATTCGAACATCGAACTGAGTCATACCAGCAGGAACACTCACCACACCATTAACAGGAACGGCTACCCAACCTGAGCCAGTGTTGTATTCGAGAGTGCCGAGGTCGCCTGCTTCGGTGTCACCAAGATTAAGGTCGAGTTGAACTTCGACTGGGGCTTCTGATGCATTAGTTAACGAGACAACGAAGTTGGCGGTATCGCCTTCGTTGATCGTGCCAGCATCACTAATAGACACCGTTGGACGGTCATCATCTGGATCGGGATCAGGACCCGTACCATCATCGACGATGGTTGCGGTACCCGTGTCGGAACCTTGCACAGGACCTAAACCAGTTACGTCTACCGTGAAGTTTTCAGGACCTTCGTAGACTTCATCATCAATCGAAGCGATTCGTACATCGAACTCAGTTAATCCTGCAGGTACAGTCACTACGCCATCGACAGGAACGGTCGCCCAACCTGAACCGGTGTTGTACTCAAGAGTGCCGAGGTCACCCACTTCGGTATCACCGAGGTTAAGGTCGAGTTGCACTTCAACTGGGGCTTCAGAAGCGTTAGTTAACGAGACAACGAAATTGGCGGTGTCACCTTCGTTAATTGTGCCAGCATCACTAATAGATACCGTCGGACGGTCATCATCCGGATCGGGCTCAGGACCCGTACCATCATCGACGATAGTGGCTGTGCCCGTGTCAGTGCCTTGAACAGGGCCAAGACCGGTCACATCTACCGTGAAGTTCTCTGGTCCTTCATAAACTTCATCATCAATAGAATCGATTCGTACATCGAACTCAGTTAAGCCTGCTGGTACAGTCACTACGCCATCGACAGGAACGGCAACCCAACCTGAGCCAGTGTTGTATTCAAGGGTACCAAGGTCGCCGGCTTCCGTGTCACCGAGATTAAGATCCAGTTGAACTTCCACTGGGGATTCAGAAGCGTTAGTTAACGAGACAACGAAATTGGCGGTGTCACCTTCGTTAATTGTGCCTGCATCACTAATAGAAACCGTTGGACGGTCATCATCCGGATCGGGATCAGGACCCGTACCATCATCAACGATGGTTGCGGTACCTGTGTCTGTGCCTTGGACAGGACCAAGACCAGTTACGTCTATGGTGAAGTTCTCTGGACCTTCATAGACTTCGTCGTCAATCGAAGCGATTCGAACATCGAACTGAGTCATACCAGCAGGAACACTCACCACACCATTAACAGGAACGGCTACCCAACCTGAGCCTGTGTTGTATTCGAGAGTGCCAAGATCGCCGGCTTCGGTATCACCGAGATTAAGGTCGAGTTGCACTTCGACTGGGGCTTCTGATGCATTAGTTAGAGAGACAACGAAGTTGGCGGTGTCACCTTCGTTAATCGTTCCAGCATCACTGATAGATACCGTTGGGCGGTCGTCGTCCGGATCTGGGTCTGGCCCTGTACCGTCATCGACGATAGTGGCTGTGCCCGTGTCAGTGCCTTGAACAGGGCCAAGACCGGTCACATCTACCGTGAAGTTCTCTGGACCTTCGTAGACTTCATCATCAATCGAAGCGATTCGAACATCGAACTGAGTCATACCAGCAGGAACACTCACCACACCATTAACAGGAACGGCTACCCAACCTGAGCCCGTGTTGTATTCAAGAGTACCGAGATCGCCCACTTCGGTGTCACCAAGGTTAAGTTCGAGTTGCACTTCCACTGGGGCTTCAGAAGCGTTAGTTAATGAGACAACGAAATTGGCGGTGTCACCTTCGTTAATTGTGCCTGCGTCAGTGATAGATACCGTTGGACGGTCGTCGTCCGGATCGGGATCAGGACCTGTACCATCATCGACGATGGTTGCTGTACCCGTATCGGAACCTTGAACAGGACCAAGACCTGTTACGTCTACGGTGAAGTTCTCTGGTCCTTCATAAACTTCATCATCAATCGATGCGATTCGAACATCGAACTCAGTTAAGCCTGCTGGTACAGTCACTACACCACTAACGGGTACTGCAACCCAACCTGAGCCTGTGTTGTATTCGAGAGTGCCAAGATCGCCGGCTTCGGTATCACCAAGGTTAAGGTCGAGTTGAACTTCGACTGGGGCTTCAGAAGCGTTAGTTAATGAGACAACGAAATTGGCGGTATCGCCCTCGTTGATCGTGCCAGCGTCGCTAATAGAAACCGTTGGGCGGTCGTCGTCCGGATCTGGGTCTGGTCCTGTACCGTCATCGACGATAGTGGCTGTGCCCGTGTCAGTGCCTTGAACAGGGCCGAGACCGGTCACATCTACCGTGAAGTTCTCTGGACCTTCGTAGACTTCGTCATCAATCGATGCGATTCGAACATCGAATTGAGTCATACCAGCAGGAACGCTTACTATGCCATCGACAGGCACTGCAACCCATCCTGAGCCTGTGTTGTATTCGAGAGTGCCAAGGTCGCCGGCTTCGGTATCACCAAGGTTAAGGTCGAGTTGAACTTCGACTGGGGCTTCAGAAGCGTTAGTTAATGAGACAACGAAATTGGCGGTATCTCCCTCGTTAATCGTACCAGCATCACTAATAGATACCGTTGGACGGTCGTCGTCCGGATCTGGGTCTGGCCCTGTACCGTCATCGACGATAGTGGCTGTGCCCGTGTCAGTGCCTTGAACAGGGCCAAGACCGGTCACATCTACCGTGAAGTTCTCTGGACCTTCGTAGACTTCGTCATCAATAGAAGCAATGCGCACATCGAACTGAGTCATACCAGCAGGAACACTTACTACGCCACCAACAGGGACTGCAACCCAACCTGAGCCGGTGTTGTATTCGAGAGTACCGAGGTCGCCCACTTCGGTGTCACCAAGGTTAAGATCGAGTTGAACCTCGACTGGGGCTTCTGATGCATTAGTTAACGAGACAACGAAGTTGGCAGTGTCACCTTCGTTAATTGTGCCAGCGTCGCTAATAGAAACCGTTGGACGGTCGTCGTCCGGATCTGGGTCTGGCCCTGTACCGTCATCGACGATAGTGGCTGTACCCGTGTCGGAACCTTGCACAGGACCAAGACCTGTTACGTCTACGGTGAAGTTCTCTGGACCTTCGTAGACTTCATCATCAATCGATGCGATTCGAACATCGAACTGAGTCATACCAGCAGGAACACTTACTACACCACCAACAGGGACGGCAACCCAACCTGAGCCCGTGTTGTATTCGAGAGTGCCAAGGTCACCGGCTTCGGTATCACCAAGGTTAAGATCGAGTTGCACTTCAACTGGTGCTTCAGAAGCATTGGTCAGTGATACAACAAAGTTTGCAGTATCGCCTTCATTAATCGTGCCAGCATCGCTAATAGATACGGTTGGACGGTCATCATCCGGATCGGGATCAGGACCTGTACCATCATCGACGATAGTGGCTGTGCCCGTGTCAGTGCCTTGAACAGGGCCGAGACCGGTCACATCTACCGTGAAGTTCTCTGGACCTTCGTAGACTTCGTCATCAATCGATGCGATTCGAACATCGAATTGAGTCATACCAGCAGGAACGCTTACTATGCCATCGACAGGCACTGCAACCCATCCTGAGCCAGTGTTGTATTCAAGGGTACCAAGGTCACCTGCTTCGGTATCGCCAAGGTTGAGACCTAGCTCGACTTGAACATCATCTTCAGAAACGTTTGCCAAAGTAACGACAAAATTAGCCGTATCACCCTCATTGATGACACCAGCATCACTAATAGTAACGCCAGGGCGATCGTCGTCCGGATCTGGACCAGGTCCCGTACCGTCATCAACAATGGTTGCGCTACCCGTATCGGTACCTTGGACAGGACCAAGACCGGTCACGTCTACCGTGAAGTTCTCTGGACCTTCATAAACTTCGTCATCAATCGAAGCAATACGCACATCGAACTGAGTCATACCAGCAGGAACACTTACTACACCACCAACAGGGACGGCAACCCAACCTGAGCCAGTGTTGTATTCGAGAGTACCAAGGTCACCTGCTTCGGTATCACCGAGGTTAAGGTCGAGTTGCACTTCTACTGGGGCTTCTGATGCATTAGTTAACGAGACAACGAAGTTGGCGGTATCGCCTTCGTTAATCGTACCAGCATCACTAATAGATACCGTTGGACGGTCATCATCCGGATCGGGATCAGGCCCTGTACCATCATCGACGATGGTTGCTGTACCCGTATCGGAACCTTGAACAGGGCCAAGACCTGTTACGTCTACCGTGAAGTTTTCAGGACCTTCGTAGACTTCATCGTCAATCGATGCAATTCGTACATTGAACTCAGTTAACCCTGCTGGCACAGTCACTACGCCATCGACAGGAACAACTACCCAACCAGAGCCGGTGTTGTACTCAAGAGTACCGAGGTCACCTGCTTCCGTGTCATCGAGGTTAAGGTCGAGCTGCACTTCCACTGGAGCTTCTGAAGCATTAGTTAGAGATACAACGAAATTGGCGGTGTCACCTTCGTTAATTGTGCCAGCGTCACTAATAGAAACCGTTGGGCGGTCGTCGTCCGGATCTGGGTCTGGCCCTGTACCGTCATCAACGATAGTGGCTGTGCCCGTATCGGTACCTTGCACAGGACCTAAACCAGTTACGTCTACCGTGAAGTTTTCAGGACCTTCGTAGACTTCATCATCAATCGAAGCGATTCGTACATCAAACTCAGTTAACCCTGCTGGTACAGTCACTACGCCATCGACAGGCACCACAACCCAACCTGAGCCTGTGTTGTACTCTAGACTACCGAGGTCACCTGCTTCCGTGTCACCGAGGTTAAGGTCGAGTTGCACCTCAACTGGGGCTTCAGAAGCATTGGTCAGTGAGACAACGAAATTGGCGGTGTCACCTTCGTTAATTGTGCCAGCATCGCTAATAGAAACCGTTGGA
Source organism: Vibrio sp. Y29_XK_CS5 (assembly GCF_024181835.1). NCBI lineage: Bacteria > Pseudomonadati > Pseudomonadota > Gammaproteobacteria > Vibrionales > Vibrionaceae > Vibrio > Vibrio sp. Y29_XK_CS5. The sequence goes on from NZ_JAMZAM010000004.1 coordinate 154,339, forward strand.
CGGTCATCATCTGGCTCAGGCTCTGGTCCCGTACCATCATCGACGATGGTTGCAGTACCTGTGTCTGTGCCTTGGACAGGACCGAGACCGGTCACATCTACGGTGAAGTTCTCTGGACCTTCGTAAACTTCGTCATCAATCGATGCAATACGCACATCAAACTCAGTTAACCCTGCTGGCACAGTCACTACGCCATCGACAGGAACGGCAACCCAACCTGAGCCGGTGTTGTATTCGAGAGTACCGAGGTCACCTGCTTCGGTATCGCCAAGGTTGAGACCTAGCTCGACTTGAACATCATCTTCAGAAACGTTTGCCAAAGTAACGACAAAATTAGCCGTATCACCCTCATTGATGACACCAGCATCACTAATAGTAACGCCAGGGCGATCGTCGTCCGGATCTGGGTCTGGCCCTGTACCGTCATCGACGATAGTGGCTGTGCCCGTATCGGTACCTTGCACAGGACCTAAACCAGTTACGTCTACCGTGAAGTTCTCTGGACCTTCGTAGACTTCGTCATCAATCGATGCAATACGCACATCGAACTGAGTCATACCAGCAGGAACACTTACTACGCCACCAACAGGAACGGCTACCCAACCTGAGCCGGTGTCGTATTCGAGAGTACCGAGGTCGCCCACTTCGGTATCACCAAGGTTAAGATCGAGCTGAACCTCCACTGGAGCTTCTGATGCATTAGATAATGAGACAACGAAATTGGCGGTATCGCCCTCGTTAATCGTACCAGCATCACTAATAGATACCGTCGGACGGTCATCATCTGGCTCAGGCTCTGGCCCCGTACCATCATCGACGATGGTTGCGGTACCTGTATCAGTACCTTGGACAGGACCGAGACCAGTTACGTCTACCGTGAAGTTTTCCGGACCTTCGTAGACTTCGTCATCAATAGAAGCGATTCGTACATCGAACTCAGTTAAGCCTGCTGGCACAATCACTACGCCATCGACAGGAACGGTCGCCCAACCTGAACCGGTGTTGTACTCAAGGGTACCGAGGTCGCCTGCTTCGGTATCACCGAGGTTAAGATCCAGTTGAACTTCGACTGGGGCTTCAGAAGCGTTGGTTAATGAGACAACGAAATTGGCGGTATCGCCCTCGTTGATCGTGCCAGCGTCACTGATAGATACGGTTGGACGGTCGTCGTCCGGATCTGGATCAGGGCCAGTACCATCATCAACGATGGTTGCTGTCCCCGTATCAGTGCCTTGAACAGGGCCGAGACCGGTCACATCTACGGTGAAGTTCTCTGGACCTTCGTAGACTTCGTCATCAATCGATGCAATACGCGCATCAAACTCAGTTAACCCTGCTGGTACAGTCACTACACCACTAACGGGTACTGCAACCCAACCTGAGCCTGTGTTGTATTCGAGAGTACCTAGGTCACCAGCTTCGGTATCACCGAGATTAAGGTCGAGTTGAACCTCAACTGGGGCTTCAGAAGCATTGGTCAGTGATACAACGAAATTGGCGGTGTCACCTTCGTTAATCATGCCAGCATCGCTAATAGATACGGTTGGACGGTCATCATCCGGATCGGGATCAGGACCTGTACCGTCATCGACAATGGTTGCTGTACCCGTATCAGTGCCTTGAACAGGACCAAGACCTGTTACGTCTACGGTGAAGTTCTCTGGACCTTCATAAACTTCGTCATCAATCGATGCGATTCGAACATCGAACTCAGTTAAGCCTGCTGGTACAGTCACTACGCCATCGATAGGCACGGCTACCCAACCTGAGCCTGTGTTGTACTCAAGAGTACCGAGGTCACCTGCTTCGGTATCACCGAGATTAAGATCCAGTTGAACTTCCACTGGGGATTCAGATGCATTGGTCAGAGATACAACGAAATTGGCGGTATCGCCCTCGTTGATCGTGCCAGCGTCACTGATAGATACGGTTGGACGGTCGTCGTCCGGATCTGGATCAGGCCCCGTACCATCATCGACGATGGTTGCGGTACCCGTATCAGTGCCTTGAACAGGGCCGAGACCGGTCACATCTACCGTGAAGTTTTCAGGACCTTCGTAAACTTCGTCATCAATCGATGCAATACGCACATCAAACTCAGTTAACCCTGCTGGCACAGTCACTACGCCATCGACAGGAACGGCAACCCAACCTGAGCCGGTGTTGTATTCGAGAGTACCGAGGTCACCTGCTTCGGTATCACCAAGGTTAAGGTCGAGCTGCACTTCCACTGGGGCTTCAGAAGCGTTAGTTAATGAGACAACGAAGTTGGCGGTGTCACCTTCGTTAATCGTACCAGCATCACTGATAGATACGGTTGGACGGTCATCATCTGGGTCGGGTTCAGGGCCCGTACCATCATCAACGATAGTGGCTGTGCCCGTATCGGTACCTTGAACAGGACCAAGACCTGTTACGTCTACCGTGAAATTCTCTGGACCTTCATAAACTTCATCATCAATCGAAGCAATACGCACATCGAACTCAGTTAAGCCTGCTGGCACAGTCACTACGCCATCGACAGGAACGGTCGCCCAACCTGAACCGGTGTTGTACTCAAGAGTGCCGAGGTCGCCAGCCTCTGTATCACCGAGGTTAAGGTCGAGCTGCACTTCCACTGGAGCTTCAGAAGCGTTAGTTAACGAGACAACGAAATTGGCGGTGTCACCTTCGTTAATTGTGCCAGCATCGCTAATAGAAACCGTTGGACGGTCATCATCTGGCTCAGGCTCTGGTCCCGTACCATCATCGACGATAGTGGCTGTGCCCGTGTCAGTACCTTGGATGGGACCTAAACCAGTTACGCCTACGGTGAAGTTCTCTGGACCTTCGTAGACTTCGTCATCAATAGAATCAATTCGTACATCGAACTCAGTTAAGCCTGCTGGCACAGTCACTACGCCATCGACAGGAACGGCTACCCATCCTGAACCAGTGTTGTATTCAAGGGTACCAAGGTCACCTGCTTCGGTGTCACCGAGATTAAGATCCAGTTGAACTTCCACTGGGGATTCAGATGCATTGGTCAGTGATACAACAAAGTTTGCAGTATCGCCTTCATTAATCGTGCCAGCATCGCTAATAGATACGGTTGGACGGTCATCATCCGGATCGGGATCAGGACCTGTACCATCATCGACGATGGTTGCTGTACCCGTATCAGTGCCTTGAACAGGGCCGAGACCGGTCACATCTACCGTAAAGTTCTCTGGACCTTCGTAGACTTCATCGTCAATCGAAGCGATTCGTACATCGAACTCAGTTAACCCTGCTGGTACAGTCACTACACCATCAACAGGCACTGCAACCCAACCGGAGCCGGTGTTGTATTCGAGAGTGCCGAGGTCGCCTGCTTCGGTGTCACCAAGGTTAAGGTCGAGCTGCACTTCCACTGGAGCTTCTGAAGCATTAGTTAGAGATACAACGAAATTGGCGGTGTCACCTTCGTTAATTGTGCCAGCGTCACTAATAGAAACCGTTGGGCGGTCGTCGTCCGGATCGGGACTAGGACCAGTATTGTCATCGACAATCGTTGCACTACCTGAATCAGAACCTTGAACTGAGTCCAAACCTGTCACACTAACACTGAACTCTTCAGGACCTTCAAACACTTCGTCATCAATAGTAGCAACGCGAACATCAAACTCGCTTAATCCCGCAGGTACCGTAACTACACCATCGTTTGGTACTGCAACCCAACCTGAACCAGTGTTGTATTCTAGGACGCCAAGATCGCCCGTTTCGGTATCACCAAGATCAAGACCTAGTTCTACTTGGACTGGAGAATCAGCTTCATTAGTTAGAGACACAACGAAGTTTACCGTATCACCTTCATTAACAACTCCCGCATCGCTAATGGATACCGTTGGACGGTCGTCATCAGGGTCAGGTCCCGGGCCAGTACCATCATCAACAATGGTCCCTGTTCCCGTCTGAGGAATCGCTTGATTGCCAGTGTTTCCAGACAAAGTAAATGTTTCTGAGCCTTCAAAGAGGTCGTCATCAATCGTACTAATAGTGACACTGTAGCTTATATTGTTCGCTGGCACGGATACATCAAAGCTACCATCTGGATTGACGTTTACGACTTGAGTGCTGTTGTCTTCGAAAGTAATCGTAACGGATGTGTTGGTGTAATCTATTCCACCTTCAGCGCTACCATCAGCCAGATTCATACTGACCACAGTATCGGTCGTACTTAGGTTACTAAGCGTCACATCTAATCTGGCTAAATCGCCCTCATTAACCGTAGTATCACTAATAGATGCAACTGTCGGTCTATCGTCATCCGGATTGGGACCGGGACCAGAACCGTCATCAACGATGGTTCCCGTTCCTGACGTTGTGCCATTTTGATTCTCTGTTGAGCCCGATAACGTAAACGTCTCCGTTCCTTCAAACAAATCATCGTCTATCGTATTTATCGTGACATTGTAACTAACCTCATTCGCAGGGACAGTGACAGCAAAGCTACCGTCTGGGTTTACATTAACAATCTGAGTGCTGTTATCCTCGAACGTAATAGTGACGGAAGTGTTTGTGTAATCTAATCCACCCTCCGCAGTTCCATCAGATAACGTCATGTTCACCGTCGTTTCTGACGTACTCGGGTTGCTAAGCGTTACCTCAAGCACAGCTTCCTCACCCTCGTTTACGGTTGTATCGCTGACAGAAGCAACGGTCGGTCGATCGTCATCAGGCTCTTCACCCGGACCAGTGCCATCATCTGTTATTGTTGCCACACCTGTAACGGGTTCCGGCTGGTTCTCCGTACCACCGCTTAACGTGAAAGTTTCGTTTCCTTCAAATACGTCGTCATCAATCGTATCCACCGTGATTACGAACGACTCATCTCCAATGGGGATTGAAACAGAAAACGTCCCATCTTCTCCGACATTTATTTGATCCGTACTTCCATCTTCAAAAGTAATAGTAATAACCGAGTTGTCGTAATCAGCTCCCCCTGTCGCAGAATCATCACTAAGGGATAATGTCACCTCAGTCTCTTGCTGTGTGGGCTGGTCGAGAGTGACTTCAAAAGACGCTTGATCACCTTCGTTTATTGTCGGGCTGGATATGTCCTGAACGATAACCTGAGCAGGGATAATTATTTGTTGGTTGATAAACTCAAGCAACGAAAGCTCTTGAGTTTCTGATAGGGTTATTGCTGTACCGACCGTTTCGAAATCCGTACTAGCAAGGGCTTCTGCGCCTGTACGATCAATTGCTCCAGTCGACTGTGGACTCGAACCATCGCTTTCACCCGCTGCAGGTTCAAAGTCACCTTCAAGCTGTGCAGGGTCTTCCCCGGCTGCGATTGCCTCAATTAGTGCGGTGATATCGTCCGTTACATTAATTGAGCTGCCATCAGGGGCTATTTGTTCGAAATTCAATTGAGAAGTGTCAGACACTTCAGTGATAACCAATTCCCCAGATGCAGGGACCTGACCTGGTTCTAAGGTCCTAATTTCCCCGTCAATTCCAATAACTACGATATTACTCGCAAGCGAGCTAAAGGTTACTCGATCCATAAATCACCCCACCAGGCTTTCAAGTTGTCAAAAGTTTGTCACCCCAACAAATACGACTATAGTTTAGTCAAAATCATCGTGTTTTCTTTGTATATGGCGACAACGAGATGGGAACGAGTTCCATAGGCGGGGATCGTTTTACTTTAGGCGCGAAACAGGTTGTAGGACGCTATGATATTAAGAATTCAAGCTTTTCTTCTGATAAAGGCTGCCAACCAAATGAGCACTCTGGCTCATATGTGCTAAGGTTTTATTAGGCGGATCACTGGATTTTCTGAATAAAAGCCTAGGGTTAACAGAATGTTGATTAATTCATCGACGATAAGCTGTTATTTGTGATGTTTCGTCTCAATCTTGAGATGAAATAACTAAAAAGCTATACAAATTTTCTAGGAGAACCACTGTGAAATGGAATCGACTAAAAATAGCTTGCTGCTGCAGTTTCATTTTGACGTCACCCGTGTTCGGTCAAACTTTAGAGCAAGCCGTAGCGCTCACGTTGAAGAATAACCCAGACATCAAGAGTGCGTTCAATGAGTTCAACAGTCGTAAATACATCAACGAAGCCTCATCTGGAGCATATTTACCATCCATAGACTTGGATGCGGGCATCGGTTATGAAGGGATTGACCCGGCTGAAGAAGTGAGCCGTGGAGACACGGATTTAACACGAAAGGAAGCGTCCATCACTTTAACCCAGCTCATATGGGATGGCAGCGCAACACTGAATGATATGGACCGAACTGCAGCAGATGCTGAATCGGTAAGATTTCAACTACTCGCTGACGCTTCAGACACCGCGTTAGAAGTAACCAGAGTTTATTTAGACTCAGTGAAAGCGTACGAAATATTAACTCTGTCAGAGAACAACCTTGCAGTGCATAAGAAAATTTACGCAGATATTAAAAAGCGCGTAAATTCTGGGATTGGATCGACTGCCGATTTAACGCAAGTTGAAGCTCGTTTAGCGAAAGCGCACGGTAACTTGGCGGCTGCACAGAACAACCTTTTCGATTCTCATACCATGTTCACTCGTTTAGTGGGTCAAACACCACAAGGTTTGATCTTTCCACGTGCCGATGAAAACTTCCTTCCTTACACCGTGGACGAAGCAATCGGATTAGCATTTGAAGTCCACCCAGTCATCCAAGTCGCGTTGGCTGATGTGGATTCCGCAAAGTTCCAGTACAAACAATCTAAGGGCGTTAACTACCCAACCATCTCAATTGAAGCTTCTCAGACTTGGCGTGATGATGCGGACGGTCTAAAAGGCAGAAGCGACGAAACACTGGCTATGCTCAGATTGCGTTATAACCTTTACAACGGTGGTAGCGACGCAGCGAACTCTGAAAACTTCGCTTACCAACTCAATAAAGCAAAAGACCTTCGTGAAGGTGCATATCAAAATGTTGAAGAAGGTTTAAGGCTGTCTTGGAGCGCATTGGATCTTACGCTGCAACAAAAAGAGTTCCTATCCGATCACGTAGATTCAGCCGCAAAAACAGTCATTGCCTACGAGAAACAATATCGTATTGGTAAGCGTACCCTACTCGATTTGCTCAACACAGAAAATGAGCTGTTTGAAGCACGTAAGGACTACTTGGATGCCAAATATGCTGAGCAATACGCAAAATACCGCGTAATGAACGCAACCGGTCAACTGCTTAACTCTTTGCGTATCGATATACCACGAGAGTGGCTAGAGAAAGTGGAGTATTAATATGAAAGTAATACCTATTTTTTTCATGGTTGGTTTGATTTCCGCTTGTAGTGGCTCTAATTCAAACAGAGTAACCGGTGATGAATACGAATACATGGAAACACCGACAGCTAACCAGATTGCTGACTTAATCGACGATGACAGAGACGGTGTTATTAATGCACGAGACCTGTGTCCTGGAACACCAGAAGGCTCTTTGATCGATAACGACGGCTGTGGGGAATACGCGAAATCATCCCAAGAAATGCAGATTCGAGTTCTATTTGCTAACGACTCTTCTGAAATCAACCCTGTCTTTGCTCAGCAAATTAGCGACCTTTCTGATTTCCTTAAAGAGTACCCAACAACGTCAATTGAACTGCAAGGTTACACCAGTATCACTGGTACGGATGAATACAATCTTGCCCTTTCGAAACGCAGAGCAGAAAGCGTTCGCAACGAGCTGATTCAAAATGGGATATCACCAGATCGTCTAAGAATCGTCGGCTTTGGTGAAACCAAGCTTGCCGCTCAAGGGACAGATGAAAGAAGTCATGCACTCAATCGCCGTGTAACCGCAACCGTGGTCGGATACAAAGGTGAAGTCGAGAAAGAATGGACTATCTTCACAACGCTACCTAAGAATTAATAGTTAAAGCCTCTCTGTTAGGTAACCATCTCAAGCAATAACAAAAAAGCCAGCAAGATATCATCGCTGGCTTTTGTTTGGGCTTTCTACACCGAACTGACCAAAGGTACTTCAATCATAGATGAGTGGTAAAACTTGTAGCGCCCCTTACCTAGTTGTTTTGCGCGGTACACCGCCATGTCTGAGCAATGGAGAAGCGTCTCAATATCTCGCTCTACATCCTCAGTCATCACAACACCAATCGACGCGGTTAGATTAATATCAATACCTAAACGGTCTGCGGTTGCTTGGAGTTGGTGAAGAAACTGATCCAACTTTAATTCTAGCTCTCGCTTACTATTAAACTCTTGAGTTAGAACAACAAACTCATCCCCACCAAAACGACCGATGAGGTCTCGTTTGTGAGCAAAGTGTTCTCGCAAGACTGCCACAAACAACGCAATAACTTTATCCCCAGCCATATGACCATAGGTGTCGTTGATAAACTTCAGGTTGTCCATATCAAAGAAGATACATGCTTTAGGACTGTTACTGAGCGACAGTGACTTTTCAGCGCCACGCAAGAAGTATTCACGAGTCAGCAAGCCACTTCGTGAGCAAAAAACACCATTCCGACTTGCTTGAAGAACTTGTTCAAAATGTTCCTTTAGCTCCATGGACGTGTCGTTGAACACAACTTGGCTCTCTTCTAAAAATCGGTCAAGGGGCTGGGTCAAACCAACCACTTGTTTCCCCATCATACGAGCAATCACAACGTAAATAGCAATGATCATGAGAACATTCACACCAAACATCATGGTGCCTTCACCCAATAAACTGCTGAACTTAGCTTTGGATAACAGAATCCAAGGTGTTCCATCTACTTTAGTGAATTCAACGTAAGATAGATCAAATGGCGAACTGTAAGTAAAGAATCCCCCATTATTTGCCCTGGTAAGTGCTTTTAGATTCCCTTCACGATCAAACAGCTTCTCATAACCGTAGTTGAATAAGTTTACCCCTACATAGAACTCATCTTTAGAATGGCTGATGATATTCAGATCTTCATCCAGTAAAACGCTGTAGATATCATTTTCGCTATCGCTTTGGAGCGCGGTTTGAATTTCGCCAAAATGAATAGAAGCTGAGATGGTACCCATTAGGTCTCCCAATTCATCGAACATAGGGCGACATAACACGTATACGATATTGCCGTTTGAGATATCAGTGAGAACGTCGGTCATCACTGCTTTTTTACTGCGAATCACTTGATGAAAGTAATCTCGATGAGCGATGGAGTGCACCTTATTGTTGTGCGTGCTCACCATGTTCCCGACTCCATCACTAAAGCCAATACCCGCAAGCTCAAAGGCTTGCTTGTAAGGGACCGCACGATTTGCCCGTTCTTGCAACGTAATATCGGGTTCGATGAAGTGTTCGTCTTTGCTCATTGCTCGTAGTAAATCGCGGTATCCATCGACGATGGTTCCTAGGTTGATCTCCGCCGATTTTACATGGTATCGAGCTAGGTTTTTCGCCTCATCAACTTGTTGATACGCCCAATAAGTAAAGTTAGTAAAGAGTGCTATCAACACTATTGGGACAGTGTAACGCAGGGTGACTGACTGAAGACTTCGAGATACGTTCATGATTTAGTTATTGTTATTTGCCATCGATTAGCGGTTTATTTAAGCCTTTTTCCAGCTCATGGGCCTTGAATGTTGGCGTACAGATTTTAAAAAATACAAGTACGTTTACACTACGGTCTCACCAGCAAGAAAATCCGCCAATTATACTCACCCCTGTATATCGAAACAGACATTTTAGTAGTCTTGACGACAAAACATTTTAATCATTCAACAAATGAAATTTGTTTATAAATATCAGTAAATTGAATAATTCTCACCGAATGAGAAACGCAGTTTTTATTGATAGATTTAAAGTTTTATATCCTTAACAAATCGAACTTTTGTCGCAGGTGTCACAGTTTTCATATGGCAAAAGTACGAATTTTTGTGCTGAATTTCTAACAATTGAGATAGTTAGCCTACACTTTTCATATCAACTTATTGGATATGGACGTGCACAGTGGTCGGATCGTTTTCATGGAATAACCTATCGGTAAAACACAAGCTATTTAGCTTGGTTTTCTTACCCATCATTTTGCTTCTCTTTCTAGCCGGACAGCAAGTTCATCGACTATCTAGCCAAGCGCAAGATCTTGAGAAAGCGCAACTGTTCTCTGACTATATGGACAAAGTCTCTTATCTCTATAATTTGCCGAATAACACTGAAGTTACCGATGTTGAAGCAGAAATAAAATCGGTAACTCAATCACTCAGCAATGGTGCCAATGGCATGTTCTTGGATAAAGGCGCTGAGATGAAAGACCTTCTTTCTAGCCTCGAAGAAGCGAACCTCTCTCTGTCGGCAGCCACCGACATGGACGAGCGTCTCGATATCGCAGAGTGGCGTGCAGATACCTACAAACAGATTTTATTGGCATTAGAAAAGGTGCCATTCAATGATGCAACTTTTGAAATTCAAGCCCACCTTTCAGCATTGATGCAAATTGAGTGGTTAATGTTCTGGTCTCAAGAAGAAAACCTGCTCAGTCAATATTTAATTTACTCTATTGAACAAAATCAAAGCTATGACGTAGATGTCAGCAGCGAGATCGACTCCTTAGTTAAGAATCAGCAACTGTTCTTAGAACGCTTCGTCACATTAAACGCCAATCAACAGCAAGTTGAATTGCTTATTGAAACTTTCACCAATGACGTCTTTGTACGCAGTCAAGAATTTAGAAGCTTCCTTTTAAATGAAGAAGCACTTAGTACACTTCCACCACAAGAAATCGCAGCTGGTTTAACAGCTCTAAACGGTCGACTCGCTCTGCTTAAGGCGGTCGACAACAAAATGACGGAGCAATTGCAAGCAGACGTAGAACATGCCATTTCCGCGGCAAACCAACAACGACTGATGTTCATTAGCGTCATGTCAGTCATGACAATTCTCGTCGTGAGCTTAGCCGTGCGTTTGGTTCGAAAAGTAACCAGTAATCTTCAACTGGTTCTTGAGTTCTTACGTCGTGACAGTTACAGCGAAGAATCCCCCCTTGTCGAATTAGTCAAAGGTAAAGACGAGCTGAGTAAGTTTGCCCAAGAAGTCGAGAGGCTCAGTTATGAACGAGAACAAGCCAAGGTTAAATTAACTCAAGCGAAAGAAGACGCAGAGCGCGCAAAAGACGATGCAATTAAAGCAAGCAAAGCGAAAAGCAGCTTCTTAGCCAACATGTCCCATGAAATCCGCACCCCTCTTAATGGCGTTATTGGTATTTCTGAAGTGCTATCTGATACATCATTAACCGCAACACAGCGCGACTATGTTGATACGATTGAAACGTCCTCCCAACTGTTACTTAGCTTGATAAACGACATACTCGATTTCTCTAAGATTGAATCCGGTATGTTATTGATCAGTCCGCACTCGACCTGTGTGCGCGAATCCATTTACGATATTGCTTCTATCGTTTCACCAAAAGCAAAAGAGAAAGGCATCGACCTTAAAGTAAACATCAGCCGCAACACGCCTTTCCGCTTAATGATCGACGATCACCGTTTACGCCAAGTCGTAATGAACTTTATGTCTAACGCCGTTAAATTTACTGATAAAGGAACGGTGCTCCTCTCTGTTACAACTCATGTTGTTTCTGGTTCAAATGCCGTAATGGAGTTTTCTGTTCAAGATTCCGGTATTGGTATTGATGAGCAACAACAGAAAAAGATCTTCGAACCATTCGCACAAGAAGATGACTCCACTACCCGCCAATTTGGCGGTACTGGGCTGGGCTTAGCCATCAGCACTCAACTGGTTGAGTTAATGGGTGGGCAAATTCAACTTGAATCAGAAAAAGGCAAAGGTAGCCGCTTCTTCTTCCAATTGAACCCTTCTGTTGTTCAACTCGACTTTGATGCAAAACACACCGCAAATTATGGACAAATTTGGTTGGTCTGCGACGACACCAACATGGAAACAACGCTTCGTGATGAATTGAACTTCTACCGTATCGCTGTTCACCAATCGGTTACGAGTTTAGAGAGTTTACCAACATGGATTAATGACAATGAGCACATCATTGTTATCTACGCTGAAACTCGACCAAATGCTGCAATGGAAAGCGAAGATCACTTCAACAAGCTTGAATCGCAGAACGTCCGCTTATGCTTGGTTAAACACCTTCATAGTGACCAATTTGATTTTGGTGAAAGTGTCAGTGCCATCATTACGCAACCTCTTCTTGGGCAACGTCTGGTCAAAGCGCTTGAAAATTGCGAGACCAAATTCAACCAAGCAAATTTACAAGCAGTGGTGGGTACATCAGAACCGTCGCAAAGTAAGATTTTGGTGGTCGACGATAACACCGTAAACCAGAAAATCGCAGGCTTGCACGTAACCAAAGCGGGTTTTACTTTTGACCTAGCAGCAAATGGACTAGAAGCGGTCGAGATGTTCAAAAAGAATCAATACTCCTTGATTCTTATGGATTGCATGATGCCAGTTATGGATGGATTTGAAGCCACGCAGAAAATCCGACAGCTGGAACACGAACAAAATCGCAGTGTGAAGATCCCAATTATCGCGTTAACGGCAAGTGTGGTCGATGACGACATCCAGAAATGTTTTGATGTTGGCATGGATGATTACGTACCGAAACCTTTCAAAGCCAACATATTGAAAGAGAAATTAGCAAAAGCGACGGCTGTTCCAATCGTTGAAGACAACGTATCGTCTGCCTTCTCTGGTACTGGCATTAGCGCGAAATCTAAACCGCAAGATAAACCGGAACCGACCTCTATCAATACACTTCCAAGCCGATCTGAGCGCATTTTGCTTGTAGAAGATAATACGGTGAACCAGAAAGTTGCCTCGTTATTGCTGAGTAAAGCTGGGTATCAGTTTGAGATTGCCGAAAATGGTCAGATCGCCGTTGATATGTTTCAACAAGATAACGGTTTCGACATCATTTTGATGGATTGCATGATGCCTGTAATGGACGGCTTCGAAGCGACGAAAGAAATCCGTGCTTACGAAAAAAATTCGGGATTACCCAAAACGCCGATTATTGCACTGACAGCAAGTGTTGTGGACGATGATATCCAGCGTTGCTACGACTCTGGCATGGATGCATACGTACCGAAGCCTGTCAGAAAAGAAAAACTTCTGCACCAGATTGAAAGCGTCATTTAAGGGGTAATAGTATGGATACCCACTTCTCTATAGCTAAAAATAACGTTCTCAAATCGCTCTCTACAGCTTTGATGGCTTTTGCTTTGCTGATGTCGTTCGATAGTGAAGCTCTCGCAGCCGATAGCTATGCGATTTTTTCCCTCGACTCTAATTTTGATGAGCTCAACATAACCAAAGCGAGAAAACTGTATCGTGGTAAAACCAAGCGTTTACAAGGTAAGCGAATCGAGCTGTCTGATTGGCCGGATGCATCATCTGAACGTTCAGAGTTCTACCGTTATTTACTCAATAAAAACGCGGCGCAAATGAATGCGCACTGGGCGAGCTTGTCGTTTTCAGGAAAAGCTCGCCCACCGAAAGTCATTGATAATTCCAGTATGGAAGCCCTTTTAGAATGGATGAAAGAAAAGCCTAACCGCATTGGGTATGCACCAGTGAGTAGCCTTCCTTCAAATGCTCAAATCCTCTACGTTGTAAGTTCGGAGAAATAATATGAAGAAAACACTCATCGCATCCATCACGGCAACAACACTAAGTAGCGTCGCTTTCCCGAGCTTGGCAGCAATCGAACTCACCGATAACTTATCGTTAAGTGGCTTTGGCTCAACCTCATGGGCGACAACAGACAACAAAACGCCAGTATTAGTGAATCGTTTTATCGATGACGAAAACTGTTATGACTGTGACACAACATTAGGTGTTCAACTGGATTTTTACTACGACGCGTTTAAAGCATCCGCGCAGGTGGTGAAAAGACCGCAAGACCATTGGAGTGACCCGCAACTAGAGTGGGCTTACCTCGCCTATACCTATGGCAATATTGAGTTTCGTGGCGGTCGCCTGAGAATGCCCGTGTTCTTAGCCTCTGAATACTACTATGTCGGACACGCATTTACCCCTGCTCGCCCACCTAATGAAGTTTATGACAGTATCTTAGGCATCACCGCGTTTAACGGCATTTCATTCTTGTGGAACTATGACATCAATGACAGCATGACACTGACGACTACGCCATTTGTCGGTTTCCACGATGAAAGCACGGTCGACTTCAATGACAGGACTGAGCTAACATTTACGACCAATGAAATGTACGGTATTAACTTCATTTTAAGTGGCGATTATTATCGATGGAACTTCACGTACATGGATTCAAGTTATGACCAAGAGACGAAGTTAAGTAACTTCCCGGTACAGTTGCCAGATGGCTCAGTGATGGTTCTACCTTCCTTTACTGATAAACTGAAAGATCAAAGCATAAAGCTGTACTCATTAGGTGCAGAATATGAGTTTGATGCCTTCACGTTAACCGTCGAAGGTCAAACCAATGATATCGCTTCCTCCTGGTATGCTCAGGGCGCGTATAACCTGAACAAATTTACCCCTTACGTGACTTATGGTCAGCAGTTTGATGACCACGAGCACAAGGTTGGGGACAGCTACCTACTTGGTGTGAGATACGATCTTCACTACAACGTGTCACTCAATGCAGAATGGCAACACTTCAAAGCTTATCACAATGTATCTGGCGCATTCGTCGATACACCAGAGGATGATAATGCAAACATGTACACCATCATGGTGAACTTTGTCTTTTAGCGCCATGGCAGGTCGAGTAATACCGACCTGCCCGCTTTTCCGAAATGCTCAAACGATGTTCATGTAACGGGCTAACCATTAAACATGTTTTGCTCAATCTTACGATCTCTAAAGTAAAACTCTTTATCGTGCTTGCCGATTTCTCGTAATACTCGACAAGGATTGCCAACCGCAACAACATTAGCTGGGATATCCTTTGTCACGACACTCCCCGCGCCAATTACGGAGTTTTCGCCGATTGTCACGCCCGGTAATACCACCGAGTTCGCCCCTATCCAAACGTTATTACCAATATGAACTGGGATATTAAACTGAGCGATGTCGCGCCTTAGTTCCGGAACAATTGGGTGCCCAGCAGTCGCGATGGTGACATTCGGTCCAATCATGACATGATCGCCGATATAAATATGAGTGTCGTCAACTAAAGTCAGATTAAAGTTAGCGTAAACATTGTCACCTAGGTGAGTATGGCAGCCCCAGTTAGCTCTCAATGGCGGTTCGATGTAGCAATTCTTTCCAACCGATGCGAGCAAGTGATTCAATATGTTAGAGCGCTTCTCTCCCTCCGAAGGACGTGTTTGATTGTAGTCGTATAAGGTCTCTAGACATTCAGTTTGCATTGCTGCCAACGCTTCATCATTGCAGAAGTACACCTGTTGGCTGTGTAGCATGATTTTCTTATCCATTGCCGTTCCTGTTTAGGATGTTCTTTGCAAAAATCTAGCAAAGAGACGCTCACGAAATCTTAGCCAAAATCATGAAAGTAGCACCGCATCGCAATCAGAAATAAATAATGCCATCAGGCGCACAATTTCACGCGATACGAGCAACAGACAAAGATGGGAGATGGTTAAACACTAATTGAATGGAGATAAAACAAGACGAAAGAATGAAACGTTGAAATGAAAGTTGCCATCAAAAATGCCGCGAAAATCGAATCTTACGGCTTATGCCCAAGTGACTTTGATATGCGGAGTTCAGAGTGTTGTCATTGATTCGAGGTTACTTGGGTATGTTATCAAACGGTCTTATTTCTTCTTTTTGCGGTTTTCTAATCGAGCTTTAAACTTCTTGTTTCGACGCTTTAGAGCACGGAAAAATTTAGACTCTTCGTGATACCAACCTATCACGCTAATCGGAAAGCCCACCAGCATCACGATAAATAAATCCGCAGGAAACTGCTCCGTGATGTCTTTAAAGGTTTGCAGCTCACCGAATATAAACAAGCCAATGACTTTGCCAAGCAGCAACGCACAGCAGATCATCAAGAAAGACTTAATAATATAGTGCCACTTGCCTTTCTTGCGCTCTTCTCGCCAATACACGTATTTGTGCTCGCGGTTGTACATTGTCCCTCCAAATTCGTGACATTGTCACGGACACTATCGCGAATGGTTACCTATTTTGTTAATGGGCGTAGGCGCATTGCTTACGCACTACTTCTAATCATAGTGCTGTTGGAGGGAGTTGCTTGTCAGACCAATAAGAAATGACGTGAATTTTACCTAGACTGCCACATCTGCTTGTATGAACGGAACTCCTTGTTCGACTCATCCAAACCAAAACGTGCCGCAAGTGCTTCTAACTCTTGCTTATAACGAACAAGTGAACTTTCGTCATCGGTCATAATGGCGAATTCCGCAAAGTGCCCAATGCCTTCTAGATGGTCGAGAGTAATATGGAATGAGCCGATAAAGTAAATGCTGCGTACTTTTTTGGTTTGAAGAATCACTTCGTAGCCCATGTTTCCTAGCATACTTTTGGCAGCATGTGACTTAGTAATATCGGTGGCTTCACAGCGATCCTCTTCCGGTCCTTTGACAATCCAAAGTTTGATACCAGACGGCTCGATTTCTCGGATTACCAGACTTTTTCCTTCATGACTGAGTTTGCGTTCTGGCGTGTCGTAGAACCAATCAGACTCTTGATTGTCTTCAAACATGACTTCATGTTCTAAACCACTCAACACTGCTAAAAAAGCTTGTTTATCTTGTACACGGTATTTCAATTCGACTTCAAACTGACCTTGAAAATGCTGATCTGCACTCATGTGGCAACCTCATTACTGCTCTACACCTCATACCTCTGGGTGTTTCAAAGCAGCAGGATGGTAGCACAGCCTAAGTCGCGAATCTGATAAACAGACCTTTCTTTTAATGTTTACGAAAGACCCAGATTGGTCCTATCAAAAGAAACTGAATATCTTCGAAAAACGAGGGCTTCTTCCCCTCTATCTTGTGCCCGATAAACTGGAATATCCAAAGGATTCCAAATAGCAGCATTGAGATGTGGAGTACCGGCCAACCGAGTATCTCCATTGACCATATCAAGCCAATACACGCAACCGTGTAGCCGATCATCATCATAAATACGCTTAGTGAGAGTCGGAAATAAAAGATCCAAGCTGGTAACGCCGCCAGCCATACCCAATTGAGATTGAACCCAAACAAAGGAATCTGCGGAATGGACCATATCAACCCGACGACAGAAAGAAAGATGCCAGGGACAGCAACTTTATGAATTTTCTGGTTGATTGGATTTTGATGGCTTTCACCGTAAGCTTCTAACCATTCAGAGAGTGCACGCATAACTTCACCTTTAACATCACCATAACATTTATATAGTCGGTGCGAGTTAAAGGTGCGAGTTTTTGTTTATTGATATTGATAATAAGCCGAATATCTGTGAGCAATAACAAACTATCTTACTGATATCCCAATGAAATACGCTGAGCTTTGGTTAATTTGGCGACCACAAGATCATATGAGCGTTCACACAAATCTTGTACTAACCCGTCTTCAGGCGTTACTTTAACGCTTACGTACTCTCTCCCATTTCACTCGGCTAGAATGGCGAGCATCTTCTCTTTGATTTTAAAAACCAACGCATCAGGACCGAACGGAAAGTCACTTTCTGCACACATCAATGTATCGAGAAACTGCGCTAACTATCTAATGCTCGCGATTCATCCCTATCCTAAACCTTTGAATTCATTTATTCATATTGAGGCAATAACAATTTTAATGCCTGATTAACCTGTGCTCTTTCATCACGAGTCAACGACCCCATTAATTCATGCTGAGCCTGTAAATGTTGCTCAATCAGCGCATCGATCAGCTCAAAACCTTTTGAAGTAAGCTGAACACTCACACTGCGGCGATCTTCTTTGCTGTGCTCGCGAGCGATCAATCCTTTTTTTTCCAGCTTGTCGAGTCGATTGGTCATGGCACCAGACGTCAGCATCATCGATGAGATCAACTCCGAAGGGGTTAAACGATAAGGTTCACCACTACGACGCAACGTAGCTAATACATCGAACTCACCCATTTTAAGATCGTAGCGCTTATGCACTTCGGCAACGTGGTTTTCCATATATTTAGCAATCCGCATTAAACGCCCCATAATCGCCATTGGCTCGGTATCGAGATCAGGCTTTTCCTTAGCCCACTGACTTACCACTCTATCAATTGCGTCCATTTATCCTTTTATCTCCAAAGACATTTTGATTGACCAATTTATTTTAACATAAAGATACTTTACAAGAAGCAATAACGAGCGTACCTTTACAACAAATTATCTCAACGTAAAGATATTTAACATGAACATTTTACTCGCGATGATTCCGGCGTTCTTCTGGGGTACAACGTACGCTGTGACGCAGTTTACTTTGCCAGACTGGCCGCCAGTGTTACTTGGTGCACTGCGAGCATTGCCAGCTGGTCTATTGCTACTTGCTATCAAACCTTCATTACCAAAGAAACAAGATTGGAAGATCTTGCTTGTGCTTGGCACGATTAATATTGCCCTCTTTTTTGGTCTCATTTTCGTGATGGCGTTAACCTTGCCTTCTGCAATCTCTGGTGTGGGTATGATTTCAGTACCTGTCTTTGCCATGCTGTTTGGGTGGGTGGTTTACAAGCGCCAACCGAGCCTTATTCAAGGAGTCAGCGGGGCCACCCTTATCGCCCTGGCTTGGTTTTTGTTCGACCCAAGCTCGATTACGCTAAACCCGATCGGTCTAGTGGCTATGCTCTCTGCCATTATGTGTATTGTGATCGGTAGCAGCGTAACTAAGTCTCTAGGTTCAAGAATGCATTGGTGGACGGTACTCACTTGGCAACTTATTTTAGGCGGCGTTGTTTTATCTATCGCGGCAGGTGTACTAGCAAGCATTAACCCTGAGCCATACGTTCAAGCAGTCGAAAACATCACTCTAAAAAACCTAAGTGGACTACTGTGGGTAATCATACTCAACACCGCACTCGGCTACGGCATGTACGTGTGGTTATTGCAGCGTATGTCGGTTGTGGACTTTACTTTCGGTGGCATTGCTAACCCTGTTGCGGGCATTGTCTCTGGTTTGGTTTTGATGGGTGAAAGCTTCACGCCTATTCAATACAGCCTAATGATCGGCATGATTACGATGTCACTTGTGCCTCAGTTGGTTCTTTCACTCAAAGAAAAGCGCAATGTCAGCCTCACTAAACCTTGTGAATCCAAATAACGCAGAGCGTTAACAGATCTCATTAATTCACAATAAAAGCCCGAGTTGATGATCGGGCTTTTTGTTGTTTCGTTAATCCCTTCACCTTTATCGTTCTATAAAAAATGCCCACCGAATCGGCAGGCACTTTGTACTGTTCTATACCCAAGTAACCTCGAGATACTAGATGGCGCTCTTTAAGAGAGCTTCTTCATTTGCATCCCCATAAAGATAAAGCTAATGCCTTCAATCAATAATGAGATACCAACAAAAGTGCCTAGCAATGTAGTCGAGAACGCAGGAGCGTCGAGCAACATAAAGAAGTAGCCACCAATCAGAACAGAAATCACGCCACTGAACACGATCACATTACTGCTTGGTAAACTGCGATTACTTAAGCCGAAAAATACACGGGTTAAACCATTTAGAATCATCACGATCACCATCAACATAGTAATGGTCACCAAACCTGCCAATGGTTTAAACAGAATGAACAGACCGCCGACAATATACAGCACAGCACTTAATACGTACCAAAGCTTCTCTTTCCACACATTAATAGAAAACGTGTGGTATGCCTGAACCAAACCACTGAACAGTAGTACCGCACCTACGATAGTCGATATCGTTACGCCCGCAAGCGCTGGCAAACTCATAGCACCAATGCCCATTAAAGAGATAATAACGCCAACGATAACGAAGTATTTCCAGCCTTTAGACAAAAATGTAGGCTGTTGTGATTGATTAGAATTTTCCATTGAATGCCTCTTGAATTAAACGCGAGCCGCCTTTTCAGTCTAGTCTAATAAAACATAGGGAGTTCACAGACTTAACAGAAATACGTGTCCCGTTTGCATAATTGGATGTTAAACCTGTATCACATCATCGGCTATACGCTATTTTTGAATAATAAGTTTCAAGATTGCTGGATTAAACCAGTGCAAAACAAAGAGATGGAGAGTAGGATGAGCGGCTTTCTAACGCCTGTTGCCTGACCTCTTCAAAGAAGTTCTCACTTCTTCATTCAGGTTACATTTTGAGGATGACATTTTGCTCGATCATCACATTCGCACTTTCATAGCAGACAAACTCAGTTCCGTGGGCATCAATAGTGACCCTTATGGCATCGAACTCACAACCGTTTTCATTCTTGCGAGCTTAACCGCAGCAGCGATCAGCTACTTGATAGTGCATCACCTGATCGTGCGGTCAGTCAATAATGTTCTACAAAAAGCCAATAAACCACTCGCTGAAAGCTTGGCGAAGTATGATGTCTTAGAGAAGCTCTCATTACTGATCCCAATCATGGTGTTGGATGTCTTTATCCCTCTCGCCGTAGGTCACTACGATTGGTTAGCGAACATCTTTGACCGGATTCTAAGCATCTCTATTTTAGTCATTTTTATCTGGATGATCTTTGCCCTGCTTGATGCGTTAAATGACATTGCGACGTTTAAAGGCATCACGAGAAGAATGCCGATCAAAAGCTTCGTCCAACTGATAAAACTGTTCACCTTCTTTGTTGGTGTTGTGGTTTCCATGTCGATTCTTGCCAACGAATCACCGGTGATTTTCCTATCAGGTTTAGGCGTTGCGACGGGCTTCGTCATGTTGGTGTTTAAGGATACGATATTGGGCTTTGTTGCAGGCATTCAACTATCTGCAAACCGCATGATCAGCCTGAACGATTGGATTCAAATGGACTCTTACGGTGCGAATGGCACAGTAGAGGAAATCTCACTCACCACAGTAAAAGTTCGAAACTTCGATAACACCGTGAGCATGCTGCCTGCTTACGCATTGGTGCAAAACGCCTTCATTAACTGGCAAGGCATGTCAGATTCTGGCGGTCGCCGTATCAAGCGCTCCGTGAATGTTGATGTCACATCAATTCGCTTCTTATCTGATGAAGAAATTGAAAAGCTAAAAAGCATCCGAATCCTTCGTCAGTACATTTATGAAAAATCGCGTGAAATCAGTGACTACAATCAAGAAATGAGTGAGGAACCCGCCTTCGGCAACCTACGTCAAATGACCAACTTAGGTATGTTCCGCGCTTACATTAATGCTTACTTGAAAGCGAACAAAGACATTCACCAGTACATGCTGATTATGGTGAGGCAGCTAGAGCCGACACCAGAGGGTATTCCGTTGCAGGTTTACGCTTTTACCAATAATACTGACTGGGCTTACTATGAAGGTGTGCAAGCGGACTTGTTCGATCATATCTACTCAATCATGCCTTTGTTTGGTCTGCGTCCATACCAAATGTTCACGAGTAATGATGCTAGACAAATCGCTTTAGAAAAAGTAACCAGCAAGAGCAATTCATAAGACATCTTAGAGAGTGGAGTTTACTCTTCACTCTCTAAATTTAGGCTAAGACGTTTTCGATCATAACGATGCTCGGCAAGCACGCCCCCTTCAACCTTATATCTCAAGCCATATTTACCAATACAGCCTCGCAACCTTAAACGGGTTAAATCCGACAAATCAGAAGCAGTGCCAGCTTTATCAACCAACTGAATCCAATATCTCTCCATTTTATCCTTCATGCCACTTCCCCAACTAACATTTATATATTTAGGGAGATTCTGGCAAATATCCGAGGAAGTCTGGATAGCATACGCTAGAACATTTCTGAAAGAATGCCTATGAGAATCGCATAAAACCGAATTAAAAGGCTAAAAACAGCACTTTCTGCCTGATTTTCTAATCTTAGCTATATACCTCGAGATACCTGATTCAGCGAGAACGAATTGGTTTAAAGACGCGGCGGTGGTTTAAAGGTCTAGTGGGTCTAAATCAAGAATCCGCTACAAAGCATGCAAGCTAAGCCCCTTACTATTTGCAAAGGATGCCCTTTGGGAGCGTGTCGTTGAAAAAGAGAGATTTATGAAAAGAGAAGGGAAAGAAAAGGAAAATGATTGAAAGAGAACAGGCTCTCACCTGCTCTCTTGGGTTTATGAATTAAAGACGGATTTCTTCAACTGTAAACGAGCCGTTATCAAGTTTACGTTTAAGCTCCTGCTTTTGGTTAAAGTCTATCTTTTTCAAATCAACCTTTTTAATTCGGCTGTCATGCATGGTTGTGTAGTAAAGCGCACCATTTCCTTGGTCGATCACTGATGTCCATTGAGTGGCACTTGGCAAATTTGGGATATGCTCACGATATTCGGCGTTAAACTCAGTACCAATTGGAATATCGAAGTTGTTTAGAATATGGAACGCTTGAGAGACCGCTTCTTGCGAGTTTTTTGATTCTGGCGCGGTATTAACAAAGAACGCAGCACGAACAAAACGTGATGGCGGCGTAATGTCTCCCGGCAAACCTAAGAAACCAGAGCCAATACCAAAAGATTTCGCTTCAACGTCACCAAACTTGGTCGGCGCACTGGTGCCCGGTTGCAGATGGATGTAGTTGTTCAAGTTCGTTACTTGCCATGGGAAGGTTGGCGAATTAGTCAGTACACCCACCTCATTGTCGTAAATATGTACCTGACCACCATCCATAATTTCAATTACGATGTTGTTGCCTGCTTTATCAGTAACACGCCAATGTCCGGTTGGTGATGGCTGCCCTTTTTCATCGATATACACTGGCACAATATCGATGTTTTTCATTGCGGTTTTCACTTCTTCAACGGTTTTAAATTGTGACAACATCCAACGGACAAAGTCCATATCAGCGATACTATTTGCGCGATCTTTCGGGTTGTAAGCCTTTAAAGAACCGTACCCTTTAAAGTAGAACAAACCAGCTGTTAGCCCTTCTTCGTTAATACCTTCGCCAATAAAGCGGTCATCACTCACTGAAATACCAACAAATCCATATTTGCTCTTCCAGCTTAAACCGTGCTTTTGGTCTGGCATGGTTGATGTGAACATATAGTCACGCGGGGCGACAATCAGTTTACTATTGAGATCGCTCTCACCCCATTCAATCGTTCGAGCGTGAATATGGTCATTTGCAGTAGTTGAAAGAGAGATGCCAGTACAAGCGATTGCAGGCGCAATAATACTGGCAGAAAGTGCCATAGCTAGGAGGGTTTTCTTTATCATTTTTAGATCCACCAAGGAGGGGTAACATTTCGCGATTGTATTCCTTTTTAAGTAACTTACAATCGAAAATATATAAAATCGGTAGAATATAGAGAATGAACAACTAAAGCGCTCAAAGTGATTAGCTTTGAGCGGATACCTAGCTAAGACAAAAGACTATAAGTAAAAAGTGACACTGTCATTGATTTCCAAGGTATAAGAAATCGTCCTCTAACCCAGTCCCTCCCAATTGAAATCACAACAACCCCTAGTTATTACAATCGTAACTAATGCCCTCATACATGGTACTTATGTCGATGTACTTTTCGTAGTTCAGGTACGCGACAATTCGAGCATCGGTATTGAACATCAATCGATTTACCGCATGTATCGCATCATAAAGATCTTTACCGTCCACCCCGGCTTCCTTAAAGCAATGTCTGACATAACGGTAATCTTTGTAGATCTCGTATGCCAAGAGCTGATTATTCGCATCGTTACTCGAGAAGTCGTGTTGCAAAATGCTTGAAGAATATTGTACGTAACGCAAAAGAAAATCGTGATTAATTTCACTGATTTTGAGTGCTTTCAACACTGCTTCCACGTCGTCACGGATGTGATTGTGATTCTTGTCGATTCCTAACAATGAATCGGATACGTCCTTCTTAATAGAAGGATTTGATATCACCCTCTCTAACTGCGAACTCATACTTGGTCCAATAATGACCTCCGCTGAATATATTGGGTGGCTAATGAATAGAAAAAAGGTAGAAGCGATAACGCATCGAGAAATAGACATTTTAATTATCGTTGTATAAAAACAAAATTAAATGCTATCGATTAATGATTGAAAAATGAAATAGACATTTATTATTCCATAATAAATATCAGTAATAAAAGAGCTTGGTAAGTACCAAGCTCTTTTACTAAACAACCCCACTTAATAGTGAGCACATAAAAATTATAATGACAACAGCAAACAGTGGATTACACATTAGTCTATCGTTAATACAACTCGACGGTTACAGCCAGATACTTTGTTTTCATTTACCTTACAAATCGGCGCAGACTCACCGAATGCTTTTTCAACAATCCTGTTGCCTAGACCTAACCCTTGTTTCAGGTATGTTGTTGCGGCATTCGCGCGACGAGCAGACAAGCCTTTGTTATAAGCCTGAGAGCCGACCTCATCAGTATGCCCTTCAACAAGAACACGAGTACCTTCGTCAACCAGTTCCAAGTATTGCGAAATCGCTTGTTTGTGAGTGTCTGTTAAACGATATTTATCAGTATCATAGTTGAGGATCAACGACATCGAGTTCTTATCAAAGGTGCAGCTGTCGGTCGCATTCAACCCTTCAACCTTAACTACTCTCTTATCCTGTACAATAGAGCGTTCTTCATTTACCGTCACCGCTAACTTACCAACAACCTGAGTGACTTTTGTTTCGGAACTTTTAAGAATTTTAGAGCTCACGTAGTTTTCATCATGATTAATACAATTAGCGAGTGCGACATTTGAGGTAAAAATAATCGCGATTGATAATAATTTTTTCATTTTAATCTTTTAATCGTCCTGTCTCTTCGTTAATCAGATTTAATATGTATTTGTAGACATCTTTACCATTTTTTGCGTGATAAATATTTTTCTCGCCAACACAATCACCGAATCCATCGTCCTTTTGTACGTTGTAGTTAACACCTATAACGCCCATAGTGACTTTTGTTTTTTCACCTTCTAACTTCGCGTGTTCACTTTGAAACTTATTTTCTTTGCTAGAAATTCTTTTCTTGAGCTGTTCACAAAGGTTGTGTTCACGCACTAATGACTTCAAGAACTTGTCGTAAACTTGTTGATACTGAATATAACCATAACTGTCTCGATAACTTTTCGTGACCACGTCGTATTTGTTTCTATACGTACTGTTTCGATGGAGATAGTCAGGGAACCGTACGTCTGTATCTGCACCATCAGAAAGGAAGATAAACACCTGTTCTGGGTTACGCTCTTCTTTCTTAACTTTGTCTGCCTCTTTCGCTGCTGCAATCAGACCTAACCAAGAATTGGTGCCGCCGCCCCTAGCAGGCATTACCTTATTCGAATTCAAGATATTGATAAATTCCTGATAGTTGTCTGTTATTGGAATATCTCGTGCCTGATTGTAATAACTAGAGTGGTACACGTTTTGTTCATCCACAGACTGGTCAAACATATCATCGACAATGCTTTGGAAAGATGCTTCTGTGTGAGAAAACTCACTTGCATAGTCGTAGAATTTTAGTCTGCGATCTTTTTTATCGTATTTCACGTTGTAGGCGTTGTAAGTCAACAAGGCAACGCGACTCTTCTTATTCTCACCGGTTTTGAAGTCCTTCAAATCTTCGACAACTTTGGTGATCGTTTCCTTCACCACCTGCATCTGGGTTTTGTTGTTTTGCCCATACCACAGGTTACTCATCGATTGACTGGTATCCAGTATGAAGTAGATATCCACCGGTTGAGGTAAGTATTTCCGGGTGATCGAGTCGCCAGACACTTTGAATTTTGGCTCTACGCCGATTTCATTATGTGAAATCCATGAATCATGCTCAGAGGTCGCAACCACGGTGAAGTCTGCAAATGGCGATAACTCATTGGCTTTCTGAACACAACCGTCTTTGTACTCACACTTCTTGGTCGATACGTTGATCTGAATGTCGCTAATATTGTCGGTAATATATAAGTCGACAATTCTCTGCGCATAGTCTTTGTCTTCTTGATTGTCTTTACCTGGACTTGCAATCAAGGCAAGACTCGCAACTTCAGCCGCCTCCTCTATTTTTGAGTGCGCAAGCAAACGTTGCGTATAGCCAACAGAAAACGAGAAAGTGATGATTAATATAGGGAGAAACGAAAGAAATATGATCCCAGCAACCCCTTTTTGCTTAGTGAAGCGCTTCATATTAAATCCTTGCAAATGAATAGGAACTGGTCACGACTTTGATCGGCTCACCGCTCATAAGACCGATAATGTTAAACGGCGTTTTGTAGCAAAGAGACACATGATAAAGAGGAAGGCGTCGGTTCTGCGTAGTCAAAGGCAATAGTTTTGTTGCTTTTTCCACTGTAATTTCCTCTAGATCCGGAAAATTACACCCTGCCGTCATGCCTTTTAAGGCGGTGGTTCTAACAAGCTTCTTGTCTTTATCAATCAAAGATAGCTCTATGACTCGCATCCCCAGCTCATTTTCATCAAAATCTGGTAGTGTGCGTTTCAACATGCCTTTCGCCATATCGAACGAATTGTTCATGTGTGTCTCGCACTGCTTACCTCCTGCGCCACAAATATCGAGCTCATTGGCAAACAACTGTCGGCGTTCACTAATAACACTGACGATTGAATACACAACCCTATCCAACTGCCCTTTTTTATTAACGGCGATGGTGTAGTTGATATGCATGGCAATAATGGAGCCAAAAAAGAGTAAGACCAATGCAAGCTCAACAATAAAAGCACCGGTTTGCTTTGACTTAGTTACCACAACTGATCTCCTCTCCTAACTTGAACGTACAGCGCTCGTACTCCTGAACCGCGACCATCTCGCGACTAATGTTCATGCTTGGCATAACAAAGTTAAACAGAGGCTGATAGGTGAAGCTCAATTGGTATATGGCAATTGGCATGTTGACTGAGTTTTCAGCAGTGTCGCCTTTCTTGATGTTTGGGCATTCACTCAACACTTTTCCACTGCGATTACAATGGATAAAGTCAGTTAGGTTTTTAAAGTAATAAACCGATGCCGAAACTGTTGAGTGATCAACAACTTTTGACCATAGTGCACCACCACTTGATTCAAGCTTGGTTTTGATTACGTCTTGGTAATCGATTTTTTCAGTACTGTGAGAGCTGCCTTGCTTTTTACTGCTCATCACTGCTGTGGTTAATGCATGATCCGTCACACCCATTGAGTACGTTAAAACCGACAAGTCAAACCAAGTAAACAGAACCATTAGTAAAACTGGCAAGCCCATTGCGGTCTCAACTGTCAAACTTCCCTTTTGAAACTTGATCATAGCTCGACGTACCTTTTCTTCGTGTAATCAACAACAAAAGCACCTTTGACATCCATGTTTTCAAGAAATTTCTTTGCGTCATTGATGTCACTGAACTCACCAATGCAGTAACGCTTCCATAAGCCGTGCGTGTAAGAATACACACTTCCATAATTGCCTTTCAGATAGTTTAAGTAATCCGAAGGAATCACCTTATAGGTTGCCAAAACTTGAATTCGGTAAATTGACGGCGCTTTAGGGCGTAAATTTTTTGGATCTAGAACTGAGCGTGCTACGTACTTTGGTTTCAAATCGACTGATTTCGTTTCCATTTCCATATTTTTCTTTTCCTTTACTTTAGCGACCTGCTTTGGTGGAGCTTTTTTCGTTACTTTTTTAGGAAGCGGTTTGACGCTCTGCATGAGTTTTTTCAGTTTGACTCGCGCTTCTTGTTCACTGCTGTCGTGCTTTAACACTTCCAATGCCACATCAGGTCGGTGTGATCGAGTCGAAGCTAATAGAAGATTTGAACGGACTTTTTCATCGTTCGGATTAGCCGCAAACAAGCTGTATAGCAGCTCCATTGCAGGTTCTGGACGACCTTGCAGCATCATCACGACGGCAATATTGTTATTCGCTTCTCGGTCAGACGCGCCGTTTTTCTTGCTGTCGTTGAAGTTGGCGATTGCACCGCTGTAGTCTTTCTTACGCGCTAAAATCTTACCCTTTAATAGATAATAATTACCTTCCGGACCACCATTTTCTAAATAATCATCTAAATAACGATCACTTGCGTCATAATTACGCTTTAGATATTCCAACTTAGCTAAGATGTAAATAATCTCTGGATCTTCGAGGTCTTTTTTCTCAAGAGTATTTATATATAATTCGGCAGACTTTTGATCTTTGTTATCGAGATATAAGTTAATCAGTTTTATCTTATAGCTTGGAACTTCAACCAAATTTGCTTTATAAAACTCGATCAATTGTTCAGTTTGTCCAGAGTTAGTCAGCAATTTTTCTTTGGTTACTAATTCCTGATTGATGGTGGAACACCCACTTAAAAGCAATAAAACAAAAAGGGAGATATAGTTTTTTACATTCATTATCCTAGCATCCTCATTATCCCTGGCGCTGCGATTAGAACAACAATAGGAACCATGATAAAAGTGATCATTGGTATGGACATTTTTGCCCCCATCTTTCCTATTCTTTCTTCCAAATCGAGCATGTTTATTTCTCGAATATCAGAAGCGAGGGAGGCTAATACCGCACCTACTGATGAGCCGTACTTCAAGCTTTGAGTAAGTGTCATAACAAAGCTTTGTGCCTCTGGGGTTGGAACCAGATCATAGAACTCAGTAAGTGCTCGATCCAAACCAACAATTTTGGCTCGTTCTGAAGTTTTTTTAACAACATAAGCCAGGTTTTCATCGACTGTTTTTAACTCGTTCGATAAATATTCCAAGCTCGCTTCGAGCGTCATCCCGGTATGCACACACACGTTCATTAAGTCGAGTAAGAAAGGTAGTCGACTACTCACGTGACGAACATTCGCATTCCCTTTCGAAGAGATGTACATATCTGGCGCAATCAAACACACAAGCATCGAGACTGAGAATGAAATAAACGCAGATGAAAACTCCATGTCTCCTTGCATGTAAGAATAGCCAATAAATGCTAAACAAAATAACAGCGGTATAATCTTCAGCAGGTAATAGGCCTGTGCAATAAAATCACTATGAATCCCTGCTCTAACTAAGTTGTTTTTCGTTTCTTCTTTATTAAAAGACAGACGCGAAAGTTGTACTGCTAACTTTTCAGAAAAAGGCGTCTTTTCTTGGGTTGAGTCAATGATCTTTTTTGTCGAAATATTCGCTTTGGTTTTATCAAACACTTTTAATGAGTAATACGCGACAGATAATGAAATAAACAACCCTAATGCTAAAAAGATTAATTTTATATCGACCACTACTTCACCCCTCTTAATATCATGTAGATAAAGAAGAATCCGATGGCTTCACTGATCAACACGTAATAGAAAATAGGCTTCCCCCCATCTTCGAACATCACGAAGTTATAGTTATCTGGGCTTGTGAACTTCAAAATCATGATAAAGATAACTGGCAGAGCCGCGATGATTTTTGCTGAAGCACGCGCCTCTGACGTCAGTGCATTTTTCTTCTTCTCGATCGCCCTTGCTTCAAACATGATTCGGTTGATACGGTTAATGACGTCTTTTAGTTGGCCACCTCGACTCAAGTTGATTCGAATCGTCGCCGCAAAGAAAAAGTACTCAACATAAGGGAAAGACGAAGCACTTCGCGCCAATACATCATCTGGGTCTTCACCGATAAGTAGACGCTCTGACATCTTCTTGAACTCTTCGCCTACTTCATTATCAAGCTGAGTACCCACGTATTCGAACGCATGGACAATACTCTGACCCGAGGAGAGCGCACCAGAAAGAATGTTCAGCGCATCCGGGAAGTTATCCTTGAATCGCTGCGCTTGGATGCCACTAAGTTTGAGAATAAACATCACAAACAATATTGGCTCCAAAGCAAGCAGCACTTTCCAATACTCAAACATGAAGAACCAATCGTTAACGAAGTAAACCGCTAATGAAGATCCCGCGAAAAAGCCAATCAATTTGATTCCTGCATTAGGACTCAACAGCTTTTTCAACTGCTTAAATTTATCCTTAATCTTTTTTCGGTAGCTGATATCAAAGCTTTCTGAATCGATAACCGCTCGAGAGCCAGAAACGCCCTCGAACGTATTAGATTGCTCAATGATTGATGTGATTTCTTTCTGTTTTTTCGAATGCCCAATAAACAGAAACAACGCAACTACAACCCATAGCAAAATGACAATCAGCATCATGAGAACAGCTCCTGCAGCGCCCCATCCAAGCCAAAGAACTTCGCGCGCTCATAAATTACAGAGCGCTTAGAAAGACCTGGCGTTCGAAATTCGCCCGAGATCTTGCCTTCATCACCCATTCCGTTGTTTTCAAACCGGAAGATATCTTCCATAACAACGTTGTCACCTTCGAGACCAACAATTTCACTGATAAACAAGATCTTACGACTACCATCATGGAGTCGTCGTACTTGGACTATCAGGTCAACCGCACTCACGATGGTTCGACGAATCGCCTCAAGCGGTAGACTGGCTGTCGCCATCATTACCATACTCTCCACACGAGCAATCGCATCACGAGGGGTGTTCGCGTGAAGCGTAGACATTGAGCCATCGTGACCAGTGTTCATTGCTTGAAGCATTTCAAACGCTTCACCACCACGACACTCACCAACAATGATTCTATCTGGTCGCATACGCAGGGCGTTGATTACCAAATCTCGCGCAGTGATTTCACCCGTCCCTTCAACACTTGCTTGACGAGTTTCCAATCGAACAATGTGTGGTTGTTGCAATTGAAGTTCGGCCGCATCTTCAATGGTAACGATACGTTCACCACTACCAATGAAACCGGACAATGCGTTCAACAAGGTTGTTTTACCTGAACCCGTACCCCCAGAGATAAGGATGTTGCACTTACAATGGCTGGCAATCGAAAGCAGCTTTGCCATTTCAACCGATAGCGCGCCAAACTGAACCAAGTTTTCTAGCTTGATTTTTTGCTCTTTGAACTTACGAATCGAAATGGATGTCCCATCGATTGCAAGAGGCGGAATAACAATGTTTACACGACTTCCATCTTCCAAACGAGCATCACAAAGCGGTTTTGATTCATCAATTCGACGCCCCACATTTGAGGCAATACGCTTAGCAATGGTGTTGAGCTGTTTCTCGTTGACGAACTGAATTGGTGACTTTTCTACCTTACCGTTCAATTCGATAAAAATGTCTGAGGGACCATTGATCATGATGTCCGAGATTTCATCGTTATCGACCAACGCTTGAAGGGGTCCAAGACCTTTCAACTCGTCAAGCAGTGCTTTAACCAGCTCTAAACGCTTTAAGCTACTGATTTGAAGTTGCTTCTTCTCAATAAGAATATTAACGGAATCTTTTAGTTGGCTCTCAAGCTCCAACGGTTCAACGTCAACTAACGAGGCTGCATCTAAGGCGTCAAAGATTTCGTCCCGGATCTCGATATAAACTTCTTTCAAGTGATTCATTTCTTAAACCACGCGAACTTTTTCTGTACTTTGACTTTTTTACCCGTCAACGAATTCACAATATTGGCAATGGCAGGTGCAAACTTAAGCTTTGCCGTGTTTTGAATGCCTTGTTGAATAATGAGCTTCTCTAGATTGGCTTCATAAGCAAAATCAATCGCGTCTTTTGCTTTGATTTTCTCTTTCGCCCCTTGAAGCGGCATCATGTAGTCCTTCTGAGATCGCGTCATCGAGAAAATCACTCGATGCTCAGACTTACCCAACTTCTTCTTGATCGAGTGGTACGCTCTTAGTGACGCCACGGAAGGTTCACAAACAATAAAAATACGGTTGTATCGGTCACTGATGTCTTCTGCTGTCAGCTCATCAATCGCACTAAGCGGCATGGAATCAATGATAAAATTGTATTGATCAACCAGTTCGTTAGAGATGCGAAACAACGAATCTACATGATCGCTCAAGCAAGCAACGTTCTTTTCTAATGTGAGGAAGTTGAGCTTATCTTTAACGGGTTTTACATAGCTTCCAGCAATCGCGGCATCCAGTTCAGACTGGTTCAAATCAATGCTGTTTTGCTGCG
Organism: Vibrio sp. Y29_XK_CS5; assembly: GCF_024181835.1. Classification (NCBI taxonomy): domain Bacteria; kingdom Pseudomonadati; phylum Pseudomonadota; class Gammaproteobacteria; order Vibrionales; family Vibrionaceae; genus Vibrio; species Vibrio sp. Y29_XK_CS5. The sequence goes on from NZ_JAMZAM010000004.1 coordinate 186,328, forward strand.
CTTTTAGCCCTTTTAAGCCTAGAAATATGTCTGAGTTTAGTGCGATGGTGTCATGCTCAACAAGCAAGGTTTTTAAGTTCGCTTGTTGACTCAAACTGTGTGAAAGAAAGGCACTGATCGTCGACACGCCCACCCCACCTTTGCTACCAAGCACTAAGACTCGCTTGGCAATGCGAGACTTCTTCTTAACTGTTGGTGAGAATGTTGCAGCACTTGACTCTTTAAGCGCCCCTAACAAACCATCGAGTTCAGGGTCCCAAAGAATGTAGTTGGCACCCAATGACAGGACTTTATCTCGCATCAGTATTGAGTCCATGTTACTCACTACAATAAGAGAAATGCTGACGTCTAATCTTGAAGAGATCTCCGCAACTTCTGAAATCAACTCACCACATGCTCTTAAGTCAAGAATGACATGTTTTATTTCAGCGTTAGTTTTATGCCAACTTTCGTCATCAATATCGTCGACTTTTAAAGGTGAAGCGAAACCTTCGATTGCATAGAGCTCGTCGATTGCTTGAAGAAAAGCCAAATCATCTGAAACAACCAGATCAATGGTGTTGTTCTTCTTATCTTTGCTTGATGAAGTCGTTTTGAATAGGTTATCTAAATCCATTTTTTACTCCGCCACAGGATTCGTCATACTCAAGCGTCTGTTGTATTCCAAGCTGCACCCAAATGGATGATGTTTAAGGGTGTTGAATGAAACAGCATCACAAGTTTGCTCTTGCATCTTGTGGTATTTCGCAACGATTTTTACGCCTTTGCTTTCGCTGTTTGCGTTTAGGGTATAACGCAACTTGTTTACGCCTTTGGCTTTGATTTCTTTTACAAAACCATCAACAAACTGACTTTCTTTGGCGTCGTAATTGATCGCAAATGTCGACTTTGGATACTGAAGATTAATTTGATTGACGAAGTTAACTGACTTATCCATCGCCACTTCTTTGTTTGTGACTCGAAACTCAAAGGTTTCTACAATTGTGTCTACGGTTGTTTTGTTTGGTGTTACCGATACCGAGCAACCCGAGAGTAATACAGAAACCACCAACAATAGGTTTGCCTTCATTAGTTAAAGCCTCCCGCCTTTATCGTATTTTCCAGCTCTTCGTCATCAACATTTGAAAGATCAAGTTTCAACAAACGCTCAAGGTCACTTGTTCGTTTAAACTTCGGCAGTTTGATATCGGTTTCTTTAACAGGATCGACGAGGTTAACTGTCGCTACGATAATCAGCTCAGTCTTTCTTCTTTCAGTATTGGTTTTACTAAACAGTGCACCCAAAATCGGGATATCACCCAGGTAAGGGATTTTGGCTAATGATTCCTGTTCTTCTGATGTCAACAGACCCGCTAGAACAAAGCTTTGACCATCTTTCAATTGCACGGTCGTTTGGGCTTTGCGAGTCCTCAAAGAAGGCACGCTGACTAGACCAGTATTCACGCCATTTGTCTTATCAATAGAGCTCACTTCCGGCAGCAGTGACAAACGAATGTTTTCAGAATCCGTTACCTTAGCCACCATCGACAGCTTTACGCCGTACTCTTTGTAAGTAACAGAGATGCCGTCGTTATCGCGAACTGTAATAGGAATTTCACCACCAACTAAAAAGCTTGCGGACTCACCGGAAATCACAGATAAATTTGGCTCGGCAAGCACTTGTCCAATGCTGTCATTGCCACTCGCTGAAATAACCGCAACGATATCCTCAGCAGTAAAGTCCAAAATCTTATTGACGAACTGACCAGCAGTACCAACAGTCTTACCGTTTGTTTCGGCGTATGAAACTCCCAATTCGGTCAAGAATGAACTGGAGACTTCTGCAACCGTCAGTTTTACGTTGATTTGCTCTGTCGTGAGAACTTTCAGGTTGTTGATAATGTCTTCATACACATAGCTCGCTGTGTAATCGAGAGGGTCACCATCTTCGCCGTTTGCGTTAGTAAGCTCAAAAGTATTTCTTTCTTTGCTCTTTTTCAGCATTTCACCTACGTGGCGATACACCTTGTTTTTGATTTCTTCGCTGCTCACGACACCATCAATGACAACCTGCTCACCAATGTTGGTCAGCTTAATATCTTCATCGGGATATCTTGCAATAAGTGTTTGTTTTAAAAGCCTTAAGCTTTTATTTACGACTACTTCTGCGTTGTAAATTTCGTTTCCTGCTCGGTCGTAAGCGATAATGGAAGTGGCACCACGGCCAATGCCGTAAATCACTAATTTCCCGTTTGCGATGACCTTGTAATCCGCAATTTGGGTATCCGCGACAAACACGGTATCAATGTTGCGTTTTACATTAATCGTCTTCGCTGCACCTTTATCAAGGCTTAATAGATCCCCAGCTGACGCGGAAGCTGGGAGAAGCAAAACCAATCCCAGCGTGACTGATAATATATTTTTATTGAACACCCTTAATTCCCTCTCAGCTGTCGAACGCCAAATCGATGCTCAATCAAATCGCTACTTTTTACAGATAAGTATTTATGAACCATCTTTGCTGGAACCAAGGTAATGGCTCCGATCTTCTGCGCCATTTCTAGCTTAAGTACCTGTTTAACGGTCAACGCGATAATCAAGCCATATTCTTCATTTGATGAATCATCATCTTCAGCAACGTTCATCGCTTGCAAGACCAAAGCCCCGTCAATGATGACGTTGCTTGTTAAGCTATCGATATCGGAATAGCCACTTTCTAATAAATTGGATTGAGATGAGGTTGTGGCTACAAAACTGACGCGATCGCCAGGTTGAATAGGAAGCGCTTCCACAATGCTACTGCCTTGCGACAAGTAGTAATAAGGCACTTGGTCTTTTTTAAGTGAAAGATACATGTAATCTTTTTCACCAGGATTAGAAACCAAGTCTGGTGTTAATTGCATACCTTCTTTGACGTCTTTCGCCCATAGCGCACCTGAATCAATCTTAATGCTCGAGTAAGGAACGTATGAATGCTGTTTTGCTTCCGACTCGGGAAACTCACGAATATCTATTGCATTGGCGTTAACCGGCTCAGCTTTGTTTACAGCTTGATTAACGAATGCGACCTCTACAAACACTTCATTTTCGACCACTGCCACTGGCTCAGGCTGATCAAAAAAATCGCTGACGTAGAAAAAAGCCAAAAACATAGTGATGGCAACAAATACAAAAACTAATGCTCTACTCATAGAATAAAAACCTTAAAAGAGAGGGAATCCCCTCTCTAGGCGCTTTAATTTTATAATTGCCCGTTCGTATAATTAAACAGACCCTTTTCCACTATTTTGCAGCGCTACTCATCGAAGTCTTAATTGCAGTCATGGCTTCAGTAAGAGTGTCTGATAATGTGCCATTCTTGAACACAAGCAAAATGATTGATGACATTGCAACCGCGATGATTGCGTATTCCACCGCAGTTACACCACGTTTGTCTGCCTTGAATTTATTACGGATATTACGAAGTTTAGAATTGATATTTAAAAGCATGTTTACCTCTATTTATTTAAATTAGCCACTCATTTAGTGAACGTAGAAAATCTACCTCAATAGAAACAATCACACCAATTAAGCTTTTTTATTCATTTATAAATAGTTGTTATAAACACATGTAATCCGTTACATAATAATTTATTATTAGGAAGCAATTGAATTCCAATCTCCCTCCATTAAAATAGTAAAATGAATTATATAAAATTTATCTTTTGGCTAACCTGCCTTGCCAGCGTGATGTGTATTTTTTATGGTGATATTCGCTATAGGATTGTGAAGCATCGATTCATTTTTCTTATCAGTGTTACCTCACTAGCTAGCTTGTATTATTCTCCAGCTCCTTTTAATCAAGTTCTGGTGAGTACATGTATTTTTATTGCATTCTTTTTGCTTTGGATGATGAACGTAGTTGGAGGTGGGGATGTAAAATTAATCGGTGCACTATTTTTAGGTGTACATAGTGAATATATGTTATTAGCAATGATTGCTATTGGATTATTGGGCGGAATTCAAATTCTTTTGATGTGGATGACGGCCATTTTTCGTCAAACTACTCCTTTTAAAAATGGCATTCCTTACACAATACCGATCGGTATTAGTGGACTTTTTTTCTTTTATCTATCCCTTGTTTCTTGACTATAAATACAAACGCCATGCCTATTTATAATAGGCATGGCGTTTTACTACATTACTTCACAACTGGTCAGTAAGGAAGTGGGAGGTTTTCTACTTACCACTCCTTTAGATGTGAGTCGGAAAGTTTCGGTAATCAAACTTCTTAAACGTTCTTGATCAATTTTCTTGGCTGCCGAATCGTTGCACCAAACATACATCTCAATGTATTTTGGTAATAAATATTGGCTACATTTGTGATCACCTAAGGTCCAACTTGGACAAACGACAAACGTGTTTGCTGCTTGTAGTTCGTTAATCATCAGTCGTGATGATGAGGTCGTAAGCCAATGTTTTACCTTAGAAATATCTACACCAAAAGAATCAAGAAGCACCTCGGCATCTCGCCTAGAAAGAGAGTTGCAAAAGACGATTCGCTCGGGATAGCACTCTTCAGGATCAACCGCGCAGTCACAAGCTAAAATGTATTGTTCTCTGTTTAGGGGAAATACACGCCCTTCCACAGATGTGGTATCACCGATGGCAAACACCAAATCGTGGTTTTCTTTATCGACACAATTAAGGTCGCTATAACTTGTCACAGCCAACTCGACGTCGTTATATACTCTGAAAGAACTGATTACTTTTGCGACTAACTCAGGGGCGAATGAATCAGAAATCGCAATAGAATACCGATCAAACATATCAACTTGAGCCAACTCATCAAATAATTGATCATATAACGACATCGTCTGATCCGTATAATCTAGTAATATTTGACCATGTTTAGTCAAGTTAAAACCATCCTTTCGGTCAAAGACTTCTGCGCCTATAGTACATTCAAGTTTTTTAATATGTTGTGAAACGGCTGGTTGGGTTAAATATAGACTTTCTGCAGCTGCAGTAAAACTTCTATGCCTTGCAACATGTGAAAAAGTGCGTAAGTACTTTACATCAATGGTTCGTTTATTAGCTTTCATTTAATTAACACCAAGACCCAATAATTATCCGATAGTTATAATTGTTATACATCCATAAAGCTACACATTGAGCCAGTTAATAATTGGCTTCCCGCTATAACTCAGCGTCTTATTCTACGTCTAACTATTCAACAGTTGTATAAGAAACATGTTGCTTATTTCTCAAATTTGCAACTGATCAGAGGAGATTTATTTTGGTGTAAATAACTGTTTTATTTATTATTTCGCGTTGCGAAATAATTGGTTAAAAAAAGATAATTTTATAATATTGTGTCTTAATCACCCCCTTTATGAGGCCTAAACCCCCCCTTTATATTTCGAGTGACTACTTAATAATATGCATACAGTTTTAATTTATAACAAACGATATACATTATAAGAACGACAATATTATTAATGGAAATTAAGTCATTATAAGTATCCATGTATGTGAGTATAAGCTAACGTTATTAAAAATCAATCTAAAACCAACTCATTTATATTCGAACGAAAATAGCAAACGTTTGCAATTTTCGTTCGAATGACCGAGCAAGCATTAAACGACTAAAGAAATGATAATCTTATTAATAACATTACATGTAGAGTGGCTATAGACCATAAGATAAATTTATAATTAGACTTTTGCTTGCTTTTTCTTGCGATATTCAAGTGGTGAGCAATCATTTTCTCTCTTGAATATCTGCCTGAAAAATTGTGTATCCACATAGCCAGAACGACTAGCGACCTCATCAATGGACAGTTTTGTTGATCTCAACAACTCTTTAGCGAAAGACAAACGGCCTAGTTGAATAAACTTAAGTGGACTAATAGAGGTCGCATCTTTAAAACGGCGCTTTAATTGCCTCTCTGACAAACAAGCTTCATTCGCTAGGTCGCTGATGGTAACGATGTCCAAGTCCATAGTAAGAATCCATTTTTGGATTTTAAGAATTAGCTCATCCTTGTGTTGCATGTAGCGAAAGACATCACAATATGAATGCGAGTTTCCACTCCCTTCTATTGTGCTTAAGAATTGGTTACCTAGGTTTCTAGTCTGTTTTCCGAAGTACTCTTCGACAATCTCCAACATGACGTTTGAGTGAGAGTACGGTCCTGAAGATAAGTAGAGATTCCCATCGATGAGCGCTTTCTGCTCTGTCACTAACATGATCTCTGGGAAAAGCTCTCTAAAAAGGTGGGCGAAGTATGAGTGCATTACCGCTTTGTTCTGCTGCAAAAGCCCCGCCTTCGCAACGACAAAAATACCGGTATCAATGGCAACTATTTTGCTGCCTTTTTTATGTAATTTTTTGATCCAATCAACCAGTGCAGGATCAATCTTATCAAGCGATTCTAAGGGGTCTCCTATGGAGCCAATAATTAGTATGTTAGTAAAATCAAAAGATTGCCATTGAGAAGTTGGTTGAACGCTTATCCCTCCTCGACCGCTCAATGGCCGGTTGTTTGGCGTTACGATATGTGTCATGAAACCCGGGAACTCAGCAAACTCAGCCGCTGTTTCTAGGATCTCTAATGAGCTTATTATTGACGCAAAATACCTCCCTGTCGGAGCTAATGCTACGACACGGAGGTTTTTCTTATTGTTTTCCTTCAATCTGCATTCATCCTGTGCATATAAGGCAATGAATTATAATGCTTTTCTACGGAATATCATTCCTTATTATGAATCTGTACAAATTATTACTCTTTGTTCTTAGGCTAATTAGCATCATACACAAAGTAATCCACAAGCCCATTGAGCCACCTTCTTCACTTTTACCAGGATCGGTTTCCGACACAACAGCTTGCTTAACGACCACTTCAACGGTTTTGGTAATGATCGCGCCATCTTTGTCGTTTACCGCCACTTCAAACGTCAGCTTTTCACTTTTCTTGCTGACTTTCGGTAAAGTCACTTCCACATTTGGTGTCTCTGTGGTGGTAAACTTAGCGGTGGTTCCTGAAACTTGGCGCCATTTGAACGAGTGATCAGCTGAGTCAACATCTTTTAGATCAAGGGCTGATAATGTAACTTTGTCGTTTTCTAGGCCCTCTTTACGGCTTGCTTTTACCGCAAACGTTGGTTCATCATTGACCGCTTCAATCGTTATTACAGCCGTTGCAGTGTTAGATTCACGCCCGTTTTCTTTCACAATTGCAAATTCAAACTGGTCGTTACCAAAATAGTTTTCATCACTTTGGTAGGTATCGCCATCTAACTTACCATGCTTAGGCGCGGTTTTAATCACGATGGTGTCACCCTTCTCCAATCCTTGCTGCTGACGCAATTCAAGTGCTAAAGGCTTGTCTTCTTGGGTTTTGTATTGAAGGTTGCTCGCTGTGACAACTGGAGAATTGACGGTGATAACAACTTCACCTTCAGCCGTCGTACCAAAATCGTCAGACACTTGATACTTCATCACTGTTCTCTGCTCAGGAATATCTGAAACAGGTACTGAGTAACGAATTTTCTGCCCAGCAATTTCTGCACTGCCAATCGCTGGTTTTGTTGTGATTTTGTCCAACTTAATGGTGTTATTTGCATCAGAAGAACGATCGTTCGCTAGTACATCAATCGTAACGCTTTCACCACTCATCAACGTCACAGAGTCTCTCTGGGCAGTGATGCTCGGTTTTGCTTGAGGTTTCTCTAACAAAGCAGCAAATGGATAGTTACGACCACGACCTTCGCTTAAACCATTCGTCTTGTACGTATTTGTAGTACCGAAAAACTGCTTCTTTTTCTGTCCGTTAGACAAGTAAGCATCTAAGAATGAGTAGCTGTATTCCGGCTTTGCGTTTTCTAATTCAATCACCAACAGCTGTTCGCCGTCATCAATCTCAAATGGTGCAGCAAACATCACTCGACCGCCCGAATCAGGAATCGCACCCGATGACACTTCAACTTGTGTATCAACGTTGATAGATGCATTCCCCCAGCGGTTAGTCGTTAAGTCATACTTAAACATGCGGTAGCGCATATCGGCATTTGGCTGAATTGGTTTCGCATACAAGTAGAAACCTACCAATGTCTTGTAACCTTCGTTGTTATCTAACCCAAACCCTATTGTGTTATTGCGTGAGTCTTCATAAACGTAAGTTCTTGACAGTGAGGTGATCCACGCCGATTTATTGTTTGAAGAAGGTATTGACGCTCGTAGCGATCCATTTTGCGCTGTGCTCGCAATATCATTAATTGAGATATTGGTTTCGCGCCCGCCAGTGATTGTTTTTAGCGAAGGCGATGTATCGTCCGTAACTGTCACTACATTGCTTGAACCAGGGAACACGTCCCCCTGATCAGACCAACCACGCGTTTGTAATTCATCAAGCCCATCCGCTTGGAAAACCTGTACTTGCATTGGACCATTGTCGTTAAAGCGATTGTCCACGCTCACTGCTGTGATTAGTAGCCCTTCACCAGATAACGCACGGTCATATTGGTTTTTGCGGCGGTTTTCGAAGTACGCTCTAGGTCCTTGTTGCTTCAAGTAAGGGTCGAGATACATCACTCCCTCGCCTTGTGCCGTTTCAATGGTCGCGGAACCAGAAGTATCAATGACCTTAGGTTTAATGAAACCAGCAGCTTCCTTACTCCACGCCAGCATATTGACCGGAGTTTCCCCTGCGTAGCTATCGCCTTGTTTTCTTGCCCAGCTTCCTCCGCCCATAAGACCCCATTGGCCCACAGAACCAGAATGCTTGTAGGAGTATAAATCCGGAAGTCCAAGCATCAAGTGTCCAAGCTCATGGGCAATGACCCCCATCGTAGACTGATGATTGCCTTGGAAGTCCGCAAACAAACAGTAATCACGGATCGTCTTACCATCGATCTCAACTGTATTGTGACTGAAGCGGTGAGGCCAGATATATGGTGTGTTAATTGAGCCCGCAGATTTATCGTATCCTGCAAATACAAACATCACCGACAGCTCATCAGGGCTAATTTTGTCATCGTTGTTATCGTCGTAAGTCGACAAATCTACGTAACGATCTAACTTATCGTAAGCCGCCTTGAACGCCGCTTTTAGCTTACCATCACACGTCGAATCATTTTTTGAATGGCAATTCGGATGTGCAATATCCAGCGTAATATCGATAACACCATCATTCGCTGTGCCTTGTGTTTCTCTTGCCGGTTCAACGATATAACGTCCGTAACTGTTCTTGTGGAAGTAGTCTTTGACGCTTTGTTGGTTGTCACCAAAAATCACATCGGTAAAGTCGTTCACAAACGCTTCATCATTGAAGCTTACTTGGACAACCAACAAAGGCTGATGCTTTGGGTCATCTGTCGCGTTAACCGCTCGAAGTGGCGTTTGCTCAAAATAGGCATCGCTTAGCGGATCAATACGACTAGAAGGTACTAAAGAGGACGTCGGACTGACTTTTTCTTTTAACAGTGCTTTCACTGATTGTGGTGTTTCTAATTTGGCTTCCACACCAATTGAAGTCGCAACAAAGCGACCATCAACCACTTCGTGTTGACCATAAAACCATCCTGTATCTTCGTCATAGACGTAGATAATGCCTTCCCGGTCTTGATACCAAAAAGATTCTTGGTCGCCATAAAGTTTTAGCTCTTTCCTAGAGCCGTCATTTAATTGGAATTCATGCCAAGTAGGTGCAGGTAACGTATTAGCATGGGCAAAAGAAGCCATCAGTGTACTGATGATCGGAAAATATATTTTTTTCATATACTCGTCGACTAAGGTTAAAAAGTGACGTTATGTATATCAAAATCAATTTTTCCTTCCCAATTAACAATTCTACTAACGTTATAAAAAATGGTTATCTGATTAATATCACATTTAAATATCCTCAAGGATCATAAGACATATTTATTTTCTTATTAAATCCTATTATTTAACTATGGATTAGTAAAAATATATATTTAAATCCCATTTTAATTACAATACTAATTCTATGAAAAATATTACAACCGCATGTCTTCTTTTATCCATGCTTGGTGTTTTAACTGGATGTGGTGGCGATGATTCTTCCGGTGGTGTCACGACAGTTCCTATCGCTGATGTGGATTCCGGCGATAAAAATGATGACACCACTGACGCAGATTCAGATTCAGATTCAGATTCAGATTCAGATTCTACAGCAGATGACGACGATACGGATACTGTCAACGATGACGACACCGTTACCGATGATGATACAACATCAGACGATGATAAAGACTCAGATGATGACACTACGGGTGATGATGACTCTACCAAAGACGACGGAACCACTGACGACGATACTGACGTAGATGACGATACCGAGCTTTTCCCACACAAAGGAAAATGTACTGTTACGGAACTTAACCTTGACCGAGTTAATATCGAATCACGTGTCGCCAACAGCGACTACGAGTGTATGAGAACTTGGTTCTCCCCTTCTGCTGAACAAGCAGATACCGTTTTTAGCACATTGAGTGTCACACGAATTAACGCTGGCTTAAAAAAAGCAATTGAAGCTTATAAAGGGAAAAAGGAACAAGCTCAGCAGATTTATTACTTGGGCGAGTTTATCAAAGCAGCGTATAAGAACCGACACGACACGTTTGCACGAGACTTACAGCCTTTCCCTTCGGAATTGGGCGCAGAGATCGCCGCTACGATCCAAGAGTTTTTACGCTCACCACACGCATTAACAGATGGACGTGAACAACAAGAAGCACTGGCATCAATGTTGATTGTTGTTGATAGCATTAGACAACTTGCCATTGCCGCTCCCGATGTTTTCGCTGTTCTCGATACCTTTTCTGAAGACAAAAGCGAGAGCTACTATTATCGTAAAGCGATCAACAATGTTTTTATCGCTATGGCAGGGCATTCCCAAACCAAAGCGTTTTACGATCTTATCGAGTCTGACCCACGTTATATTCATCGTTTGAGTGCTTTTATAACCAACAACGAATGGGCGATCGGAACGGATTCTGAACAATTGCTCGGCAACGCCGCCCGTGAGCTCGCTAGACTTGTCAAAACCCAAGATGCGAGCACAAAACAAGTCGTCATCGATGCTTTGCGTAGCTTGTTGGCACGTTACCCACTCGGTGGCAAATCGGACCGAATATGGGTTGGTATTGCTGAAATGGTCAATGCTTATGCGCCGGATTACCTAGAACAACTCGGGCTTGGTAATGCGAAGCAAGATCTAAAACAGAAAATCATGACATTCAGTTATGACTGTCGTGGACCTGCGCAAATACTCGCTCAGGAAATGACTGAAGCTCAAGCAGTGACAAGCTGCGAAACATTGAACCTGAAAGAAGATGACTTCCACCAAATTGTTAACACGGGATATCAGCCTGTCGCTGATGATCATAGCGACAGTGTTGACGTTATTGTTTTTAAAACCAAAAACGACTATTCAACCTACTCTAGCTTCCTATTCGGTAACACGACCAACAACGGCGGACAATTCCTCGAACGAGACCCTTCCAAGCAAGGAAATGTACCTCGATTCGTCGCTTATCAAAACGGATGGGATGACGACTTTTCGATTCTAAACTTAGAGCATGAATACATTCACTATTTGGACGGACGATTTAACCAATACGGTGACTTCCACGAGACAATGCGCGAAGGTAGCATCGTTTGGTGGTTAGAAGGCTTCGCTGAATACATGCACTACAAAGACGGCTATACCGCAGCATTAGTACTTGGTAAAGACAAAACTCATACTTTAGATGAAGTGTTCCATACCAACTACAGCGACGGTTTGAATCGTGTTTACCGTTGGGGCTACCTAGCCGTGCGCTTTATGTTAGAAAAGCATCCTGAAGACGTAACCGAGCTTTTGGGATATTCACGTACCGGACAATACAAAGAGTGGGTTAAACTCCTTGAACGACTCGGTCCTACCTACAATACAGAGTTTCACTCATGGCTAGATGAAGTAACCAAAGACATTGATGACACGGACATTTCTAAGCCGAAGCCAAAAGAAAAACCGAAGAAAATTGAGCTCAATACCAGTGTTCAAGTTAGTGGTGAAAAGTTCGCAGAGAAACTTTTCTTCGTCGACGTGACGCAGAACTTCAATCAATTGGAAGTATCGATTACCGGTAGCGGTGACGCCGATTTATATGCTTGTTATGACAAAGTCTGTCACTACTTTGAGTACGAGTGGACCAACTTTACTCATGGCAGTAACGAATCCATTTCGATTCCAAAGAATGAAGACGGCACCATAAAAACGGGTCAATACTATTTCAGCATCAGTGGTCGTGACGAGTTCGACGTAGAGCTATCAGTGGTCGCGAAATAAGCCACTCTCAACCTTCATTAAGCACCTGCTTTCCTCACGGTGCTTAATGAACATTAAATATAATTTATAGCGCTATTATAATTCTTAATTTCCTGAAGCAATTACTTTGGATATAAAATGCAAAACAATGCTTAAGTGTAACGTCGTAATATTAAATTGAAAAAGTGAATAATATGCAAAGGAATAAGCCTTACCTGCCTAACTTCAAATTGACTGACTTTGATATAGAAACATTAGTACAACCTATCATTTGCCCTAAAAGTCAAGAAATTCAATATTACGAAACGTTATCGAAGATTTGTACTTTTGACAAAAATAACATTAATAACGACGTCTTCTTTTCAATTGTAGATAATTCGTTTATTCAAACGCTCGCTTTACAGCAAATTCAATTTTCTCTCGCCCAATACCCACACCAGCGACACTCATTTAATATTAAGCTTTCATGTTTGGCTGACGAGCACTTTGTACAAAAGCTCTTAAGCTTCAACGGAGCCAAGTTCGCATTAGAAATCAGTGAGCTTGATTGCTATACCGAATCGAAAGAAATACACCATAACTTGTCGCAGTTACAGGCAAACAACATCGAAATTTGGTTGGATGATTATCATAGCAACAACAAACTCGCCAATATGTCGCTCGACACCATCTTTTGGGACCGTATTAAAATCGACAAAAGCTTCCTCAAGTACGCGGATCTAGAGTCTATACAAGCGTTAGAGTACTTCTTAGCACCATTTTGTTCTCGTGGTTTGATTTTTGAAGGTGTCGAAGACGCTCAACATCATGAGATGCTTAAAGAGTGCCACTCTTTGGTCCAAGGCTACCACTATTCGCGCCCTTACCCATTGCAGTCTGAAGAAGCTGTTTCGTTGTGTTCTTAACAAACGACTTTCTTTTCCTAGCCATTCCTCCAGATAACGAAACGCCCAAAGATTCCCTTTTTGGGCGTTTTCACTTTCAAGCCGCGTTCAAACTCAATCATCCGTAATCTAGCTAAGGTATTGATCTCAGTTTGCACATCCAATTTATGTTGTTTCAGGTCAAGTAACCACACTATAAACATAGAAATACAACCTTTCTGATACAACACTTAATAAAAAGGAGGTGCGTATGAAAAGATTCAAAAACATCTTGTTCGTTAGCCAAGGATTGGCTGGCAAAAGTGACTCACTGGAACAAGCAATGAAACTTGCCACAATCCATGACGCTCGCTTATCTGGGCTTATCGTGTGCCCTGAGATGCCATCCAATATGCGCGAATACCAACAGACCTACGAAAATTCTCTGATAGACTCACTATTTACTGACATTAAAACCGCACAGTTGAATGATCCTTTCTCTGACGATGTAGAGCCTTTCCCAATCAGCGTTGAGAGTGGTGACAAACCTGTTGTCTCTATCATTCAACAAGTTAATAAACATCACTACGATCTGGTAATCAAAGATGCTGAGCCACTGGATGAGGGAACAAAAGGGTTTAAAGCGCTCGATATGAAATTATTGCGTAAATGCCCTTGCCCTGTATGGCTAAACCGAGCAGCAAAACATGTAACGGTATCGAAACGAGTGGCGGTGGCTATCGATCCCATCATTTCCAGTGAAGAGCAACAAGAATTAACAGTTCATCTTCTCCAGTTAGCCCACTCCATCGCAGACTCCTACAACCAACAATTGCACATCGTGTCTTGTTGGGAGTATCAGATGGAAAGCTATCTAAGGCATCATATTTGGATTCAGATTGAAGATGAAGTGCTCGATCAACAAATCGATGCTCACCGAATCGCACACCGTGAAGCATTGGATTCCATCATCCAAATTTCTGAAATTGATGGTGAGTTCTTTATCCATCACTTACACGGCTCCGCTGATGAGCAGATACCAAACTGGGTCAATAAAGAGGATGTAGATGTGCTTGTAATGGGCACCATTGCTCGAACGGGCATTCAAGGCATGGTCATTGGTAATACTGCAGAGAATGTCTTGCAGTCACTTGACTGTTCTTTGGTGGCGTTAAAACCAAAGAGTTTCGTTTCTCCCCTTTCGGTTTGAGTCAAAACACCAACACCTGGAGGGAATATAAGGACGAAATATGCCTATATGCCCAAGTGACTTCAAGGTATGGATTCTGCGCGTTACGTTAGATTTGAACCCAAGGAACACAGGTTGCAACGGTCATTAAAAAAGGATGCCACTTGGCATCCTTTTGTTTTAAATCACTAAAGCGCAATTAAACGTCGTAAGTTGTCGACGCTGTGTTACCGCCTGTACCAGTCCAGTTTGTGTGGAAGAATTCACCACGTGGACGATCCGTACGCTCGTAAGTGTGAGCACCGAAGTAGTCACGTTGAGCTTGAAGCAGGTTCGCTGGTAGACGAGCAGTTGTGTAACCATCTAGGAAAGATAGCGCAGAAATCGTACATGGCATTGGGATACCAGACTCTAGAGATTTCGCTGCTACTTTACGCCATGCCGCTAGGCTGCCTTGTAGGATGTTTTTGAAGTACTCATCAGAACCTAGGAATGCGATATCTGGGTTCGCTTCGTACGCATCACGAATGTTGCCTAGGAAAGCAGAACGGATGATACAACCACCACGCCACATTAGTGCTACGTTACCGTAGTTTAGGTCCCAACCATTTTCGTTCGATGCTTCGCGCATTAGCATGAAGCCTTGAGCGTAAGAGATGATTTTAGATGCCAGTAGTGCTTGACGTAGTGCATCAACCCACTCTTGCTTGTCGCCTTCAACTGGTGTGATTGTCTTACCGAATAGAGACTCAGCTTCAACACGTTGGTCTTTCAATGCAGATAGGCAACGAGAGAATACAGATTCAGAGATAAGAGTCAGTGGAATACCTAAGTCTAGTGCGTTGATACCAGTCCATTTACCAGTACCTTTTTGGCCCGCTGTATCTAGGATCTTCTCTACTAGTGGTTCACCGTCTTCATCTTTGTAGCCAAGGATGTCAGCAGTGATTTCAACAAGGTAGCTATCTAGCTCAGTCTTGTTCCAATCTGCGAATACAGCTTGCATCTCATCTGCAGACATACCAAGACCATCTTTCATGAACTGGTAAGCTTCGGTGATAAGCTGCATGTCGCCGTATTCGATACCGTTGTGTACCATCTTAACGAAGTGACCTGCACCATCGTTACCAACCCAGTCACAACAAGGCTCACCAGCGTCAGTTTTCGCTGCAATACCTTGGAAGATAGGCTTAACAGCTTCCCATGCTTCAGCAGAACCACCAGGCATAATAGATGGACCAAAACGAGCACCTTCTTCACCACCAGATACACCAGTGCCGATGAAGTGGATGCCTTTTTCACGTAGTGCAGCAACGCGACGGTTTGTATCTGGGTAATTAGTGTTACCGCCGTCAATAATGATGTCGCCTTTGTCTAGTAGAGGTACTAGAGCTTCGATGAACTTGTCTACAACTTCACCTGCGCGAACCATCAACATCACTTTACGTGGCGCTTCTAGCTTCTCTACTAGTTCTTCTAGAGAGTATGCACCGATGATGTTTGTGCCTTTCGCCGGACCTTCCAGGAACTCGTCTACTTTAGCAGCAGTACGGTTGTGAGCCACAACTTTAAAGCCGTGGTCGTTCATGTTTAGGATAAGGTTTTGACCCATTACAGCAAGGCCGATTACACCGATATCACCTTTCATTGTTTCTCTCCAATTGTCTTTTATTCGACCAGCGACCGTCTTAAACGATTTTCGCCGCTGCGTCTAAATCTAAATACCATTCCGTCAGACCCGATGTCGCTTGGATCTTCGCCGCCGGATATGGAAGTACGCGTGCTGGTGAGCTGTTAATCTCTTCAATGATATCTGCTTTACCAGCACCAAGTACTAAGTAACTGATGCGCTTCGCTGCTTCTAATACGCGTGCCGTCTTTGATACGCGAATCTGACCAGACTCAGGATGAGACGCCAACACTGATAGGTTCTCATCATCGTAGTTTGTCTGACCTGGGAACAGTGATGCAGTATGACCATCTGCGCCAACACCAAGCAAGATCCAATCAAACACAGGAGTGCCATTTTCAGTTGGAATCACTTCTGCCATCTCTTTCGCAAAACGTTCTGCTTCTACTTTTGGCTCTTCTTCACCACGGATACGGTGAATGTTCTCAGCAGGAATATTGACCTGCGTAAAGAGTAGAGCATTTGCTTCGCCATAGTTGCTTTCTGCATCATCAGGCGCAACGCAGCGCTCATCACCCCACCAAAAGTGGAGGTTTTGCCACTGAATTGACGTCGCGTAAGCCTCTGTTGCCAAAAGCTTAAACAGCATTTTAGGTGTGCTGCCGCCAGAAAGAGAGATGTGAACAGGTCGGCCCATTTCGCTAAACGCTTTCATATCGTTAGCAAGGCTTTCTACTACCTGCTCTGCTGTTTGGTAGATCTTGTGGTTGATCATAGTTCGCAGTAGTCCGTATCTGTTAGGTTTTTACAAGGGAAACGCCATGCGCGGTTAGCTCGCTGTAGCAAGTCGTCCGCTTCTTTTGGTCCCCATGTACCACATGCGTATCCGAATAGCGCTTGTGGGTCTTGCTTGAAATCTAGAATTGGTTGCACGTATTTCCAACACGCTTCAACCGCATCGCTACGAGCAAATAGCGTCGCATCACCGTTTAGGGCATCAAGAAGTAGACGCTCATAAGCAGTTAGCATTTGGGTTTCTTGCAGGTCAGCGTAGTGGAAGTTCATTTTCACTTCCTTCGCTTTAAAGCCTGCGCCCGGCTCTTTCAGACCAAAGCTCATTTGGATGCCTTCGTCTGGCTGAATACGAATAATCAGCTTGTTCTCTGGTGCGTTTTGTCCAAACACTGGGTGTGGTGTTTGTTTAAAGTGGATAACCACTTCTGTCACGCGAGTCGGTAGACGCTTACCTGTACGTACGTAGAAAGGCACGCCATTCCAACGCCAGTTGTTGATGTAAGCTTTCAGACCGATGTAAGTCTCAGTACGAGAATCGTCTGCTACGCCGTTCTCTTCACGGTAACCTGGAAGTTGTTGACCACGAACTTCAGACGCCGTGTACTGACCCAATACTAAATCGTTACGAAGTGCGTCTTCATCCAGTGGTTTAAGACACTGAAGCACTTTCACGACTTCATCACGCATCGCGTCAGCATTGATTTGTGCAGGTGGCTCCATACCAACCATTGCCAGTACTTGTAGCAAGTGGTTTTGGAACATGTCGCGAACCGCACCTGAACCATCGTAGTAACCGCCACGCTCTTCTACGCCTAAGAATTCTGCGCCTGTGATTTCCACGTAATCAATGAAGTTACGGTTCCACAACGGCTCAAACATAGCGTTAGAGAAACGAAGTACAAGCAGGTTTTGAACCGTTTCTTTACCTAGGTAGTGGTCGATACGGTAGATCTGATGCTCTTGGAAGTGTTCGTGGATCTCTTTATCCAGTGAACGCGCTGATTCAAGGTCGTACCCGAATGGTTTCTCAATGATCAGACGCTTCCAACCATCTTCCTCATTGTTCAGACCGTGAGCTGCAAGGCTTGCAGGAATCACGCTGTATAGGCTTGGTGGCGTTGCAAGATAGAAAAGCGTATTACGTTGTTCGAATTGGTATTCGTTTGCCAGTTGGTCTAAGCGTGTCGCCAACTTGCTGTAATCTTGTGTGTCAGAAGTATTGATTGCTTGGTAATGCAGGTGATTGATAAATGCATTAAGCGTTTCTGGCTCAGTTTTCTCCATTTCCTGAAGCGATTTTTTCAGCTTTTCGCGGTAAGAATCGTCGCTGTACTCAGTACGACTTACGCCAAGAATGGCAAAATTCTCTGGAAGCTGTTTGTTCGCATAGAGGTGGTAGAGAGCAGGAATTAACTTACGGTACGTAAGGTCACCTGAAGCACCAAAAATAACGATGCTGCTGTTTTCTGGTATTACCATCATCTTTCCCTTAAAAACGAGGTACTTATTGTGTGCCCGGATACGGCTAAAGGATTGAGCCAACCCTATCAATGGCACTCAAAAATAGAAAATTGGTCTTACCTATTACGTTGATAGGTAAAGCCTATAGTCTCAAATCACTACAACTACTGAGCCCCTTAAACATAGTCAGGTTCTCAACATTTGGAGGTCATATAAGACGCTTATGTCTCTCGAGTACAACCTTGCACTCTTCGGAGGAGATTTCCGACACGGGGGCGTATTGTCTACGACTATTTGATTTACATCAACACTTGGCGGTGCAAACGTTTAAATAATTTACACAAATCATCATAATTAATTGAATTAAAAGAAATAAATACCCTGCCCGGCCTAGTGATAAAATTTAAGCAAAAACTCTAAAAAGATTATTTATTGTTCAATTTTGCAATCCATTACATAAGCTCTGTGCACTATGCAGAATTTACAACTCTACTTCATAGTTGTTGATAATGATACTTAATTAAAGATAATGGAGAATTCTATCAGCACACGTTAGGACTGCTATGAATCAGGGCTCAGCAAAACAGCAATCGACGCATCGTATTCAAGGCGTATTGGATTACATTCATAGTAATCTTGATTCCCCTTTGAGCGTTGATGACATTTCGCAACAAAGTTGCTGGTCTCGCTGGCAGTTGCAGCGCGTGTTTCAACAGCAAACAGGACTTTCGGTTGCAAACTACGTTAGAGAGCTTAAGTTAAGCTACGCAGCAGAGCGATTAGTCGGCGGAAGTGAGCGCTCTTTGGATATTGCGCTGGAAATGGGGTTTGCCTCCGAGCACGCATTCAGCCGCGCATTCAAGCAGATGTTTTCTGTCAGCCCTCGCGAATATAGAAAGAACCAACAGTTATCAGGGTTACGTAAACCATTTACGTTACGCCACCTTCCAGAAGCGTCGCACAATGACGGGCACTTTATCGAAGTAAAGATAGAAACGAAACCAAGCTTTTATCTACAGGGGCTTTCTCAACCAATCAGCGGTTTGTTCTCCCCTTCTCCAAACTTCCATTACAAAGTCCCGCAGTTGTGGCTTCAGCTTTCTCTTATTGCCGATCAAGTCGAAGAGCCACCAGTTCGCCATCTCGGTGTTATTGATGTTACCCACCCTCACTTTGATGGTTCGAATCTTCAATATTGGGCAGGTTATGAACTCGACGACAATGTCCATTTACCAAGCATTCCAAATGCAGTGTCTGACCAGTTAGAGACCTTATTCGTACCACAGCAAACTTATGCCGTAATCACTCACATCGGTAAGGCAGCGAAACTTGCACAAACCCTTGAGTGGTTCATCATGTGTTGGTTACCTGCTTCAAATTATCGCGGCGTCGATGGGTATGAGCTTGAAAACTATCCGGCAGACTACCAACCCGACAGTGATAACGCCCAAATGCAATACTGGTTACCCGTAGAGCGTTGTTACA
Organism: Vibrio sp. Y29_XK_CS5; assembly: GCF_024181835.1. Lineage (NCBI taxonomy): Bacteria > Pseudomonadati > Pseudomonadota > Gammaproteobacteria > Vibrionales > Vibrionaceae > Vibrio > Vibrio sp. Y29_XK_CS5. The sequence goes on from NZ_JAMZAM010000004.1 coordinate 206,044, forward strand.
GCCGACACTCGAAGTAAGAGAAAAGTCCTATCCTTTAGAGCGAGTTGCACCAAATTGTTAACTTTTCTATTTTTCCCATCTATAAAATACAAATAACAATCATTATCAATAACTAGAAAAAGTAGTGGAATTAGGAAAAATGGAAACCCCGATTAAATTTCATCGCTCAACACTTGCAGTTGTTGTTTCTGCGCTGATCGCAGGACACGCTGTTGCTGACGAAGACGTAACTCAACTCGAAACAATGACCGTATTAGGTGAGACTTACCGAAATACGGCAACAAAAACGTCATTAGAACCAGAAGAAACCCCACAGGCAATCACCATCATCACGAAGGATGAAATGGATTTACGCGGAGTGAGCACGGTCAGCGAAGCACTTCGTTACTCATCTGGTGTAAATACCGAACTACGCGGTGGTGCCGTTACGCGTCTAGACCTATTCAATATCCGTGGTTTCATTAACTACACCAACTTCTACGATGGTCTCCCTCTCCTATTCAACGGTTGGAACTTACAGCCACAAATTGATGCAGCTGCGGTTGAGCAAGTTGAAGTGTTCAAAGGACCTACGTCTGTTTTATATGGAAACATTCCACCAGGCGGCATGGTCAACATCATCGCAAAGACTCCGCAATCTGAGCCAGCTAACACGGTATCAGTCAGTACTGGCACCAACAGCCTGAAAGAAGTGAACTTCGACACCACGGGGCAAATTGGTGATTCAAACGTGAACTACCGCATCGTAGGGATGGCGAAACAGCGAGATGGGCAAGCAGAGACATCAGAAGACGAGCGTTATCTGATTGCGCCGTCATTCGACTGGCAAGCGACAGACAAAACGCTTGTTAATGTCAACGTGTACTACCAAAACGATCCTTCGGCAGGTATTTACACCACAGTTCCAGCAGCGGGCTCCGTTCTCGATAACCCACTCGGTTCGTTGTCTCCTGATACTTACTTGGGCGACAAAAACTGGAACACCTATGAACGTGAAGTGTTGATGATTGGCTACAAAATTCTGCACGACTTCAACAACAACTGGCAGTTCTTGCAAAATGCACGCTACATGACAGCTGACTCGTACCAAGAAAACACGTACAACAGCCCATTAGCCGCTGATAATCGTACGATTGGTCGTAATGCTTACCTCACGGATGAAGATTCAACTTCATTTGTGATTGATAACCAATTATCAGGCTACGTTGCCCATGGCAATTTCGAGCATAACTTGCTACTTGGGTTAGATTACCAATACCTAGATTCTGATGTGAAATACAAAGACACCTTAGGTTACTCACTTACGCAAGACATCTTTAATCCTAATCACAATCAGATTGACCGCGACGCTCTAAAGTTCGCTTACCAGCAGGCACTGGATATCAAGACGAAACAGCTTGGCGTTTACTTCCAAGACCAACTTCGCTACAACAACCTTGTGATGATTGCCGGACTTCGCTGGGATAAATACGAATCCGACACCAACACTGTGAGTGATTACCTAGGCACAGTCACACCGAGCAAGGAAAAGCTTGATGAAAACAACGTATCTTTCCGAGTTGGTGCGTTATACGAGCTTGATTTTGGTCTGTCTCCTTACCTGACTTACTCAGAGAGTTTTGAACCAATCGCGGGAGCTGATGCATCAGGTAAAGCGTTCGACCCTTCTACTGGTCATCAATGGGAGCTGGGCTTCAAATACGCCCCTCTGGGTGGTGACGTATCAGGCAACCTAGCGCTGTTCCATATCACCAAGAAAAACGCGATCTTGACCGATCCTAACAACCCATACGCACCGCAATACCAAGCTGGTGAAGTGGTTTCTCAAGGTGCAGAGCTAGAAGCGAAATGGCAAGCAACGCCGCAAGCTGACCTAACGCTAAACTACACCTATATCAATATGGAAATTAAAGAAGACAGCTATTACCACCAAGAAGGCAAAACGCCAGTGTGGGTACCAGAACAAACCGCTTCTTTATGGGCAAATTACTACTACGAAGGTACTTTAACAGGGCTTCGCACCAGTGCTGGCGTTCGTTACGTAGGTAAAACAGAAATGGATGCACAAAACAGTGACCAAGTGCCAGATTACACCTTGGTTGACCTAGCGGCGAGCTATGACTTATCGGCGGCTTCACAATCACTCGACGGCGCAAGCGTCACGCTGTCTGCGAGCAATATCTTTGATGAGGAATACTACAGCTGTTATGACAAGAACAACTGTTGGTTTGGTGCTGAACGATCTATCGAAGCGAAGCTTGAGTACAAGTTCTAACGCCTAACAAGCCGCTCAAACAAGTTCTTTTTCGAGAACATAAAAACAAACTGTATATCTCACAAATCAAAAGCGGTGGCTACCAATAAGCCACCGCTTTTCATTTCTCTTAGCTTTTACTACAGAACGCTTCTGAACAGTATTTAAAGTTCGAATTAAGTTACCTTGTCACTTTTCTATAACAACGCTCAGGTCGCCCTACCGTGCCATAGTTTAAGTCTGCCTCTAATTCACCAGAACTGATCAAGTATTCCAAATAACGTCTGGCCGTTGTTCGGCTGGCACCAATTTGCTCTCCAGCTTCATCCGCCGTATACATCTCTTCACCGACGAACAATCCTCGAATTTTATCCAAAGTTACCCCATCAATCCCTTTGGGCAATCTGTGCGACGACGTGTCTGGTACCACATTTGATTGCAGCATCTTATCAACTAAATTCTGGTCCAAGCTTTCTGCGACATTGAGTTGTTGGCGTTGCGAAATGTACTTTTGCAATGCGGCCTCCAACCTTGGAAACATCACTGGCTTAAGCAGATAATCAACTACCCCGCCTCGCATCGCTTGTTGCAGTGTATCTACGTCTCTTGCCGCGGTAATTAAAATCACATCACAAGTTTGATTGTTCGCACGCAACGTATTGAGGATCTCTAATCCTGTTCCATCGGGTAAGTACACATCCATGAGCAGCAAATCAGGCTTGAGCACCTCAAGCTGTAACTCTGCTTCCATCCGTGTCGTTGCAATGCCCACCACTTCCAAGCCAGAGAGTTGGCTCAGATATTTATGATGTAACTCTGCAATGGCAATATCATCCTCGATGATCATGACTCGCGTTGCCGTATTCATACTTGTTCTTCCTTAGGCAAATACACGGTAATTCTCGTTCCATGTTCTGTATTTGGTAGCATCTCAACATAACCGTGATAACGCGTCGCCAGTTGATTAACAAGATGCAATCCCACACCTCGATTCTGACGCGACTTGGTTGAAATGCCCTTTTTCAAGAGCTCTTGTGGCTCAATGTTTTCCGGCAGTCCACACCCTTGGTCGACAACCTCTAAAATCACTTCGTTGCCATAATCACTGATCGACACATCAATGCTGCGGCGCTCTAATGCAAACGCAGATTCAACACGAATAGCAGACAGCGTCGCATCGAAAGCGTTGTCGATTAGGTTGCCAAGTACCGTGACCAGATCTTCTGCATTTAACCACTCAGGTAATGGCTCCAATCGACTGCCTTCTTCTACCACTAACTGTAATCCCAGTTCACGTGCACGCTCGGTTTTACCCAGTAACATGCCAGCAATAAGCGGGTCTTTGATGGTATCGCGTAAAAATTCTATCATCGCTTGATAGTGCGCTGTCTCTTGCCCAATCAATTGTTGAACCGCTTCGAGTTCCCCCATCTGAACCAATCCGCTGATCGTATTAAGCTTATTTCTGTGCTCGTGAGTCTGAGAGCGAAGCAAATCGGCGTATTCTTTAGTTTGCGAAAGCTGTTCAGTAAGTTCGTTTATTTCATCACGCAGACGGAAACTGGAAACCGCACCGACGATTTTTCCTTCGACGTAGATTGGCGAACGGTTGGCAATTAAACGCTTGTGATTAAGGAAGATCTCGATATCGTGATCTTCTTGCCCTGTTTCCAGCACGGTATACAAATCGCTGTCTCGCAGGGTATCTGTCAGCGGTTTATTCAGAGCCAATTCCCTTTCAATACCTAAAATCTGACACGCACTTCGGTTGATGGAACGCAATACACCTTGGGCATCAATACTTAATACCCCTTCTTTAATGGTGCTCATGGTGACGTCGAGTTCACCGTACAAACGTCCAATTTCCTCTGGTTCAAAACCCAAAATGGCACGCTGAAATTTTCGGGATGCATAGTTGGAAACAATCGCGTTGGCAGCAACAACGATCAATGCCATTAAGATAAGGAATGCAAAGAAAGGCTCGATGCGGTCTTGTAAGCGTTCCAGCAAATAACCGACCGAAACCACACCAATGATGTTGCCTTGTTGATCGAAAATTGCCGCTTTACCACGGACGGAATAACCCAATGATCCTTGAGCCGTCGAGATGTATGATTTACCTTCCACCAGCGCTCGTTGGTTGTCGCCGCCTTTCATTGGCTTACCGATGCGCTCGTCGACAGGGTGAATCAAACGCACACCATTTTTATCCCCAATCACAATGAACGCAGCACCAAGTGCCTCAGTCATTTCACGAAACCGCTGTTGATAAGGATCGGTATTCTGAGACTCAATCATTTCGCGAACAATATGAGAAGTAGACAAGAAACGAGCAACGCCAAGCGCTTTCTCCCCCATCTCTTGTTCTTGGTCGAATTTTAGGTAGGTAAAGCCCGCAGCCACCAGAATAAGAAGTTCGATCAACCCCGACAGCGTCATAATAATAAGCATGCGCTTACGAAAGCTGATCCGACTCCAACTCATTGATATTTCCTTTATCTTCGCCAGTTTTCCACGTCACTGTGGCACACTTGCCTAAGTTAACACTGAGTTAACATGCTCGCTCTAATCAAATGACAAATCTGTGAACAGACGAAACGTTCTGAACGGTTTACGGTTAATTTATAGGCGTGCCGTGCTTTCTTCAGTTCGAACAAACCCGTTCCAACACTTAGCTTTGTCACTCATGGCTCATTTAGCGCATTTATAGCCGCCGTGAAATATCAAAATTCAATCATAATGCTAACGAAATAATGTTGTAATTTATTCAACATCATACATAAATTGCCATCTAAATCTTGAACATGATCACACCAAATTTAGCGGTTTTTGAGGCGTTTTTAGACTTTCGATCGTATAATTTTTAGTCAAGAAGCCTAGCAGAGCTTCGAATAAAGAAAGCAGCCAACTGGAAGTCTATTTAACGCTCAACACTTGCGTCAGTAAATTGAAGATACATTGATAAAAATACAAATACTGACCGTAGGACAACCACTTAGACACCATCTGCAATTGCAATAACTATAAACAGAGGTGCTTTTATAGTTAGAAGGAACACCAAAACATGGAACGCGATACATTTGGAATTTGCCTGAATAAGGCTATGCTGTCAGAGAATATGTATTCAACGTTTACGCACGTCAGGGCTTATGAAAAGAGTGACACCAGTTCTTCTGATCTCAAGGTGCTGCTTTCATTCCCACAGATGAGTGGTAAAGACTTACTGAATACTATGCGAGGCTCTCGTCAGCTTGAGTGGAGAGCAGAATTTCACTGCCCTTCGATGAAGTGAATCAGTACAAGTCACACAACAACGGTGCGTCCAGCTAAGCCCCACTTAACTGGGCGCAACATTTAACCAACATTTCTTTTGCCCAATCACTTAACACTTTGTAGTGAATACTTTATATTAGAGCTTATACTCTAAAACAAAGTAGCCACTATGAAACAAACCGGAAAGTTCTGGATTTTGGGTCTTCTCAGCAGCTCAATTTCTCTTGCCTGTCACTCGGCTCCCATCACATTCGATGATGCATGGAATTTGTTGTTAGAAAACAACTATTCCCTTAAAGCACAACGTGCCAATGTTGAAAGCTACGAATACCAACAAAGCGCAACTGATAACCTCAATTTACCGCAAGTCAGTATTGGTGCGAACTACACACGCTTAGATACCGACGTAACACTGTCTGGTCAGCAAATTCTCGACAGCACTGGGCAACACATTAGCGTGCCACCTGTTTTCCAACCTATTTTTAGCGCTCTTGCGAATACCACATCGACGATCACCGAACGCGACATCTTCTCTTCTTCGATTCGTGCTATCTGGCCGATATTTACTGGCGGTCGCATCAATGCAGCTCAAACCGCCGCAGAAGGTAAAACGGACGAGGCAAAAAGCCAACTCGCAATGGAGCAGCAAGCTCGCTTTGAAGATCTCTCCAAATACTACTTCTCGGTCGTGCTCGCCAAAGAAGTATTAGCAACACGTCAAGCAGTAGAAAAAGGCTTAACCAAGCACCGTGATTTTGCGATTAAAATGGAAGAGCAAGGTCAAATCGCCCGTGTTGAGCGCCTTCAAGCGGAAGCGTCATTAGACAAGGCTAAGGTCGAGACGCGCAAAGCCGCCAGTGACCTGAGTATTGCCCAAGCGGCTTTGGGCAAGATCTTAGCGCAGAACGATTCAGTAGAACCTTCAGAAACGCTGTTTATCAACAACAACCTTCCACCGTTGAGTGCGTTTGTTGATCAAACACTACTGACCTACCCCGGCTTAGATTTGTTGGATGCCAAGCACAAACAAGCGTCGAGCTTAATCAAAGCCGAGAAAGGCAAATACTATCCGGAAGTTTACCTATACGGTGATTACAGCCTATATGAAGACGATTCCCTTGCCAGCCAAATGAAACCGGATTGGCTAGTGGGTGTTGGCGTTAACATCCCTCTGATTGAGTCCACTGGTCGTAGCGAGAAAGTAAAAGCGGCACAAAGCATGGTCACCCAAGTGGATGCGCTGAAATCACAAGCGAAGCAAGACTTGTCGCTTCTGGTACAAAAGACCTACCTAGAAGCACAACAAGCCATTGATGAAGTGCAAGGTCTAGAATCTAGCATCGCCCTTGCGGACGAGAACCTACGCTTGCGCGAAAAAGCATTCACTCAGGGCTTATCGTCCTCTTTGGATGTCGTTGACGCGCAACTGTATGTCGCCAGCGTAGAAACACAGCAATCAGCGGCACGTTTCCGTTATCTGATTTCTTTAACCAAACTATTAGCACTGAGCAGCGAAATGAACAGCTTCGTTCAATACCAACATACTGCTTACGTTCCAGCATCAGCATCCAAAGAGGCAAAATAAGTCATGGCAGCAAAATCTCTAAAACCCGCTCTACTATCACTTTGCGCTTTGGGTGTCGCTTCTTGGGTTGGTTATCAGTTCTACCAAGCGTATCAACCAGAACCGGCACGTTTACAGGGGTTGATTGAAGCGCAGCAATACAGCATCTCTTCTAAAGTTCCTGGTCGTATTGATGAAGTCATGGTGCGCAAAGGCGATGATGTCGAAAAAGGTCAGTTGATCTTTACCCTTCACAGCCCAGAAATAGAAGCAAAATTGGAGCAAGCCAAGGCAGGTGAAAAAGCCGCTGGCGCATTGGCCCTAGAAGCAGAAAAAGGTGCACGTGAGCAACAAATCCAAGCCGCAAAAGACCAATGGTTGAAAGCGAAAGCGGCTGCAGATTTGATGGAAAAGACCTACCAACGTGTAAACAACCTTTATAAAGATGGCGTAGTTGCGGAGCAAAAACGCGACGAAGCCATGACGCAATGGCAAGCATCTAAATACACCGAAAGCGCAGCGTTCCAAATGTACAACATGGCGAAAGAAGGCGCGCGTAGCGAAACCAAAGTCGCAGCAGCAGAAAAAGCACGCATGGCGGCTGGCGCAGTAGCGGAAGTAGAAGCGTATGCCAAAGACACGCAAATCTACAGCTGGTTTGATGGTGAAGTCTCTCAAGTTTTACTGCAGAGCGGCGAACTTGCACCTCAAGGCTTCCCGGTTGTGACGGTTATCGATACCCAAGATTCTTGGGCAACACTGAACGTACGCGAAGATTTGCTCAAACACTTCACCAAAGGCACGACCTTTAAAGCTTACCTACCAGCATTGGATAAAGACGTTGAGTTTAAAGTCACCCATGTTGCCGTAATGGGCGATTTCGCTACATGGCGCGCGACAGACGCATCGAAAGGTTTTGATCTTCGCACATTCGAAGTGGAAGCTCGCCCTACCCAACCAGAGCCTGAGCTACGCATGGGCATGAGTGTTGTGGTTGAGCTGTAATCGCGTTGGCTTAAGATTATGACGATTCAAATCTCACAACGACAAATCCTGCGGCGCGATAAGTGGTTATTATCTTGCCTGACATGGGTGCCGATCTTATTGGTCGTCACTATTTGGGGTGTTTTCTCTGCAGGTATTGCAAGAGATCTCCCGATTGGTGTGGTTGATTTGCAGCACTCGCAGTTGTCACGCAAGATGATTCAATCTCTTGATGCCTCTTCCACTCTTTCTGTTGATTATCACTACACTAGTTCAACAGAAGCGAAGAACGCGATGATCGAGGGTGATATCTACGCTTATGCTGTGATTCCACCTAAATTTGACCAAGACATTCTTTTGCATCGACAACCGCAGTTATCGGTCTTCTTTAACAGCCAATACATTTTGGTCGCCAAGTTGATCAACTCGGCAGTCGCGCAATCTCAAGGGTATTTTGATGCGCAGCTAGAAACCATGGGTAACTTAGCAAAGGGGAATACCACAACGCTTACTGCCGTTGGTCAAGCAGTGCCGATTTCGACTCAGATTACGGCTCTATTTAACCGCAATACCAACTACGCTCAGTTTTTGGTGACAGCGATTGTTCCGGCGATCTGGCAGATCTGTGTCGTAGTCAGCACCATTTTGATCCTCGCGGCGCATTTTCGCCTTTATGGTAACGGCAACAATAGTTTTGCTTTCTTAGGCGAGCGCCCTTTCACTCGACTAAGCAAAATTCTAAGCCAGTACATTCCTGTCTTTATAGCACAAGGCGCGCTGTTCTTAGTCTGGTTCTACATGGTGCTTGATTGGCCGATGGAAGGCAGTTATCTGGTGATGCTATTAGCGCAGTTCGTAACGACTATCGCATGCATCATCATGGGGGCATTGTTCTTCTTCCTATCGATGGACCCAGCTCGCGCGATGAGCTTTGCTGGCGCATTTACCGCGCCAAGCTTCGCATTTATGGGTATTACCTTCCCCGTTTCAGACATGAATGCACTTGCCCATGCATGGAGAGGATTGCTGCCAATTACGCATTACATCGAAGTTCAAGTGGACCAAGCAAGCTACGGCGCAAGTGCGGCACAATCTATCGGCTCACTCTGGCCGATGGTTGGGTACATTATCCCGCTACTGATGACGGCAGCTTTATTAGCAAAACATCGCAACACAGCTTTGCTAAACAGCGCATCTTCAACAGATAGCAAACAGGAGGTTGTATGACACTGTGGCAACTGATTAAAACAGAACTTCGCTCAGTGATGACCAACCCTGTCGTGGTACTGACGGTCTTTGGTGGCGTGGTGTTTTATTCGTTCTTGTACCCGCTTCCATACGCGCAACAAACACCGAGAGAACAGCCGATTGCGATTGTGAACCTCGATGGCAGCCAAACCAGTTTAACCTTAGAGCGTATGGTTGACGCGACGCCCCAGGTTAAAGTCGTGACACGATTACACACGATTGCCGATGCAAAACAAGCATTCTTAAATCGTGAAATTACCGGCTTCTTGGTGATTCCAGAACACTTCTACAAAGATTTGATGCTTGGCAGCAGCCCAACTCTGGCTTATGCCGCCGACGCTTCTTACTTCTTGGTGTACGGCACCGTCGTCGAAGGTTTAGCACAAGCTGGTGGTACGCTTGGCGCTCAAGTTAAAGTAAGCAAGATGGTAATCGATGGTGTGCCACTGAGTATGGCGAGCCATGACTACTCTGCAATCAAACTCAACATGAAACCAACCTTCAACCCAACCATGGGCTACATCGAATACGTGGTGCCAGCGGTGTTTGTATTGATCCTTCAACAAACATTGATCATGGCAGTCGGGTTGCAAACCGGTACTCAGCGCCATGGTCGTGGGTATTGGTCACAAGTGCCAACAGGCGCTCTGTTGCTGGCCAGAACCTTGGTCTTCGTTGCCATTTACTACCTGCTTAGCGCTTACTACTTTGGCTTTAGCTTCGAACGCTTGAACGTCAATCATGTTGCCAATGCCGGTGAATTGTTGACCTTGCTGTTGCCGTTCTTGCTCGGCTGTTGTGGCTTAGGTTTATGGCTCGGTTACTTGTTACCAAGACGCGAGTTGGTGACATTGGTCGTGCTGGTTAGCTCAATGCCATTAATCTTCTTAGCAGGCTTTATTTGGCCGGTTGAATCGATTCCTGCCCCACTACTTTGGTTTGCAGACTTGAGCCCGAGCACTTGGGCAATCAAAGGCTTTTTAGCACTCAACCAAATGGGCGCAACATGGCAGCAAGTCGCAAAACACTGGACTGCTCTTTGGGTGCTTACAGTACTTTGGGGCGGCGTTGCTTACTGGATTGCCAAACGCAATACCAAACCAGTAGTAACAGAAAGCTTAGGTTAACGGCTGTTTATCCAATAAAGCAAAGGGGCTCACGTAGCCCCTTTCTGTTTGTGTGGGTGTTCTAGTGACTGAGCTGAGCTGAAGAGTCATTGACTTACTTCTGGACATTTCTGAGTTACGACCCATAGAGCACTCTGACGATTTGCATTATCTGAAGTATGGCAAATGAATTCAAAAACTCAGCCTGTTCATTACTCTTACTTAGTTATTCATAATCGATTAGTCCGCAGTTCAAGTCTGCGAAGTGTCACCATATACAGAAAGACTTGAGAGTGTTTTTACTTCTTAGGCCTATTGCTTTTCTGCTTGCTGTGTAACATCTCTCAAATTAGCTCACATTTCGGCTTATCATCCTCACCCTGCCAGTATTACTCCATTAAGCCCGATCCCACAGTAGCTCCCTTTGTTGTTTATTGATTTGCAAAATACATTCGCAAAGAAAGTTAAATCAAACAAAATTTGTTCTATTCGGTAATGTCGTGACATTTTTAGTATGCAATATGGAATAAACTTTTATACCATATAGCGCAAACAAACACTCAAACTACAAACACTTACAGAGACAAACAAACATGGATAACCAACGTCAACAACACGAGCGCAGAGTAATATGTTCTATTCAACGCGGGTATGAGAATTCAGAAAGTGACATTGGCAAGTTACGAGCTTTTTATGAAATCTTACCAACAGAAGAAATTGTCCCAATCAATAGCCCTGGAACAGAACTGTTTTGCGAAACGGAACAAGTGTTTGTTACAGGAAGGTTTTCAGAATTAAAGGACAAGTTTGGAGACAAGCTCTTTGAAGCCGTTTGTATTCCAACTAGCTTCGAAGTCCGAGAAGGCGACTGTCGATATGTGACCCGCCTAGGCTCTTGCTCTGACATAAAAGGGCTAACTTGTTGTCAAATATTCGACCACCCATTGCCACCAATCAATGAGCAAATTGTAGTCCTACCATCTAAGCCCTTAACTAAACCTATCCTACTTAGAGACGACGAAAATATCTACGGCCCATTTGACTACTCCTACCTAAAGGACTCATCAAAAGAAGAGCATATTCTAAAAATCAAAGCTATAACTACACCGATCAACACCACTACACCTTCCTTCCATATTGGAAAAATATATTCTCCACAATACATACAGTCACTGTATGAGAAAACTGGTCAACCCACTTTACTAGGAAACATAAAAAAGTGTTTTGAAAACGCCGAGTTCATTGACTACATCTCGAATGATCAAATAATTTCAACTTATGGCTCGAAGATCGCCCAAAATGCTGAAATTCGCATGTTCAACAAGGGTACTATCGCTCAGATTCGTAAGTCATTTGCTTCAAGCCATGAACAACGTAAATTTCCAGAACGTTTCAAGAGACTATTTGAGGCTTTAGAAATTTCAAGTAGCTGGGAAGGAACAAGAAAAGACCTCATTGATAGCTTCTTAGTCACTAATGCTGGTAAAGACTTAATTGCGAAATACATAGATCAACACAGAGAAGATTTCTTCAAAGGCGAGAAGCAAGCCTATATTGAAAAGCTTGAAAACGACCACTCAACTAAAATAGCTGAACTAGAAGAGCTTCAAGAGAAAAAGGAACTCATTGTCTCAGAGATCAGAAAAGCTCAGAGGCAACGCGAGGAAATGGAACTCAACAACGAGTCAACTGAAGCTCTTGAAGCTTTATCGAAAAAGCATCAAGAGCAATTCGATAGAATGATAGAGCAAAAGAAAAAAGAGTTGGATAAAGTAGACAGCCAGCTAACTACACTCACTAGTAAATACTCTGAACTCGATACCGTTGAAAAACTCAATGATGAAATCAAATACCTTGAACGACACAAGAGAAATGAAGAAAAATCCTGTGCGGAGATGCAAGTGGAGGTTGAAAGGGTTCGAGCGGAACTAAAAGCTGAGAATGAAAAACTCACAACTCGACTTCTTAAACTTAAACCAGATGTTGATGCTCTATCAGGGATAGCTCCAAGAAAGAAAGGAGAGTCTATCAATTATTCTGTTCCTGTAAGAACTTCCACTTCCAACGATCCTGATGAAATTAGAGATAGTTTGATTAAAGACACTCTAGAGGCGCTAAATAAGCTAGGAAGAAAAACGGACTACAACACAGTAACTAATATTCTGACTACTGTTGCCCAGTCACAGTTTACTTTGTTCTCTGGCCGTCCTGGTACGGGAAAAACGTCTCTAGCAAAAATGTTAGGAAACAGTCTTGGCCTGCAAAACCGACTATTGAATATCCCTGTAGCAAGAGGGTGGACCAGTTCCAAAGACGTATTAGGCTTCTATAATGCTCTTTCTAGTTCATTCAACTCATCTGCTACGGGGCTCTATGACCTTTTAACTCAATTGGATCGTGAGGTAAAAAAGAAACAAGAAGCAGCTCCTGCAATATGTTTACTAGATGAATTCAATTTGAGTCAACCTGAACACTACTTCAGTCCATTTTTAGAAATGTCAGATCCTGAATCTAAGAGAATAGTTGCAACAGGAGACCAAGAAGTGCCTTACCTTGAAATTCCTCAGTATCTAAGATTCCTTGGAACCATCAACAACGATGAGTCAGTTCAAGCCTTGACCCCTAGAATGCTTGATCGTGCCTCCATCATTAGCTTTGACGAGATCGAACCTGATTATGATTTATCTCTAAATACAGCATCTAGCCTAGGGGAATTAGATATAACACCTATCTCGGGTAATCAGTTTATAGAAGCCTTTTCAGCTAAGTCTCTAGAGCTTCCCCAAGACATTGACAGAACATTGAAAGTGATCATCGATACTTTAAGAGATGACAAAGCTGAATTTGGAACACCAGTAAATGTGTCATTCCGTAAAGTGAAAGCTATTCGTGCTTACCATAACGTTACATCTTCGATGTATATCGATAGTAGGCTTACGGCTTTAGATTACTCGGTGAGTCAGCACATTATTCCGTTGCTCAACGGATACGGCAAGAATTTCGGTCAAAGGTTAGAACAACTTAAAAATGTTATACCTGATGAAATGGAGCTGTCTCAGAAAATGTTGAGAAGAATTATTGATACTGGTGAACAGAACATGTTCACTTACGGCTTTAACTTATGATTAACTGGAAATTAATCTCAGTTCATAATGAAGATGAGGTTGTGCATGACCTCACTTCAATCTCTGACGCACAGATAAATATTAGAGAAACTAGTAATATACAGTTTCTGGTTTCAGTTGATGAGCAATCTTTCGAAAAGCTAGGCCACCCTCATATTGTTCTATCTGACATCCCGTTAGAGTTAGAGTTTAGCCACTTTGATGGTACTGATAGAAACTTCAGAACTACAGAGGAGTTTGGCTCTCACTCTTCTCGCTATTTCTATAACTTCTTTGGCGAGAGTGAAGTGAGTCTTTGCTTTGAGAAAGAAAATAGCTTATATCATTCTCAAACTATCAATATTTTAGCTAGAAGGGACAACGCCCAACTAGCCAACGAGATGTTGAGCTACATAACTAACCATTTAGATGATGCCGTTTCAATTTGCTTCTCTAGAAGCAAACTGTCTGTTGGTTATGACGACTCAAAAAACTTCAATTTTAGCCGCTTAGATATAATCCAAAGTGCTGTTTCTTACCTAACAGAAGCAATTCCTATGTTTGTTCGAGAGCACAAGTATACATGGAAACCCGAACTCGAACTTTCTGAACAGGGGCAGCCAACAGGCCCCGATTCAGTTCATTGGGTTTTGACAAACCTAGATATAGTGTCTCCAGCTAGCATTGATGAAGCTAACCTGCTTTATAATAATAGAGGGTATCGACTAGACTCATTACCCAAAGAAAACATAATTAAGGACAGAGATGTTTTTGAAAACAGGGTGATTCATACCTTTCTTCATAACATCATGCACTTTCTTTATGAGATCAAAGAGCAACTATCAATAAAAAGCAGCACTGATGATGCTTTAGTAGATCAGGAATACGTTAGATTTGACCATACAATGCGCCAGTACACTCAACTAGCATTAGATCACAAGTCGAATCAGATAGACGCGCTAATCTTGTCTGTCGAACAACTCAAGAGAACCTTTTCTACAAAAATTCCAGCTAAAACTCAGCCAGGGATTCAACCTAAACTAACGTCATATGTTGTAAGACATCCTCACTATAGAAAAACATTTGGGCTAATAGAAAAGTGTTATAAAGCTCCTGCACCGACATTTGAAGGCGCAAATTTACTATTGGGACTAAAAAATCTGTCGATAGTATACGAAACAGCTTCTCTTTTGATTGTCCATGAAACGATCAAAAACTGTTTTGATGTTCAGCTCAGTAATCAATGCTACAAAGAGCATGGTGAGCAGCACCCTTTCGGAGGTGTAGAACGCCAAAGGCCTCAAGGAGAAACCAATAATCACTTTAGCTATGAGAGTGAAGCCTTTGATATTGAACTTTTATATGAACCAAAGATATATCCGTTCTCATCAAGTAGCTCTTCTGGGGATCTAGTTGATACAAGTCTATCAAGACGGAATGAGTACGGGGCTCACCACTACTGCCCTGACTTCGTGTTAAAGATCGAATCAAAACACTGGCATAAACCTGTTACCATTGTTCTAGATTCTAAATACAAAGATGCTTCGACTATTAGACGCTTTGATATTGACTCCTTAACACGAAAGTATTTACTAAACATACATCAAGTAAATAGTCAGGGCAGGTTAGGTGTATCTCCTATCAATTTACTACTACTGATGTTTCCTCATGACAAGAGTGGGACAATAGTTCGAACAGTATCTCCACAGCATTGTTTGAACGGCAAATACCCTGTGCTTCCACAAGCTACGGCTATATTAGTAAAGCCAACAGAGCACACACTCTTAAAAGAGCATCTGCTATCAATATTAGAGATTATGAACGCTGAAATGAGGCTAATTAGTTGATCTAAATGGTATATTAGCTCTGCGTTTACTATAAACTACCCCGCTTCCCCACTTCAATGAAGTGGGGATTTACTGGACTTCAGTTAGCCCACAGAATTCAGAAGTAGATTTTGCATAACCTGATTTCTTAACAGAGAACGATAGAACAAGTGCGGGAGCTTGGAGTATTAACGGAGACTTGAATCGGATGACTTTTGATAGAACAAAGCACTAGGACGAGGTGGGAAAGAACTTATGCTCTGAATCGTTTTGGGGAAGATCTGAGCTAGCCACGATAGCTAGCTCATCATTGGACAATTTCGTGTCAGTTATATTACTAAATTAGAATGTAACGGATTAGTTGAGGTATGGAAAAGTAACTCTGCACACACCGGAACCAAAACCGCAGCGACTAAGGTGCGAAGATTTTGGTTTCTGTGTGAACTGCTTTGACACTCATTGAGCCTTCTCCTCCAACTTAACCTCTCGGCTAAGCTGGAAGGCGACAAAACCAAAACGGAGAAGACCCTATGAGATTTTACAACCAACTGCATAACGCACGCGTAAGCGGCAGGTTTTTGCGTAAGTTTGTTGTGTAAAAATGAAGCGAAACGAAATACACAATAAGCTGGAGCGAAAACCTGTCCGCTTGACGAGCTTGTTATATTCGCCGAGTTAGAATTTCCAGCTTACCTTGCCTTCGCAACTAACTTTACCACTTGAATCGGCCTTACAGCTTACAGAACCTTCACCTCTAGGTGTAGGACCCGCTTGGAGGGTGCGAACTTGAACATCTAGATCACCAAAACAGCCACCAAAGTCCGGACTATCAATTACGTCAATAATTCTACTCTTAACTCCCTCAACATCTGTTAAATCACAATCGCCGATGGGAAAAGTAATACAACAATCTTTAATACTAGCCATAACTTAATTTCCTATTGTTAATAGTTACTTCAAAAATGCGCTATTAAAGCGCCCATTATTCCCCAACAAACGCGGATGCTGAGGGAATCTTTCTGTAACCTTCTCGGTAACATTATCTATTAGCGAGGCATAAGACATAGACGTATTTTGTTCTAAAAATCTTGTCGCATAATAAGAAAACGCTCCGTGCCGTAAGCCGTCGTCCATTTTCGCATCCCAAGCAGATTCGATATCTAATGCTGCACTTACTATCACATGGTTGATACCATCCTCTTGATTTAGACTCCCCATGCGCTTAATAGGCAAGTCAGGTATTGTTCGGGCTGCGATGTCTGATGGTAGAACGATAGATCTAGCTATATCTGTTTCATCGGAAATCACTACCGTTCTTGCCATTCCACCGGAGTGGCAAGAATCAAAAATGAATGTGACATTCACTGAATCTGGTAGATTTTTAGATTGAATAATACCTAAAAGTTCATCGTCAAATAGAAGGTGCTCTTGAATGTCCTCTTTCACTTCAGGAAAGCAAACTAATGTTTCATCCATGTTATCGTCTAGATCGCCTGTTTCATAATCTCGTCGCCGGAGCCGCGCGCCGTGACCAGCAAAAAACAGTACAATTTCATCAAGACCATCTCCTGAAAATAGCCACTCTAACCGGTCTAATATATTCATTTTCGTGGCTCTATTATCTGCGAGCAAACGAGTTCCCTCAGTTGTGAATCCATAATGCGATTTCAACAAGGAAGCCCATTCATTCATATCGTTTAAGCAACCGGGTAGATTTGAATACTTACCGTTGTAGTTTGAGATACCTATAAGTAGTGCTTTTTTCATCTTCCTTCCTCTAGATATACTTCAAAATAAAATATAACATTCTTAATAACAGGTCGGCTCGTATTGTCGCCAGCCTAACTTTTAATCGAAAATCATAACCATATAAAACATAGAGCATATTGATATTATTTACTACTTCATCACATGAAAACGAGCCGGCCTGTTATAATTTTTTAACATGGCACGTTATATTGAGTTTCTTCAACATAAATCCATTTATTAACAATAATCTTCCCGTCTACGACTATCTGTAGACATTCACTAACCAATCAACCTTGTCGCCATCATTTGCACGACTCCGCACCACGAAAGGCTTTAAAACGTACAGCACAGCGAGCAAGGTTGTTTAATAAGCGGGTTACTTGTCATACGTTTCGTCACAGATTTGCGACAGAATTACTGTGTTCTGGACAGGACATCCGAACAGTTCAAGAGCTATTAGGACATTCAGTTGTAGCGACGACACAAATCTATACGCATGTTATTGGCGAACATTTTTGCGGTTACTGTAAGTCCACTAAATAAAACCTCTGTTGAAAACCACAAGGCAAACAAATAATCTGGTCGCCGATTTATGTTCGTCATGAACCGAACATAAGAAAAACTAGGGCTTATTTGGAGCAGATAATCGAACTGAGTAAGTAGTCTAAATTACTTTGGGGCAATTTCGTGTTACATACCTTGTCAGCACGCCTTTGGACAAAGAAACGTTACTAAGAATTGACCATTAGCAATTCATGAAGAATATAGGGATTGGAAGAGCAGCTCTTATAAGAGTCTAATCTGTCTGATAAGATCTACACACTAGAGGAAGACGGTGAAACAATATATTTCATCAGAGACATCAAGCTCATACAATGACTCCAACCTCAACCGATACATTAATAATAAGTTCACTGATGGTCTCGCTTTGAACGAGCTACAGATCCAACTTCGGCTGAATAAAATCAATGAACGCAGAAATCCTCTTGGCGACAGAAGAAGATTTATAATAAACCGCATTGATTTGTTCTCGACCGGAATGACTGATTTTTTCTCCCTCTAATAAAGAAATTAATCTTCCCTCAGCAATGTCTTTCTTAACCATAAACCCAGACAGACAGGCGATACCATTTCCCATCAAAGCAAGTTGTCTTACTGTTTCACCATTACTTGAAGTTAGCGTTGGTATTAGTCCAGAAAAACCTTTCAAAGGCCATTCATTAAGCGTTTTCGGCGTTGAAAACCCTATCGTACTATGATGCTCTAAATCACTACTTTGGCTCGGAAAGCCACGCTTTGCTAAATAATCAGGTGAAGCCACAATGTAAAGTAAACTTCTACCCAAAGGCTTCGCATGTAACGTTGAGTCACTTAATGCACCGATTCGAATAGCGACATCGGTTTTCTTCTCTAGCAAATCTACGAACCCTTCGTTGGAGGTCAGCTCCAAATCAATATCAGGGTAAGCTTGATTAAACGACTGTACCAAAGGCACTAACTGATGAAAGACAAATGGACTGGCGGCATCGACGCGTAACTTCCCTTTGGGTAATTCACCACGGGATATGATCTCATCTTCTGCCAACTGCAACTGCATTAATCCTATTCGTACCGAATCAACAAATTGTCGCCCCTCATCCGTTAATTCAATCCGCCTTGTCGTTCTGTTTAATATCGTCACACCAAGTTGGCTTTCCACCTTACTTACCGCTCGCGATGCCCGTGCCACCTGTATATTTAAACTGTCTGCTGCCGCTGTAAATCCGCCAGTATCGATCACAGAAAGTAGAATTTCTAAATCATCCGATTTTGTACGCATTTTTGCCTACCATTTTCTGAACCGTTTAATTTTAATTATTGCATTTATAACAAATATCATTTGTTAAATAACCTATTTTTTGCAATGGAATTTCAACGCAGAATCTCTCCACCAAATCAGGACTCAGCAACATCTTGATAAACACATTCGTTGCTATGTACCTGAACCTAACAAACAAGAGAGTAAATGAAATGCCATTAGCACTACTCGCATTGACGCTTAGCGCCTTTGCCATTGGAACAACAGAATTTGTGATCGTAGGGTTGATCCCAACGATGGCTTCTGACTTAAATGTCTCACTACCATCCGCAGGACTGTTGGTGAGCCTTTATGCACTGGGTGTTGCAGTAGGCGCACCTGTATTGACAGCCTTAACAGGTAAAATGAACCGTAAACACGTGTTACTTGCGGTTATGTCACTATTTGTGATCGGCAATCTATTAGCCTGGCAAGCACCTGGTTATAACACTCTTATCTTTGCTCGCATTTTGACTGGTTTAGCCCATGGTGTATTTTTCTCTATCGGTTCTACGATCGCTACAGGTCTTGTGACTAAAGAAAAAGCAGCAAGTGCGATTGCGATTATGTTTACAGGATTAACTGTTGCGCTAGTGACAGGCGTACCACTTGGGACTTACATCGGTCAAACCTTTGGTTGGCAATCGACTTTTCTGATTGTTGCGTTATTGGGGCTAATTGCGTTGGTTGGTAGTGCTTTCTTAGTTCCGAGCAACCTAAAACAGCCTCCTGCAGCTAAACTGTCATCACAGTTAAAAGTGTTAACTCAGCCAAGACTTCTACTCGTTTATGCGATTACAGCACTAGGTTACGGTGGTACATTTACTGCTTTCACTTTCCTTGCTCCAATTTTGCAACAGGAAACAGGATTCAACGCCAATGCTATCAGCCTTATTATGCTGGTATACGGTGTATCCGTGGCGATTGGTAACATTTGGGGCGGTAAAATGGCCGATAAGATGGGACCAATTAAAGCGCTGACAATTATTTTTTCTGGGCTCGCCGCTATCCTAGTTATATTTAACTTTACTGCAGTTAACCCTATCACAGCGGTAGCGACCATTTTAGTTTGGGGGGCTTTTGCATTCGGTAATGTACCTGGTCTACAAGTTTATGTAGTGAAACTAGCTGAAAAATACACTCCTGATGCGGTAGACGTCGCATCTGGTCTAAACATTGCGGCGTTTAACGTTGGTATTGCTCTTGGTTCTTGGGGAGGCGGTATGATCGTGTCTGAAATGGGGCTGATGCATACCCCTTGGATTGGTGCCGTGATAGTTCTCGTTGCGCTGGCTCTGACTCAAGTCAGTGGTAGTCTTGATAGACGTACAACAATTCATTTGTCAGAAAAAAGCGTACTTGTGAAATAAGCCTTGTAATGTCCACTAAAAGCTGGTCAATACTCTGTATTGACCAGTTCATTCTTAATTTGAATGAATTTAGGTACTACACAATGAAAACCATTTTATCTCCAGAGCAATTCGGGACCAAAAACGGTTTAGTTCAACAGAACTAAACCGTTTCTATCAGGTTAGAAAAATGTTCTTCAAACCATAAATCGTACAATGAGCCTATCTAACGAAAGCTTGGGATAATTGCTGGTATCCCTGGTAGTAGACCAACCAGCGCCATTACGCTTGTTAGCACAACAAACATAATGCCAGGCAACACCCAACGGCTCATTTTACTCAGCTCCCCACTACGTTCTTTACAGCCGACTAAGCCTAAATTATCTAGCAACATGGTGAGAGACCAGCCAAATGCAGGGTTAACGAGCGCTGAAGAAAATACAACAATCGCCGCCGATTGAGTGGTTTTCCCTTCACGCGTCATTTCCATTCCTGCTTCTAGCAAAGGAACAAATACCCCAACAATAAGCGCAACACAAAGTACAGGTTGCCAGATCGCTAAGTCCATTGGGTAGCCCCAAACAGCGGCGATGATACAAAACAGCGCCGTCAGCAAAGCGCCAGCTGGAATTGGACGTTTAGCGATAGCCGCCGGAACGATGTAAGTTCCCCAAGAAGACGTAAAGTTAGTACCACCGAGCAGAGAACCGAACGTCTGACGAATGGAAGCGGTGGTCATGGTATCGTCGATGTTCATATGTACTTTTTCTGTACGTTTTGGATAGCTGATTTTTTGAAACACTTGATGCCCTAAAAAATCAGGCGACCACATGGCTACGGCTAAAATAGCAAAAGGCAATACCACCATGAAATGCTCAATCGTAGGTAAACCTAGCATCCAACCCGTATCTTCCCCCCACCAATACATAGGGTTCATGTTGGGTAAGCCGGGCTCAGTTTGAAAAGAAAACGGCGCGCCCATGGCAAAAGCTAACGTGCCGCCTAGCAAACAACTAAGAGGGACAGCTAACCAACGCTTACGAAAGTGTTCCAATAATGCGTATAAAATAATGGTGCAAAAGATCACGACAAAAGCAAGACTTGTCGCTTCTGGTACAAAAGACCTACCTAGAAGCACAACAAGCCATTGATGAAGTGCAAGGTCTAGAATCTAGTATCGCCACTGATTACTTTCCCTGCAGATTAGTTTTGTAGCCCCCATTGTTCATGAAAAACTTCAAACTCTTCAATAAACACCTTAAAGCGCTTCGGCGTATGTATGCTCTGTTTGTATAAAATATAGAGTGTACCTTCCTCATACCATGTGCCATTGAACAACTTAATGAGCTCGCCGCAACGAACTTGTTCACGCACCTGGTTATCAGGAATTAAACCAATACCAAACCCCTCTTGAGCCAAATTAATCGCGATGTCGATTGAGTTAGTCGTCATATCACCTGTCACTTCAATTTGGCGCTTTTCTCCGCTCTCATTCGTCAGATTCCAATATCTTTCCTGACCTGGTGTGTTCGTGTGAGTAATACATTGGTGTAGCTCTAAATCATGAACATATTTAGGTTCTCCACGTTTTTGAATGTACTTTGGTGAGGCATAGCAACACCGCGTAAATCGAGAGGCTTTTCTGCATACGACTGACTCATCATTCGGTAAAAACGGGGCAATCATCAAATCTACATCTTCAAATAAGCTCAAAGTATTTGGCGTCAATGTATGGAAATGAATGTGAATATTCGGATACTTTTCGTGGAAATCCGGTAAGAAGCTTTTTGTTAAAAACCTCGCCATCGGGTGCAAACAGCCTATACGTAGTAGACCGCTAACACCTTTACGTTCAACATGAAGCTTTTCTACAGTGTGGTCGATAAGATCTAGAATTTGACCTGCAGACTCTAAAAACGTTTCGCCTTGTGGCGTAAGACTAATACTGCTCCCTCTCCTGTGAACCAAAGTAACATTTAAGCTTTCTTCTAATGCTTTGATTTTTCGGCTTAATGTCGGTTGGCTTACATCGAGTGCTTTTGCTGTTTCGGTGTAGTTTAATTTTTTAGCCAAAACAGAGAACATTTTAACGGCTTCGATATCCATGTTTAGCTCCTAATCGTGTCTCTAAGATATTACTGACTATTATGTAAATTTTCTCTGTTCATCACTGTAAGTAAAAAAATATCTACCCTTTATTTGATCTCAACTCTGCTATTCAGTTTCTGAATTGCTGCTATTTCCTACTCGCGTATTGCCAAAAGAACAACTCTATATAATTCGACACAACTTTTCATAACTACCACCTTAGAGTAGGTCTATTCATGCAGTTAAAACACTCTTTACTATTTTCCACACTCGCTTTGTGTACCACGCCTGTCGCGGCAACAACCTTTGAAGCACCCAACTTTTATGGCGACATTTTAGGGCAAGTACGCTGGGAAGCGGGACAAGATTATCAGTCAGAAATTCATCGCGCTAATGCAGGCATCAAAGGTAAACATGATGCTGATCTTTTGCGTGTTATCTATAACCTAGAAGCTGAGTATTCTGAAGATTTAACTCAAAAGGTTACAGAGGAGCAAGACTTCGATACCCGCGTTAGCGAAGCAAACTTAATTCTAGTAACCAAAGATTTCGGCGGCATCTACTTCGGTAACGGGACCACTGGCACCTATAAAGATCTCTACTCTCATGTAGACATTTTTGAAAGCAACAATATGCACCGTTCAAGTAATGCAGCTTTATTTCGTCAAGCAAAATCTGGCGACAATCAACTTGCCTATATGACACCCAAATGGAAAGGTGTGTACGCAAAAGTCGCGGTCATAAGCCCTGACAATAGCAATGGAGAAGACATTGATATTCTTGGTCTGCGCTTATTGTATGTGACTGATAACTTTGATCTGGTACTGAATCGTGCCCAAGTCGACGAGAAACAAATGCCAGGGCATCAAAACGATGACTACGTTCGTTACGCTCTGTCGTCTTCTTACACTTGGGATAACTTCTACCTAGGTGGACTTATTGAACTGAATTACGACGATCCCCAAGGCGACAGCGCGGTATATGGTATCTCAGGCAAATACTCTTTAGATAAGCTGACCTTTAAACTCGGAGCTCAACACAAAGCTTTCGACGATTCCAATAAAGATAACCAAACACTTTACCTAGCAAGTCTTAACTATGCCTTTAGTCAACAGTTCTCTACCTATGTTGAAGTTGCTGAGTACGCTGAAGATTCAGCTACCAATGACCCGGCGAACAACAACGGTGAAAATCGAAATGACAACATTAACATCGGCCTCCACTTCAAGTTTTAACGCCTTGTGCTAAGGATCTAACAGATGAAAAAGCTACTCCTAACGTTGAGCTTACTCTGCACAGCTCAAGCCTATGCAGGTGTCTCCATTACCGACTGTATCATCGTTGAACCCGCTCCAGGCGTCAACAAAACCGGACTGTTTTTTAATGCGAGCTTTACTGAAGACGAAGAAGTAAAAGCACTGAGACTCCCTTCTCCAGAAGCCATTCTAGGAGCGGAAATACCGGAGCTTACCAATGAGGTTCAAATGCACAACACCATTATGAAAGATGGCGTGATGAAGATGCAGCGTTTTCCGAAACTGTTCCTCAAAAAGAACACGGTGACCAAACTAGAACGCGGTGGAACGCACTTTATGTTAATGGACCTTAAGAAGCGCCCACTCGCCGGTGAAAAGTACACGGTCAACTTATGGCTCACCTACCTTTCAGACCAACAATGTGAAGCGAACGTTCTTAAATCTTCTGACTTTCCTCCGAAGCATAAAATGTAGGTGAGATGATGAAAATTATTGAGCAAATTAAACAAGTGAAACGCTCGGTTAAGCTTGCCATTGTCGCAGTCGGCATCGGTATTGGTTTGATCTCAGCACTCCCTGCAACCGAAGTTTTGCATGTATTCAGTACCAATGAATTTTGTGCGTCATGCCATACGATGAAACCAATGGCTGAAACGTTTTCTCAATCGATACATGGCGGCAACAACCAACATGGTTTTGTCGCAGATTGTATCGATTGTCACCTGCCAAAATCGAATATTGTTGAAGAGCTTTGGGTAAAAGGAACATCCGGAACTCGCCACCTATGGGGAGAGTTTGTGCTGGGTATGGAATCGCTTGATTATGATGAACTCCACCCTAAACGTGGTGAGTATGTTTATGACTCAGGCTGCATCAATTGCCACCGAGGCTTGGAAGAGCGCGCTCAAGGTGCAGACGAAAACTCACCCGCATCAGACTTTTCTCACAACCTTGCGTTTAACAACAAAGCTAACGATCCATCTTGGAAGTGTTCGAGCTGCCACTACGATATCGCCCACCCTAACTTAAAGCGTGAGATGCGTTTGCGTGATGAAGAACGAATTCGTAATTTGGCGGCAACTGAGGGCTTATAAATGAAACATTCAACCGCATTGTCACTTGCCATCAGCTTAGCGTTGGCTGGTAGCACTTTTGCAGCAGAAGACATCGATAATGGATACGGTGATTACACCATTAATCGAACGTTTGAAGATTTAAAGAAATCACCTAAAGACTTAAAAGCAGCAAAACGTATTGTGTTTGGTTGTTACCTCGGTTGCCACCGACCAGCAAAAGAGGAAGTACCTGAGACCTTGAGCCCCAAGCTTGAAGGTTTTGATCCACAATGGTTCTTAGACCAATGGTTCTCTATGGATAATGAGCGCCACGCAGGTATCTCCTCTCAAATGAAAGAGATCGTTTACGCTAACCCGCCTCGTGATATGGCATCAACCGCGATCCTTCTTGGTGCACAAAAAATGAAGTACAACCCAATGCCGGATGTACTAGAAAGTGAAGAGTTTAAACGCGGAAAAGAAACTTACGACAGAACCTGTAAAGCTTGTCATGGAGAGCAAGGTGCATCAACACAGAAAAACTTCCCGCCATTGAAAGGTCAAATGCCAACGTACATCTATGAACAGATGATTGCCTACCGCGACGGCAAACGAACCAACGGAGCACTGGCAGGTATCATGATGCCTTACGCTAAGATGCTGTCAGACCAAGACTATCGCGATGTAGCGGCTTATGTTTCTGGTCAACGAGTTAAGCCGATTGAAAAGGAAGAGTTTATTACTGGTATCGGAATGCCCGCACCTAAAGGTTTCAAGTTACCAGAAACAGGTCAAATACAGAACTTTACTGACACCTTTGGCGAAGACTCTGACTACCAAGGTAATGAGCCTAGCTACACTATCTCTGAATCAGGGAAAGTCGTTCTCGACAACAATACTCAGTTGATGTGGGAACGTGACTCCTCCCGAATCTGGATGACGGCGGTCGAAGGTAAAGAATACTGCGCAAACCTAGAAATCGATGGTTACACAGACTGGCGTTTCCCGCTAATGAAAGAGCTATTCTCCATAGCTGACATGGGTGAGTTCCGTCCAGCGATTAATACCGATGTGTTCTTGAACATGCCACGTCAAAACTCTGGTATTTGGACGTTCCCTGTTTCTGATCGTCACGATCACGTTTGGCACGTCGGCTTCCCTGATGCTCATATCATGGGTCAACATACTGCTTCAACCAAGCTGGTTCGCTGTGTTCGCGCGGATAACGACGCCGCATACCACAACATGCAATACGTGGATAACGGTGACGGTACTGTAACAGAAAAAGTGACCAATCGAATGTGGCAACAAAATATTGATTATGTGAAACGCAAGTTCGATGACTCCCTGAAGTACTGCCAAGACTTAGAATATGCTGGCTATGATGACTGGCGCACTCCAGATATCAAGGAGATGAACTCAATTGTTAACTACAACAAAGTTTCTCCAGCTATTGATGAAGAGTTTTTCCCGAACACACCAGTGAAATCATTCTTCTGGACCAGCACCTCTGATGTTGCCGGCCCTACGCTTCACGTAAGACCGCTATCGGCTCGTAAGAAAAACCAAACGCCTGAGCAATTGGATTTGAGGTTTACTGGTGATAACGAAGGTTGGGCGCATGGCTATTTGACAGGACAAGGCTTCGGTATGTCAAAAGACTCCGAGTTCTATACTCGCTGTGTTCGCAACCCTTAGTTTTTCAATGAAGCCCTCTTGAGGGCTTCTTTACTTCCACACCAAGAATGTCGCCCCAAAAATCATTTATGGCTCGATTGCGATGATGCTTTCTATTGTTCGAGGTTACTATGAACAAGATTTTAATTCCCCTACTTACCTCTTTGCTTACCTTTTCTGCGTACGCCGATATCGAAGGTCGATATGACGATGGTGCTCGTTGGGCATTCATTTCTGACGATGACTCAAAAAACGTCGCCGTTATTGACACCTTTACGTTTTCCTACACAGACCAGATCGAACTCAAGGCAAAACCGATTCATCTTGAAGTGTCAGACGTACAAGACGTTCTCGTCTACATCGACGGACAAACACCAACCGTCTATGTCTACGACTTAGTTAAAAAGACACATTGGCAGATGGAGATGGAAAGTGTTCCTACAGAAATTACCTTTCATGCTGATGAAGCCCAACTGGCAGTGGCAATGAAGGATCGCATAGACATTATTAAACCGCTAAAACGTGAATACATCGCCACGATTACCGACATCAAATCGCCGTTTAGCATGAACTTTGATAACGGCGGCTACAACTTGTATGTTTCAGAAAGCAAGTCAGGAAAAACACTTATTTATCGTAATCACGATGGTCAAAGAAGCTATATCAATGTCGGCGAAGGTAACGTATCTGAACTGACTTTGTCACCAGACGCGCGCTTAGCGCTTACCTCCCAATATAAAGATAATTCAGTGGTCGTTTGGGATCTCTCTATGGAAATGGAATTCAACACCTTCCATTTCGACTCACAACCTTGGCGTCCTTACGTGAGTTCAGATTCTGAATATATTGTTCTTGCCAGTGAAAGTGGTCAAGCGCAAGTTATCGAATCCTGGGGAGGTGAAGTTGTCAAGGAACTCAAGCTTACCGGGGCTCCAAAATCTATTCGTACTGGTTGGATCGAGACAATGGGCATCATTGAATCAAAGGGAGCTCTGGACATTTTTGAGCTTTCGACCAATACACCAGTCCAATCTGTCTCGTTAAAAAATGACTTACGAGAAGTGGTTGTGGTTTCAGACTCAAAGACGCTCTTTGCAACACAAGAAGGCTCTTCAAAACTTTTCGTATACGACATCCGCACCAACAAGGTGTTGAAAGAGATCGACACTAAGTTGTCCAAACCCCACCTGCTAGCGATGGGCATTACAAATACTGTATGTCACTAAAGGAACGCACAATGAGACGACAAACTTCCTACACTATCTATGCTTTCCTAGCGGCGTGCTTCCTGAGTTTTAGCGCCGCGGCTAAACCTTTAAAGTTTGAACTGCAAGAGAATACCTTAGGTACGGTGACCGAGAAAAATTGGCAAGGGAAATTCTTATTAATGGGTATTGGTTACACCAGTTGCCCAGACATTTGCCCCACCACTGTCATCGATTTAGCGACAGCGGTGAATTCGTTAAAAGAGGAGACTGATAAGGTCACGCCAATCTTCATCTCTGTTGACCCTAACCGCGATACCGTTGAAAACTTGGACATGTATGTAAAGTACTTTGATCCCAAAATGGTTGGATTAACCGGAACTCAAGAGCAGATCAAAGCAATAGCAAAGAGTATGAAAGCAACCTATGGCTATTCTCTTGAAGGCAAGCCGATTTATCCCCCTCTCCCAAAACAATATGAAGTTTACCACTCTGCCTACATCTACCTTTACGGACCAGACAGAGAGCTTATCGATGTATTTGGCTATGGTGAAGGTGGTGCAAAAATCGGTCAAAGTTTGAAGAGGTATATCAATGAATAAATGGACCTCATTTGCACTGGTTAGCGTAACGCTATGCTTGAGCTTCTCTATAACAGCAAAAGAATGCATCACTCCAGAGGGGTTTAAGCTAGCAAATGCTACTTATCAGCTTACCGAGTTAAAAAGCCCAGTAAGTTTGGTCAATCTATGGGCGGTTTGGTGCCCTCCTTGTTTAAAGGAGTTGCCTGCGCTCGACAGCATAGCGAATAACGAAAATTATAGTGTTGAAACAGTACACATTGGGGACAATCTTCCGGCGATCGATGAGCGTTTTTCTAAATTGGGGATTCATCATTTACCGAAAACCATTGAACCAGACATGGGATCAATTCATGCACTTGGTTTTCAAGGGTTGCCAGCCACATTGGTAGTGATCAATGGTGAAACTAAGTTTCGTTATTCTGGGTATATCAAGCACTCCCCCGAAGTGATTCAAGACTGGCTAACTTGCTTAAGAAAGGAGCTGTAATCATGAAACGTACGCTTATCTTACTTATTCTCTCCATCAGCTTCTCTGCTTTTGCCAGCCCTGAGACTGAAAAAGGCAAAGCGCTATACATCGCCCCTGGGAAAGGTGGTTGCGCCACGTGCCATGGTGAAACCGGAAATGAGCCAGTGATGCCTATGTACCCGAAAATCGGCGGGCAAAGTGAACTTTACCTCTTCAATCAAATGAAGGATTACAAGATGAAAAAACGTAAAAACGGTTTGTTCATGACCATGGAGGTAGCAATGGAACACTACACCGACGAAGAAATTCGCCTTATGGCTAAATACTTAAGCGTAGTGAGCAGCAACTAAGGGCATCGCTCTTAGAAATTCTGCCAGAAGTATTCAGCCAAAACGGTTTAGTTCAACAGAACTAAACCGTTTCTATCAGGTTAGAAAAAGGTTCTTCAAACCATAAATCGTACAATGAGCCTATCTAACGAAAGCTTGGGATAATTGCTGGAATCCCCGGAAGTAAGCCCACCAATGCCATTACGCTTGTTAGTACAATAAACATAATGCCAGGCAACACCCAACGGCTCATTTTACTCAGCTCTCCACTACGTTCTTTACAGCCGACTAAGCCTAAATTATCTAGCAACATGGTGAGAGACCAGCCAAATGCAGGGTTAACGAGCGCTGAAGAAAATACAACAATCGCCGCCGATTGAGTGGTTTTCCCTTCACGCGTCATTTCCATTCCTGCTTCTAGCAATGGAACAAATACCCCAACAATAAGCGCAACACAAAGTACAGGTTGCCAGATCGCTAAGTCCATTGGGTAGCCCCAAACCGCGGCGATGATACAGAACAGTGCTGTTAGCAAAGCACCAGCAGGAATTGGGCGTTTAGCGATAGCCGCCGGAACGATGTAAGTTCCCCACGAAGACGTAAAGTTAGTACCACCGAGCAAAGAACCGAACGTCTGACGAATTGAAGCGGTAGTCATCGTATCATCGATGTTCATATGTACTTTTTCTGTACGCTCTGGATAGCTGATTTTTTGAAACACTTGATGCCCTAAAAAATCTGGCGACCACATCGCGACTGCCAAAATAGCAAAAGGCAATACGACCATGAAGTGTTCAATCGTCGGTAAACCTAGCATCCAGCCCGTATCTTCCCCCCACCAATACATAGGGTTCATGTTGGGTAAGCCGGGCTCGGTTTGAAAAGAAAACGGCGCGCCCATGGCAAAAGCTAAAGTACCGCCTAGCAAACAACTAAGAGGGACAGCTAGCCAACGCTTACGAAAATGTTCCAGCAATGCATATAAAATAATGGTGCAAAAGATCACAACAAAAGCAATGTGGCTCATCCCTATTCCCTCTGCCCACGCGAACAGCTTTTTGACTTGAGAGACGGTTCCAACAAAGCCAAGGTAGAGCAATAAACCACCACACACGCCTTTACTGGTGAGATTTGCCAACATGCTGCCACCTTTACTGATGGCTAACAGTATGCCAAAAGCGCCAATCAGCAGACCAAAGGCCATTGGGTGCCCGCCTGCTGCAACGACGATAGGAATTAATGGGATGAGCGGGCCGTGTGTACCCGCGAGGTTTGCGGTCGGCAACAGAAAGCCTGAGAAAAGAATAATGAAAACAGAGGCGATGAGTAGTTCATAACGTACATTTTCTAAAACAAAGCCTTCATTCAACCCTAGCGCTCCGGCAAAGGTTGCTGCAATGGCTCCCACCATAACAACTTTACCAATGGTCGCGGCCATCGCCGGAATGGTGTCTTCTACCTCGAATCGATAATCTTTAAACGGCAAATTAGGACGCCAACGTTTAGGCGCCATGATTTGCAACTCGTGCTCTAAATATTGTTCTCGGGACTCAAACTCCGAGCTAGGTTTATGTTGTTGTTCATAAGTGAGTTCATCCTCACTGGCTTTAGGCTTATCTGTTCGAATATGTACGGACTCTAAAGTGCTGCTCATTGTGATTCCTTTCGTTCACACTCTAAGGTGTGTTTTTCCAACCAACGTTGTTTGCTCAATAAACGAAGATTAAGCAAGTCGTTGTCTCTATATTCTCTGCGACAAGATCTCGATAACTGACGTTTATGAACCCTTTAAATTAAGTTGCTAGTACCTTATACCAAACGAAAAAATACAAATAGTCTCAGGTGGTTAGACATTAGTCGTAGGGTTCGGGCTAAAGGTATGGGCGTTGTGATGCGATTTGATAGACCTAGTTCAAGGTCTTTGGCGAGAACGAACGAAAGAGGTGGAAACGTGGTGAGCCAACAGCAACAGAAAGCTTGGGTTAGCGGCTTTTTATCCAATTAAGAAAGGGGCTCACGTAGCCCCTTTTTGTCTGTTGATTCATTTATCGCAATTAGTCTAACAGCACATCAACTGGATAACATTTTTCGAAACACTCGCTGCTTCAATGTCTTCCAGCGCACCAGCAACAAACCAATGGCGATTAGGATATAGATGGTTGGCTCTGCTACCTCTGACTTCACCGACCAATAGAAATGAATCGGTGCCAATATAGCCGCTAGGTAAACCCAGTTATGCAGCTTTTGCCATTTAGGACCCATCTTGCGTTGTATAGATTGAGTCGAAGTCACCGCCAGAAGTAACAAGATTACCCACACTGCTGCACCAACGGTCAAGTAAGGGCGTTTGACGATTTCAGAGGCAAGTAAGCTCCAATCTAACCCTAAATCAAGAACAGCAAACGCAACCAAATGAAGCACTGCCCAGAAAAAGCTGTAGAGCCCGAGTAGTCGTCTGACTCGAACTAACAATCCCTGCTTGGTCCAACGCGTAAGCGGAGAAACCAACAAGGTAATAAACAGCGTATTCAGCGCGCTAATACCCGTGTAATGGATAATGCCTTGAACAGGGTCGCCACCTAAGTTGTCGGTATTAATCGCAATAACCAGCAGACCTAAAAAGCCTAAAGAGACAAGATGGATAAGGACCTTAAGCGCAATGATGTGTTTTGGCGTCAGCTTTCTCAATAGAACTTCCTCAGGTCCATATTCTTATAGAGATGCGCCACCTCTTCCTCGTAACCGTTGAACATCAATGTTGGCTGTCTGCGAGTACTGAGCACACTGCCCTCACCGATGAAACGCTCGCTAGCTTGGCTCCAACGTGGGTGGTCAACATTTGGGTTCACATTAGCGTAAAAACCGTATTCATTTGGTGCTAAACGATTCCACGTTGTTGGCGGCTCTCGGTCAGTTAAACGAATTCGAACAATAGACTTAATGCTTTTGAAACCATACTTCCACGGTACAACTAAGCGAAGTGGCGCACCGTTTTGTGGTGCAAGCGTCTTACCGTACAAACCCACAGAAATCAGTGCGAGCGGGTTCATTGCTTCATCAAGACGAAGCCCTTCGACGTAAGGATATTCAATACTGCTAAACGAGCCTTGAGCTGGGAACTGTTTCGGGTCGTAGAGGGTTTCAAAAGCAACGTATTTCGCGTTACTTTTTGGATCCGCCATTTTGATGATGTCTGCTAGAGGAAAACCAATCCACGGAATGTTCATTGACCATGCTTCGACACAACGTAAGCGATAGATTCGCTCTTCTAGTGTGAACTTGTTAAAGATGTCATCGTAATCGAGCTTAATCGGGTTATTCACCAAGCCGTCGATCTCAACCGTCCATGGGTCAGACACGAACTCAGAAGAGTTTTTCGCTGGGTCAGATTTATCGGTACCAAACTCATAGAAATTATTGTATTTCAAAACCTTGCTCTCAGGAGTAAGAGAAAGATCCGCTTGATACTGCTGTGGCTTAGTCACACTAAGATCAATTCGATTATCTGAGACTGGCTTTTCCTTTGACGAGAAGATGTCCAAAATACCAGCTTGTGCATTCGCAGCGAGTGGCATACCGACAACCGCAATGCCTAACTTTTTCAATATTTCACGACGCTCTTTATAGACGGACTCTGGCGTCGCTTCGTTTTCAGATAAAGCCCAGCGATGATTCTTCTTAATCCACATAATCTTCCCCGAATGTGTTCATACTTTAGTAAATAGCGAACTGGTAATACGTTGATTAAGACAGACCGTAGCAATGGCAGTTCTATTTCATAGAAAACGAAAAACCGATATGCATTTAAGTTTGCAATTACTATTCAGCCGCACTGTGGAACACACAGCGACTTCATTATTAACCAAATCTAAAAACTGATTTAGGGATTACCCCTCTTATCATTAACAATCACAACTCTATACTGGCATTGTTCCCAAACTTTCCAATCATGAGCCTTGTGATGCTAGCGATTTCCTCGACTTTAAAATCCGTTCTCGAAAAAACACTGCCGTTAACGGTCGGTCTCTTTGCGATCATGTCAGTACAACTTATTGATGCAGTGTTTATCGGCAAGCTTGGTGTAAACGAGCTTACGGTGCAAGGTATTACCATGCCTTTCCAAGCTGCATTTATCGGCATTCAAGTCGGCATCGGTGTCGCGGCAACATCGATCATTTCTCATGCTTTTGGTGCAAATGACACACGACGAGCTACTAATACGGCTTCACTTGCATTGCTTGTTGGCAGCGCTTTTATCGCACTTATTGGAGTTACATTGTGGTTGATGGAACAAAGTGTGTTTTCCGCGTTTGTCTCTGTGGAAGACAGCGGCGCGCAATATCAGCAACTCGAAGTGTTATTTGGTCAGTTCTGGGGTTTGTGGTTGTTGAGCGCACTATCGAGTGCTGTGCTGTATTTGATGACCTGTGTTTATCGTGCGAATGGTGACACTAAAGTCACTGGCTCCGTTTTTGTCATCGCAAGCCTTATCAACCTCGTACTTGATCCAATCTTTATGTTCGTTCTTAACATGGGGATCGCAGGTGCAGCGCTAGCATCTATGCTTGGTTTTGCCATCAGCGCGGCTTACATGATGCAAAGAGCCAAAGGTCGCCATTGGTTCGCTCCTTTATCTTGTGCTTTAGCCAGCAAAGAGGATTTCAATCTACTGATCAAAACCACGATTCCAACCATGATGAACCAAATCTTACCGTCAGTCAGCGCGTTCGTGACTGTGATATTCATCGCTCATCTTGGAACCAATGAAATTGCGTTTTGGAGTTTGCTCAACCGAGTCGAGAGCTTCTTGCTAATCTTCACATTGGCGCTCACCATGTCGTTACCACCGATGATTGGTCGTGAGCTCGGTGCCGAACGTTTCGATTCAATCCAAGCGCTTGTTCAATCAGCTTCTCGCTTTGTGATCTTGTTCCACTTGGTCATCGCAACTTTGTTGGTGGTAAGTTTACCAATCGTTGTTCCTCTACTATCGGCGGACAACACAATGCAAGATTGGTTGAAGCTAGCCCTTTGGGTGATTCCGTTTAGCTACGGTCCTTTAGGCTTATGTATGGTTGTCACTTCAATCTTCAACGCATTGGGTAAACCCAAAACCGCCCTTTTCGTTTGCTTTGTTAGATTGCTGGTACTGTACATCCCAGCGATTGCGATTGGTTCGTTACAGGGTGACATTTTTACTATCGTCATTGCGGCAACAATAGCGAATGTACTCGCTGGATTGTTTTCATGGTTACAGTTAACGAGCTATGTAAAGCAAAACTTATCCGCTACTCATGCCCCCATGATAGAAGTGAAAACAGCGGAACAATAACAGATAATGAATTAGAAAAGAGAAACGCCCACACCTTCATATAAGTGTGGGTGTTTGTGTTTGTAGAACTGAGAACGCAAAATGTTTAGCTGCTCTTTCTTTTGGCATGTTTTTTGGGCAAGGCGATTTAGCTCTAGCGCGTTAGTATCAGACGAGGTGACATTGGTAAGAATAAATCTTGTTGCACCCTATAAACGAGATCAGTATTCAATCACTTAGACAGTACAACAAAGCGACGCTACATTTTATTCATACGTATTAAACAATCTATCACCTGTATCAGGTCCCTTTCCACCAGAGATGACTTGAACCTTTGCTCCCTCGTACTTGTTATTTGATACTCGTACAGTATATAAATCATAGCTCTCAAGTAGCTCAGTCGAAGAACTTGGGATCACTGTTGTAGCAAGTTTTACAGAGGTAGTATCTGGGAGCTGGTCAATTAGATCAAAAACACTTTTACCCGAATTGATTACTGCATCAACAATTATAATGTCTTTGTCTTTAATAAGTTCGAGGTCTTCATTAGAAACCTTATCATCATAGACGAAAATTATTGATGCATTACTACCCAATTGTTCAAGCTTGTCTGCAATGCCATTGCCAAAACACAAACCTGCACGCATCAAAATCAGTACGGCATAGTTTTTTTGTTGATTCGAAGCTTTTGATATTGGTTCTGCAATTAGCTCTCCTAGCTGATAATGTGCGGTTCTAAGTATATAGCCCATCGACATTGAACCGCTTTTACAAGTCTCAATCAGTTGTTCTACATTATTATTTTGAATGCTTTCATTTAATACGTACATAATTATACTTCTTCTAGTTCACAGAATTTTTTAAGGTCATAAGACACTCCAACTTCAAATATTTGCTCAATATTTGTACACACAATCCCAGCTAAGTAAGATTCCACTGCCTTGTTTAATTTTTCGTGAGCAACCAAATACCCTTGATTTGCTGCTTCTAACATTGGAATATCAATCATCGAATCACCAATAGCCACAACGTACTTCCCTTTTTCCCTTAGTAGATTCGCTATTTCCTTCTTGAACAATGGAGTAACAAGATACTCAATTTCTGGTTTACAACTATTCCCCAACAAAACATCAAAAATTTGATGCTTTTCGTTAACTAAGCTCCAAATATCGAATACGCCTGACGTAACACCGATAACGATTGAATCTTTCTTACTCGATAAATAGCTAGATAAACTCTGACTTAGTTTTATCTTTTGCAAGCTTTGATTCGCAGCTTCTTCCACTTTAATAGAGCTATTCTTTTTGTACAGATTCCAAACTTTAAAGAATTGGTATGACGTATACCTATCATTTCTAAATATATATTTTAACTCTTCTTTTCTTAAGCCTAAATGTCTACAGAAATCATAAGTCCCGTCATTAATTGAAACTGTCTTATCACAGTCAACAAGGATAACCTGATTTGATTTTTCTAGTAATTCTTTATGCTTATTATAAAAACTTAGAGCTGAGCTTTGATTGCAAAGCTTTGAAGAATATGATCTCAGCCAATAAGAAATAAATTGAATACTAGATCGGGTATCTTCATCTAAGATCACTAACTCTTTTCTCTGATTGTTACATATTTTATCCAATTTACATTTTTCGTATTTCTTCCAATTTCGAACTTGTTCCACAGTAACCTCTAAATTTCTTTTATCTCCTTTACTTTTCCTCGAAAAATCTACAACCATTTCTGATGGAGTATCCAAATAAAAGAAGTGATCGTAAACATGTTCATCCTTTTCAGTGAAGACTACTTGGTAAGAATCGCCATCTATAAAAGAATAATGACCATCTACTAGTACGAGATCGTATTCTGAATTTTTTTCATTCACGATATCAGTAAATTTTTCTCGCAATGTTCTTTTTCTTGACTCTTCGAGACTTTTAAAGGGCTGTGAGAACATATCTTGAGCAAGAGCATTCAACGTCTTTGAACCCTCAATATGAATAGCTGTTAACAATGTAGTTTCCTGTAAATAGGCAATTACATTTTTGATTAGATAGTCTTTACCAGATCGAGATACTCCATAGATAGCTAACTTCATCATTTAACCTCAACATATTTGTCATAGTAACATTCACCGTCTTGTAGAGGCTTCATCCTACCCATTTGAAATTCTAAATTTTCAAGGTCCATATCGAATGCACCATAGTTGTAATCTTCATTTCCATAGAATCTGCCGCACGGATAGATACCACGTTTAGTGATGAAAATATTGGTTCGACCTACTCCACAGAGTGTGCCATACATTGTACAGTCATATTTCTTTTTATTATTTTCATCAAGTTGACGAACTTCGAACTGGCTACCTCTAAAATCTTCAAGCAAAGACTGGTATTCGTCCTTTGATATTGTCATACTTTGATCGTGAGAATCAAAAAGGCGTGAAAACGTTACATCCTTAAAATTATTATCTTTAAGGTATGTTCTAAGTTTAGTTTTATTCAAAATAGTTTTGCTGTGCACTGTACAGTTTATAGGTGGCTTGTTCCCAAATTTATACTCATACTTTTTCACTCCACTAAAAACAACATTATATTTCTCCCGACCTAAATTATGAAGCTCTTCATAACCATCCAATGAGAAGCACATCTTTATCGAGTCTTTGTTTTCCAAGAAAAAATCTAATATTTTTTCTGTTAATATAGTTCCATTTGTAATGGTATAGAATGCTAATCTATCCAGATTATTGTTCTTTACATACTCGATAAGACCAACAATTTTTCTATACTGTAAAATAGGTTCACCAGAACCAACTATTCCAATTTTTAAGGTGGTTAAATTGTTAACTCGTGCATAATCATTTAGGTTTTTTGCTATTTTGATTAACTCATCAGTAGTAAACTCTTGCGGTATTCCACTTAACTTCCCATTATCTTCATTATGAAAATGGCAGTAAGCACATTTTAAGTTACATTGCTCTCCAAGAGATATACAAGCTCGATCAATCACTTCAAATTTCCTTTAAATATTTCAAATATATCGCTACTTTTCGGGTTATTTGCATCTAAATAGTCGATTGCTGTCTTGTTATTTCTACACCTAATCATCAAATCAGTTTTTTCAATTAGCATTCTGACCATTTTTATATCGTGCTTAATACAAGCTTTCATCAAAGGTGTATAACCGTTATTATCTTGTTGATTTGTGCAAGAATCGTGAGACAAAAAATAATCTGCCGCTTGTAAAAAACCACTCCACGCAGCAATCATTAGAGGTGTGTTGCCAGCATTCTTACCTCCACTCCCATAGTCAAGATCAGCCCCGTTTTCGACCAACAGCTTTATTATTTCCAATTTCTTAACCTGCGTTGCATGATGGATAGCTGAAAAGCGGTATTTGTGTTTATCCCTTACATCAAGGTTTATTTCTTTTAATGTGAGAAGGTATTTGATCATCGGTAGATCGCGATTTCTTACGGCACAAATCAATGGTGTTAAGCCACTATCAGGACTATGAAAATTAACATCAACACCCAGCATATCGAAATCCATAACTTGTTGAAGTTTCTTCGATTTGACTAAAGAACCAAACTCTATAGAGCGCACGACATCATAATCATTGTCTGCGGTGTGAAACTTCTCTATGTACATATTGGGAGTTATCGCTGTCAGATTTCTTGGTTCTCTAGTCAAAAACTGAAAATAGATATCATCACTTAACAAATATACATCATCGTAAGGACAGGCTTTCGATCTCCTAATTGCTACATCAGCGATCTTTTCGTCATTGTTTCCATCCGTTTTGATGCTTCTTTCTATGCAGAATTTTGCTTTCTTCTCGGTAATGGATTTCATTACCAACCAAGCTTTTTGTTTTGTAGAAGGGTTGCCCCTGTCTTTCAGATTATTCAGTTCTGAAATCACAACTTCTGGTATTACGACTTCTTCAAAAAACTCTTCAAGCTCATCAATGATCGACGGTCTTTTGATCAACGCAGAGGTATCAACAACGATAACCTTTTTCTTGATTGAGGTATTACCAACCAACTCGTCAGTAGAAGTTTTAAATATTTTCGAGAGTTTTAGCAATTGAGACGAAGATGGCTCGTTTTTACCGTTTTCCCAATTTGATATCACAGGTCGAGCAACGTTAAGTTGCTCCGCAAGTTCTTTTTGAGACAGTTTTTGCTCATCTCTAAATGTTTTGATGTTCTTTCCAATTAACTCTGTCAGCATAATTTACACTCATATCCCTTAGCTATGCAACCAACGCCTTATGTGTATTGAAACATAACAGGGCGTTGCCATGGGTACAAGAAACAAGTTGCTGATGTATAAATACTTTACAGCGTGTAACTATGCGTGACACGTATTCTGTCTAGAATGACCTGATTGGGCGATGTTTTGAACATAACTATCACTAGAAAATGCTTAAATGCTGGGACCCTTCCCCGGGATCTGTATTCAACAAACCAAAATAATCTATTACAGAATCGATTAATAAGCGCATACAAAAATAGTTCCCGATTGAATAAAATCATCAGGTTCACATAGCCATATTGATTATGCATTTAGTTGTGCAATAAAGGCATAATGCTGCCCAACTCTTTCGAGGCAAACACGTATTCCCAACATTCGCTCCTACACGCCTTTCAACAGAAACAAACTTCAATGACTAAATATTACCTCTAGAGCCTTTAAGTGAGCCGTGCGATTTGCTCTCTTACAGTCTCTAAAGCGGACTGCAATTGTGGGCGGCTTAGTGGACCTGCAAGTGATATCCTCACCGCTGCTGGCACTTCATACCGACCCACGGCAAACATTTCTGCTTCTCTCACTCTGACCCCATGTTTCAACAACGATTGGTTAAAGTGATACCCTGTTAATGGGTCAGGCAAAGGTAACCATACATTGTAGCCAGGGACGCCAATCTGGATTTCGGGAAATACAGCCTTCCAGATCCGATGACGCGCACTGAGTTCCATCGCGATCTCTTCGTCCACCGCCTGCATCGCTTCGCTGGTTAACCAACGACAAACCAGATCGATTATCAAAGGGCTAACGTACATACAGCTGGCTCGTAGCGCTCGTTGCAGTAACTCTTTGAAAGACAATGGAAGAATGATAAAGCCCAGTCGCAATCCACCCGCGAAGTACTTAGAAAAACTGCCCACGTATAAGGTAATATCCGGAGCAATAGCGACTAAAGGACTCTTTCGATGAGATGGCGGGCAGTAGAGAACGTCGTCCTCAATAATCAACACATTGTAACGACGGCATATTTCTATGATTTTTAGTCTTCGGCTATCTGTTAATTGAGCTCCGGTCGGGTTTTGTATTCCCGGCGTGAGATAAAGCAGTTTTGGGCGATGCCTCTTACAGTGCAATGCCAGATCTTCTGGATCTAATCCATGTTCATCGACTTTTACTGGCACTAGCTTTCGTTCGGATTGCTGACATGCATAGATGAACTCTGGATAACACAGCCCTTCGGCAAGAATAGTATCTTTTGGACGGCTTAATGCTTGAATAATCAGCGAGATCCCGTGTTGCCCTCCATGAGTCCACATTAGACGCCGTGCGTCAATATCGATATTAAACTTGCTCATCAGCCATTGTCGAAGAGTCTCATTATGACCCTGAATGCCATCAGCGGAGTAGTAATCCAACACGGCTGCCTGCGCGATCTCCTCGTGAGATAACTCTTTCAACGCATTCGCCAGAAATTTCGGCTGCGATAATAACAAAGGTCGGCAGCGCGCTAAATCAATGCCTTGTTCTTCCAATACCGGATGATAAAAATGGTTCAGTTCAGTTTCTCTGTTCCGAACATAAGTTCCACTTCCTACTTTTGGCTCTGTTAAGCCCCTCCGCTCAAGCTCCTGATACGCCCTTGTCACCGTTCCAACCGTCACACCCAAGCGATAAGACAAAATACGCTGAGGGGGTAATTTCGTATCTGGTTCGAGTTCACCACTCTCTATCACCTCAGCAATCGCATCAGCCAGTGCCATAAACTTAGGTCCGGAACGACCCGATATATCAGGGACTAACATTGTCTCTCTCCGAAGGGGTACAATTAATTCTTGTATTCAGGATAAATAAGGCCTGACGAAAATGAAATCAAAGAATTGTCACCATGACGCATTAACTGTAGGTCTCTCTCACTTTGCCCCTTTACTCTTGGCTCAGCTGCACTTATTTGAGAGGAAAGGAAATGACAACATTATGGGACCTAATGCCAGCGATGAGTTTATTTGCGTTTGTTACCGCCATCACGCCCGGTCCAAATAACTTATTGCTCGCCAACTCAGGGGCACAATTTGGTGTCCGGAAATCATGGCGACACCTAATTGGTATCCGTATTGGTGTTATCGGGTTAATTCTGCTTTGCGCGTGTGGTGCCGGCGTTGCTCTCCAGACTCATCCAAGTTGGTATCTCGCCATAAAATACATCGGTCTGGCTTACATGTTCTGGTTGATAATAAAGCTGTTGTGTACCAACTCTTTCGCGGGTAAAGCCACCAAAAGCAAACCAATCAACGTAACTCAGGCTACGTTGTTTCAACTAGGTAATATGAAGGCTTGGATGGCATCACTTGCTTTGGTCACAAGTTATAGCCTCCCCTCTAGCTATTGGTTATCTGTCGCATTGATTACTTTCGTGTTTACGACATTCGGACTGTTTGCCAATATGACTTGGGTCTGGGTTGGTCAAAAAATCCGTGTTTATCTCAATACCACATTAAAGCAGCGTATGTTCAATATCAGCCTAGCAGCGATAACATTCATATCATTGTTACCAGTGTTGGAGCACTCAATCTGAGTACTAACGGTTAAGTAATACCGGCTGGTAAATCAAAAAAAGATAAAACGCCCACACTGCTGAACAAGTGTGGGCGTTTTTGATTTTGGCGCCGTACCGAGTAACTGGATGAGCTCAATACTCTTCTGCTCGCTCTACAAAACTGGGACGTGGTGCGCTTCCACTTTTGTTTTATGAATATGGCTCATCTTATGGGTATTAACGAAATCTGTTCCATCCGCAAATTTCTTTTTCACGCTATTTGTCAGTATTGTAATGGTGTTACCAAAAACGGCGTCAGTGTGGCGGGCATATTCACACATCGTTGTCTTAACGCCACGTTCAGCAAACTCCTTCTCCATCTTACGAGAATAAGTAACGAATTCAGCCGGCGTGATTTGCTCGTCTAATTTCGCATTATCTACAACCTTGCTTATCACCTCATTTGGCGTTAGTGATTTATCGAGATTGTCTAAGATCTCCACTGCTTTTTTAGGATGCACAGTTGGCGCTCTTTCACAGGTGTACAATCCATAGAGGAACTCGACAACCATTTCGATAGCTTCTTTGTCGTGTCCACCCATCAGATAGCTTCCGTTACCTACTGCACCACCAGAAAATTTGCTCTCGCCATTAAGGTGCTTAGCTAAATTGCCGTCTGGCTTGATGCTGACACCGATATCGAAGAAGTAGTCTCCGGCATTTAGGGCGAGTAAAGAAACCATGTTCTTTGCAAAGGCAGGACTACCGTAGTTGATGCTTGCCTCATACAGCTCTGTCATCTTCTTCGCAATGGCAGGTGTTGTCATGTTTTTCTTCGTCAGTAATTCATCAACTGAAACGAATTTAACATTCTCAGGAAGCTCTACACGTGAGTCGTAACAGGTTCGACCTTTCGTACGTCTATCGACATAAATAACGTGTTTCACCTTTGGAGTGACTTTAGCATTACTAATTACATTCAGCAGACCATGTTCTTTTTCAACACTTGGAATAACATTGTCTTCGCCACTTTCTGCTTTTGTATTGACCCAGCAATAAGCAACTGTCTTGGTCGGTAGTTTGGAAAAACTCGGTTTTGCACACAACAATGAACTGAGACCACTCTTTTTCTTTTTTTCTTTTAATGGCGTTAGTGCGACGTCGGTGTTTTCGTTGTTGCGCTCAGCAAGGACTCTTTCTCGGTTAGCAGCCCAGCGTTTATTGTCTGCTTGCGTAACTTTTAGTTCTTCCCTTCGAGCTATACGCTGTTGTTCAGCGCGTTCTTGGACGGATTGTTGTGCTTGTTCGGTGTGGTCACTTGGAGGAGATTGATATCGCATTAAGTTTGCCCTAATTACCAAATGTAAGAATTTGTTACAATATGATAAATTCGACACTTAGAATAAAGAGTGGTGATGAAGTAACCGTTCAATAAGGTATTATTACTAAACAAAAGCTCATTATGAAGGGGAAAATTCATTTATTTTCTCTTCGACCTGTTCGCTATTAATACGTTAAAACCAATAAATAATTTATAGTTAAGGTCTCGTCAACGACATTTAAAAAGGGACTCAAATGAGTCCCTTTTTAGTTTCAAATCATCTTAAGCATTCGCTAGTTTTTGTAGCTCTGCTTTGTTTGTTTCTAACCAGGCTTCAAAGCTTTGTGGGTGCTTACCAGTCAGCTTTTCAAATGCCTCACTTGTGCCGTCTGAATAGTTTCCACGGTTGTGTTTGTCCATTGTTACACATAACTCTACGATTGGTGCAGGCAATTCAAACGACTCTAACTGTGCTTGGTAATCCTCATCAGACAAGTTCACCATGGTGGTCGATGTACCCAACACTTTATCTATCACCTTCGCCATTTCCGCATGTGTCATAGATTGTGCACCGTTCATTGGAAGTATAACTTTACCTTGCGCTGGTTTTACTAATGCAGATGCCGCTGCAAAAGCCAAATCTTTACGTGATAACTGAGCCGAGCGACCTTCTGCTGCCGACGTCAACCAATGACCCGATTGTAGAATGCTTGCGAAGTACTCTGCCAAGTTTTCAAAATACCAATTGTTGCGCATGATGGTGGCATGAGGGATGCGACTTTGTTTAATCGCATTTTCAGTAGCTTCATGCTCATGAGCAAACATCACTGGCGAACTCTCTGCAGAAGGCATCGACGTATAAGCGATATGGCTCACCCCTACTTTTTCCGCTGCCGCTACAGCATTCAAGTGTGCTTGAGTACGAGGACCAGAAGCGTCGATGCTAATAAGCAGCATGCTGTCTGCGCCGAGAAATGCTCTCTCTAGTGACTCTGGGCTAGAAAAGTCTGCTTCGCGAACATCCACACCTTGGCTTGCTAACGCTTGCAGTTTGTCTGCATGGCGAGTAGTTACAATCAATTGGCTTGGTTGAACATTTAGCTCTTCAAGCAGTGCTTTTACTACTTGTGAACCTAGTTTACCTGATGCACCTGTTACTAGAATTTTGCGATCTGACATGATGGTTTCTCCATTCAATTCTTAAATAATTTCTTTTTAATAACGCGGAGATGATCAAGCTGCTGTGGCTCCCCGCTGTCGATGGAGACACTATATCGTTTGATGATTGATAGATAATTACCCTTTGATTAAACTGATTGTTAATTACTACTAAACAATAGTGAATAATAAGAACTTCCGGACAATAAGCTATATGATTTCACTCGATGACATGATGGTCTTTGCTAAAGTGGCAGAGAAACAATCCTTTACTCAAGCAGCGGATGAGCTTGATATCGGTAAAGCGCGTGTATCGCAGATCGTCTCTAAACTTGAGCAAGCGCTAAATACACGTTTACTGCATCGCACTACTCGCTCTCTTTCATTGACCGACGCAGGGTTGCGTTACTATGAGAAATGCAAACTGATTGGCGATATTGCATCTGAAGCGAATGCAGAAACGCAAGATGCTAACCAGATTCCAAGCGGTACGATTCGGATATCCACACCTAGCTCAGCGATGGTGGATATACTGAGTGAGTTCATGCACCTCTACCCGGAAATCAAACTCGATATTATTGAGAGTGACAGTTACAGCAACCTGATTGAATCTCGTTGTGATATTGCGCTGCGTGCCTCTTCCGCCCTTGAAGATTCGAGCTTATATGCGATCAAGCTTGGTTATTTCCGAGATGTGCTTTGCGCTACCCCAACC
The DNA here is from genome assembly GCF_024181835.1 of Vibrio sp. Y29_XK_CS5. Taxonomy (NCBI): domain Bacteria; kingdom Pseudomonadati; phylum Pseudomonadota; class Gammaproteobacteria; order Vibrionales; family Vibrionaceae; genus Vibrio; species Vibrio sp. Y29_XK_CS5. The sequence goes on from NZ_JAMZAM010000004.1 coordinate 250,283, forward strand.
TATCTAAGCAAAGTTAAGGCGGTATCCACACCTGAAGATCTCTTAACACTGGATTGGATTAGTCACCATATCGTTCACGGTGATAAGCAGCTTACGATGACCAATAGCAAAGGTCAGGTGACACGTTTAATTCACAGCCCAAAGGTACAAGTGAGAACCGCTGCGACAGTCAAAGCGTTCGTTCTGAATCATCTTGGTTTTGCCATCATGCCGAGCTTTATGATGAAGGAAGAGTTAGCGCGAGGAGATCTCGTACGTATCCTACCTGATGTGCACGATTTAGAAATTCCGATTTATGCGGTGTACCAAGAGAAAGCGCTAATGCCGCTAAGAGTCCGCACACTGATCGAGTTCTTAAAACAAAAGAGTGATGCGTTTGAATAACGTCAATCACGACTCATCAAAACAGCGCCATAAAGCAAAGCCCACCGACAAGTGGGCTTTGTATTTTACTGCTATCGATACTTTCTACTATGCGTAACAGTAACTAGTAACTCGCTTGGATGCTTACACCGTTGTAGCTTGAATAGCCTTGAATCATTACGTGGTAACGTCCGCTTTGAGTGGCATTAACTGTACATGTCTCACTGTTGCCGTATCTGAAAGGTCGACAATCCCAAGCATTAATCGTTGGCTTAGAGCCAAAGCGTAGATACAAATCTGCATCACCGCTGCCGCCATACATTTGTACCGTTAGACGTTGCCCTGCTTCTACATCTACGTAGTAATAAGCTACCTGCCCTGTTGAACCGCTCAAGCCACTCACTGGCACACCTGAGGTCAATTTACCTTCTGGATCTGGCGTTGGATCAGGACCACCACAATCTTGACCACAATCGGCATCCGTTAAACTGTAAAGCAATTTATTCACACTGCCTCTTGTATCCGTGACTTTGCCACTGGTTGCGCGCTCAACGATCAGCGCTTCCACTTGGCTTGGTGGAAGTGCACTGTTTTCTTGGAGATAAAGCGCAGCAACACCAGCAACATGTGGGGTTGCCATTGAAGTGCCACTTATCGTCTTATAACCGCCATCATACCAAGCAGACTTGATTTGTGATCCTGGAGCAAAAACATCGACACAGCTACCCCAGTTTGAAAAACTAGAACGTGCGTCAGAGCTCGTCGTCGAGCCGACAGTAACACCAGAAGAAACACGCGCAGGTGAGTAGTTACAGGCATCAGCATTGGAGTTACCAGCTGCAAGCATAAAGCTAACGCCGGACTGAACTGCGCTTTGCACTGCGCTATCAAGAGCAACAGATTGCCCACCACCTAAACTCATGTTGGCAACCGAAGGACCAGAAGCATTGGCAGCTACCCAATCAACTCCCGCAATAACGCCGGACGTTGAACCTGAGCCAGAACAGCTAAGCACTCTGACACCAACAATGCTCACGTTCTTTGCCACGCCATACAAAGATCCGCCGATCGTGCCCGCTACGTGTGTGCCGTGTCCATTACAGTCACTGGCATCCGCATCATTGTCGACAAAGTCATATCCCGAAATGGAGCGTCCGGCAAATTCAACGTGCGAGTTGTTCACACCCGTATCGATAACGTAAGCCGTTACGCCCGTTCCATCAAAGTTGGCGCTGTAATTGTTATTGAGAGGCAGACTACGTTGATCAATTCGGTCTAGCCCCCAAATTGCATTACTTTGGTTTACTTCTGCCGAGACTATTGGGTCTAGTGTAAGAATTCTGTCTTGCTCGATGTATTCAACACGTGGATCAGCACGTAACGCTTTCAGCTGTTCAGGAGCTAACGTCGCAACGAAACCGCTGATCGAATTGTCGAATACTGATTCCACTTGTATTGAGTACAAACCAGACATTCGGTCCACAGATTGTTGTGTGAACTGCTGTAATTCAAGTGAATTATTCATCATCATTTGAGGTTGATGAAATACAACGATATAACGATCAGCGATGGCGACGTCTTCAGGCGCAAGCATCAGTGACGCAGGTGTCTGCGCTAAATCCGCATCATTTGGGAGTTCTGTCGATTGCGAAAAAGCGAGAGAAGAATGGAAACAGAGTGCCGAGGTGATACAACAACTTAGTAGTTTCTTTAACATAGAATGTTCCTTGAAATCATAGTCTTGTTGATTTTTACCTAGTACCAAACTGTCAACACGAAAAGACAGACAATCAGCGTAGTACGCTCAATACGTGCTGCAGTGACGTTACACCATCAAATTAGACAATAAGCAACAACATGCATAATTGATAATAATTCGCATACTCAAAAACATGATCAATGACCAAGCTTTATTGAAATTGAAATGTAAAAGCCCATCTAGATTTAGAGCAAAATCCCTAAAATGGAATAACTCTAAACATCGGAGTTGTTAGTTGTTAAATATCCTCTATCCAACCTAAGCTAGCGAGATAAAACCTTCAATCGTGGACTTTGCTAGGGACTCCCTCCTATGGTTCTCACTTAATTGCATAATTGACCTAAATCAACGAACCATTCGTTTATATTCTTTACATATTTGTAAATAAAAAGTAACCACCACCGCTGAAAGCAAGCAAAATCAAATCGTGCAAACTTTGTTCGCTTTTAACATCGTTTTTTGCCATAAAAACCATCGATTTTTTGCATTTTATAGAAAAAAACGATTGCTATACCGTAACTTCCAGAGCGTACCAATAAGAAGTACGCCACCCTAGTGAGAGTGAAAAAATCACTTAAAAAGGAAGTTATTATGAAAACTCTTATAGCAGTGAGCGTCTTGTCAGTCCTATCTTTCGGTGCTTATGCTGAGCGCCAATCCGCAGAACCCATTAAGGTGATCGAACCGGTTGCTGGTCTTAATGCGAAAAAGGTAGAACTGGGTAAAACGTTGTGGTTTGAACCTCGATTATCCGCCTCCAACACCATTTCTTGTAACTCTTGCCATAACATCGCAAAAGGTGGCGTCGATAACCTACCAAGTTCCATTGGTCATAAATGGGCGATTGGTCCTATAAACTCACCAACGGTGTTTAACTCAGACTTAAACTTCGTTCAGTTTTGGAACGGACGCGCCAAAGATTTGCAGGAACAAGCAGCAGGTCCAATTGAGAACCCCCTCGAAATGGCATTCACTCACCAATTGGCTATCGATACGCTAAAATCGATTCCTCAATATCGTGAGTGGTTTAAAGAAGCTTATGGCAGTGAGACAATCACCATCGATAATGTAACCGATGCGATTGCGACGTTTGAGCAAACGTTGCGTACACCAAATGCGCCGTTCGATCTTTGGTTGAAAGGCGACGACAACGCACTAACAACAGCGCAGGTTGAGGGTTATAACTTATTCAAGGCAAAAGGTTGTACAGCGTGTCATAGTGGTCCATTGGCTGGCGGGCAAATGTACCAAAAAATGGGCTTAGTGAAGCCATTTGCAACAGACAACCCAGACATAGGGCGCAAAGCGATCACGGGGAATGATTTCGATAAGTTTGTGTTTAAAGTACCGACACTGCGTAACATCGAACTCACCTACCCGTACTTCCACGACGGCTCTGTTTGGGATCTAGAAGAAGCAGTAGCAATGATGGCTGACCTTCAGCTTGGTCAGAAGCTGACGAAAGAGGAATCGGTTAAAATCACTGAGTTCTTACGTTCGTTAACCGGTGATCAACCAGAGGTGACTCTTCCTCACCTACCTCCTTCAACTAACGAGACTGCTCGCCCGAATATCTAAAGATAGACATTCTAAATACACAAACCGAGCTACTGCTCGGTTTGTTATTCATCAATTTAGTTCAAAGGGGTGACGCTATCACTAGAAACTAAGTAGTTATTGATGACTCGTCCATATGGATCAAATGCAGTGTGAAAAATTCGAACCACATCATCACTTGGCGAAGAAGTAACTTCTGTCTTACCGGTCTCGATATTCATTCTCGTACCAACGCCAACATGGTTGGGGAAAAATACATACAGATCACCTTCAACCACAAATTTGTCATCACGTTGCCAATCATATAAAAACGACGCCTTAGAGCCATTAACATCGACTAGCTTAGCTAGATACGGTCCCATAGCTTCTTTGCCCTCTGGCGGTTGAGTTAAATAAATGGTTTTAGATAATTGATGGTCAGAATATACGTAAGTCACGGTGTACGCTTTATTCAGAGCAATATCATCCTTCCCTAACTCAATTGGGTATCCGTCTAAAAGACCACTAACTCTGTTATGGCTATCAACTAAGTGACAAGTGTTATCTGAAGGCTCACGATATATTTTGTCTAATTTAATCTCCGCATTCGTCGGAGAGGTAACCGTGACATATTGTAGCCCTGGAAATACCTCATTTAATGAAGGTAGACTGTCAATAAATTCTTCAGAACCCCATTGCCAATGACCTCTGTCTAGACTGATTGTACAATCGCTTGATGAAAGGAAACCCGTTGCTTCGAAAACCCATCTAAACTCGTCTTGCGGATACCAGTTGTATTCGCTTGGCGCTGCATTGAGCTTGTATAGCGCATAGAAAGAAGTCGGAAATGGCTTGTCATCACCTAGGAATTTCAACTCACCATCGACAAACTCAAACCATGCTTGATCTCTAGAAATGCTAGATGCAGTGCTTGCTTCAAAGGCAGTAGTATAGCCAAGCAGGTACTGCTGTGTTTCAGGTCGACTTTCAAGGATAATTAGGTCACGGTAACGCTGTAGGTTTGGATTATTCTCTGCTGGTAAAATATCGAAGTAACGCTCGTGTAATGACTGATAATTGCTTCCGAACCAATGGGCATTAGGAGAAAGAAGAGATTCAAAATCAACCTTATCCTCTCTCAACAGAATCATTTCTTCTAATATTTCACTAGCTCTATGAATGACTTTCAAATCGCGACTTAACTGTTCAATATCACTACCGGAAGGAATTAGTGAATAATTAGACCAAGATTCTTTATAAGAGAGTTCAACAGAATAGTTCTTATTAGGTATATAAGTTATTACCGCCCTATCAGTTTTGTATTCTACATCTAGTGTAGAAAGCACACTGTCTAAATTGGTAAAGTCTGCCTTATATTGTTCCGACAAGAAGTTCACATTAACTTCCACTCCTGCAGCAATCAATAACGGCTCAATAACTTTAACCAACTCGCTTTGTGCATTTTCTATTGCGTCTTTCGTAAACAGGTTTTTATACGTATCGAAGTTATCAAATGTCAAATCGGCATCCACACCCGTAACTTTACTTACAATGAGTCTTGTTAAAGCAGATAGATTCACTCGTGAGTCATTGTTATCAAGCAATAAGGAGTATTCAACATTAGACTCGATACCATGAAAGCCTGTTATCTTAAGCAACACTGGATACTCAATCTCATCGGCATTCTGTATCGAAAATACGCCATCTTTAACAACATTGATAACATCATGCCCAAATAGCGCTTTTGGAGAACCACTAAAGGTCACATGCCCTTTTATCGCACCCCCATTAGAAGCTAGACCATTTATCGTTCTATGTTCAGCCTCAACTTCGTTATTCTTTGACTCAGTACCACAACCCGCCAAAGCCATTAACATTAGCGCACAAACTGACTTATTATTTAAACTCATAGTTAATTTCATAAAATCTTAAAAAGCTCACTGTTTTAAAACAGTAAAAAGGGGCGCGCATTCTATATCATCAATACACCTACAGATAGAAAATAAAAGTTTTTAATTTGACAAATTACATTTATCAAATTAAAAGTTTTGAGTGATTAAAAATAGAGCTTGTTCTTATTTAATAACCTTTAGGCATTCTTTTTATTAAAAAATCAAACTTAACAAACCGTCTCATCTAGCAAACATAAGGCTTTTTCAGCTTGACCTTCATACTGCCCCCCTAACCGTTGCATACTTCATCGCATGCGCTCACCCTACTTTTATTAAGAAATTCAATGTAATTGAATCTTTTTGTACGAACTTCCAATAATATGTTGATTCGTTGGATTAAGTTCGAGGTCTAAGGATAGAGCAAGATGGGATTCAAAACCGTTCAAACACAATCACATTATGTCGATGGCATACTCGTCACTGCCGAATATCACCGCCTGTCGACAAGATTTACCTTGCGAATTGGCGAAGAGATCCTCTATTCAAAACGGCTTTATGCTATTGCGTTTAGAAATGCCCCAATGACCATTAACAACCAGTGTTATCGTGTTAGGGTCATTTGGTGCTTAATTTGGCGAGCAAGGTTAACTAAAGACGACACAGTGGTGATAGAAGAACTGATTGATAAACGACGCTCAAAGTCATTATTTACACTTGTATTCTCTACTATCATGCGAAGTTTAAAGTATGTATTCAGTTAAGCAGTTTCAAATAGAGATCCCCCGTATTTAAAACTGCAACATGATCAGGCAAGTCGATTAAGCAACATTCACCGATTTTTTCGCTCCGCGGTCTTGTTCAAAAAACTCGCCATGTAATGCGCAAATCGCTTGTTGGTATTCATCATCACTGACGACAAACTGCACATTCACGTTTCTCATTGATGAATGGAGCGCTATCGGTGTGACTCCTCGATTCATCAGGGCTAACACGCCTTTCGCCAGTGTTTTGTTAGTATCAATTTGAGAGCCAATCGCAGAAATCAGCGCAACCATTTTACCAGTAATAGAAGCTCGTGGATGGCGTTTTTCCGCCTTATAGAGCACTTTATTTAAGCTATCGACACTGCCACCTAGGTAATACGTTATTGAATTCGCATTCATCTCTTTACCGATAAGATTGACGCGGGCATCAGCAATGATTTCCATCAGTTCGTAACTGACATTATCCACTTTTCCAACCATGGTTTGGTCGAACAGGTGAAGCGCAAATACTTTCTGCTTACCCGCAATAATTTCAATGCGGTCACTTTCCGGACGATAATCCGCAGAGATCAGAGTGCCCTTGTGCTCAGGTTCAAAGGTATTTTTGATCTGCAATTCAATACCACTTTCGCGAAGACCTGCGGCGGCATTAGGGTGAATGGCTTCCATACCAAGGTTTGCCAATTGATCAGCCACATCATAATTCGTAAATCCAATCGGATTGACACTGTCGACACCGACCACTTTTGGATCGGCAGAACTTAAATGGTATTCCTTATGAATAATGGCTAAATCGGCTTTGACTGTTGCTGCAATTCGGCTGAAAGTCATCTCGCTGTAACCACGGTCATACGTATGCATCAACCCTTCTTTGCAGTACGCGTAACCTGTCACGATTGGAAGTTCTTGGGTAACATCAATCCCTTCAAAGGCTTCATGTATTGTGTCATCCAAGCTTAGAGGCTGCTGATTATCCCAACCGGACAGATCAACAAAAGTCGAATTAATCCCCATGTTCTTGAGCTTTAATGCCGTATTGTAGGCACTGTGTGCTTCACCAATTGAAGAGAGAAACTCACGGATTTGAGGTAAGTAATGACGCAGAGAGAACTGCCCGTACTGACAAGTTTCTAGGATGTTAGTCACGCAAGTTTTTGCTTCTGAAATGCGAGACCTAATGAACTTATCAGCTCTCATGCGATTCATCGGGTCAGCAAAAATGTGCTCGTTGGTCAGGAGCATACGGCTTTCAACATACGCTAACGCGTCTTGCCACGCTTCATCTCGTTTGGCTATCAATTGGTAGACACCCGGTTTACTGGTCTTTTTGCATTCCAATAGTGCATCGGTCATTCCGCCATAAGCAGAGACAACAAAAATACGGTTATATGGATTTTGTGGACGAAGGAGAATATTGTCGAGCACAGCATCAAATGCTGTCATCGATGTACCGCCGATCTTTTCTACGGTAAGTGTCATGATGGGCCTTAATGGTTGGTAATTTGAAAGAATGGATAAGAGAAAGGGGCGAAACCTCGCCCCTTTAAAACCTTAATGGGTTAATCAACGAGAGGATAAACGCCGTTTTCATCGTGAACTTCCGCACCAGTGATGGGCGGGTTGAACACACAAGCCATGGTCATTTCTTTGTTTTTATAAGCTCGTAGATAGTGCTCGTCATGCTTGTCTAGAATATATAGCGTACCCGGTTTAATTGGGTACGTTTCACCGCCGACTACTTCGATCTCACCTTCTCCACTCATACAAAATACAGATTCCAAATGGTTTTGATAATGAATGTGCGTTTCCGTACCCTCATAGATGGTCGTGATGTGAAATGAAAAGCCCATGTTGTCATCTTTCAAGAGCATACGGACACTTTCCCAGTTATCCGATACCACGCGCCTTTCGCTATTGCGACACTCGTCGAGTGTTCTAACGATCATGATCTGTTCCTTATTTATGATGCTTGTTTGAAGTGTTTGTTTGCGATGGCTTCTACCGAGCCCTCGAAGATATTAAGCCCTTGGGTAAGTTCGGCTTCAGAAATGGTCAATGGGCAGAAAAACTTCACCACTTCATCATTTGGGCCAGCGGTTTCAATGACCATACCATTGTCAAAACAGGTTTTTGCAATGTTGCCTGCGATGTCACCACTCTTACATTCAATACCAATCATCATGCCGCGACCTTTACGCTGCACGAACAGCTCAGGATAACGCTGTACGCAACGTTGGATCACGCTCTCGACTTTGCTGGAACAAGATTTGATATGAGCTTCAAAGTTACTCGTCGACCAATAGGTTTCTAGCGCTTTGGTTGCCGTTATGAAAGCATGATTGTTACCGCGAAACGTTCCGTTGTGCTCGCCTGGTTTCCATTTATCTAATTCAGGTTTGAGCAAAACAATCGCCATTGGCAGACCATAACCGCCAATAGATTTTGAAAGCGTCACCATGTCCGGCTTGATAGCTGATGGCTCAAAGCTAAAGAAAGTACCTGTGCGACCACACCCAGCTTGGATGTCATCAACAATCAGTAAAATATCGTGAGCTTTGCACAACTTACTAAGTCGTTGCAGCCACTCGTTGGAGGCAACATTCAAACCGCCCTCACCTTGCACGGTTTCCAGTAGAACGGCCGCTGGCTTGTCCATGCCTGCCGAATTGTCAGTCAGCATGGTTTCAAATAATTTCAGACCATCAATACCCGCATAGCCTTCGAATGGAATTCGCGTGACGTTGTTTAAACTTGATCCCGCTCCTTGACGGTGGTGTTGATTACCCGTCGCTGCAAGCGCACCTGCCGTACAGCCATGAAAACCATTAGTAAAGGCCACAATGCTGCTACGACTCGTTACTTTTTTGGCGAGTTTGATGGCAGCTTCAACAGCGTTAGTTCCCGTTGGACCTGTAAATTGAACTTTGTAGTCCAGCGCTCTTGGTTGAAGAATGTATTGGTTTAACGCTTCAAGAAAGGCGCCTTTTGCTTCTGAATGCATATCCAAGCCGTGTGTAATGCCATCCATTTCAATGTATTCAAGCAACGCTTGCTTAAGTACTGGATTGTTATGACCGTAATTGAGAGATCCCGCTCCAGCAAGAAAGTCGAGGTAACGTTCACCCTGATCTGTTTCTAACCAGCAACCTTTCGCACTACGAAAAACAACCGGAAAACTGTTTGAGTATGAACGTACGTTGGATTCCTGCTTTTTAAAAATATCCATGATAAGACCGTTATTTGATTCCTATTAGTGGGTTTATTTGAGGGGGATACGATACAAATATTCAGTATCGTGCTTGCCTTTAAAGTGTTTATCTTCATCCAAGAAGGTGGTCACTTCACCGCCATTGCCATTTTGCGCATCAAGCTTTTTGAATAATGCCCAAGATGCATCATTTGCCTTGGTGATCGTGGTTTCAATGGCAGTAACATTTTCGAGACCTTCTCGGTCAAGAATGTTTTTGAGCATTTTGAAAGCCAATCCATTGCCTCTAAATCGCGGTGCGACGGCGACTTGCCAAATGAACAATACATTGAGCTCATCCGGTTTCTGATAACCAGAGATGAAACCAGCGATCTCACCTTTGTGCTCGACGAGAACACAGGTTTTGCTGAAATGGCTAGATTGGAGGAAGTTACAATATGAAGAGTTCATATCGAGCGGCGGACAATCTGCGATTAAACCATAAATGTCGTCGCCATCAGACACGACAGGTTCACGAAAAATCCATTTTTTGCTTGGGTCTTCTCCAATTTCTGGATACATCACCCAAGGTGCTGAGGTAATCATATGTAGATACATATCCTTCGTACACTAATTAAATTTCCTTTTTATTATGCACACTGATTGTGCATAAAAATCAAACCGACCAGCTCTAAATACCCGTTTATTTGATCTAGATCGCACGAAAGCAAAGTGCAGATGACTTTAAAAATAGTTTGAGCTCTAATGTATTTATAGGGTTAAGAATATTTTTAGACAGATGCGCTGCACATTATCGATATTGTGGCGTAAAAAAAGCTTTGAACAGGAAGAAAGTCGTAGCCAATTTCTGGCTAGATATGAAGAATTCAGAAAAGAAAACGGCACGTTGAAACGTGCCGTTTTTTTAGTTGTTATGAAGGAAGCTCAAACTACGCTTTCGCTTTCTTCATTGATTTTGATGTTGGGCGAGGTTCATCCATTAAACCTTTCACTAGAGATACCGTTGCAACCAACAATACGATTGTGAATGGTAAACCAGTTGTTACCGCCATTGCTTGTGCAGCCGCTAGACCACCGCCAAGCATTAGCGCGATTGCAACTAAACCTTCGAATGTACACCAGAACACACGTTGAGGTGTTGGTGCGTCCACTTTACCACCCGCTGCAATCGTATCGATTACAAGAGAACCAGAGTCCGCTGATGTGATGAAGAACACCACAACCAGAATAATACCCACGATAGAGGTTATTTGAGACAGAGGCATCACATCTAGCATCGCGAACAGTTTAAGTGGAAGCTCTGCATCAAATACCGCTTGGTAACCATCGTTCACGTATTGGCTGATCGCCGTACCACCGAATGCCGTCATCCATAATACACACACGGTTGATGGGATCAGGATTACACACACGATAAACTCACGAACGGAACGACCACGAGAAACACGCGCGATAAACATACCTACGAATGGTGACCATGAAATCCACCATGCCCAGTAGAACGCCGTCCAGCCTTGAGAGTAATTCACGTCTTCACGACCGAATGGCATCGATAGTGCTGGAACATTCGCAAGGTATGACATGATGTTCTCAAAGAAGCCCGTCATGATTGCGAGCGTTGGACCCACGATGATCACGAACAATAGCAATAGTGCTGCTAAACCCATGTTGATTTCAGACAGACGTTTTACACCACTATCTAAACCCGCAACTACCGAGATTAACGCTAACGCCGTAATGATCACGATAAGCACGACTTGCGTTGTCTCTGTCATCGGGATGCCGAACAAGAAGTTTAGACCTGTTGCTGCTTGTGATGCACCGTAGCCAAGAGAAGTCGCAAGACCAAACACAGTTGCAACAACGGCTAGGATATCAATAACGTGACCAACCCAACCCCAAACTCGCTCGCCGAAAAGAGGATAGAAAATAGAACGCATCGTTAGAGGCAAGCCCTTGTTGAACGAGAAGATCGCTAAACCAAGAGCCAACAGTGCGTAGATTGACCAAGGGTGAAGTGCCCAGTGGTAAATCGTCGCTGCCATGCCTAGTGCAGATGCCGCCGCGGTATCCCCCTCTGCTGCGCCTAATGGAGCCCAGTCAGTACGGATACCATTCTCAACGTTCACGCCGCCAAGTGCAGCACTGAAGTGAGACATAGGCTCAGATACGCCGAAGAATACCAGACCGATACCCATACCAGCCGCGAATAGCATCGCTAACCAGCCTGCGTAAGTGTAATCTGGTGTTGCTTCTGTACCACCGATACGAACGCGACCAAGTGGCGTTACGATCAGAATCAAACACACCACGACAAACACGTTGCCCGCAGATAGGAAGAACCAATCAAGGTTAGATACAAGCCAACCACGCAAACCCGCAAAAAACGGCTCTACTTGTTGTCGGAAAGTCAGTGTTAACACTACGAACAGGATGATCGACATGCCTGAAATAGCAAACACACGGTTGTGAATATCAAGTCCGAAAGGACCTACTTTTAACGCGACGTTGTCCTGACCAATCTGGTAATCAGTATCGATCGGGTTCACCTTACCGTCGGGGCGCTGTATACCGCCATTATTGTCGGTGCTCACGATTTATCTCCTTAAAAACGTGGCTAGATTAAATTCAAATTAAGCTTGTGTAGGAAGCTGAGTGATGACTTTCTTGTGTCACTTGCTGCAAAGCTTATGTGCGATCGTTGTGTCGCTTTTAGAAGGGTTGCTCTACTTTATAATTTTACCCTCAACCGCCATGATATCGCATTGCATTTTGTTATCAGGACGACTAATTATTTTTGTTGTCAATTTACCGAACCACTATTGCCAAACCACGGACAATGGCATGTCACCGTCAAAGTGATACTGCAGTTGTGCCTGCAACAACTCGGCGGTTGCAAGTGCATCCGTAAGGGCATGATGAGGCTGATAAACAGGTAAATGGTAACGCTCACGCGCATGTCCGAGTCGCACAGACCCAGGCTTTTTGCCTTTGAGTTTATTTAACCAACCTTCACATTGTCGACGCTGAATTGCGTATTCGATATCCAAGGTGTCAACGACTGGAAATTGAATCCCCTCACCTATACTGTTTAACAAGGCATTATTGAAGAATTGTCGCTCAATGTTTTTGTAGTGCACGACCACAATCTTACCTGCCAACGCATCAAGAATGGCATCAAGAATTTGTTCAAGTTGAGGTGCATTCTTCACTTCAGAATCGGTAATGCCGTGAATCACCACCGACTCTTCATTCAGTTCTCGATTTGGATTCACAACCCAATGACGAGAGCCACTGCACTGTACGCGGCCTAGGGTAAATGGTACCAAGCCTATGGTGAGAATGGCGTCTTCCTCTGCGTTTAAGCCAGTAGTCTCAAAATCGACGGAGACAAACGGTACCTCTTTTAGTGGCGTATCGCCATTCACAATAGGCGTAGAGTAATAACGTTTTAATCGAGTATCTTTCGCTTGTTCGGAAAGTTGCTCGAAGAAAACCGCCCAATCGGGGGTCTGGCTGGTATCAAGCAAATCTCGACTATCTTGCTTCTGTTTAGAAAACCACATCATTTGCCACTTCTCTGGTAACGGAACTTAATGTAGTTCTGTGCGTTGCTTAGGATTTGGAATGCAGCTTTTAAGTTGCGACGCTCAAACTCCGACATTTCTTCTGGCTCGATGTTGTTATCGGGCTCTTCCCCATTTTCAATATCCAGCGCTTGATGTCGGATTCGCACCATGTAGATCAACTCCATAGCGTCTTTTAAATCCATGCCGCGACCTTTCGGTAAGATGCCCGCATTGTTGATGTCATCCAAACGCTCAAACGAGTTTTGCGAACGAGAGCCAATCGCCAACGCGTGCACCCGAATCAGATCCGCCATTGGTGCGGTACCACGACGCTTCAAGTTGATGGAATTGCGATGACGTCCGTCTTTCTCCATCACAAAGTCTTTGAAGAAGCCTAGTGGTGGTGTACGACGGATTGCGTTATAAGCCATACAAGCCAAGAAACGATTGTTCTTCTTAGCACGACGGACAATGAACCCGCTCAGTTGCTCAGCCCATTTCACGCGTCCATGTACACCAAGTAAATCGAAGAAAATACTGCTATGCAGAAGTCGTTCTGGCGTTGGATTATCAATCCAGTTCGCAAAGCACTCTTCCCATTCTGAGCGCGTTTTACGCCATTGTGGGTTAGTTGCCATAATGTCGCCAGTACAGTAGGTGTAACCGCACTCGGCTAATCCATCACAAACGAATTTCGCGAACTGAGCAAAATACTCACCATGCAATGCTGGGTCGTAGCTGTTGTCTAGAATCAGCGCGTTGTCTTGGTCTGTGACGATAAGCTGTTCATCACGCGCCATGGAGCCCATCGCCAACAAACAATACGGGATGGGCGCAGGACCTATTTCTTGCTCTGCTAGCTCTGCCAATCTTTGCTTAAAACTGCTGCCAATAACCGACATCGCTCGTCCAACCATGTGCGCATTTGCGTCTTCGCTCACCATTCGGACAAAGCAGTCTTTCACTTGTTTAGATACCGCTTTGAGATCTTCTACCGAGTTTTGCTGGAAGATAGAACTTACAAGCAACAAGCTGTTTTGCGACTCATAACGGACGATATCCGTCATGCTGATTACGCCAATCGGCTTTTTATCTTTTAGGATTGGCAGATGATGGACGTTGTAACGCAGCATTGTCAGCATAGCTTCAAACACGTAAGCACTGTAATCGAGCGACACAACGTCGTAGCTCATCACTTCACTTACAGGAATATCGCTGTCTCGACCTTCAGCTAAAACGCGAACGCACAGATCTTTCTCGGTCAAGATACCAAGCAGTTGGTCATCGTCGTCTTCAGTAATGTCTTCTTGCGCGCGGACAATCAAAAGCGCAGTGACGCCCTCTTCTGCCATTAAGATCGCCGCTTCACGAACCGTTGCACTGGCTTCTAGCGTCACTGGCTCACGACTTAAGATCTTGCGCGCTTTCGCAGTCGTAAAGTCATTCCCATCTGAGTGGTTTGATACAGCGGTACGCAGCCTCGCGCTGTCTTCCAACTCCATGAAATCGGCGAAGTTCTCAAACTCGTCACATAGCTCCGTAAAGATATTCTCTGGAATGCAGTAAACCAAGGTGTCTTCAATCGCTTTGGCTGGCATACGGACACGGTTGTTCATCAACAACCCCATTTGTCCAAACAAGCCACCAGCATCGATACGGTTGTACAACTCCCCTTTACGGCGGAAGATTTCCACCACACCACTGCGGATCATGTATAAATCACGAATGTCATCGCCTTTCTTGAGAATGTCCGTCCCTGCGCGGTAATAGGCGACTTCGGCATTCATTGCGATGTTTCTTAGGCGCTCTTCCGGTAAATCATCAAAAGGTGGGTATTGGCTAATGAAATTGAGTACTTCTAATTGCTCGGCTTCCATTCTTTATTCCATGCATTGCCTAAACTAAGGCGATAAATATCACCAAGAAAATAATCAGACAATAAATAAATTGAGACGTCAGATAAAAAGCTGTGCAACCGTCGAAAAGCGGAATAATGACTGATGATTATTGAAACGAGCATGTCTAAAATTGCTTGTACTATCTAAAAAACAGCGGTAAAAAACACAATGCATTCACGCGATAGATGTTTACTTTAAAAGCTCTCGCAATCGTTTTCTTGTGATCTAAATTACATATTGAACGCAAGAACAAAAATCCGTATATTGCGCGTGCCTACGCGGCACACCCTACAATGCACAACGCTATCCTGCTTCCACTGGTGCATTGATATTGGTGTTTAATTACTTCCATGCAAAACAAACCTTCCTCTTTTTCTCGCTTTTTTAAAGAATCGGGCGCTTTGTTACACCTATCGATCCCTATCATTCTGATGCAACTTGCCACTCAGTCGATGGGCTTTATCGATACCACAATGGCAGGACAAGTGAGTGCTGCCGACCTTGCTGCGATCGCACTTGGCACCAGTTTATGGCTACCCGTTTCGCTATTGCTTCGCGGCATCATCATGGCATTAACGCCTGTTGTGGCTTACCACCGCGGCGCACAAAGTTTAAATAACGTGCGTATCGCGTTTATTCAGATGCTTTGGTTGTCTGCGTTTGTCAGTGCGATTCTGATTGTTTACTTACTACTTGGGGAAACCATTCTCGTTGGCTTAGGTGTTGCACCTGAGATCATCCCTATCGCGAGTGATTACGTTGTCGCGTTGGCGTTTGGTGTTCCAGGCATTGCGCTTTTCTACACTTTGAATGGCTTCTGCGAAGGGATGAACAACACTCGCGCACCAATGTTGATTTCAGTGATTGGTTTGTTGGTAAACATCCCTGTTAACTACATTCTGATTTACGGCAAATTCGGCATGCCGGTTCTGGGTGCGGTTGGTTGTGGCTGGGCTACTAGCTTGGTTTACTGGCTAATGTCTGCCCTGCTGTTTAGCTACATCAAGAGCCATCACCACTATAAAAACATTCTTCACTTCACAGAATTAAAACCAGTATGGCAAGAGATCAAACAGCTGTTCAAACTCGGGATGCCGATTGGCTTAAACATTGCGGTTTGTGGCAGTATCTTCGCGGTGATTGCCCTGTTGATTGGTCGTATTGGTGCGGAGAACGTTGCAGCGGCGCAAATAGCACTGAATATCTCTAGCATGACGTACATGATCCCAATGAGTCTTTCATTTGGTATCACGATTCGTGTTGGTCATGCATTGGGTGAACAAAAGCTTGAAACGGCCTCTCACCGCAGTTTGGTAGGCATTATTACTGCCGCGCTACTGTCGTTGATTTCAGTCGGCTTCTTCTTGCTGTTCCCAGAGTGGATCATTCGTTTGTACACCACAGATCCTGTGGTTTCAGCAACAGCGGCTACGCTGCTGATGTTTACTGCGATGTACCAATTCAGCGATGCACTGCAGACCTCTGCAAACGGCGCTCTGCGTGGCTACAAAGATACTAAGATCCCAATGATTCTGGCAATTCTTGCCTACTGGGGCTTGGCACTTCCACTGGGTATGTTGCTGGGTATTACCGATGAAATCGTTCCTGCGATGGGCGAAGAAGGCTTCTGGATTGGTATCGTGACAGGATTAACTACCGCGGCAATTGCAATGCTGATTCGCTTGGCGCTAGTGATTAAGAAGTACAATCAAACTACGAATGAACTTGATGCTAAAGAACTTGTATTGAACTGATGAACAAAGGAGCTCACTTGAGCTCCTTTGTTCATTTTTAGTTAGGGCTGCTTTAACACTTTGCCATAGAACTTAATTAGAGACTGCTCTGCAAATGTATTAAGCATCTTATTGAAGCGCTCTCTCTCAGACACTTCGACCATTGTAGACCTCACTTCAAGTATTGTTCTTACGGACAATTCAGTCGGCGAAATCAGTTCTGCGCTGCGTGTTAGCGAGCCCAAAGAATGAGTCAATTCAAGAGTCGGAGGAATATCCGTAATTTCCCATAAATTGTTGGTATCGTAATACACATCAGACACAACTCTCACTCCATGGAAAAGTGCAGGATACTTCTCATTGTACATTTTCAGGTCAACCAATTCCTTCTTGATCCATGCATCATGCTCTTCATATTGAAGCTCTTCTTCCACGCCTAGAAACGGCTCGATGACCGACTCAGACCGGACAACGGTTCGAGTCGACATAGTGTCGAGATTTTTGACCTGAAATTCGGGGTTACCGATGCTTGTTACCACTTCGGAATATTCATCCGTTAATTTTTCGATACGTTCAGCTTCACCCAGTTCATACAAATTGGCGCGCACTAACCCAGCATATTCACCGACGTAAACCCTTTCTTGAACTTCTTTTTGTCCACCCAAATCATCAAATAAAATCACGGTGTCAGTATTCATTTGCCATCGGTAACGGCTTTGTTGCATTTGTCCAAGTTGAGCGTCTTGCGTCAATGGAAGAGACACTTTGCTTTGAATCCACTCAGGTGTGTACTGCCAATTGGTTTGTGTATCAGTTGGGTCTACACAATAACGTTGTTCACCATACTCAAAACAAACAACTACATGGTTAAATGCCGTCATTGTTGGCAGCAATACCCCTTCTGTTTTGATTTGCTTTGTTGCGACCAAAACTAACTCAGCGTCCAAGCCCAGTTTATTCAATAATCCGAGTAGCAAAACAGATTTATCTTTACAGTCACCCAAGCGGTTTTCAATCGTCTCGGCAAGGTCATGCGGTGTCATCGCATGACCGAACTTTGAACGCGAAACGTAACGAATATCACGAGACACAAAGCTCAAAATGCGTTTGATTTTCTCATCAGTGTCGATTGCGCCATGAGTCAATGTTTGAAACAGCGGCTCTAAGCCCGATTGATCTCTAAACGCTGTGTTCATGGTGGTCGACGCGCGATCCGCGACATCTTGCCATGTTCTCATAGACCCCAAAGCAATGCGACTAATAGCATCACGCCACTTAACCTGATAATCACCATCAAAAGCAGCGATATTGTGCCCCAAACATGAGAGAGTTGAATTGGTCTGTTTACAATTCACATCTTCGCTGTCATTTGCCCAATAAACTGGCGAAGCCTCATCCCACACGACGTCGAGTCGGAAACTATCCATTGGGTAGCTACGTTGTGTATGTAGCTCTTCAGCCCAATCATGTTCCATCATTGAACGTTGAGTAATGATTTCATACTTCAAGACAGCAATACCACCTTCTTCCAAGCCTGGGATTGCTAAAGCGATCTCTTTTTGACTGGAAAAGGTGTTATAAACGCCTGTACCTAGCACCTGAATTTGAGATGGGTCAATCTGCTTTATCACTCCGTTTGGTGAAACTGATGCAGCCGCTTTGATTATCACTTTTTCATAATTAGGGTCAAAGTACAGCCCCATCGTCCCATGCGATTCAACGTCGACAAACCTTGGAAAGTAGTTGACTAATGTTTGCTCTTTTCTAACAACGTCGGCTCGAACATTAAACTTAGTTTCACGTAAAAGCTGAGCCATTGCAGAATGTGATTTATCTTTGGGGATGAGAGCTAACGCGTCCCGTAGACCGTCTTGTGATAACTTCCAGTCGATTTGGGGATACTCGTTAGCATGCACACCTAACGATCCAGCAATAGCGACTAGGCTAAATAACTGAGTTAAATTCATTGTAATGTGAACTCCTTTGCCATCGCTGCAAACTCTGGTTTTCTCTGAGAGTAAGTTTTAGCGGGTTGATCTAGGATTCCCATTAGCTCATAGCTATTATCACCAGAGTGAAGCAAAGTCACGTAACCCGAAGCTAACATTGAGCCACTTTCCTTGGTGCAGACTAACTCTACCTTGAGCGCAAAATCGTTACCGACAAAGCTGCGTGATTCTACACAACGAGACGCACCAATCTCCTCATCAATCCATTGACGACGCTCATGCATGTGCTCGTTAATATCCTGGAGCTCTCGGTTATTAAACACGATTAGGTAAGAACCAAACTCTTCACTCGCAAACTCTGCTAACGCTGAGCCATCACTGTACGTACCAATCTCTAAACGATGCCAATTAGCACCATGGAAAGTGAGCTGAAAATCCTGTCCCTGTTCAATGTAAGTAGATTGATCTGGGTACGCTTCTAAACTGTCTTTCATTACGGAATTGTTGTACATCACGCCATACATTAACAGCACACCCGGTGTCATAATGATTACGACCAACCATTCCAAAGGATGGTAACCACCTTTTTTGCCTGTAAACTCAATATCGCTTCGCTGACGTTTGAAATTGTTTACTCGATAAGAAAAAGCAGTAAATGAAGTAGCAGTAAGTAAATATGCAACGAAATCTAGCCATAAGGGTGTTGCCCACTGCGAAGTTAGGGAGAAGTAAATCGTTGATAACAAGAACCCTAATGCACCTAAATAATAAACGGTACGAACATTGAGGTTCTTATTATCCTCTTCGAGTTCACAAAGCGTGCGATCCAAGCTGCGAAATGCGAAGTATTGGAAAATCGCCAGCCAAGGAACAAAAAACCATAAAAACGGTTTGAAGTTTCTAGCGGATAGTTGGTCTATTTCTTTAATACGGCGATAGAGCCAAAAGTTTGTGTAAAAGCCGAGAGTACTGAAAGCTAAAAACCAATCAAAAATTGATTTTCTTGGATACGCCACTTTCATTTTTTGAATAGGCGCGTCATCAGAAGACGATTTATCTAACACTTCTTCGCAAGGCATACTGCTGGTTTCTTGCATTTTTAAATCCATATTTTAATTCAAAGCCAAAACGTACGTTGATCCGACTGCGTCACATTGCATTTCAGTCATAAGCTCGAAAGATATTTCTAACTCACTCGTTATATTTATATTTTATAAATCAGTGATATTAACAAAGATGCATTAAAACACGAATGAAAGAAGCTTAATGCATCTCCTTTTGTGATTAACGTTAAATAATAACTAACGCAAATTATTCTCTTTTCTGCTGATTTTTACTTCCAAATGTTGAGTTTCAAAAAATCACTACTCATATAGTTGAGTATCGCATTACGCCTCCTTACAAAGCCGTACCAATCATTACAATTAAATTTATAGATAAGCCTTATATTTCACGTTTGTTTCACGTTTTCTTTGATACAAGACGCATCATAAAAACCAAACACATCAGTAAATTAGGGAATATTTATGAAAAAGCCCACCTTTGGGCCTTTACAGCCTGTTGCTGTATTTGCGCTATTTTCGCTTGTCTTTTTGTCCACTTCGCGGATTTTATTAGCCTTTTGGCTCTCTGACCGGATCGAATCTTTTAACGACCTTATTTACATTCTTGGTCAGGGTTTACGCGTCGATTTTGCAACGATTTGTTGGTTGTTTATCCTGCCAGGCTTACTATCTGCGCTGTTACCGGTGACCGGTAAGATTGGTGAGTGCTGGAAATGGTTACTCCGTTGTTGGATGGTCGCTGGTCTATGGATCTTGGTATACATGGAGCTTGCTACCGCTCCATTTATACAAGAATACGATCTTCGTCCGAACCGTTTGTTCGTGGAATACCTCATTTATCCGAAAGAAGTATTCAGCATGCTTTGGACTGGCTACAAGTTAGAACTGTTCATCGGCACGCTTGGTACGGTTATTACGCTTTTCTTAGGTTGGAAATGGAGTAAGAAACTGACGGATAACGCTCAGCAAGTAAACTGGAAATGGCGTCCTGTTCTTGCAATTTTAGTGGTTCTGATTGGTGTCGCTGGCGCTCGTTCATCTTTGGGTCACCGCCCTCTTAACCCTGCAATGGTGGCATTTTCGAATGATCCTCTAATGAACGATCTAGCACTCAACTCTTCCTATTCACTGTTGTTTGCTGTCAACAACATGAAGTCAGAAAAGAGCGCAGAGCAGTTTTACGGAAAAATGGATGATCAGAAGATGCTCGACATCGTTCGCGCTTCTTCTGCTAAGTCTGATTTTGATCCATCTTTACTTCCAACTATGAACAGCAACCAAGCAACATATCAAGGAAAGCCAAAGAACTTGGTTATCTTGCTTCAAGAAAGTTTGGGCGCTCAATTCGTTGGTTCCTTGGGTGGACTTCCTCTTACGCCTAACTTCGACAAGTTGATGAATGAAGGTTGGCAGTTCACTCAGATGTACGCAACGGGTACGCGTTCTGTTCGTGGTATCGAAGCGGTGACAACAGGTTTCCCACCGTCACCATCGCGCGCAGTGGTAAAACTAAGCAAAAGCCAAACAGGTTTCTTTACTATTGCTGACTTACTGAAAAACCGCGGTTACCACACTGAGTTTATTTATGGTGGTGAAGCAAACTTCGATAACATGAAAACCTTCTTCTTCGGTAACGGCTTCGACCAGATTGTGGAAGAAAAAGACTATGAGAACCCTGAGTTTGTTGGCTCTTGGGGTGTAAGTGATGAAGATCTTTACACTAAAGCGGACCAAGAGTTTGAGCGCTTATCAAAAACTGACAAGCCTTTCTTTAGCTTGGTCTTCAGTTCGAGTAACCACAGCCCATACGAATACCCAGAAGGTAAGATTGAACCTTACGATGCTGAGCATATGACGCGCAACAATGCCGTTAAATACTCAGACTATGCGATTGGTACGTTCTTTGATAAAGCGAAAAAATCTTCTTACTGGGACGATACTATCTTCATCGTCATTGCTGACCATGATGCTCGAGTATTCGGTGCGAACTTGGTGCCAGTGAAGCACTTCCACATTCCTGCTTTAATCATTGGTAAAGACATCAAACCGCGCAAAGATGACCGCATTGCAAACAACATCGACATGCCACCAACACTGCTGTCTTTGATTGGTATCGATGCAAAAACACCGATGATCGGTCGTGACCTGACTAAGCCTTTGGCTCGTGAAGATGAACGTGCAATGATGCAATATGACAAGAACTTTGGTTACCTAACCCGAGATAACCTCGTTGTATTCTCTCCGGGTGAGAAAGTATCAACAATGCAATACGATTTTGATAAACAAACCATGGAGCCGATGGACGTTGATCCAGCCGTTATTGAACGCGCGAAAGCCAATGCACTATTTGCCTCTAAGGCGTACCAAAACAACTGGTATGCATCCAAAGCGGTTCAGTAGTCATACCAAACATTCATTGAGCTATAAATGAATAAAAGGAGCGCCCAATGCGCTCCTTTTTGTTTTCTCACATTGTTGTATTCTTAGTGTCTGCAGTCCCTATTCAAGCCACATGTTTTTCAAAGACATCACACCCATTCGGTCAGTTTCTGCTCCATGCAGTTCTTCAGATTGAGAGTAGACAATGTGCTCTCTCCAAAGCGGCGCATAATGGTAGTTCTGTATCAACCAATCCTCCGCTCGGAATAGCTTCTCTAGCAATCCATGACTGTCTTCACTTTCACGCATCAATCCATCAACGAACTGCACTAGACTGTTTTTCTCTTTCTCACTCAAACATCGAGTAAACGCGTCACTGGCAAGCATCCACTCGTAATACTGATAAGCTCGGTCATCGCCAAATACGTAACAACCATAACCGACATCAGCGATCGCACGTTTCTCGTCGTCTGGACTTTGAATCGTCCACTCAACACCAAGCTCGGAAAGTATCTCAATGAGTGGAGCAAGCTCTGCTTTTAAGTTCTCACGAATTTCGATCACCACTGGACGCTTTGGCTTTGTCATTTGGCTTTCAAACAGGTGAAAACCTTTGTCTTGGTGCTCGTTCATCAGACTATTTGCTAACTCTACGCGCTGATCAGCATGCTTTCTAAAGTGATGAACAATCCAAGCACGCTCTTGCTTGCTCAATTGGTTTTTGTGGTAGAAAAAATGAAGGACAGAACAACCATTTTGCTTACTGTGATCATCTCCGACATTATCAAGATGAATCGCGCGCTGCATTTGCTGAATGTGCGCATGACCCACTTTGCTACAGGGTGACAATGACCAAAATTCAGCCATATCAATCAACCCTCCAATGCCAAAATACCGAGGATTTCTTTTGAGTGTCCAATGGTGACTCTCCAATCGTTCCGCATAATAGGGACCTGTTCCAATAGGCTTATGTGGCTGTTCACAATCCATAATTGCCGTGTGTTTGTCACACAATAAATTGAGGAATACAGGGTCATTTTGACGTAGATAAAACGTCACCCATTGCCCTTCGACATTGATAGAATCAAGGTGGCGAAACAGGACCGAAAACGGATGAGCCTCGTTTAATCTTCGCTCAAAGTTCGCTTTAATATCAGTGCCGCTCAATCGCTTGCCATTGTGGAAGGTTACGTCACTGCGCAAGCGAATTCGAACGTGATCACCCTTATTTTCAAATGCGTGCGCAAGTTCGGGCAAGATGCTTTGAGAGTGAGGGTCAAAACGCAGCAATGTATTGTAAATGCTATCTATTAGCATCACCGAACGCACAGAGTGAGCTTGATGTGGTCGCCACTCTGGTAATTGATAAGGTGCGATATAAACCAGGGTATTTTGCTTGTTCAGTTCGGTTTGCGCATCACCCAACCACAGAGGCAAGTTTTCTTGAAACACCAATTCGCCATCAAACTGCTCTGCAAGTTGATGTGCTTGGTTGATTTTTCCCGCTTTCACCCACTCTTCTAATGCCTGCTTTAACGCCTCTTCAAACGTCACAAGTAGTGTGAGCGTGGACACGTTTCCCCGCCCCTTACCCGGAGCCCAAGTCACCCAACCATATGATTCCATTGCCACCATTAATTTACTGACATTTCGATCGCTACATTGCAGTTGTTCTGCTAGTGATGCGATGGTGACTGGCGTTCTCTCCTGAGTTTGATAGTGCCGACTCAATTGACGTAAGCGGCTCAAATGCGAGGTAGATTTAAAAGATGAACTATCCATATTCATGTGTTCGTTATTTGTTCCCAATTAGACTTTCATACTATCTCTAAAGTCATACAGGAGGTCAATATGAATACCATTTACTACTCTTACTATACATTAAGTGCCGAGCGCCATCGAAATACACCAAAACCAGAACCAGTAAGAACCAACCAATCTAGAGTGAGTTCATTCTTTCAAACTGTGTTTTCGGTCTTACTCTTTGTGTAAGCACGGAGCGTGATAAGGAGCGCCCGACGTGCTCCTTTTTGTTTCACTGTTTCACTGTTTCACTGTTTCACTAGTGTGGTGCTAGCCGGTTTTCTTTTGCTTGACGAAGGCATTAACGTAGCACTCAACAGTGCGATCCCCATCCCACCGGCAAGGATGAAATACATCAACACAAACTCTTGTGTATGAGCATAAGTAGAAGCAATAAGCCAATACGCGATAGGTCCGGTACTAAAGCTTAATGTGTACTTAACGGCGTAGATCCTAGAGCGCCATTTCGCATCGGAGTAGCGACCAATAAGCCAGTCGTTCACCGGTATTTGCGCGTACGTACACAGCATCAAACCAACAAACACCAGAACCAATTGGTGTACGCCAGCAGTGGAGTGATGGCGGTCGAGACAGAATCGAAGTTATGGGTCGTTCCGCCTCAAAGAGCGGTGTGGATCCCAGCGCATGAGAGCCACAAGGTCTACATGTATGGTGATGCGGCAATGAAAAACGTTTACTTGCTGCCAAGCATCGATATTGAGCTGCCAAATCAGAGTGATGTTCTCAATGTGTCACCAATGCTGCGTGAGATGATCATTCATCTTTCTGAGCAACCTGCCGATCAAGCAACCACGGAACCGTATTGGCGTATTGTTCAGGTTTTGTTGGATCAGTTGAAAGTCGCGCCACAAGCGTCCATTCAAATCCCTCTTCCCAACAACGCCAAACTCGGACAAGTTTGTAACTCACTGTTGGAGACCCCTGCGGACAATCGTTCACTAAAGCAATGGGCAGAAGAAATTAACGTCAGCAGCCGTACTTTGAGCCGCTTGTTTCGTAATGAAGTTGGCATGTCTTTCATCGAGTATCGTAAACAAGCAAGATTATTCCACTCTCTGACTTTGTTGGCGCAATCTCACCCTGTCACTACCGTTGCATTTGAGTGCGGCTTTACGAGCGTAAGTGCTTTTAATCATCTATTCAAACAAAGCTTTGGGGTGACACCGGGCCGCTTCTTCATCAATTGATATTGAGGACGAATAAAGCCCGTATTTGATGCAGAGTTCGAACGGTCGATACTCCGAGTACTTGACATCCTTATCATCTGAAGATTCTACCAGATACGCCGTTTGCGTATTTACTCACTAAAAAGACGTAAATAATCAGAAAGATCGGTTAAAAATGTGCATTTTAGGCATTCCCATTCAGTCAGCAATAAATTAGACTCAAATCAATGCCCAAGAAGTTTGAATTATTGATAAAAAGGAATGCCCATGAGCTCAAGTATGATCCTTAATGAATCGCTGATTGTAAGTGGCCGAGATATCCCACTAAAAGAATTGTTGTATGCGAAACGTGTACTTGATAATTACATGGCAGTAGCAAAAGAAAGTAGTCCACTAGAACTGCTCACCGAAATGAAGTCTGCAGCAAAGCAAGTTGAATACTTCACCACTGACGATAACCCTTGCGAAGCACGTAATGTTATCAGTGGTATGATTGACCAAATCGACAGCGCAGAGTCTTTCGATGCTTTTAAATCACTGGCTGGTAAACCGTCTCAAGCGTTGAATGAACTGATTGAAGACCGAGCACAATTGATTAAACATGAACGTGAATTGCTATTAGCTTCAGGTTATGACGCTTCTCGCATCTAATCGACATCGAATTAGAGTTAATCCGTTCTGACGGATAGACACAAAAAAGGAGCTCATTGAGAGCTCCTTTTGTATTTCTGAATCGACCAAGCTGGGGAGTGAAAAGCGCTTGCTCTACAGTCCCATCTCTGCCGTAATGTCTTTGATCTGTTTTAGGTCCATCTTGTGAACTTCAATAAGTTGGTCAACTTGGCTTAAACGAGAATTTGCTTCATCGTGTCGGTCACACGCGTCTGATTTCACGTCCCAAGACTTGCCCTCTAGGAAAACGTCACACTCTTTTTTCAACGTTTCGATCTTAGGCAATAGCGATTCACGCTCCTTCTCTAGAGACTCCAACTCTTGCGAGATTTGCAGCTCCTTACGGAACACTTCACGTGAACGCTCAAAGATGGTCGCTTGCATATCGGCTTGGCGATTAAGCTTATCGTTTTCACTCTTAGTGGTACTTAGCGTCGCTTTCTGTTCTTTCACTTGTGACTCAAGTGAAATATTCACTTTTTCTACTTCAGTTAACTGCGCTTGAAGCGCTTTTAGTTCCGCTTTATGAGCTTCTTCTTTTTCTGCCAATAACGTCGCGACTTTTGCATCGATTTCTTTATCCAAGCTCGCTTCGCGTGTTTTCACTTGAGAAACCAAATCCGTCTTGTCTTGTGCTAGTGCTTGGTACTTTTCTTCCAACACTTGGTAAGTGGACTCCCACTTACTTGCTGTCATTGCCGACCCAGCCAAACCACCAAATGCCAAACCCAGTACTGCCGCAATGGCAATATAAATGTGGGTACGCTTATCGCGCTCCTCAATGACAACTACTTCGTCTTGATCTTCAATATTATTCTGAGAAGTCACCGTATCTTACTCCAAGGACTCTACCGGTTTGCTAGCGAGTGAGTTCCGCAATCATGATTGACGCGGTATAAATTAAAAATGCGCTGATCAGCGTAATGACCGTCGCTTTTTGGACTTTTTCATTGGTACGATAACGAAATAGCACAAACGCTAATCCAATCAATACCGCAATGGCTAACAATCTAGTCATACCGCCTCCTTGTCCAATAATGTGAACTTATCTGATTCCATAGACAGTTTCGCAAAGAAACATTGTAACCTATTTCTACGTCGCTTACGGTCAACTTAGCGTAGATTTTGAAGCGATTGCTCCCGTTTTGATCAATTTTCTATTCTAAACTGAATAACTTATCGACACAGCTCTACTCGCCCATCGTTCAATCGAATTAGATTTCGACCATCCATACAAGTAAACAATGAACAAAAGATTGACTCATTTGTTTAATTAATCGACAAACCTATGAAATTAAGACCACAAAGTCCGCATAATGTGTTGAAAATAAATCGTCATTTGGTGTTGAAATGGTAACAAAACATGATAGAGTTCACACGTTAATGGTGACCAGCATCATTAACTAACCTTTACTCATTTAATTGAGTAAATGTTCCGATGAAGACTGCAGGAGAGTGGTTAATAACTAAATTTTAACATTTAGTTAGGGTAACTCGCCGAAGAATTAACTATTTCAGGTGCTACCTTGGTAGCGGGGACTGTAGTTGGAGGAACCTCTGGAGAGAACCGTTAAATCGGTCGCCGAAGGAGCAAGTCCCGCACATGTGTGCGGGGTGAAACTCTCAGGCAAAAGGACAGAGGAGTGGAAAGTAACAACCTAACTATTTGGCGTTCCCGCCTTATTTTGTTTTGAATAGCATGGCTATTAGAGATCCTTGATCTCGTCCTTTCCCTCTTCTCCTTATTAGTTGTTTTATTAAGGGGAAATCATGAACGACCTACAATCTTTACTTCAAACCATTGATAACTTTGTCTGGGGTCCACCACTGCTGCTTTTGCTTGTGGGAACCGGTGTTTACTTCACTTTTAGCCTAGGCTTGATCCAATTTAAACACCTACCAACTGCGTTAGCGATGGTATTCAGTAAAGATAAGTCATCTGATAAACAGGGTGACGTTTCTAGCTTTGCAGCGCTATGTACTGCGCTGTCTGCAACTATTGGTACAGGTAACATTGTTGGTGTTGCAACAGCAATCAAACTTGGTGGTCCTGGTGCCCTATTCTGGATGTGGCTAGCTGCCCTATTTGGAATGGCAACCAAATACGCTGAGTGTCTTCTTGCTGTGAAATACCGCCGTGTTGACGACAAAGGCCAAATGATTGGTGGTCCTATGTACTACCTGCAATATGGTGTTGGCTCGAAAGCGCTAGCTATCATGTTCGCGGTATTTGCACTGGGCGTAGCCTGTTTTGGTATCGGTACCTTCCCTCAAGTGAATGCAATTCTTGATGCAAGTGAGATTTCTCTTGGTGTAAAC
This sequence comes from Vibrio sp. Y29_XK_CS5, assembly GCF_024181835.1. Taxonomy (NCBI): domain Bacteria; kingdom Pseudomonadati; phylum Pseudomonadota; class Gammaproteobacteria; order Vibrionales; family Vibrionaceae; genus Vibrio; species Vibrio sp. Y29_XK_CS5. Next base: position 278,378 of record NZ_JAMZAM010000004.1, read on the forward strand.
CGCGAGCTGTCTGCCTTCATCCTGACGCTATTAGTGGCATTCGTAACCTTGGGTGGTATTAAGTCGATCGCTAGCGTTGCAGGTAAAGTCGTGCCAGCAATGGCGCTGTTTTATGTGCTAGCGTGTTTGAGTGTGATCATCATGAATGCAGACCAATTGCTAAATGCAGTTGAGCTTGTATTGGTGTCTGCATTTACTTCGACAGCGGCAACTGGTGGTTTCTTGGGTGCAAGTATTATGCTGGCAATCCAATCTGGTATCGCTCGTGGCGTATTCTCAAACGAATCTGGTTTGGGTAGTGCGCCTATGGCTGCGGCTGCTGCGAAAACGGATTCTTGTGTTAAACAAGGTCTGATTTCTATGACGGGTACCTTCTTCGATACCATCATCATTTGTACGATGACTGGTCTTGCTTTGATCCTTACGGGTGCATGGCAAAGTGACCTTGCAGGTGCAGCGATGACAACACACGCATTTGCGGTTGGTCTTAACGCAGAGACATTAGGTCCAATGCTGGTATCTATCGGTCTTATGTTCTTCGCATTTACCACCATTCTTGGCTGGAACTACTACGGTGAGCGCTGTGTTGTATTCCTATTCGGTACAAAAGCAGTACTTCCGTACAAACTGATTTTTGTTGGTTTGGTGGCTTCAGGTGCTTTCCTTCACCTAGATATGATTTGGCTACTGGCTGATATCGTAAACGGTTTAATGGCAATCCCTAACCTAATTGGTTTAATTGCTCTGCGCCACGTGGTGTTGGAAGAGACAAAACTGTTCTTCAAACCGTCTTCTCAATCAGATGATTTTGATGCAGTAAAAGCCTAATCCAAGTTAGAAACGTGAAGTTCACTTTAATTAAGAGCCCCCTAAGTTGAATGACTTAGGGGGCTCTTCTTATATAGGTATACCCGAGTGACTTCAAGATGCAGAATTCAGAGCGTTGTCATTGATTCGAGAGTAAGGAAAACGACGCAGTGTAATAACTAGATCTTTAAATCGCCGCCCCGTCTACAAACCAAGTCATTCTCGCTGAACCTAGCATCTCGAGGTTACTTGGGTATATTACATTTTACTGCGATACCTTCGCTTTAGAAAAAGCCTAGCGGATTGACGTCGTAGCTGATTAATAGGTTCTTCGTGTTCTGGTAGTGATCGAGCATCATCTTATGGGTTTCTCGACCAATGCCTGATTTTTTGTAGCCTCCGAACGCAGCATGTGCAGGATACGCGTGATAGCAGTTAATCCAAATGCGCCCTGCTTCGATATTACGCCCCATGCGGTAAGCAAGGTTTTGGTCGCGCGTCCACACACCAGCACCCAAACCATATTCCGTGTCATTGGCAATCGCTAGCGCCTCTGCTTCGTCTTTAAAAGTAGTCACAGCAATGACCGGACCAAAGATCTCTTCTTGGAATACGCGCATCTTATTGTGACCTTGTAACAAAGTCGGTTGAATGTAGTAGCCTTGCTCCAAGTCGTTTTCCTGTTTCGCCACATCACCACCAAACACGACTTTGGCCCCTTCTTGGCGTCCGATTTCTAGGTAGCTCAGGATCTTATCGAATTGTTCTTGCGATGCCTGTGCCCCCACCTGAGTGTCAGTATCTAGTGGGTTACCTTGTTTAATGGTCTTCGCGCGCTCCGCAACCTTGGCAATAAACTTGTCGTACACAGATTCATGTACCAAGACACGTGATGGACAGGTACACACCTCTCCTTGGTTAAAGAACGCAAGCAGCGTGCCTTCAATACACTTATCTAGGTATTCATCTTCATGATCAAACACATCTGGGAAGTAGATATTCGGAGACTTACCACCAAGCTCAACGGTTGATGGAATGAGATTCTCTGCTGCGCATTTTAAGATATGGTTACCTACTTCGGTTGAGCCCGTGAATGCCAGCTTTGCAATTCGGTTACTGGTTGCTAGTGCTTGCCCTGCTTCTGAGCCAAAACCGTTGACCACGTTCACCACGCCTGCTGGCAAGAGATCACCAATCTTTTCCATCAGAACGAGAATCGAAGTTGGCGTTTGTTCGGCAGGTTTGAGCACCACACAACAGCCAGCAGCCAACGCAGGAGCAAGCTTCCACGCCGCCATCAACATTGGAAAATTCCAAGGAATGATCTGTCCTACAACGCCAATTGGTTCAGGGAAATGGTAGCTTGCAGTGTGTTCATCAAGCTCAGCCGCACTGCCTTCTTGAGCACGGATACAGCCTGCGAAGTAACGGAAATGGTCGACCACTAAAGGAAGATCCGCCGCCAGTGTTTCGCGCACAGGTTTACCATTTTCCCATGTCTCTGCTACCGCAAGTTCTTCAAGGTTTTGTTCAATGCGGTCTGCTATTTTCAGTAGAATGTTGGCACGCTCAGTAACGCTGGTTTTGGCCCATTTTGCTCTTACATTGTGCGCTGCATCCAATGCAAGGTTGATGTCTGCCTCGCTAGAACGAGCAACCTTACAATACGCTTGACCATTGATTGGTGACGTATTATCGAAGTACTCCCCACCCCTCGGTTTCACCCATTCGCCACCGATGTAGTTGTCGTAATGTGATTTAAAACTCACGACGGCATTTTCACTACCTGGCTGTGCATAGATCATAACTCTTCCTTTTGTTCTCGTTCAGTTTTTTGTTTTAAACAACCGAGTGTTCAACTCAGCGATGTTGTCACTTCATTACTCAAGTCACATGCCAACAACACACGTCTTGTTGTTAATTAAATGTAAAACTATGATTACCAAGCGATAACAAACTAAGTGAGTGACGTTTGAGCGGATGTATGGTGTGAACACCAGTGTTCAAGTGTTCCAAAATGGCACACCCTCACTGTGACAAAATGGTACAGTCATGGAACTTCAACACATTACCAACAACAACTGGCTTTCTACTTCATGGGACAGAAGTGAACAAGCGGGTTTAAAACAGCGACGTCGACCTGACGATATTCGCGTCACTTCTGCGTTTCTGCAGGACAGACGCCACCAGCTTAACTTCTTAATCGATGCCGTGAAGCGGTTTGCCCTGCCTTTGTTTAATCAGTTGTTTGCGCACAGCGACAGTCGGTTAATACTGACCGATGCGGATGGCGTGATCATCGGTAGCTGGGGGCAACCTAAATTCCGAGAAAAACTGACCGAGATTGCGCTCAGTTCTGGCGCGTGCTGGCAAGAAAAACTGAAAGGCACCAACGCCATTGGCACTGCTTTAGTAGAAGCCAAACCGGTGTCTGTTATTGGTGATCAGCACTTTATTCAACATCATCGCTTTATCAGTTGCTCAGCAAGTCCAATCTTTGATCATTTGGGTAACTTAATGGGCGTATTGGACATTACCAGCGAAGAGAAAAAGCACGATTTCTCAACGCAAGTACTGGTCCAGAATATGGTTCAGCAAGTCGAAAACCAACTCCTCAATCAAATCCCTCAAGGACATATTCGAGTCGATTTAGCATGCGAAAAAGGGTTACTCAGCAGTGGGTGGCAAGGCATTATCATCGCCAATGAGGAAGGGCAAATCCTTGCGCATAACCAAGTCGCCTCGCAATTGCTTGATCAACCGAATGTGATTGGACAATCTCTGGATTCGATACTCGATAATTCGCTAAGCCGTCAATCACTGGTGTTTAAAACTCAACCTCTGTCAGAGAGTAAAACGTCTTCCCGCTCTCTTTCTGCATCCAACAATCTTCATTATGGCGACACCACGGTCGAGCATTGTTGGCAACAAGCAAATCGCGTTATCGACAAAGACATTAGCTTACTTATTCTTGGAGAAACCGGTGTAGGGAAAAACGAATTCGTCAAAGCGTTACACAAAAACAGCCAACGTAAGAGTGGTCCTTTGGTATCAGTTAACTGTGGGGCATTACCCAAAGACTTAGTTGAATCTGAACTGTTTGGCTATGTTTCAGGTGCATTCACTGGTGCAAACAGCAAAGGATATCAGGGTAAAATCCGCCAAGCGCACAACGGCATCTTGTTCTTAGATGAGATTGCAGATTTGCCTCTAGAAGCGCAAAGCCGCCTACTCCACGTGTTACAAGACAAAACCGTACTTCCTGTTGGTTCAAACCAAACCATCCAAGTTGATACACAAATCATCGCCGCAACACACAAAGACTTAGAGTTGTTGATTGAACAAGGCGTATTTCGTCAGGATCTTTACTACCGTCTCAACGGACTTATCGTCGAGCTACCTCGCTTTGAAGAGCGCAATGATAAGCAAGCACTGATTGAGAACATTCATCGACGCCATTCTGATTCGGAACAGACCATTTGTCCCCACCTTCTTTCATTGATGATGACTTACGTGTGGCCTGGCAATCTGCGAGAACTCGATAGCTTAATCAAAGTCTCTTCATTGATGGCGCAAGGAGAGCCGCAACTAGAACTTAGCCATGTGCCAAATCATCTTGCTAAGAAGCTTAGTCATACCAGTATGATTGAAGACGTTAGCGTGCCGAAAACCAAAGATATGCGTTCGACTGTCGAAGATAAGCTGGTAAAAACTTATCAAGCGAACCAAGGTAATATCAGCAAAACCTCACGCATGTTGGGATTAAGCCGCAATACCATTTATCGCAAGCTTAAAAGCCTTGGGATGCTAAAGTGATAGATGTTCAGAGATAAAAAAAGAGCACCGCTTCGGGTGCTCTTCTTATTTTGAAACCTAGCCTTACAGTCCGCCTTCTTGCTGCGCCTGTTTTACTAAAGCCTGACGTTGAGTTTCCGTTTCAGATATCACTTTCTGTTCCTTGTGTGTTTCCTGATCCATATCAGTCGGAATGAAAACAAAGTACTTGTTAAGAGTCATCGTAAGAACCTCAATTATTAGTGTTAAATCACCTTCTTGGTAAATGTAAACAACACCAGCAAAAACAACTTATGCCGGATCCTTGTTGTAGGTTTCAAAAAATAGAGGATGTTTGACCATCAAACATCCTCCATATGCAACCTAATTATAGGATGAGTTCAAGGGCTTACCTAGCACTGTTTTTCACCTTTTACGCAATCTTAGTTTCGCCTTCCGATTGAGCACATCATACTCTTACAAGCTAACCCCATGTCACAAAAGGAAAAATTGTTTTAAATTTTATTGGAACAGAGGATGAGAGACACCGATACTTAAAGCTCAATAACCTCAGGTACTGAGCTCGTGAAAAATACTATTGATTTGAATTTGTATCGCTTTCTTTATCTACTCAGCCAGCAAAAATCGCAGGCGAAAGTGTGTCATACCCTCGACATTAGCAAAGCGACATTCACACGACAATTGGCTGAATGTCGTCAAAGATTTGATAACGAACTCTTCAATGCAGAAAAAGGCATTTATACCCCAACCCTGCTTTGCCAGCAGCTGTGTGAAGTCATCAGCGAACCATTAGAACGCCTAGAACAAATCCCCCAGCTGGCACAAAGCTTCAATGCAAATCAGCAAGCCAATGAGTACATATTCAGCATCATTAATCCGTTATCTGGCATGTTGACGACCCCTTTAGTCTCCGCCCTTACAACGGAAGATCAAAAGCCGAAGATTTCATTTATTGATTGGTCGATAGAAAGTATCGAAAACCCAAAACGAGGGGCCGTTGTCATTGGAATTGGCGGTTTTCCAAATGAGCTCAATGAGAGAATGGTTGAGCGCAAAGTTGCTTCTGTTCCCATCTTTGCGTACGTGAATGATCAACACCCACTTAGCCAACATAACGAGCTAGAGCTAAGTGACATTGAAAACCTCGAGACGGTGCGCGTGTCTATGGGCTCTCTTGATGTCAGTGCGTACTATGAACGAATGCGAAAACTCACTGGGGTAAATTTGGAACAGAAACTAACGGTCTCTTCTATGGCGGCAGCGCTTGATTGCGTAAAAGTCAGCCCGTATGTATTTGTCGGGATGCACATTAACGATGATGCCCTACCAGAGGACGTTCTCCGATTGCCGTTAAGGCTGAATGCTAAACCAATGATGTTTGATGTGGGCGTTCAATATCACCGAGCCTTCTACCAACACCCGATCATTGCTCAGGTAGAAGCCTTTATTAAACGAGCACTGCAAGAAACAAATTAGAACGACTATCACTTGTCGTCGCAAATAAACAATCCCTCAAACAAGACCAGACAAAACTGCAACAGAGCCATAAGTACAAGCCAAAAACAAGCAACCGGTCTATCAATTGACCGGTTGCCTCTTCAATTATCTTACTTCACTTCCGTGATATCACTAGGCTTCCACGAGCCGTCATACCAAGGTTCTAATGGACCGTAGACACGCAAGATAGTGAACCAGCCTTTGTTCGGCACAGTCTCAATCCAGTTTGCTTCTTTGCCTTTTGGTGCTTTCGGACCAAAATACAAATCAATCGAGCCATCTGCATTTGTCATCATGTCGTCGCGTTTGTCGTTCTTACTCGGGAAAGGTTGACTGGTCTGTAATTCCGAACGCGTTTGTGTATCGTAAGCCACAACTGACCAGAAGTTCTTCGCCGGAACATTCGCAGGAATGGTCAGCTTGTAGTTTTTGCTGCCATCAAAGAACTCTCCCTGAGCAGATTTATCAACGATTGCGTACTTAGAACCTTTACCAACCATTTTGAGCGCCATTGCCGGCGTATTAACCGTCGCCATATAGAAGAAATAAGTGCGCGCATCTAGATTGCGACCACCGTTGCCTTCTTCAATCAGCCATTGGTAATCATTACCAATGAACGCTGTCTTCCAATTACGATCATCCCAAATGTAAGCGTTCTGGGTACGAGGGTTAAACATCAACGCTCGTGCGGTTGCATTACCTATTGCTGCACCATCTTCCAATATGCTCTGCATTCGTGCATCTGGGGCAAACGGCTTACCTTTTTGTATGCCGATGGTCGCTATCAGTCCACGCATTTCTGGGTCGATAAACTCAATCGGTTCTTTGTCGATCACCGTTTTGATTTCATCGTAAAAATGCTCATCATTTGCATGAATGGTATTAAACGATTTACCACTACCAGAGATGAATTCCATCTTCGGCGGCTCGCCTTTCTTAGATAATGGATAAATCTTTAAACCACTATGGTATGAAATCACCGCCGCGTCTGTTTTACCGTCTTTCAAAAAGCCACGAGCAATAAACCAGTTCACGTAACTTGTTGATTGAGAAACGTGATAACCCTCTGGCACTGGACCTTCATAGTTCGGAGGCAAAATAAGGTATTTGCCACCTTCACCTTTATCTGGTCCTACAACGCCCATGTCCGTCACAAAACGAAAGAATGCATCATTGACGGTCGTTGGTCCCATACCCGGTGGGATTTCGACCACCGTTGGACCATCACGCTCGAGATCGAGAAATGCGGACGCGTATACCGTATCTGTATTTCCGGTTAAGAACAGCGGATTCGAATCCATCAGATCATCAAACAGCATCACCTGATTGGATGTGGTTAACCCCATTTTCTCATGCCCGACTCTTAACGCTTCCAGGGATGCCATAGGAATCGCGTTCATAAACACTTCTGTTGCTCGCATGGTATCGAGGTTGTTGTATAGCGTATCCATCGTCTGCTGGCTTGGTACGCCATCCTTGAAATTCAAAGTACCAATGCTGGTTTCAACCTTATCAGGTGTCATGATACTGGTAGGAATATCTGTATTGTACGCATGCGTGCTTGCCAGAACAGATGATGAAACCAGTAGGCTAGTGATAACAACGACACGTTTAAGTTGAGTCTTGAACATAAGAGTTTCCTGCTTTGTCAATGGGGATGCATTAACTGTAGCCAAAGATGGGAATCAATTTTGACGTTCAGCAGAATCAAAAATGTTGGCATAGACAATGAGCAATGAAACTCATATAAAATCACAAATAAAAAACTGTCTACCAGGTCAATATTTAATCTTTTTTGAGAAATATTTAGCCTGTTTTTTGGGTAAATTCCCCCCAGAAGAGAGACAATACGAATGCGGAGTGAAAGCACTCTGGTTCTACCCACTAAGCTTTGGGAGGCGTTATGAAAAGTAACAAACTTGGTCATGTAATGTCATTCAGCAGAATGTTTTCCTTCATTGCCTTTCTGACTGCCACATTCGCTTGGGTATTAAGTATGTATGCCCTCTTCACGGTTTCCGTCGTGGCACTCTTCGTCAGCGGACTGCTCTACTTGAATGACAAGTTCGGTCATCACCCAAAAGGCAGTACAAAAGAAAAGAGCGCTTAGGCGCTCTTTGAGTTTCAAGCTCTTACATAGCACTAATATCACTCTGTCCGTTCGTTTCAGCCTATTGTCTTTATTTATTCCCAAGTGACTTCAAGATCCAGAATTCAGGGCGAGGTTACTTGGGATAGGGACGATTTTCTGCCCATATTTGCATTTGGTGATATCACCTCACTTACCCCGTCAGTTTATGAACGACGTAAAAAAGCCACTGTCTTTAACTCAAAACAGTGGCTTTCATGCTTGCCTTAGCCAATTCCATTTGGCTACAACCAATGATTAGTTAGCTGGACGCCAAACGCCCCACTTATCTTTTTGGTAAGCCGCTTGTGGGTTATCACCACCTTTAATCCACCATTGTGCTTTCCAATTTTGGTCAGCATACGCGACAACTTCACCACCTAGGTAAGTTTTTGCTGAATCCCATGCGTCATCGCTTGGGTCTGGTGTTGGATCAGGATCTGGCGTTGGCTCAGGGTCTACACCACCATCGTCGACAATCACTTCAAACGTAAATGTCTCTGCACGTTCGCTGTTTACTGCGTTCGCAACAAACGACAAGGTCTCATTCTGCGTAATCGCACGAGTATCAACGACAATCGACGCAGTGCCGTTATTTTGAATACTCACAGAAGAGCCTTGAGTTTGAGTTAAGTTCGCAGCTTCGCTGGTAGAAATCACCACTTTGTCCCCAGCGCTAACTACTTTGTCGCTCTTCACTAACTCGTAGATGTCACCTGCCAATGGTTCAACATTACCGTCATCACCATCAATCACTGAAATCACACCCGACGCTCGACCATCTTTCGAGTTAAAGAAGTTGCGTGATGGATCGTTTTGGAAGTACATGTAATGAGACATTTCTTCATGCCAATCACCAATGAACACCGCTCCATCTTTGAACTCTTCGTGCCAACCATTGATCTCTGACGCCAATAGACGTTGCCAGTCGTTGATGTTCGATGAATTCACTTCAATATCGAAGCTACGTGCGATATCTCCGTATTTATTGATGATGTCATACTTAACCGTATCACCAAGGTCTGGACCAACAAAATTAACTGGGATGTATAGCTCACCTTTCACGAGATCTGGTTGAGGTGTTGGCTCTGGTGGAGGCGTTTCGCCGCCCACAATAGTGATGTCAGAACAGTTGTAGAAGCCTTCACCCGCCGCATCGTTACGCTGCCAGCGCACAAAAAGAATCGCGTCGCCTGAACGATCAGAAGGGATGGTCACATTCATGCGGTATTTACCACCTTCAACTGGGACATTACCTTCGGTTTGAATCAAATCAAGATCGCTCCACGCCAACGCTTTGCTTAGGTCTGCATTTGGTTTGGTTAGGTAAAACTCCCAAAAAGACGGGTTATGTGGTGCCGTCGCATTAAATACAAATTCGAATGTACCCGTATTTAGCTCTGTGCGAGTCCACGCGGTGTGTGGTGCGCCCATGCCCTTTTTCTGAGGGTCATTTGCGTAACACAACGTACCATCTGGAATCGCCGCTTTCACTGCTGCCATATTGTTGTAATCAGTAATGTTCTTCGCGTATTCGTTGCGCTGAACAAACGGATAGGTACCAGAAATTTCTTTTGCTTGAGCACAGGCTGCATTTGGTGGGTTACCAGACCAAATTCCGCCTTGCTCGTAACACGTGTTTTGACGTGCACTAGGAAACTCTGACCAGCCATGAGCATTGGCTGCTGTTGGCAAGCCAGATAGCATTGCCATACCTACTGCTGCTTTAAGAATGTTTTTATTTGCTTTCACTTTTTCACTCTCTACCATTTTATTATGCAAGTCAGCCACAGCGGATACTTTATAACCACTGTCACCTATTGCGTGTTTATAGTTTTAATCTGGAAACAGTTAAAAAGAATATACGTAAATTTTATCAATGAAAGTTTTGAGGTTATTGATAGGAATTAACATCACAATTTTAAATACCCTGACATTAACTAACCGAATTATCACCAAAGCAATATAACCCTATTTTTCATAAACTTATAAGGATATAAAATTTCAAAACATATTTATAATTAGAGTAATTACGTTATTAAACAAACTTATAATAAACATTAAATGCACTTAACGAATCTGTGATTCACTGTCCACTTTTAAAACTTGAGCAAAATACATTAAATATCAATAAGACAAACACTAATATAAATATTATATATATATCACTCCTTTTATTTCATTCAGCGAATAAGACATTAAAAAGCCCGCTAATTTGCGGGCTTTTTTTGTTCTCTATTGGCTTAAACTTAAAGCACTCTTTGACTCACATAAGAAAAGCCTGTCGCTTCATACTGCGACTTCTGTACCATGCCGAGCACATCTTTTGGTTGGTATAGGTGGCTGTCATACACAACAACCACACTTTCATCGCCTCTTTCCAAGAAATTCTGCTCACCATATTCGGTGTAGCGCGTTGCACCCACTGCGACCACTAGCTGGCTTGGGAGATTTGCTTGTTTGAGTAATGCGTGAATGTTTTCCATCGGACCGCGCTCCACTTGATGATTCATCTGATCACGTATCCAATCCAGCAGATCCGCATAGAAATAGGAGTATTCGTTTACCGCGCAATCTTCCCCGTAGGCGAATACCTGCTCTCCTCGCTTATGAAAGCTCGCGATTCTAAATCTGCCGATATCGCTATCAGGAGTGAGTCGTTCTAGTTCAATAAGTTGCGATGCCAAGCCTTTTGACGCTGCACCCCAATTTTTCTTCTCACTGATTTTATTCGCATCAGGGCGTCGAATCGAACAATCATTAAATGCGCCAAAATGCGTCGGCGTGAGCTGTAAGACCTGACCACCTTCATAAGAAACATCACAGATCAGAGCGAGCTCTGGTTCAATTTGTAAGTTCAAAATATCATTTGGCAACTTGGTCGTATCGGCACTTATTGGATATGTCGACAAATACGGATGTTCGATAAAAGGCACATAAATGGGGAACAATGCTTGGGGCTTGTTAGCGTTCACATCTCCGTAGAGAGCAAAGTCATCAGCCTCACCAGCTTGTTGCAGGTGACCTGCGAAGTTTCCCGCGATACCTAAGATCATCGCATCTTCAAAATTGTGCATACGTTTACTTGTTCCTAATTATTCGTCGTTATTCGTGATGATATGTCTCGTCAAATCATCAATTTCTGCCAGCAACCAAGTCAGCGCGAGCAAATCTGCGCTGCCGCCCGGACTCAGGTTTTTTTCAATAAGCTGGCGGTCAAAATCCAGTAGCTGCTCTTCAAGGTTTGGATTATGCCAACCACCACTCTCAATAAGCTTCGATGCTATGTTCTTCACATAACGCAAACCATGCATCCCACCACGAGATACCACGTTGGTATCTTGATTGTGCACCATTAGCGTGAGCAACGCTTGCCATAATGCTTGTTCTGCGGACGCGCCTTCATACAGCGCTTGTTGGTATGCAGGCAAACTGTAAGTCATGATCGTTTGATAGCCAGACGCCGCCTCACCTCTTGCTCCAGTTAAACCAAATTCTCGATACAGCCGCTCACCATGAGTTTCCTTTTTAGAGTCGGTATTTTTCAGCTCTTGAAATACCATTGACGCACAGCTGCGCTTGATAACTTGGCTAATGTGCAAAGAATCGACCGCAATGCCTTTGCCTTTTAACCAGCCGATCGCACCACACACCAGTCCAAGTCCAAAGATCATCCCTTTGTGCGTATTCACACCACCAGTCGCGGCAAACATTGCGCGTTCAGCTTGAATTCCAACCGGACGCAACACATCCAGTAATGTCTCTGCCGAGTGCGTTGCATGCGCAAGACCAGCGTTAAGAAAGCCATTGAGAAAAGGACGAATTGCACTCGCGCTGGCTTCAAACAGCGGCACATTCATATCTGAGTGAGCACCGTTGCTAATAAGGTCAACAAGCCCCGGTTTTGGGGACAAGTGCACTTCCACCAGCATCGCGTGATACGCTAACTCAGAAACCAAAGAGAACAGATTCACCTTTACAGCAGAGCGATGCGCAACGCTTGGAACACGCTCGATATTTTGGTCGAGCAACAGTTTAAGAGCAACATTCGTCATAACACACCATCGACTCTATGTGAGAAACCAAGGTTTGAAGATCATGTTTACGCGAGCGCGCGCAAATCACGGCATCTTGTTCGCAAATAAGGCATTTTCTTCGCGTCATCCCTTGCCCTTTTCTTGAGATGATCTTTCCATCGACATCAATCACATCTAAATCCATTAACCGACCGAGACGATGGTTATTCTCTATCTCAATCATGGCTCGTTTGAGCGCCATGGCATTCGGTGCTTGGACCGCAAAAATTGCTTCTGGACCTGTGACTTGTCGCAGCAATTGTCGTCCTGCCATTGACCAGCCTTTTTCGAGACAAGTGGCTTGAATCGCTTGCACACCCTGTTCGAAGATTCGCTCCGTGCACTCCGTCATTTTCTGCGGACCTGGCATATTGACGGTAAACGACAGCAAAGGAAGGGAGTGGCGTTTTAACCACTCACCTTGTCGTTTCACACGAGCTTCTTTGTTGCTCAAGACATCATCGAGACCAACTTTCAGCCCATAGCGAATGCTCATTCAGCTTTGACCTTTCTGATGACATCAATCACAGAACCATCGCGATAACGTACATAACCCACCACTTGATCGTCATATTCAATTGGTTCCGCTTTGCCCGTTAATGATTGCGCTCTCGCAACCAAGGCTTCCATATCAAGCACAGGCAGTCCGGCGCTCAACAAACGCTCTTTTACTTCTGGGCGTCGAGGATTCACGGCAATACCATGGTCGGTCACCAACACATCTATCGATTGACCCGGCGTTACCACGTTTAACACTTGCTCTACGACAGTTGGAATACGACCACGCACGAGCGGAGCCACAATCACGGCAAGGTTTGCGCCTGCCGCTGCGTCGCAGTGACCACCAGACGCGCCACGAATCACGCCATCAGACCCCGTGATAACGTTGACATTGAAGTTCACATCAATTTCAAGCGCGCTGAGAATGACCACGTCTAGACGATCAACCACTGCGCCTTTGGAAGATGGGTTAGCGTATTCATTTGCTGAGATTTCAATATGGTTTGGGTTTCGAGCAAGTGAGTCCGCTGCACCAGAGTCAAAACACTGCACGTCGATTAGATTTCGGATCAGCCCTTTCTCGTGCATAGAGACCATGGTTGAGGTAATGCCACCCAGCCCAAACTCAGCGGTAATGCCTCGTTTTTCCATACTATTTTCTAGAAAACGGGTGACGGCAAGCGACGCACCACCAGACCCAGTTTGTAAGCTAAAGTCTTGCTTAAAGTAACCAGAATTAATAATCACATCGGCAGCACGTTTTGCAATAAGCAGTTCACGTGGGTTACTGGTAAGACGCGTTTCACCGCCACCAATTTTGCTCGCATCACCGACTTCTTCGACTTCGACTACGGCATCCACCAAATCTTGTGTGATTGATGCTGGGTGATTTGGATAACCGACGATAGATTCAGTAAGCATGACCACTTTACGCGCGTGTTGAGTATCGATTTTGGCGTAACCCAAAGAGCCGCAGCGAGATTTGCCGTTCATGCCATTTGCATTGCCAAACTCATCGCAACAAGGCACACCGATGAACGCCACATCGATGTTTAGCTCGCCTGATTTAATCAAGTGCACACGTCCTCCATGGGAGTGAATATGCACAGGTTCTTTGAGCAAACCATGAGAAATGGCTTCACCAAGCTCACCGCGAATACCTGATGTGTAAATCTTACTCACTACGCCGTTTTTGATGTGCTCAACAACCGGCGAATGAATACCCGTTAAAGAGCTTGAAGCCAGTGTCAGATCTTTATATCCCATCTGAGCGATAGTATCTAACACCAAGTTAACCACCTTATCGCCACCTCGAAACGCGTGATGGAAAGAGATCGTCATACCGTCTTTAAGCCCAGAATCTAAAATGGCGGAACGCAGATCTGACTTTAGCTTTCTCGACTTTTTAGAGTTTGAATCTTTGAGATGAGGCGTTAACGCATTTGCCTCTGAAAACAGTGACAACGTCTCTGGCAGCAATGCTGGTTTGATGGATTCCATTTGTTTCATGTTCGTGCCCTACTCTTTAATTCCAGATTGCGCTTTTTGTAACGTCCAACGAGCTCGCTCGATAATTGGTCCATCGACCATTTTTCCGTTAAGTGAAACCACACCAAGCCCTTGCTCTTGCGCTTCTTCTGCTGCCTCGATAACTTGAATCGCGTAATCCACCTCTTTTTGAGTCGGTGCAAATACGTTGTGAAGTAGCTCGATTTGCCTTGGGTTAATCAGCGATTTTCCGTCGAAACCTAACGACTTGATGTGTTCCGCTTCGTTGAGGAATCCTTGCTCGTTATTAGCGTCGGAATAAACGGTATCGAACGCCATAATGCCCGCAGCACGCGCAGCTTGCAGAATAGAACAACGGGCGAACAGCAACTCTGTCCCTTCTGGGCTACGTTGCGTTTTTAAGTCCCTGACATAATCTTCAGCACCCAGTGCAATGCCAATTAAACGCGAAGACGATTGAGCAATTTCGATGGCGTTATTCACACCTTGCGCACTTTCGATTGCCGCCATCATTTTAGTGCTGCCAACTTCTCTGCCACATACACGTTCGATGTCTTCAATGCAGCGCTCCATTTCTTGCACATCTTCTGCACTGTCTGTTTTTGGTAGACGAACCACATTGACTCCCGCACGCACAACGGCATGCAGATCTTTCAAACCAAACTCAGACTCTAGTGGGTTCACACGGACTACTGTTTCAATATCTTGATACAAAGGATGTTGCAGCGCGTTAAACACCAACATACGGGCGGTGTCTTTTTCTCTCAGCGCCACAGAGTCTTCCAAATCAAACATGATCGCATCAGGCTGATAAATGAAGGTATCACTTAACATGGCGGCGTTTGCCCCTGGAACAAACAACATGCTACGGCGTAACTTACTCATGATAATTTGCTCCATTGAATGTCATTGCTGTCTGCCGCGCGCATGACTGCAGCCTGAACGCGAGCCTTAATAACACAATCTAGTGCGCCTTTGTCTTCCACTTCTAACGTTGCGGAAGTCACGCCCATCGAATTGAGCACACCATGAATCAACGCTTCGATGGCTTTGCCAAACTGCTTTTTCACTGTGCTATCAAGAGAAATGTCGATATCACCTTCTGGATTGGGTGAGATACGAACTTGCAAGTCACTGGATTCCAGCGTCCCTGCAAAAGCGGGTTTTATTATTTTCATTGAAAGACCTTTAACACCTTGGTTAAAAATTAATTGGGCTGTTAAGCAGCCACTGTTTCTTGGGTAAGACACGGTAAAGCGTCCGTGTGCCTTTGTAGGTAGTCGATAGAGGTTGAGGGTAAAAAGTGAACCAGTTGATCCAATTGCCCTTTCTGCAAGAGTTTTCGCACCGTTGACGCTGAAATCGTGGTGCCAGACGCACACTTACGCTCTATTTCAATAACGCTGATTGGTGCGCCGTTGAGATCCTTGGTGGTTAATCTGTGTTTCATTTGTTGGTTGTAATAATGAGTCACAACACAGTCTGGCTCTGTCCCAACAAATCGGTGTGTAATGCCTAATGCTGGCGCAATATGCTGACGATATAAATTTAGATCAATAGCGGTATGACAATAATCAATCAATCGCTTCTCTTTAATAAAGTAAGTAGGAAACGTTGCTTTAGAAATTATATATTTTGAACCATGATGAATCGTAAGATTAGGAATATGTTTAGTGCCACTTTCAATCATGTTCAAACGATCGTGATAAGCAAAACCTTTACCTTCCTCGCTGACGACAAATAAATGTAGCCAATCACATTGTGACGCCGCCGTTTCAATTAAGTATTGATGCCCTAAAGTAAACGGGTTTGCATTCATCACAATGCTGCCTATTTTATCTCCTTCTTTCTTTTTCTTTCTTAATGAACGTACAAAGTTTCTTAAATTGGTCTGACTATTTTCCATCAAGACTAATTTATCGTCCGCAAAAGAAATGGGGAAAAAACCAGATTCACGAAACCTTTGCATATTCTGAGGCTTGGTAAACAAGAACAGATCAAAGCGCCCCATTTCATAAGCCATCGCGGTCAACTCAGTCATTAATCGCAGAGAAAATCCAGTACCTTGTAAGGCAGGATCAATCGCAATAGATTTTAGTGTTGAACCAGCAAGACCACCGCAAGCAATGATTTGACCTTGAGACTTCGCCACCACAAATCGCTCTACATCAGCGTCAACATCCAAATCATAACAAGTTAGAAACTCGGTAATAGCACCAAACTTCTCGTATTGATTTCGGTTCACTCGGCTAAATGCGTAGGTGTCAAACATGATCATCATCCTCTTTCGTGTTGCCGCCATCATGCGTCACTTGAATTTGAAAAATGATGATCCGTATCGACTATTTTCTTCTACTAAACGTCATTTATGAATTTAATGAATTTAATTACTTAACTATCTGTAAATTAAGTGATTGGATAATTAAAAACTTTAAATTCATAAGTGTGTATATATTCCACAAAGTAAAATGATCACACTCACAGTTAGCTTTTTCATTCAAATTTAAATTACGCCATGTTAAATCAACACGGAATAATAATGATGAACGAAAAGACCCTTTCAATAACTGAAACAAGAAGCCCGGGATTAGACTTATTATCTCAAGTCCGAATCTTTGGCTTACCATTACCGCTATATGCATTTATGTTCGCGGTCATGTTAATTGCACATATGACAGACACCATCCCTGATAATATTGTCGGCGGTTTTGGTTTTATGTTTGTTGTTGGTGCGCTATTTGGCGAACTGGGTAAACGCCTGCCTATTTTTAACAAATACATTGGCGGTGCGCCTGTCATGATCTTCCTTGTCGCAGCTTGGTTTGTTCATGCAGGTTTACTAACCCAAAACGAAATTGACACTGTTACTGCAGTCATGAAGAAGACCGATTTCCTCGACTTGTTCATTGCCGTTCTGATCACTGGCTCGATTTTGGCGGTTAACCGTAAGCTACTGCTTAAATCATTAGTTGGTTACATTCCGACCATTCTTGCAGCCGTTGCAGGTGCTTCAATTCTCGGCATTCTTGGCGGAATGATGTTTGGCATTTCTATCGACAAAATCATGATGCTTTACGTACTGCCTATCATGGGTGGCGGTAACGGTGCAGGTGCGATTCCACTTTCTGAAATCTATGAGTCAGTCACCGGTGGCTCGAAAGAACAGTACTACTCGGTTGCAATTGCAATTTTAACCATCGCCAACATTGTAGCGATTGTCGCAGCAGCCGTTCTAAACAGCATTGGTGAAAAAGTACCGTCTTTGACTGGTAATGGCGAGCTATTGCGTAAGTCTAATTTCGATGTTGAAGAGAGCGAAGCACCAAAAATCACTCCCCGTGAAATCGCGATTGGCTTGATGATGGCGGCATGTATTTACACCTTCTCATCCGCCCTTTCTAAAGAAATACTGCCAGGTTTTGGTGACGTAAAAATCCACACTTTCGCTTACATGGTCATCATCGTTGCGATTGTTAACGCCTGTGGTATCTGCTCTGAAGAAGTGAAAGAAGGCGCAAAACGCTTGTCTTCATTCTTCTCAAAACAATTGCTTTGGGTGCTCATGGTGGGCGTTGGTATCGCTTATACCGACCTTGGCGAAATCATGAATGCACTAACCTTCACGAACTTAATCATCGCAACACTGATCGTTGCTGGCGCAATCATTGGTGCCTCTGTCGGTGGTTGGTTAATGGGCTTTTACCCAATCGAGTCTTCAATCACTGCAGGTCTATGTATGGCAAACCGTGGTGGCTCTGGTGACCTTGAAGTTCTTGCTGCTTCAAACCGCATGAGCTTGCTGTCTTACGCGCAAATCTCATCTCGTCTTGGTGGCGGTATTGTACTGGTCATCGCAAGTGTCGTGTTTGGCATGTTGGGCGGTTAATCCCCTTCTTATTTTGTCAAAGAGCAAAGTCTTCCTTTGCTCTTTGTTTTGTCCAATGGGAGATATTAATGGAAGTTAATTTATTCGCCGAAGGCTTAAACCTCATGACTCTGGGTATGGGTTTTGTCTTCACTTTTCTTGTTTTCTTGGTCTTTGCTGTCAAAGCCATGTCTCGCTTTTTGGGGCGCTTTCATGTCGAACCAACTCCCCCTCCGCAAAAGAAAGTGTATGCTGCCAAACCATCAAACGATGATAACCAACTCGTCGCTGTGATTGCTGCCGCTATTCATCATCAAAAAATCAAACAAAGCTCGCTATAAGAGGAATTCGAATGTCTGAGTCTACTAAACGCATTGGCATCACTGACGTTGTATTACGTGATGCCCACCAGTCGTTATTTGCCACCCGTTTACGCATCGACGATATGCTGCCAATCGCCCAACAGTTAGATGACATCGGCTATTGGTCACTTGAGTGTTGGGGTGGCGCTACGTTTGATAGTTGCATTCGTTTTCTAGGGGAAGATCCTTGGGAAAGACTGCGAGAACTCAAAAAAGCGATGCCAAAAACGCCGTTGCAAATGTTGCTTCGAGGTCAAAATCTATTGGGTTATCGCCATTACGCTGACGACGTCGTTGATAAGTTCATTGAGCGCTCCGTGGTAAACGGCATGGATGTATTCCGTGTATTTGATGCGATGAACGATCCACGAAACATGCAACAAGCGATTGCTGCGGTGAAAAAACAAGGCGCACACGCTCAAGGTACACTCTGTTACACCACTAGCCCTGTTCATAACCTACAAACCTGGGTCGACATCGCACAACAATTGAGTGAACTTGGCGTTGATTCGATCGCAATCAAAGACATGGCGGGCATCCTGACGCCAACCTTAGCCAGTGAGCTGGTTTCAACATTAAAACAGCAAGTGGATGTCGACCTTCACCTGCATTGCCACTCGACCGCTGGCATGGCTGATATGACGTTAATGAAAGCCATTGAAGCTGGTGTTGATCGTGTGGACACTGCGATTTCTTCCATGAGCGGCACTTACGGTCACCCAGCAACAGAATCTCTGGTTGCATCACTTCAAAACACTGAATACGACACAGGTTTGGACATTTCAGCGCTGGAAGCTGTCGCTGCATACTTTAGAGAAGTACGTAAAAAATACGCCGCTTTTGAAGGTCAGTTAAAAGGCTCAGACTCTCGCATAATCGTAGCGCAAGTCCCTGGCGGAATGTTAACCAACATGGAAAGTCAGTTGAAACAGCAAAACGCCGCAGACAAGCTTGATGCCGTGTTAGAAGAGATCCCGAAAGTCAGAAAAGAGCTGGGGTATCTGCCGCTTGTCACGCCAACGTCGCAAATTGTCGGCACACAGTCTGTCATCAATGTCCTTATGGGTGAGCGCTACAAAACCATTACCAAAGAAACCGCTGGTGTCTTGAGAGGCGAGTACGGCAAAACGCCTGCCCCTGTCGACACGGAACTGCAACAGCGTGTGTTAGAAGGTTCAGAACCAATTACTTGCCGCCCTGCCGATAAGTTGGAGCCAGAACTGGAGCACCTGACCACAGAAGTGACCACTCAAGCAAAAGCGCAAAACATTCCGCTCTCCGGCAGCGCCATTGATGATGTACTTACTATCGCGCTTTTCCCACAAGTGGGTTGGAAGTTCCTAGAAAACCGCAACAACCCAGACGCCTTTGAACCCGCACCTTGCAATGAAGCAACAAGAGCAACAGCCCAAGCAAAAACTAACACCAATCCAGAGAAACAAACCATGAATGCTACCTCAGAAAGCGGTGTTTACACCATTACCGTCAACAACCAAAGCTATGTCGTTCAGGTTGACGCAGGTGGCGATATTCAAGCCGTGTCAGCCCCCCAACCTGCACCATCAAAGCCAGTGACAACCGCTCAAGATGCCGAGCCGATGAACGCCCCACTTGCGGGTAACATTTGGAAGATCCACACCAAGCCTGGTGATGAAGTTGAAGAAGGCGATGTGCTACTGATTCTTGAAGCGATGAAGATGGAAACAGAAGTTCGCGCACCACGTTCCGGAAAAATCGCCAGCATTGATGTGTCTGAAGGCGACGCAGTAGATGTAGGCGAACCTTTACTTCAACTGGCGTAACGAGGCATTAGTCACATGGAAAATGTCTTAGCGTTAGTGAATGACTTTGGTTTGTTCCACCTCGAATGGGGACAAGCCATCATGCTTATTGTTGGCTTGATTCTGCTTTATCTCGCCATTGTTAAACAGTTCGAGCCTTTGTTGTTGGTGCCAATCGGTTTTGGTGGGATTCTTGCTAACCTACCTGATGCAGGCTTAGCCTTGTCTGCGGTAGAAAACGCGCTCCATGCTGCAAAACCAGAGGTAATCTCAGCATTTGGCTCTGTGTTGAACATTGCGACGGACTCCGCTGCCGAAGTAAAAACGGCACTTGCAACGGCGACACCAACTCAACTTGCCAATATCCACTTACTCGCGGAAGAGTATCAATACTCAGATGGCATGCTGCACCTATTTTACAGCATTGCAATTGCATCTGGCGCTGGTCCTTTGGTGATATTCATGGGCGTAGGCGCAATGACGGACTTTGGTCCATTGTTAGCCAACCCTAAAACCTTGCTTCTTGGTGCGGCAGCTCAGTTTGGTATCTTCGCAACTGTGCTCGGCGCTCTGGGTTTGAGCTCTATGGGTTTGATGGATTTCAGTGTCGCGCAAGCCGCTGCTGTGGGCATCATTGGTGGCGCAGATGGTCCAACGGCGATTTACGTATCTAGCTTGCTCGCACCAGAGTTACTGGGTGCTATCGCTGTAGCAGCTTACTCTTATATGGCACTTGTACCTTTGATTCAGCCGCCAATCATGCGTGCGCTGACCACAGAATCAGAACGCCAAATCACGATGCAGCAATTGCGTAAAGTAAGCAAGTTAGAAAAGATTTGCTTCCCTTTGCTCCTGTTGATTCTGATTGCCATGTTGCTTCCTTCGGCGACACCGCTACTAGGTATGTTCTGCTTTGGTAACTTAATGCGTGAATGTGGCGTAGTTGAACGTTTATCGGATACTGCTCAAAACGCATTGATCAACGTCGTCACCATCTTTTTGGGTCTTTCTGTGGGTTCCAAGTTGGTTGCCGATAAATTCTTACAGCCGCAAACCATCGGTATTCTCGCACTTGGCATCGTCGCGTTTTGTATTGGCACAATGGCAGGTGTATTGATGGCAAAACTGATGAACCGTTTCACGAGTGAAAAAGTGAATCCACTGATTGGCTCTGCGGGTGTCTCTGCGGTTCCGATGGCAGCAAGGGTGTCAAACAAAGTGGGTCTAGAAGCAAATGCACAGAATTTCCTACTGATGCACGCGATGGGACCAAACGTAGCCGGTGTTATTGGCTCGGCGGTTGCAGCAGGCGTGATGATCAAATATGTGATCGGTTAGACAGTTACACAAGGAACGAGGCTCGATTGGTTATCTTCAATAGATCTCGATCAGGTCTCTTCCTTGTTTCATTTGATAATTTACCCTTCAATCAATAAGAAGCTTACCATTCATGCCAGACCGAACATTTCACGACTACCTCTGCCGTAACCTCTCTTTTAGACAGCGTGTATGGGCGCTGCTTTTTGTGGTTGTTTCGTTTCAATTGCTCCTTATCGGTGGTTATTTCCACCACATCCTTTCTGATACGTTAAACCACCAGGTCAGTGCGCGCGCAGTCATACAAGCTCGTGAAATTGCCAGCGACCCTCAACTGATCGAAGCGGTCTCTTTACGAGATACAGCGCGGGTGCAAAAACAAATTAAGCGCCTACAAGGGATTTCCGATGCCAACTTCATCGTCGTCGGCGATAGTAAGGGCATTCGCTTAGCGCATCCAGACATCAAAAAAGTTGGCTACCCGATGCAAGGTGGAGACAACATACGCGCCCTTCAACAAGGATTGCACTACTACTCAATACGAGAAGGCAGCTTAGGTTTTGCGATACGTGGAAAATCTCCCATTATTTCCTCAACCGGCGAGATCATTGGTGTTGTTTCAGTGGGCTACTTACTGGATACCGTTAGTAATTTACTGCTCCTCTACTCCACGCCGTTTTTCTTTGCCTTATTGATCATTCTAGTTTGCTCATCTTTGGGCGCTTGGTTCTTCTCTCGTCATATCAAAAGTCAGATGTATGGCATGGAACCAGAAGAGATCGCCCTCTCCCTCCGCGTGCAAAACTCGGTGTTTGAAGCGGTTTACGAGGGCATTATTGCGGTCGACAAACAAGGTCGTATCTTGTCGGCAAACCAGAGGGGACTTAAGATTTTGGGAATTGCGCGTAATCTTTCCCACCTCCAAGGTCGAATGGTCAACGAATACGTCACCCCTGCTGACTTTTTCTTGGGAGCAAAGATGGGAGAAGACTCGGAGGAGTCACAGAGACAGCATCAAGTGATTACCTGTAATGGCGAAACCTTGGTCGCGACTCGTGTAAAAATTTGGGAAGACAACCAACACTCTGGCTGGGTCATCAGCTTCAGACCACGCAATGACTTAAGCACGCTTACATCGCAACTTAACCAAGTTCAGCAGCAAACCGACAATTTACGAGTATTGAGCCACGAATACGCAAATAAGCTTTCTACAGTGAGTGGGCTGATTCAAATCGGCGCGTACGAAGAGGCGCTCAGTGCCATAAGGCAAGAAACAGAAACACATCAAAAGCTGATTGATTTCATTTCTCGTACGTTCAACTCCAAAGTGATTGCGGGTCTGTTATTAGGCAAATACAGCCGAGCAAAAGAACTTGGTCTCGCTCTCCATTTTGATCCGTACTGCCACCTGAGCGGTACACCAACCAAACTTACTGATGATGAGTTAGCCGCCATCATAGGTAACCTACTCGACAATGCTTATGAAGCAACGTTGAAAAACCCTGACAGCAACAAATGCATCTCGATACTAATTTCTGACGCCAACGAAACGGAATTGGTGGTCGAGGTTGCTGACAATGGCACTGGAATACCCGATGAAATCGCAGAATCCCTATTTGATAAAGGGATCACCAGCAAATCGCAACCGGGACACGGTATTGGCTTGTATTTAGTCCACCAGCTTGTCAATAACGCTGGCGGTGCAATCCTTGTCGACGATGCCGAACCAACCGGAACAATCTTTTCTTTATTTATTCCTAACGAGAGTTTGAAAGATGGAAATTTATGACGTTTTGATAGTAGAAGATGAATCCAATATCGCGGACTTTCATTCTTACTATCTTCAGCAAACACAACGTTTCAGACCTATCGGAATTGCAAAAAGTATCGCTGAAGCCAGAAAGATGATTCAGTTACTGAAGCCAAAACTGGTCTTATTGGACAACTACTTGCCTGACGGCAAAGGTATCGATTTATTGAAAGACATAACCGCTGCCAAGCAGTCACCAGATGTTATTTTTATCACCGCCGCCAATGACATGGAAACAGTAAGAGAAGGCGTAAGGTGTGGCGTGTTCGACTATCTGCTAAAACCGATCTCTTATGATCGCTTAACCGATTCTTTAGAGCGCTATCTGAAGTACACCAGTTCGTTAAAAGCAAATGACAACATCAATCAACGCCACGTCGACGAACTGTTTAACTTTCAATCCAAATCATCACACATGCAAGCCTTACCCAAGGGGATCGATGAGCTCACGCTCGATAAAGTCACGAATGCCTTTGATGATGGCGAAATTATTTACACGGCAGAGTCTCTAGGCAATGAAGTCGGCATCAGCAAAACAACAGCAAGGCGTTATCTTGAGTTTTTAGCCGCAAAAGGGTTTCTACTTGCTGTGATTCAACATGGTAAAGTTGGTCGCCCTGAAAGGGTTTATCAAAAGAAAATGTAACCTCCCCTTTGCTTAGGAAGAACGCTTTGAAACCCTACGATTCAAAGCGTTCCCTAAACGTCGTTGAAGCAACAACGTAAATCACAAGGTCAGATCCGCGGAGATAATTTCTGTGCCGTCGGAGACTTCCAATCGTTCAAGATTATCACTGTGCGCCTTGCATAATGGCACCACGAAAACCTTACGCTCTTCCCCGTCTTTTCTAACCAGAACACCATAATCATGCTCTGCGGTACAGTTGGCTTCGCAGCAAAGGCGATGCTTAACGGTGCTAAAGTGGCGCCAGTACGCTAGCCACTCTAGTTTTGCTTTTTCCGTAATTAGCTCATCAGATATCTTACTTACTATCATACTCATACCATTTGTTTAGTAGACAGAAGCATTACACCGGATCATCGAGTTTGAGTTTCTAAGCGCGTTCAAAGAAAAGCGCAGATTTAATGCATGATTTAATTTCTATGGTTTTTATTCTCTTTACGCTCCCAAAGGGCACTCTTTGCAAATATAAGGGCCTTGGCTTGTATACTTTGTTGCCGATTCTTGATTTAGAATGACTAGATCTTTAAATCGCCGCGCGTCTACAAACCAAGTCATTTTCGCTGAACCTAGCATCTCGAGGTTACTTGGGTATAGAACACCGATTAAAAACAAAGCGTATTCAAATGTTGATTTCAAAAAAGATCACTAAAAACAATAATATCAACAATGATTTTGTCGATATGCAAAATCTAAGATTCAAATAATAGCAAGTGAAATTTAGTTCAATAAAAATAAATAAAGCAAAATCCAATCAGTGTTATATCTATGGTAAATAAAACATAGAGAATGGCTTATTGACACAAATGTAACAATATGTTTCCATAAAAACATCAAGTTCAACTTTTCATCAAAAGGTGCCTGATAGCCATGGAAAAACTAAGTAAAGAAGAGCTTAATGCGATTGCAACAAGAATGCTGCAAGACCTTATTATGTGTCGGATGCTTGATTTCCCCGAGCAAGGAAAAACAGCAAAGGAAATATCATTACTAACGAGGATCGATATATTCTCTGCATTTAGCATGCTCAACAAGCTAATCGATTGTGGTTTGATAGAAGAAAATAAATATCGGGATGACATTTATTATCGAGCGATCAATATTCCCGAATATTTTCACGTAAGTGTGCATCCCAATATTATTCTTGATTATGCAACAAGAAAAACAGAGCACATAAAGTTCTCTGGCACTTCAAAGCGATTATACAAAAAGCACTATATTTCTGACTGATACGAAGGCTAGTCGTTATCCTAGCAACAACAAAAATGAAGGCTTACCGTGGCAAGCCTTCATCTTGATGATGTTTAGATGAATATTGATTTAAGAGACGTGGTATCGAAAGGACTAACGGCTAGGAGCTAGAGCTAGAGCTAGAGCTAGAGCTAGAAGCCATTTTGTTAATGTAAACGTCCGGCATCAAACAAGACGTGATGTCTGAGTTTTCGTACTCAACACTGTTCATTAGCTTTCCGCCTTGTAGATCAACGTTCTTCACTCCCATTTGTTTAAGGTCGTTGAGTGAGTAGTACCAACCTTCTGTGAGCTTGTTTTTTTGGCAACTTCTGTCTCTTATCTGACCATAAACCGTGATATATGGGTCGACATTGATGTAATTAAAGTACGCCTTTTCTTTGACCCTCAGATGGTTGAGGTAACCTTCATATTGATTCCAATAACCGTTTGGAATGGTTTGTTTCCACAGTTCATCAGATTGTAACGCACCACCGTGCCACCCTATCAAGGCATCCTTTTTAATGGTAATACTATTGGCAGCCGTTAAGACATAGTTTGCGCATGCTGAAAAACATAGACGGCTGACTTCCACATCAAGGTTATTTTCTTTTACAAAGTACCCAAACTCGATACCGGTATCAATCTCGCCTCCAGGACTGGTAATTCTGAGTTTTTTAATCTTCTTATCGCTAGATTTTACTAACCGAATTGCTTTTAAAACATCACCGCCAGAAATGACACCATCATAAACCAAAGTATCACCAACAATGATGACTTTACTCGCGGTTGGAACCATCAATTGTTGTGATGCACAGCCTGACAATATTACTGACAAACCAACAAGAATATACTGACGCTTCATAAACTGTTCTCGTTTTATATTACGATTAAGCCGCAGAAAAACAGCAAAAAGAGACACTTTACATCTTTTTTGCTTAGTCTTTTCATGAGGAAATAAAGACACGAGAAGACAATTCGTTATATCTTCTCCAATTGATTCATAAAAGCACAGTTTGATCTCACAAGATAATATATATCAGATAGTTATGCGATCATGTTCAAACATTAATTGCAGGAAAATATATTTACCCCATTGACACATAAGACATAAATATAGTTAAGCATAGAATCTAATTGAATATATGAATGACATATGCTCAAGTGACTTCAAGATGCAGGGTTCAGAGCATTGTCATTGATTCCCTGTTTACCGAAATTAAGTAATAAAAGTCATTTTTTATCAATAGTCGACAACGTGTTGAATTGAAGGATACTTATTAACATCGGCTTCACGTTCTGCCTCTCCTCTCTTCCACCTTAATTACTCGCTGTCTTGCAGCTGTCACTCGCTTTGTCTGTGTATTGTTCATCTCAGCCAAAGAATGATTTCACTTATTCCCTAATTATCAGAGAGTTAATAAGGCGTATTTTATTGTTCAGGCACTCACTACAAATTCATAAACCTGATGAGGACAGGATGACTGCTCTTACTGGTCACGAGATGGAGAAACTATCAATGAACAATAAAAACAACACGTGGGTCGGGTTACAAATAACGTCTTTAGCGTCACTGGCAGCGATCGTGTTTAAACTCAATACCTACAATGATGTGTGGCTAACCACATCCCTTCTATGCTTTGGCGTATTGACACCTATCCTTGTTTTCGCTCTGAGAAATCGCAACAGACTGTCATTTTTGATGACCATTGCTCCAACCATAATCATCATTCGTATCGGTGATCAAAATGACATTTCATTGGTTGGGTGGTTAACCGCCTTATCGTTGATCCCGTTGCTTGTTCAGTTCATCGGCATTGCGAAAGAGATATACAAAGAAAGCCCAAACGAATTTGCCCTTACCTGTATACGCCTATTTCTCGGATTGAACTTCTTAACCCACGGGACGGAAAAACTGTTTGCAGGAACCCAGATACACAATGGAATGCGAGGTTACTTTGGGCAGGTTGCTGGCTTTGATACGGTCGGTCCTTGGTTCACTGACTTAATGATCTACGTAGGTGGTATAACGGAAATTTCCGTGGCGCTATTGATTGGCTGGGGATTGTTTACACGCATCGGCGTTTTGTGGGCAATTGCGTATTTAATTGCAGCGGAGCTCTTCTCGGGTCACTTCTTCACAGGATATACGTGGGCACTGCCGGGCGGCGGATGGGAATTTCCTTTCTTCTGGGCAATGGCATTATACCCATTCTTGTTTCTGCACAATCAAGGGGCGTTATCTCTAGATAGCATGCTTCGTCGAGTTCGCGCTTAAGCTGGTTTTCTCAGCTTAGCCACCCTTGCCGATTTCCCCCGTCCAAAAAAGAGAGTTTGAGTTTCGCAAATCTCACGAAACTCAAACTCTTATCTAGCGCTTATTTCGCTTTGATGTACAGATCTTTGGTGTAGATCTTATCCTCAGCGTTGCCTTTCGGATAACCACCGAGAAGTGGAGAAACTAAACGAGTCGTCACGTACTGATAGATAGGCGCTAATGGCATGTCTTTCGCCATCTGAGTTTCTGCCGCGTAGTAAAGCTTGGTTCGCTCTTCTTCTGAGGTCGAGTTCAACGCTTTTTCTATGATGTCATCGTACGCTTTGCTCTTATAGTGAACTCCACCATTGACGTTAGAGCCGATCATCAAAGTCAGGAAGGTTGATGCTTCGTTGTAATCCCCACACCACGCGGCGCGCGTAACATCAAAGTTCCCTTCATCACGACTGGCTAAATAAGATTTCCACTCTTGGTTTTCTAAGTGAACTGTCACGCCCAATGTTTTCTTCCACATTGATGAAATGGCAACGGCGAGTTTCTTGTGGTTTTCTGATGTGTTGTACAGCAGATTAATATCTAGAGGATGTTGTTTGTCATAGCCCGCCTCTTTAAGCAGTGCTTTTGCTTTTTCATTACGCTGCTTTTGAGTGAGTTTGCCGTATTCAGGCAACTGAGGGGAAAATCCGGCCGTGATTTCTGGCGTCAGGAAGTACGCAGGCTTTTGTCCCTGCCCGAGGATGGCTTTGGTAATAATGTCTCGGTCAATCGCATAAGACAGCGCTTTACGTACTCGAACATCATCAAACGGTGCACGTTGAGTATTGAACTGATAGTAGTAGCTACATAGATTGCCTTTTATCGACAAGTCCTCAGGGTACTCTTTTTGAAGTCGACGGAAGTGTTCGTTTGGCACTTCGTTGGTCATTTGAATCTCACCTGACAAGAAGCGGTTCATTTCTGACACCTGATCTTCAATAGGCAGATAAGTCACTTTGTTAATGACGGTGTGTACATCATCCCAATACTTTGGATTTCGCTTAAGCACGAGACGCTCGTTGACCACCCATCGGTCTGGCACATATGCACCATTCCCCACAAAGTGTTCTGGCTTGGTCCACTTATCTCCCCACTTCTCTACCGTTGCTTTATGGACTGGCATCATGGTGGTATGAGCGAGCATCTTAACAAAGTATGGTACTTCAGCATCGAGCTCGACCTTAAGGGTATAGTCATCAAGCGCTTGGACACCTAACTGACTGATGTCTTTCTTGCCTTCTATGATGTCTTGCGCGTTTTTCATTTTGGTCGAAGAAAGATACCAAGCGTAAGGTGACGCAGTTTTTGGGTCTACGACTCGACGGAAGCTATAAACAAAATCTTGCGCAGTAACCGGGTCACCATTAGACCATTCTGCGTTGTGTCGTAAATGAAAAACGAAGGTGCGATTGTCCGTTGTTTCCCAAGACTCCGCGACGCCAGGGATGGTTTTACCATCGGCATCTTGCGTTACTAAGCCTTCCAGTAAATCGCGAATCACATTAGATTCTGGAACGCCCTCGGACTTTTGTGGATCAATGGTCGCGACTTCGGTGCCATTACCTCGAACAAACTCCTGCTTTTTAGCCAGCTTTACTCCGTCTGGCACGTTCGCGGCGAACGCAGGTTGAGTAACGGCATAGCCGATGATACTGGTACTGATAAGAAGTGTAATTTTAGTATTGTTATTAATGAACATTGTTGTGCCTGCTTGTTTGCTGTGAAACTTTTTATTAACAACCACTATTCACTACAATATCCCTCTTCAAAAGATAATAATTATTCACAAAATCAGACGCTTTACATCACTTCATCACCACAACTTATCTCTTGCTAATTAGATTCAATAAAATAGTCACGTTGGAGCTTTGAGCTTTGAGCTTTGAGCTTTGAGCTTTGCACTCACGGATTATCAAAAATTATTAGAAAATAAATCAAATACAGAACTGTTTTTAATGGACTATTCCGAGGCTAGGATTTCAATACGCACTGAATGAGACGCTCAACATCTCATTCGAGTCGCCAAAATCCATACATCAAACTGTTCATTTCAAAATGGAAATAAAATGAAAAAGCATCTTTTAACTACCAGCCTCTTCACTGCTGCTGCCGCAATTTCAGCGGTGGCATCCTATTCAACTTACGCTGCGGAAATCGGTTCTCTTGAAGCCGTGACACAATTTAACGACTACCGCGGCGCAGGTGTCACCGTAACACCCGAAGGTCGCTTGATCGTAAGCATGCACCCTTTGGACAATCCCAAATATCGAGTCGTCGAAGTGATGGCGAATGGTACTAAAAGCCCCTTCCCAACCATGGACTGGTCAGACGGACCAGAGGTCGGCGATGTAGGCTTAAGTGCGGTTATTGGCGTTCACTCCGACAGCAAAGGTACGGTCTGGATGCTCGATATGGGCAGCGAAACCTCACCAGCACAATTGGTCTCGTGGGACACGTCTAAAAATAAGTTGAGCAAGCAAATTACAATTAACTCATCTGCGCTAAGAGACAACTCGTTCCTGCAAGATTTTGCCATCGATGAAAAGCACGCGAAGATCTACATCGCTGACATGACCTTTGGCAACTTCATTGGTGCAACGAACCCCGCTATTGTCGTGGTAGATTTAAAAACGGGTCAGTCGACACGTGTATTAGAAAATGCGCCCCAACTTATGCCAGAAGACAGAGATATAGTCATCGAAGCTTCTCTATTGGCATCGAAAACAGAACAAGGTGCCACGAACCACTTACGTTTTGGGTTAAACCCAATCGCTATTGATGACAATAACGAATGGCTCTACTTTGGCGCATTTACTGGCACAAAAATCTATCGAGTTCCGACTTCAGCCCTAGAAAATGCAAATAACACAGATAGTAAGCTGCAGAATAAAATCGAAGTATATGGACCAAAAAGACCCAGCGATGGCATTGCGTATGCGCCAGGGGGTGGCATTTTAGCGACCGATCTCGAACATAGTGGTGTTGGTTTGGTAACCAAAGGCAAATATCAGACACTTATTCAAGACAAAAAGCTATCTTGGCCGGACAGTATGGCAGTCAGCGGCGATTACATTTATGTCACCCAAGACCAGCTTCATCAGCACCCAGCATTCAGTCAAGGTCTCGGTAATGCAAAGGCGCCTTACACCCTGTATCGCTTCAAATATCAACCTTAACGGTCATCTATTACGTGTGAACAATGTTTCTCTTTACATACGGT
Organism: Vibrio sp. Y29_XK_CS5; assembly: GCF_024181835.1. Classification (NCBI taxonomy): domain Bacteria; kingdom Pseudomonadati; phylum Pseudomonadota; class Gammaproteobacteria; order Vibrionales; family Vibrionaceae; genus Vibrio; species Vibrio sp. Y29_XK_CS5. Next base: position 309,272 of record NZ_JAMZAM010000004.1, read on the forward strand.
CAGTAGCGACATAACGTCGAAGGAGATAAAGAGCGTTTCAATCCCAAAAATTCAAGGAGTTATCATCAATGAAGAAGATCAACATTAATGAGAAATTTGGGCTTTTTTCAGAGCAGTGGACACCCAAAATATTAGCTGAGTCGAACGGTCAGCTAGTTAAAATCGCAAAAGGCTCTGGCGAATTAGTTTGGCATAAACATGACAACGAAGATGAACTATTTATCGTCTTTAAGGGTGAACTGACGCTGAAATTACCAGAGCAAGAAGTGGTACTAAAGCCGGGTGAAATGTTTGTTGTACCGAAAGGTGTCGAGCACTGCCCTGTCGCTGAGCCAGACACTCACTTCATGATGATTGAGCCATCCACAACGGCGCATACTGGTGAGCTGAAAAGCGATATTACCGTATCGGTTGAAGAACAAGAGTGGATATAGCGCGATAAAATTAACCACTAGTCATTATATCCCTGCACCTTGAGGTGACTTAGGGATTAGTATCAAAGCTGGTCTAGAGCTCAAAACTAAACCAGCTTTTACCAAAGGGGCAACGCTACGGCTCTCTATTCAGCGCTAGCTTGGAAAAGCACATCTAGTTCGGTTTGTGCTTTTAGCAAATTCTCTAAAGGCAAAAACAGAGGCTCCGGAAGCTTGTCTAAGTCAAACCATTTCCATTGCTTACACTTCTCCGGTTCAGCGACCTGAGGCTCTCCAACCTCACATGAAGCAGCAACAAACAAAGTGACATAGTGCTTACCCTCTTTCTCGAAAACATCATTCGTGAAGCTCAACTTCTTAAAAGACCCAACAACTAAGCCGGTTTCTTCGAGTGTTTCGCGCTTAGCACAATCTTCAATAGATTCACCCCATTCAAGGTGTCCTCCGGGTGTAGCCCAAGTATGAGCCCCGTGTGAGCCAATACGTTCACCAAGTAGCACTCGTCCTTCGCGCACAATCACTGCCGCGACACCTACTCTTACTGCTTTATCCAATCTAATCCCCTTTTTAATTACTGCATAACGCCGCAATACTTTGCTATGTATTTAATACCGATAGAAAAGCATCCTGCTACAACGAGTAATGTTGCCTAAGCGCCTGCCATAACGCTGTTTTGTATCAATGCAAAACCAAAAATCAACAGTCCAAATGCTTGGCAACCTGCCCTAATGCGTATGTAGATTTCTTCGTTATCTCGCTTATCGAAATGGTCGATGATTTCTACCAAACAGTAAATACAGCCAAGTATAAAGGCAGCAAAAGCGATGTATATGGCATCACCGTGTAGCGTTACCTCTGTACGCCTTCCTAAAAACACATATAACTCGCCGGAATAGATGCCATAAGCGCCATACACTACCAGAAAGACGCCGACTACTAAGTTGAGGACTAACTTATGTTTAGGGAACGAGTTAGGAACATGTTTTTCTCCCGCTTTTCTATTTTTCTGTATGAAAAAATCAGTAAACATAGTTATTCCTAAATTAAGTTGGAACGTAAGTGGTATCGCGACGTCAATCGTTGATTAAATTGCCACATTACACATTTCTAGGGAGGTCTGTGGAGAACGATGACAATCTAAGAGCGAAACCTTTCATTTCCCTCTCTCTTAAACGCCACTATGTACCTAAACACTCTAAACCTTGTTGCGTAGCGCATATTATTGAACACAAAAAAGAATATCTACTCGCAATTCATTCTTTTGGGCTATAGATTCAATTTCAACGTTTATGTTTATAAAATATTTAAATGAAAATGAAAAACAATAACTTTAAGAAACTACGAACTGCATTACTTCTTACGCTTACCACTTCAATGATGGGTTGTTCTTCTTTGGATACTCACCTTGTTGGAGGGTATGGAGCGCCGTTTTCAGGAACAACACTGGCAGTCGCGTCCCAACCTTGCGCTTTTAGAAACGACTCGGTGGTCGACTATGTCTTTTACCCTTTGACTTTCATCGACATCCCGCTCTCTTTAGCAGCAGATGTCGTCTTTCTTCCGGTTGATTTAGCAATGGTGTTTACGCCAACGACGGACTATCGATTTGCATTAACACAAGGCTGTGGCACACATAGCATGATCTAAAGTTTGTTGTTAACTCGACAGCTAGCATTTTTATAAAAGCCCTACACATAAGGAACCAGACGCAGATAAACATGTCTATTAATGCGGTTCATTAATCAGGTAAATTTATGTGTGTTAAGTTAACAAAAATGGTTCTCCCTTTTCTATTGCTGCCGGGAGCGCCCGTTTACAGCGCAGAAACAACCAACGTTACACTTGTGGGTGACTCGATTCACTACACCGGTACATTAACCTCCGAAGCAAACGACGCTGTTGTGGAAATCTATGCTGATGCGGCAGTGAAACCAACCACTCTTGTGATCTCAAGTGACGGCGGTGATGTGGAGCTGGGAATGGCCTTAGGTGAATGGGTTTTTGCAAATAAAATAGATATTGAAGTCAACGACTATTGCCTTTCCTCTTGTGCAAACTATGTATTTACCGCAGGCAAAAACAAATATATATCAAACAAAGCAATTATCGGTTTTCACGGAGGCTTAAGCAGTCAGGAGTTTGATACCTCAGATATTGAGGCTTCATTTAAGGACTTACCCAAAAGACAAAGGGAAGAAGAAATTCAAAAAGTCTTACATGAAATGCAAACGTATATTGGCAAAACTAAGGAAAAAGAAGATTCGTTCTTCAAAAAAATCAAAGTAAAACAAGAAATAACAACCCTTGGTCAATCTCCCCGCTACGATAGTTTTTCCGATTCGGATTACTCCGGTTGGACCTATAACCCAAACGATTATTCGAAACTTGGAGTGAAAAACGTTTTTGTTAAACAGCCACCTTGGGAACTCGAACAACTCAAAAAATTTGGAAAAGTTTTTATAGTCGAAGTCGAATAAACTTCTCGCTAAAGCCCTGAAAAATAGCACCGGGAAAACCCGAGAATAAGAGATATCTAGGCTTGATAGTGCATTCAATCAAGCCTAGCTGCGAGATACGCTTCAAACCGCTATTGCTAGGTAGAAATAATCTGTCTCAGCTTACGTTCTTGTCTTAGTGCTTCAAACCAAAAACCACCACAAGTCAACGCGATTCCAAACAAAAACATACCGAGTGGTATGAGCAAAGGTAAGCTAAAAGTATCAACACTCAGAAGAATGTAAATACCGGCACCTCCGGTAACGGCAAGCCAGAACAGCATAAAACCCATCACAAACAAGTTTAACCGCATGGAGACGCTCACCCGAGTACCATCTTTATTCGCCTCTACCTTTCCCTTCATGACAGGTAAAAATGAATTTCTGTAACGAATGTTTCCCACAAGATCGAAGCCCGTTTCGTCTACCTTTCCACAAAATGCTGAAGAGGAACTAGGCTTGAAAAAAGCTCGTTCTGATGTGTTTTCTTGTATTCGCTTTAAAACTTCAGGTGCAGACAAGAACGTATCGATTTGAAACCTATTATAGGGAATTAACTTCATAATGATCTCTATATTGAACATATACCCAAGTGACTTCAAGATGCTGGATTCAGAGCGTTGTCATTGATTCGAGTGCAAGGAAAACAACGAAGCGGAATAGCACGCTCTTTCCAAGTTGTTTGACGTAGCAATCGGGTCAATGACACGCTCCCAGAGGGCCCTCTTTGCAAATAGTAAGGGCCTTTGTTTGTATACTTTGTTGCCGATTCTTGATTTAGACCCACTAAGCCTTCAAATCGCCGCCGCGTCTACAAACCAAGTCATTCTCACTGACCCAAGCATCTCGAGGTTACTTGGGTATTTCATTCAAAACTACTCAAAAATGCCACACGTTGCGAATCAACATTAAAAAACTGTATCCGTTCAAACCTGAGAAATAACGGTTTACTACCCTTATCACATTGAAATAATTGATAATTTCCAGATTTATTATTGAATATTCCAATTGCCGCAAAATAAGTTTGAGCGATTGTGGAGGTAAACCGTTCACCTCCGCTTGACCTTTACCTTGGGTGAAGCCCTAGCCTTTCTTTATCAGGTAATGAGAAAGGGGATTTCTTATGGGCATGTGTCATCACAACGGTTCAGATGTTTCTGAAACCAAGCCAATTTGGCGAATACTACTCATCCTAAGTTCAATCGTTCTATTGCTCGTTTTGTTGTTTGGATAAAAGGCGGGATGGCATGTGAAAGTTGCGTACGTCAGGACACTCGATGAATCACGTACCTGAACATCGAATAGCGGAGAGCTGTGCTTTAGAGGGAAATTAGCGCGATTTGACAAATTTCAGGTAAAGAAAAGCCCACCTAAAAAGGTGGGCGCTTCTTTAAATTTGGTGGGTCCGGGCGAACTCGAATCGCCGACCCCTACCATGTCAAGGTAGTACTCTAACCAACTGAGCTACGGACCCAAATTTTATGTTCGGCATACTTTGGTTTTAGCATGGCTTTAAGGAGTGGTGGGTCCGGGCGAACTCGAATCGCCGACCCCTACCATGTCAAGGTAGTACTCTAACCAACTGAGCTACGGACCCATTCCTTAAGAACGAGAAGGATATTAGCTATATCCCATTGGGGGTGCAAGCATAAATTCACTAACTTTGAATCGTTTGGCGAAAATCTAAACTCAACACCCGTTTTCAGATGATTTTATCGTCAAGGCTCGACCTGAACGGTGTTAAAAGTGTGATCTACTTAACTTTTGTTGTTTGACCTAATTGTCGTAAGGCACTTCACTGAGCATCCAAATTTGCAAAACTTGCGATACGTTTGGACAATCACCAAACAAAATTTGGTATTTAGGCTCAAATGGTTCACCAATAAACGTCGTACGTATCAACTTGCCCGTTTTGAGATCCACTTGAGTACTGACTCGCCCTTTGAAATTTTGAAAAATCGCAAACTGCTCACTGTGGTAAACCATCTGTTCACGATAAAACAAGAAGTGATCCTGAGGTGTATCTGTTAATTGGCATTCAAGTGGTTTGAGTGACTGCTGTGCATGGCTACTGAACGTGAGCAGTAGTGCTGAAAGAATCCATCCATATCGCATAACGCTTCCCTATTCTTCTTTCTTTATCAAAGTATAGGAGCTACCAGAATGGATGCTGCGAAGTGCTCTTCTTTGTTCAACGGTAAAACAAAAAAGGCTTCAACTAATCCAGTTGAAGCCTCTCTCTATTTCACTATCTAGGGAACAAAATGCTTATTCGTCTTCGGTATCAAACACCACATTGTAGTTTTCTGTGTAGGTGCAGTTTGGTTGGCGACTACAAGTAAAGAAGCGTCGACCTTTAAACTCGCCTTGGCTTGCGGTTCTGATGATCATCGGACTGCCACACTTTTTGCAAAAGCGGATTTCTTTGTCCGGCTCAATCAGATCAATGTGTGCTGCCAATAAACGACGTAAACGCCCCACTTGGTAACTGTGTTTTACCGATGCACCAATCAAAGGAAGGTTCGCCGATTTACACACGTGCATCAGCAGTTTTTGGCGCTCGACTTTGCCTTTATGCAATTGCTGACCATTATCAAGCTCAATAATTACACGAGGTTCAAGCGTTCTAGGATCGCAGATAACGTAATCAAAGTAGCTGCGTGAAATTCGGTTACTGGCAATGAAGAACTGCTTCTTATTTTTGACTTCTTTTGGTGCGATCAGCGTCGCCATGTTTACTTTGGCAAACACCACTGCGTGATCACCAACCGCCGCTCTCAAGGCATTAAAAAACGCCCCTTCCTGCCCTTTTAATAGTGGACCTTTCGAACGGTATGGGAAGTCTCGCGTGTCATCGTTTTTGATCACGTACTTTTGAATGATAAAGAAGAAAACAACAAGAAGAACAACAATGATAAAGATGTTGGTCATAGATAAAGTGCGCCCAAAACAACTAGTTGCTCAAAGCCTAAATGGAAATTCTAACCAGAGCAACAAAACCGGTAAATTTTGCGGAGTGATAATAACAGCCGCAAAGCTTTTGAGCACGATTTACGTTAATCAAACAAGAACAAAAACGGGCTCCGTCAAGAGCCCGTTTGTTATTCGTTAAAATATAGAGAAAGTACTAGCTGTTCGCGTCGGGTTGGTTTTCTGGCATGGCATCAATAAACGCTGGCAGTTGATTACATGCTTCTACAATCGAGCTAATTAACGGATAAGGAGTCATATCCACCCCAAAACGTAATGCATTGTACACTTGAGGCACTAAGCAAATATCAACAACAGAGGGAGAGTCAGTCACACTGTAGATACAGTTTCCATGTTGTTGTCGATGCTGATTTAGCTTCTCTTCTAATGCCATAAAGCCTTGGTTAACCCAATGATGAATCCACTCAACTTTCGTCTCTTGATCACACGACATCTGCCCTTCTAGGTACTGCAACACGCGCAAGTTATTGAGTGGGTGGATCTCCATCGCGATATCCTGAGCCATAGCCAAAGCTTGGTAACGAAGTGGCGATGGTTCTGGAACTACTCGAACTTGCGGATATTGCTCATCGAGATACTGAATGATGGCAAGAGATTGGTTGAGTTGAATATCACCATCCACCAGCACTGGCACAAGCTCAGAGGCGTTTAACTCATGGTACTCCGCGCTATGCTGCTCGCCACCATTACGAACCAAGTGGACCGATTTAGACTCGTAACTCAAGGCTTTTAAGTTTAAACAAATGCGAACTCGATAAGCCGCAGAAGACCGCCAATAGCCATAGAGGGTGATGTTATCGCTCATACTTCCCTTACCTCTCACTCTCAGTGTTTTAGGTATTGGCTGACTTGCTGATCAATCGCACCAAAGATCGAGTTGCCATCTGCGTCAAACATCTCTAGCTTGATTGAGTCACCAAACGACATAAAGCTCGTCGACGGTTTGCCATCACGAATGGTTTCAATCATGCGCACTTCTGCAATACATGAGTAGCCTACGCCACCCTCTTCGATAGAGGTTCCGTGCTCCGTGCCTTGTTTGTTCGATACTGTACCCGAGCCAATGATTGCACCTGCAGAAAGTGGACGTGTTTTGCTGGCATGGACAATCAAGTCAGCGAAATCAAACGTCATATCTATGCCTGCATTCGGGCAACCAAATGGGGCATTGTTGTAGGTTGAAACAAGCGGCAGATGCACTTTGTTCTCATACCATGCTTCACCCAGCTCATCTGGCGTTACTGCAACAGGAGAAAACGCTGAAGACGGTTTTGATTGGAAGAAGCCAAAACCTTTTGCCAGCTCTGCCGGAATCAAACCACGCAACGATACATCGTTAACTAGCATGATAAGACGAATTGAATCTTGTGCTTCTGCAATGCTTGCTCCCATCGGCACGTCACCGGTGATCACGGCAACTTCACCTTCGAAGTCAATGCCCCACTCGTCGCTGGCAAATTCGATGTTGTCGCAAGGACCAATAAATGCGTCAGAACCACCTTGATACATCAAAGGGTCGGTCCAGAAGCTTTCTGGCATTTCCGCACCGCGCGCTTTACGCACTAATTCGACGTGATTGACGTAAGCACTGCCATCCGCCCATTGATAGGCGCGAGGCAATGGTGACTCTAGATAGTGGGATTCAAACGCTTCACTTCCTGACACCGAACCATTGTTTAGCGCGTTATAAAGCTCTTCCAATTGTGGAGCGACTTTATTCCAGTTATCCAATGCCACTTGCATGGTTGGTGCTAGATGCATCGCGTGGAAAATTTCGGTTGCCGGAACGCATTGTTTCAAGTCTTTGCTCACGACCATCAACAGACCATCGCGTGTGCCATTTTTCTTGGTTGCTAATTTCATCCTTGCCCCTTACTTCTCTTGCCAGCTATAGACGTATTCTTTGTTTTCAACCTTATCGAGCTCGTCAGAAAACTCTAGCGCGTGGCGTGTATCAATCATCACTGCCACTTCATCGGTAAACTTCTTCTTATATTCCTGACCCGCTTTGAACGCTTTCGGGTGAGGACCGTGGGTAAAGCCTGCCGGATGGAAAGTCACCATGCCTGCTTCGATGTTGTCACGGCTGAAGAAATCCCCTGCGTGGTAGAACAAGACTTCGTCATAATCGTCATTGTTATGATAGAACGGCACCTTCAGAGCACCAGGGTCGCTTTCGATTGGACGTGGCACAAACGTACATACCACGAATCCAGCACCAACAAATGTCGTGTGGGCAGAAGGCGGTAAGTGATAGCGATGCGACATCAAAGGTCGAATATCACGCCAGTTCACTTTCACCACTGCCAAGTCACCGTGCCAACCAATCGCATCAAGCGGGTTGAATGGGTAAGTAATCACACTGACTTTGTCATGGCGCTTCACATGAACTTGGGTTTGCTCTTCTGAGTATTGCGCGCGGAATTCGTCATTAATTGACGGCGTTTCCAGAACCGCCGGGTCAAATACAGCATGATTACCCACCATGCCTTTTTCTGGCAAAGAATAAGCGGCATCGGTGTTTTCAATCAACAGAACAAACATTGGCTCACTTGGTTCTAATCGCCAACTGGTTGAGCGTGGAATCATTACGTAATCACCTTCGCTCACTTTGAGATGACCATAGTCGCAATAAAGATCTGCCGTGCCTTGATGGATGAACAACAGCTCATCGCCATCGGCGTTACGCACCAAGAAGTCCATCTTCTCATCCATACGCCATACACGGATCTTACAGTTGGCGTTGTGTAGAAGATGCGGCACTGCCCAAGGCGAAATCTGACTCGCCGTTTCGACTAGGTTGAAATCGAAAGCTCGCGGGCGTAAATCGCCTTCCCACTCAGACCAACCTGTCGGTGCGTGTTGATGATGAAAGTGTGCCGCAGGACCGAAGAATCCACTTCGACCTGCTTCACGTTCGTAAATTGCCTCTTCCGGGAAATCAGCATGTGCTTGCTTGGAGCACACTCCCTCCCGATGAGGGAATGTGATCCATTTATGCATCGCTTAGTACTCCTCGGCGGATTTGGTCTTCTTCAATCGATTCAAACAAGGCTTTGAAGTTACCCTCGCCAAAGCCCTCGTTGCCTTTACGTTGAATGATTTCAAAGAACACCGGACCAATAACGGTCTGGGTGAAGATTTGCAGCAAGATGCCATCTTTCGTTGGCGCACCATCAATCAGGACTTGTAGATCACGCAGTTTGCTTACGTCTTCGCCGTGCCCTTTCACACGCTCGTCGACTTTCTCGTAGTACGTATCTGGTGTCGGCATAAAGTCCATGCCACGATCACGCAGTGTTTGAACGGTTTGGTAGATGTCATCGGTGGTCATCGCGATGTGCTGAATACCTTCACCGTTGTACTCACGGATAAACTCTTCAATCTGGGATTTGTCGTCAGAAGACTCATTGATTGGAATGCGGATCTTGCCACACGGCGCGGTCATTGCGCGGCTAACAAGCCCTGTCAGCTTACCTTCAATGTCAAAATAACGAATCTCGCGGAAGTTACCAATGCGCTCGTAGAATCCAGACCACACGTCCATGTTGCCTTGCTTCACGTTATGGGTCAGATGGTCGATTTCGTACATACCAACGTCCGCTTTCGCTAGGCGCTCGTCTGCATCGTCATAGAAACGGAAGTCAACATCGTAAATGCTCTGTTTGCCGTAACGATCCACGAAGTACAGAAGACTCTCACCAATGCCGTAAATCGCCGGAATACTCAGCTCCATCGGACCGATTTCTGTTTTGTACTCTTCACCGCCGTTATCCAGCGCTTGCTTGAGTGCTACGTTCGCGTCTTTCACACGAAATGCCATGCCACAAACGGAAGGACCGTGAACTTTAGCAAAGCCTTCTGCCTGACTGTGCGGCTGAGCATTAACGATAAAGCTGATGTCACCTTGTCGGTACAGCCAAGCCTCTTTAGAACGGTGTTTTGCGATCTCTGCAAAACCCAACGAAACAAACAGCGCTTTCAGTTGTTCGATACCTTCGCTATCCGCCGCTGTGTATTCCACAAATTCGAATCCATCCGTGCCTAATGGGTTGTAGGTGTCCACCATGACTTTCTCCTTATGTCATTGTTGTGTTTGAACATGCGTTCTCGTTCGATATTTCTAACTTGGCGCAGGAGGAGAAAAATTGGAATACACGAATGGAAATCTGACTTTACGCAGTTTTAGTCATTGATTGTAAAATTTATGTTACAGCAAATTTGAACATCGCAAACGTTTACGGCAACCATAAGGAAAGCACGTTATATCAATGTATTATCATATCTCTCATCAATTTACACACTCCATCCAAATGTAAATAGTTTGTTACCATGGCTAAATTTATGGGCAGTAACGCGCATTTATCATGCAAACAACGTCAATATTAGTTTGTTTATATGGAATGGCAGACGATAAGTGTTAGTATGATTTTTTAATCACAATACTGGCAATAGTTATGGCACGCCGAACACACGAAGATACCCAGATCACCATCAACACCATTCTCGATGTGGCAACAGAGCAGTTGATCACGCTTGGTTACGAGAAAATGTCTTACACAACGTTGAGTGAACAAACAGGTATATCGAGGACGGGGATAAGCCACCACTTTGCAAAGAAAGCCGACATCCCGCGTGCCCTGCAAGGTAGACTACTTAAGATGATGATGGATAAACTCGACCTCTCTAACAACGAAGTCGCTTTTATCCAAAGTTGGAAAACTCGCTTAGAAGACGCCGAGTTCATGGCGATTTGGCGTTTGGCATTCTTGATGACAGTTTGTGAACATCACACACCTTATCTCTGTGACTTCCAAAGTCAGGTAGAAGCGGTTACCTCTTTTAAGCTAAGCAAAGACAGTCAACGCACTATTGAATGGCTGATCGGATTAACCCTATTGACTCTTCACAGTGACAAATAGAAAAGAATCATCAAAAAAGCCGAGCACCCTGCCCGGCTTTCTTGTTTTTGTTTTTTTAGTTATCAAGAATAATCCGTTAATAGAATTCTAATTAAAGCGACCGAACCCTTTGCAGAGTTCGGTCTATCCAGAAAGGCAGTGCGAGAGGACATGAATAAACAGAGATTGTATTAATCCACATTTGTGATATTGCTTCAATAAATAGACGGTAAATTACAATCCACTCTACAGATATATTGGTAACTTTTCATCAGTTACAAAAATAGCTCGACTCTGTACATAAATGCAGCATCAATTCTGTTGAATCATAGACTTTCCATCTCTCATTAAATTCGTCAAAAGCTCATACTATACCCAAGTAACCTCGAGATGCTTGGTTCAGCGAGAATGACTTGGTTTGTAGACACGGCGGCGATTTGAAGGCTTCGTGGGTCTAAACATTGATTGACTAAGTAAACTCGCTTTTAACTCGCTTTCGCATATTTCTACATTCATTGTGTACTTTCGTGACCGCCGCATCAGATCCGGTAATTAGCAGGTCAGAATAATGTCAGGCAGAGGCGTTTTTTGATTCAAGACAGCTTTCACTCGGATTAGCTGTGTAATAAGAGGTGTTCTGTTCCCTTTCGGGCTCGCACTCTATACCGCTGCGGTCTCGACCAAGAAAGAAAGAGACATCCAAATGACACAAATTAATCAAGAACGTCTAGTTGAACATTTCTGCCAACTGGTTCGCATCGACAGCGAATCTATGAATGAAAAACAAATTGCAGAAACTCTGGCTGAGCAACTGGGCGAACTAGGCTTTACGGTTCACAAACTACCAGTACCAGAACACATTTCTAACGGCTTCAACGTGTACGCACGTCTAGAAGGCAAGAAAGAAGGCTCTATCCTAATGAGCTGCCACATGGATACAGTAACGCCTGGTATCGGCATTGAGCCGATCATCGAAGATGGCATCATTCGCTCTAAAGGCAATACGATCCTTGGTGGTGACGACAAATCAGGCATCGCAGCAATTATGGAAGCGGTTCGCTGCATCCAAGCCGAAAACCTAGAGCACAAAACGTTAGAGCTTGCTTTCACTGTGCATGAAGAAGGCGGTCTGTTCGGCTCTGAGTACTTCGACATGACACACGTAACGTCTAAAGAAGCGATCGTACTGGATACAGGCGGTCCTATCGGCACTATCGTGACTGCGGCACCTGGTCAGCAAAAAATCGTTGCGACAATCAAAGGTCGCCCAGCACACGCGGGTCTAGCACCTGAAGAAGGCATCAGTGCAATCATGGTAGCGGCAGATGCAATCAACCAGATGAAGCTGCTTCGTATCGACGAAGAAACCACCGCAAACATCGGTATGGTAAACGGCGGTCAAGCGACAAACATCGTGATGCCGGAACTAAAAATCGTTGCTGAAGCACGCTCTCTAAACGGTGAGAAGCTAGAAGCGCAAGTGAACCATATGATCTCTACCTTCGAGTCAGTATGTGAAAAACACGGCGCAGAAGTTGAAATCGAATCAAGCCGCGCATACGACGCATTTGTTATCGAAGAAGACAATGCTCACGTATCAGCAATCAAAGCGGCATTCGCTGACATGGGCATCGATGCATTTACAAAAGGCACTGGTGGCGGTAGCGACGCAAACAACTTCAACAAGAAAGGTCTAACAACGGTAAACCTTTCTACTGGTATGGCGAAAGTACACACCACTGAAGAATTCATTGCCGTTGACGACATGGTAAAAATCACTGAGTTCGTTAAGCACTTCCTAGTGAAATAATCTAGAGAATAGAGCGCAACTTACGCTGAATGTGAAACGCTAATGCAGATCCCCTTCTTGCTTCGTGCATGAAGGGGATTTTTCGTTTCTATCCGCTTTATTCTCCTCACTCTCTTCATTCTCTTTGACCTGCCTTCTTGACTGATAACCTGACTGTGCCAAGTCGGTATAAATTCATGGATTGAAATTCTATTGGCTCACTTTTTGAGACCAAAAAGCTCAGCTTTCAACACCCTGTTACAGGTATGTTAAAACTCGATTGTCTGAACAATTTATACAATATACATTCAACTCACCTTCAAGGATGAATCGAGTGAGGAAAGGATGAAACTACCCAAGCTACTTTTGTTGGCATCTATCATGAGCCCAATGTTTGCCGCTCCGACTTACGCCGTGCCGTACCCATCGGGCGTGACACTCGCCGAAGCACAAGAGATCACGCTTAATAACGGTGCAGAAGTGACGTCTATCGATCCGGCGAAGCAAGCAGCTGAGCCCGCATTTAACCTTGGTCGAGACTTGTTCGAAGGGTTAACCATTCAAGACAAACAAGGAAAAACCATTCCCGGCGTTGCGAAATCTTGGTCGGTGAACGACAACAATACGGTCTACACCTTTCAGCTTCGTGATGCAAAATGGTCGAATGGTGACAATGTCACTGCACAAGACTTTGTCTACAGTTGGCAGCGCCTACTCGACCCCAATACGGCTTCCCCTTACGCTTGGTTTGCCGCGATTCCAAACATCCAAAACTCACAAGCGATTATGAAAGGCGAAGCAACACCGCAAACACTTGGCGTAAAAGCACTGGACGAAAAAACCTTCCAAGTGACGCTTGAAAAGCCAATTCCATTTTTTATCAAGCTGCTTAGTCATCCGGTTCTTGCTCCAGTGCATCAAGCCACGGTTGAAAAATACGGCAGCAACTGGACGCAACCAAAACACATTGTTACTAATGGCGCGTTTACCGTTTCTGAGTGGAAGGTAAACGAAAAAATGGTGATGGTGAAAAATCCATATTATTGGGACGCAAGCAACGTCGTGTTGGATAAAATCACGTGGCTGCCGATTGGTGATGCCAATGTTGTGCTCAATCGCTATTTAGCGGGGGAAATAGACCAAGTGATGTCGATTCCTTCTGCGCAAAAGAAAAAGCTGATCACCAAGCTGCCACAAGAAGTCGCAGACACCAGTGCGTCACTTGGCTCGACGTTTTATTACCTCAACACCCAGCAGGGGCCAACCAAAGACCTGCGTGTTCGACAAGCCCTATCCTATGCCATTGATCGCAAGATCTTAACCGATGCGATCTTAAGAAACGGAGGTATCCCAATGTTTACCTTGGTGCCGCCACAAACCGATGGCTTTCAATCACACACCCCAGAATACGCGACATGGACAACAAATCAGCGTATCGACAAAGCCAAACGCTTATTGGCACAAGCTGGCTATAACAAAGCGAATCCACTCAAACTCACTTTCACTGTTCCTACCTTCTCTAAAGACGTGAAAATGGCAACAGCAATGGCAGGCATGTGGAAAAGCCGCTTAGGCGCGCAAATCACCATTAAACAACTCGAGCCTAAAGTGTTCTACGCATTAAAAGAGCCAACTGAAATCACTCGTGGCGGCTGGACCGCAGACTACAACGAAGCTTCAACATGGCTCGATATCTTCGTCTCCAATGGCGAGTACAACGATTCACGCTACAACAACCCCAAATATGATGAGTTGATGTCGCGTTCTAAAACCATGAATGATCCCTCAAAGCTGTATCTACAAGCAGAAAGCATGCTGATTGAAGATATGGCGATTATCCCGGTTTACCGTCCAGGCAACGATCAATATTTGATCAAGCCTTATGTTGGTGGCTACGAGCGTACTAACCCCGAGTCCTCGTACTACCGCAAGAATGTCTATGTGAAAGTCCACTAATGGCATGCTTTCGGCCTGAGTCGGCTCGGTAACACGCACTGACATTGCGAGTACATGGCATATCGTGTCGAACTTCTCTTCTCTCGGTGATGAGCTCAGGCCAATTTTTTTCTCTTTCTCGACGTGACGACATGTGACGTCGAATGACCAAAGGATGATGGATCATGATTTGGTACATTCTCAAACGATTAGCCATCGCGATTCCGACGTTGTTGTTTATCGCTTTGGTCTCTTTTTGGTTGATGCATATCGCACCCGGTGGACCGTTTGACATGGAGCGTCCTATGCCGGAAGTGGTTCGCGCTAACATCGAAGCCAAATTTCACCTCGACGAACCATTTTTGGTTCAGTTCTGGATTTATATTACCAACTTCGCTCAAGGCGATTTAGGACCAAGCTTTGTCTATCAAGACTTTACGGTGACTCAGTTGGTCGCTCAATCTTGGCCGGTCTCTGCCCTACTTGGCGTTCTGTCTTTTTGTATCTCCGTACCACTTGGTATGTTGCTCGGCACCATTGCTGCGTTAAAACGCAATAGCCGCTTAGATTACGGGTTGATGACCCTTTCTATGACGGGTGTTGTTGTGCCTGCTTTCGTCCTCGCGCCAATATTGGTGACGATATTTGCGATTCATTTAGGTTGGCTGCCTGCCGGTGGTTGGGAAGGAGGACAACTCGCTTTTCTCGTACTACCAGTGCTAAGCCTTGCGATTGGCTCTATCGCCAGTATTGCTCGTGTTATGCGCGGCGCCATGATTGAAACACTGAATCAACCTTATATTCGTACTGCAAAAGCCAAAGGGTTATCGACTGCATACATCTTGTTCCACCATGCACTGCGACCGTCATTGATCCCCGTCGTCGCCATGCTGGGTCCAGCTTTTGTCTCGGTTGTCACAGGCTCGGTCATCATCGATATCTTTTTTGGTACTGGCGGTATGGGTCAACACTTTGTCTCCGGCGCACTGAATCGCGATTACGGCTTAGTCATGGGTATTACTCTCATCGTTGCTTCACTGACGATCTTTTTCAATCTTGTGGTCGACTTGCTCTACACCGTTATCGACCCGCGTATCCGAGTTTAGGAGCCGAGCATGTTATCGATTAAAAAGCTGGATACTCAATCCTTACAAGACCGAGTTGTTCACAATATCGAAGCCGTAGAAGGTCGCAGTCTATGGCAAGACGCGTGGACTCGCTTTCGCAAAAATCGCGCGGCAATGACCTCCGTTTACGTGCTCGCGTTCATCATCTTGTGTATCACCTTTGGTCCTTCACTTGCTGCCTTTGGACATGATGAGATTGATTGGAACATCCTTGCTGACCCGTACGAGTTAGGGAAACCCTCTTTGAGCAGCGGGCACTATTTTGGTACCGACGATCTAGGACAAGACCTATTTGCCCGTACGATGCAAGGTGGTCGCCTGTCGATTTTGGTTGGCTTTGTTGGTGCCTTGGTTGCCGTTGTGATTGGCACTATTTGGGGCAGTATTTCCGGCTATCTTGGTGGTGTGGTAGACAGCGTAATGATGCGCATCATCGAAGTGCTCGACTCAGTGCCATTTATGTTCATGGTCATCCTGTTCGTGACCTTATTTGGCAACAACATCTATCTGATCTTTATCGTGATTGGCATGGTGTCGTGGCTGGGTATTGCCCGAGTGGTAAGGGGCGTAACCTTCGGTATCAAAAAGCGCGAATTTATTGAAGCAGCGCATTCTATCGGCGTATCTAAATTCACCATTGTGCGTCGTCATGTGCTGCCAAACGTGCTTGGGATCGTGATGGTCTACTCCTCCTTAATGGTGCCCGGCTTCATCATGTTTGAATCCTTCTTGAGCTTCTTAGGCTTAGGTGTTCAACCGCCAGACACCAGTTGGGGAATCTTGATTTCAGAAGGCGCAAAAACCATCGACGTGGCATTGTGGATGCTACTTTTCCCATCGCTGTTTTTGGTCGCAACCCTGTTTTGTTTTAACTTCATCGGCGATGGCTTACGCGACGCCCTTGACCCGAAAGATCGATAAGGACTTCCCATGCTATCAATTGAAAACATGAACGTGCGCTTCGATACGCCAGACGGACAAGTGCAAGCGGTCAGCAACCTCTCCTACGCGATTCAAGCGGGAGAAACGCTAGGCATCGTTGGCGAGTCCGGCTCAGGCAAAAGCCAATCGGTGTTTGCGCTAATGGGGCTAACAGCTGATAACGGTAACGTCTCGGGCGAGGCGCGTTTTCATGGCGAGAACTTACTCGCGATGTCGAAGAAGCAACTAAACCGCATTCGCGCAGAGAAAATCGGCATGATCTTTCAAGATCCGATGACCTCTCTTAACCCATTTATGAAGATTGGCAAACAGCTCAGTGAAGTGCTGATGGTGCACAAAGGAATGAGCCGAAAACAAGCCATTGCAGAATCCATTCAGATGCTAGATGCAGTGCGGATTCCTTCTCCGGAAACCCGCATGAACCAATATCCACACGAGCTTTCTGGCGGCATGCGCCAACGTGTGATGATTGCCATGGCGTTGCTGTGTAAACCGGAACTGCTTATTGCCGATGAGCCCACAACCGCCCTCGACGTGACAGTACAAGCGCAAATCCTGACGCTATTGCGTGAGTTACAACAGGAGTTCAACACTGCCATCTTGCTCATCACTCACGATATGGGCGTGGTCGCTGAAATGTGTGACCGAGTTTTAGTCATGTACGGCGGACAGAAAATGGAACAAGCCGATACGGACACGTTATTCACCCAGCCAGCTCACCCGTATACTCGAGGGCTTCTAAAGGCGATCCCATCGATTACCGAAGACATGCCTCGTTTGCCAACCATTGCCGGTAACCCACCGAGCGCCCTGATCAATCACAAGGGCTGCCCGTTTAGAGAACGCTGTGACTATCGTGAACCACGTTGCCAAACACAAACACCTCGGTTCGCTCCCCTTAACGGACGCCAATCCATCGCCTGTCATGTAAAAGCGCAAGGCAGTATTTCTCTTATTCATCAATCGGCTTAAGGAAACGTTATGACCCAGCAAGAAGTGTTATTGTCTGCCCGCGACCTGAAAGTCCACTTTCCAGTATCGCGCCATATCATTCCTAGTCAAAGAAAGATCGTCAAAGCGGTGAATGGCATTGACTTAGATGTGTACCGAGGCGAAACCCTTGGCATTGTCGGCGAATCCGGCTGCGGCAAATCCACATTGGCGCGCGCCCTACTTCGTTTGGTTGAACCGACACACGGCGCCCTGACATGGAAAGGTGAGGATATGCGTGGCTTTGGCAAAAACGCACTCGCCCTTCGTCGTCGCGAATTCCAGATGATATTTCAAGACCCATCAGCCAGCTTAAACCCGCGCTTAACCATTTCAGAATGCATTGCCGAACCACTACTAACGCACGAACCAAGGTTGAAACGCGCCGAAGTCGAAAAACGAGTCATCGCCATGATGGACAAAGTAGGACTGCTCGCAAGCCAGCGTAACCGCTATCCGCATGAGTTTTCTGGTGGTCAGTGTCAACGTGTCGGCATCGCACGTGCGTTGATTCTTAATCCCGACTTGGTGGTGTGTGATGAACCCGTGAGCGCACTTGATGTGTCCATTCAGGCGCAAGTGATCAATCTACTCGATGACCTCAAACAAGAAATGGGACTGACACTGGTAATGATTGCCCACGACCTCAGCGTGGTACGTCATATTAGTGATCGTGTAATGGTGATGTATCTGGGTAAGCCGATGGAAGTCGGACGTTACGACCAAGTATTTGATGATGCGCAGCACCCTTATACCAAAGCGCTGCTTTCTGCTGTGCCAATCGCCAACCCTCAATTAGCACGCAACCGCGAGATCCAATTGCTGCCCGGCGATCTCCCTTCCCCGCTCAGCCCTCCGAGCGGTTGCGTCTTTCGAACCCGATGCCCAGAAGCGACCCAACTCTGCGGACAGCAAAGCCCTGCAAAAATCGGCTCTGAGCAACATCATATCTATTGTTCAAACATGATTTCAGGAAGTCTTTCATGAATACAACAAACTCGGTAAATCAACGCCTTTCATCGCTGCGAGATGCGATGGCAACTTATAACGTTGCAGCCTACATCGTAACAAACAACGATCCTCACAATAGCGAATACTCTGCGGATCATTGGGCTGGTCGAACATGGATTTCTGGTTTTACCGGCTCGGCAGGTAACGTTGTTATCACTACTCAGGGCGGTGGATTATGGACCGATGGTCGTTACTACATTCAAGCTGAAGAACAGCTTCATGGTACTGGGCTCAACCTATTTAAGGCGCGTCAGCCAGAGACGCCAAGCATTCCAAAATGGTTAGCCAGCACGTTAGAAGCCAACAGTACCATCGCGGTAGATGGACGCTCTATCAGCTATGCATTTTACCAAGAACTCAAACAAGCGCTTGAGCCTAAAAACATCCAGATTATCCTCGACCTCGACTTACTGACACCAATCTGGCATGACCGTCCTAGCAGACCAGCTGAAAAGATCTTTGAGCACCCTGTCGCCTTTGCCGGCATAGACACTAGGCAAAAGCTGACAGACCTTCGTTCTTGGCTTGGCGACAACCACGTTGACAGTTTATTGGTGTCCACGTTAGACGATGTAATGTGGACACTAAATATTCGCGGCGCAGATACTCCTTACTGCCCAGTATCTGAAGCGTATCTTGTTGTGGAGCAAACGCGCGCTACCGCATTTATCGACAAAGCGAAGTTACCAGCTGAGATAGAAAAACAACTCAACGAGCAAGGTGTCAGCGTTCGTCATTACGACTACGTGAGCCAATATTTGAATCAGCAATGTGAAGGGCTTTCTCTTGCGTTTAACCCAAGCTACACCGACAGTTTATTGGTCAGTGCAATTGAGCAAAACGTTTCACTAAAGCCAATGGCTTGCCCGGTCACCGACATGAAAGCCAGCAAAAACCCGACCGAGCTAGCCAATCTCGAACAATCATTGAAGGACGATGGTGTGGCAGTTGTCAGGTTCATGAGTTGGTTAGAAGACCAAGTCCCAAGTGGGCTTGTTACTGAATTGTCTGCTGAGGCGCAGTTAAAAAGTTATCGTCGTCAAACTCGCCATTATGTGAGCGACAGTTTTCGCACCATCGCAGGCTTTGCTGCCCATGGTGCCAAAATGCACTACGCCGCTGATGAAGAAAGCAATGCCGTCATCAACGAGACCAACTTCTTTCTTGTCGACTCTGGCGGTCAATACCTTGGCGGCACTACAGATATCACCCGTACTTTCCATTTCGGGTCACCGACCATTAAACAGCGCAAAGATTACACCTTAGTGCTCAAAGCGGTCATCCGACTGACTCAGACTCGATTTATGAAAGGCTCTACGGGTGCCAATCTCGACATCATGGCTCGCGGTGTGTTGTGGCAGCATGGTATCGATTATAAATGCGGCACGGGACATGGCGTTGGTATTTGCTTAAATGTTCATGAGGGTCCACAAAACTTTTCGCAAAGCCATCGCGAAGTGGAACTGAAACCAGGCATGGTGATCACCAACGAGCCGGGCGTGTATCGCGAAGGTGAATACGGCGTTCGTATCGAGAACATCATGAAAGTCGTAGAAGTCGAGCAAAACGAATTTGGCACATTTTACGGTTTTGAGACCATTACCCTCGCCCCAATTGCCACCAGCATGCTCGATGTCGCCTTACTTAGCCAAGACGAAGTGGATTGGTTAAACCACTATCACACCCAGGTTTACAAAGCGCTCAGCCCATCATTAGATGCGCATGACAAAACTTGGTTACAAGGTGCAACCCAGATGGTTGAAAAATAGCGTTTTATCTATCTCCAATTTCATTTTCATTTCAAACTCTTGTTAATTTCAAATAACTTAGTTTGATTGCCAGTCCTCGGGCTGGCTTTTTTCATTTAAAGTCTAACCTATTATAAAATAAAGGCATTTTATTAAATTACTATATAAAGAACCCTATTTTGTATAGATAGATAAATACGAATTTGGACATAAGATATCAATTCGATTTCGTGATCAAATCAGAGCTGGAAGCAGAGTCACAAGTCCGATTTATCCCACCTATTTAAAACTCAAATCCCATCAGATAATCAAATTTATCATCCGTTCATATTGAAATGGGTGATGCAACTCCCCTAAGTGCCGAGCTTCTGGCGGCATGTTTAATGTCTATTCCATTGGCAAAAGTAGAGTCTCATATGAAGAAAAATACGCTCGCTTGGCTGATCTCTTCACTCCTAGGAAGTACAGCCGCTTTCGCAAACGCGAACCACGACCTAACCTTGGTCGAAATCGGAAATCAAACCTTTGAACGCATTGAAATGCTCAAGCAGTTAGCAGACAAAGGTCAAGACACCTATCAACGTGATGGCAAAACCTATCTAAATTTCCAAGGACATGAATACTGGGTTAACTTCGATAACTACCCTAAGTTTCCTTTTATGTTTGGAGAGCAAGACCAAGCTTATCGCAACGTAGTGGACTTCGTCGGTCCGGAATGGGAATTTATTTGGTATAACGGTGGTTTCTACCTGATCCACAAAGAGTTTGGTGTGATGAACCCAGACGACACAGGTTGCTACGTAGAATATATCCCTGCTGCCCGAGGCTCTAAGGGTCCAAATGGCGAATACATTTGGCAGTCAGATATGATTCAAAACATCGAGACTTCTGACTGTGATGACCTATCTGCGCCAAGCATCAATGCATTGAACGTAGCCAGCGTTTCAGATCTAGGTGTTCAGCTAAAATGGGCTACGCAAAACGCGAATGACAACGTGGTTTTGACGTTGACCGAATCAGGTTCAGAGCCCGTTCGTTATGACAACGTTCAATCTGGCTTGTTCATTGGCAGCCTGAAACCAGACACTCGGTACACGGCGGAGCTTTCTTCGTGCAATGCGATTGATTGTATCGAGCCACAAAAGATTGAGTTCACGACAAGTGCCGCACGCCTTGCTTACGCAGATGAATTGCCGCTAGTAAATCACTTGAATGGCGATTTGACTGGCTCTATCCATTTTGCTCAAACCCATACGACCACCGCCCCGAATCAAAACGATGTTAACCTGTTCCCTGACTTGGTGATCGACCGTGAAGCTCTGCTTTTATTCACGCCAGAAGACAAAAACGTTCAACAAGTTTGGGTAGAACTGAGCTTTGAAGGCACAGTAATCACTCGCCTTCCAATGCTGCCACCAAGCGCGCTTGCGGCTTCTGATCAGCCAGATAATGGACGTTCTAAAGTGGTATTCTCCCATCACGCGTGGTCACTGCCGCTGCAATGGGATTGGGTGAAGCCAGGCTTGTCACTGCGCTTAACCGATAACACTGATCGACAAGGCGACTTAGCAGCTAATGAACTTGTCTTTGGCGGCGCGCCGGAGCTTATCATTCAAAACATCGACATGGGTATGCTCACGGCGCCGCGTGATGGCAACACCATGATCAAAAACATGGCAAAACTCAGCGCCGATTACTTCCAGAAAATCCCAGCATCTAAACTGGTGATGGCGGATTACACTGCCGCTTATTTCCCGAAAGTGACGCTGCCAAACGGTAAGGTTTACACCACAAGCTCAGACGGTGAAGGTGGCTGGCACGGCGGTGACATGCGTGAAGCCATTGGTAAAGCACTGGTATCTACAGGTGTGAATAACGCGAATGTCGGCATTACTGATAGTGCTGGTTATTCGCAAGCTTACAATAAACGCTTCAATCACATTACCGCGCACACCAACCGCGGCGTGTACACCAACGGCATTATTGATCATGGCGGCAGTGGCGGCGGTGGCATCGTGACGTTAACAGCGACAACCGGTAACGAATGGTCACACGAACTGGGTCATAACTATGGTCTGGGTCACTACCCTTGGTATGCTTCTACGCACGATTTGGAATCTGGTTGGGGTTGGGATGCTCTGCATCGCCGCTTTATCGGTAACTTACACTGGACAGGTGAAGCCACAACTAACGATGTGGGTGGTGAAGTGGTGCCACCATTTGCGGGTGAATTCCGCTTTATGCGTGACGCTCAAGCCGGTGGCGAAGCCGCACTATTGGGCACCATTAGTCATTACACGTTAGAGCACCCTTCTCAGTCTCGCCGTGTACAAACTTGGCTCAATAACGGCTTTAACGTCGATTTAAACAGCTCGACTGGTTATGTTCGTTGGAATCAAGAAAGCCAAAGTTACGAAGAAGCACAAACCGACACACCAGTACCTAGCGCGGCAGGCGTGCCTGTTGTCACTATGTTGGGCATTTACGATCCGCGTAACGAACTTGCAAGCCAAGTTTACCCGCTGATTTACTCCAACTACGGCAACGTGTTTGAGCTGCCTTCTGCACCAGACGTAACTTACCATCCGGAAGGTTGGCAAGCGGTGTCCTCTTTGTCTGACGAGCAAATTCAACAAGATTTGTGGCAGACGATGAAGGTCAACAACCAGCAGGCTCGTATTTGTCAGTTCACCTACACGGCAAGCAACGGCGAAAGTGCAAACTTCGTTGGTACAGTCAGTGCAGATATGGCGCGTTGTGAAAGCAGCGAAGACATGTACTGGAACATCAATGGTCAGCGTGAGCACATGATTTCTCAAGATCATGACTACTCACTGCTGTCTAAATACGGAGAAGGTGCTGTGACTTACACGCCGAACGCCGAAATTGGCGAAGTGCCACTTTGCGTGCTTGATAAATCTGGCACGAGCCATGATGGTGCAGGCTACTTTACCTCTTCCCACTGCCAGCAGTTTAGTGGCGTGAAACACAACAACGGTGCAGATTGGCGTTACGCGCGACATCAAGGTGGAATGTATCAGCCAAGTATGATCTCTCAACGTAGCTGCGCAGTTACTGTGGAGCGCCAAGATGGCTCAGTACAGAACATTGCGGTGGCAAGTAGCCGATTAAACGACTCACAAAGCAATAAGTTCCACTTTAACCTAGAGCAACTGCCACTACCGACTCGTGTCACCTTAAGTTGTACTGACGTGAATGGTGAACAAGTGCTAGATAGCTTGATCCCTGATCAAAACCCAGCGATCGATAAGCTTGTTGGTCCTATCTTTGTTGGTCAGGAGCACGGTTACAAACAATACGTTGATGAACAAGTCATGTTTGCCGACAACGCAGCGTTAAACCGCATCGACTTTGGCTTTGTGGCTGACTTCGACAAGTTCGTAGCAGACAACTACGGAGCGGGTGTGCTGAACAATGGTGAGACAAGCGCAGAACGCCGCGCTGGTGCACTTTACGTGTACCCTAACCCAGTCACCGGCACTCGCGATTACTTCCTAATGCGTGATATCTCTGCGGCGGATTTCCCAACCAACCAAGCAGACAATGAAGGCTGGAAGTACCTAGGCTCAGCGGAAAACCATGTCCAGTTTGGTTTTAACCCACTGAAAGTCGATCGTAGTAACATCGACAATGCACAGCGTATTGCCAACTACTTCAATCAACCGCAGTTGCTAACGTGGGAACAAGCGAGTTCAACGGCATGGGGGCAATCTGAGAACGCTATTTTCATTGATACCGATGAAAGTGGTGAGCGCCGTTACTTTATGCAAAAACGTCCGGGAGTGAACAGCGCGTTGCCAGTTCAAAACACCTCTGACGCTGATTGGCGCTTTATTGGTAGCGATACGGATATTGAACAGTACATTGCTGAGCTCAACAGTGACCTAGCTAAGTTTGAAGCCGAAATCTTAAACTGGCACAAGCAAGATCGCATGGGAGTTTGGGGCGAGAACAACAACACGGGAACGATAAACGATATTTACGTGTACCACTTCCGTGGTGGTTACCATTACTACCGCCTCATTGACGGCAAGTACTGGTACTTCCCTTGGCCAACGGAGGCGAACCCAAACAACGCTGATTGGCAGTACTTGGGGCACTTCTAAGCCTTAACCGATATTCAATATGAATAAAAACGCCCAGCACAATGTAAACTCGTGCTGGGCGTTTCATTTTCTGTTGTTACTAGGACCAGTTGATCTTAATTAACAGAAACAATGTTTACTGACGACAACCTGAGGTATCAAAGTCCACTACAATCGCGGCATTTTCAAACTCACCAGAGACTTTAACATACCCCCAGTAATTGCGCTGATTGGACAAGGTAATACACTCAGCATTACCCGCATTGTCTGACCACGCATGGTGATTTGAACCGTTTGGCCAACCATCATTGCTGTACTCAATTTTCAGGTCGCCTATCCCATTTGCCGTGGTGATTGCCATGCTGGTGTGCTCATTGACCGCTGGGATACTCAACCAAATGGTTTGTTGCGTCGCCAAACACGCCGCTTGTCCCACAGTTAAGCGTCCACCACTGATTTTACTTTGCACTGCACAATCTTGTGGTAGCGCATCAGAACCGCCCTGCGCCGTAATAGTAAGACTGTGTGTCGTGCTTGCGGTTAGCCCATCATTATCAGTCACGGTTAAGCTGATCGTGTACTGCCCTTCACTGCCATATTGGTGCGACGGCTGGGTTTGTGTGCTGGTCGTGCCATCACCGAAGTCCCACAAGACGCTGACGATCTTCCCGTTTGCATCCGTGCTGTTTTCACTGCTAAATGTAATGCTTTCACCGACTTTGCCCTCACTGTTTGCGGTTATGACTGCATTAGGAGCATCACCAGAAACAAGCGCTTGTTGCCACTGTTCAAACTCGCTCTGGTATAAGATTGCCCACTGATTAATGGTTGCTTTGTAATTTGCCCAGTTACCCCGACGAGTTTCTATCAGCATTTGATTTACGTCGTCTTTATGTCGCTCAAACATGAATCGAACCGCCAAGTAACCCCAGCGATAAATTCTATCGACATCAAAGCCATCATAACTGGTCTCAAAGATCTCGCTGAGCGTAAACGTTGACCCATCTTTGATGGTGTCTATCGCAGCTTGGTTATCGTTCTCCTTCGACACATATTCGGCAATGCCCTCACTCCACCACACGATTCTTTCAGTTGGATGACCGAAGCCACCATAAAGGTCAAACCGTCCATCAAGGTAATGAACATACTCGTGCTCTAGGTTCCACACAAAGTGATCCGGATTGGCGTAAGGCGCTTCATAAGCAACAAAATTAGGGATGTTCCCCGGCGTTGCTGGATCGCCCTCAAGGTACATTCCCCCATTGTTGGTACTGATGTTAAAAATCGGTCCAGCGTATTTGCCGTAATCATCGCTTGAATCAAAGATATTGACCTGTAACTGCGTGTTGTAGTCATCCGCAACAGGCTGTCTTCCTGTCTCAAGTGAAGTGTGGAAATACCCCTCTTCGTACCCCATCTTCGAACAAGCCGCGACGTGCTGATCTTGCGTCATGTTCTGCGACAAAATACGAATGGTAGGACTACATGTGTACGATTGAGAAAGCACCAAACCTTTCAACTGGGACTCAAAGTTACAAATTCCATAGTCACTACAATCCGCGTAATAAGAGACCGTATCGGCAGCGCCAAGCCAAATGGCATCGCCTCTACCGTACATCTCGTATTGAGCAAAGATCTCGGTCAGTTTGCTTTTCACTGTACTGGAAGCACTACCGGAATATTTGGTTAATCGTCCTAACTCACGACCAGCATTCGCTGCCATAAACTCATCACTAGCACCGATAGCTGACGAGCGCAGTGCAAAATCCCCTAGTGCTTTAACAAGCTCAGTCTGATTACCGATGGTTTGCACAAATTGCTCATTCCACTGACCACCAAACAAAATGGTAAATACGCCATTCACTGCATTACGCATGTACCAGTTCTGAGCGTATTGACTGTCCCAGCGAGTGAGCCACTGCGTAACCTGTGGTAGATAGGCATGCTGGAGTCCTGCACTGTCCATAGTGATAATGACTTCGCTGAGCACCTTGCCATGTGGGTCACTGTTCTCATAGAAGTTCGCATTGTTAACGAAGGCATCGACGGCTTCTTTTACTGCAGGGGTCACCCAAGAAAGAAACGAGACCTTGCTGTTGTAAAACTCAGCGTAATAACCTGCTCGCAAATACAGGAACAAAGCTTCAAGCTCATCACTGCCGCCCCCAGCGTAGGCTTTCGCTAAATTGGTCGTGTGCTTTGCAATGTTGTACATGTGCCCAGATTCGAACGCCGCTTCTTGTATTCGACTCTCGGCTGAGAAAAGCGCATTAACACAACTTGCTCCTTGGGTTTTGATCGCGTTGAGCACATCGTTGCTACTGTTCGCAGTGAAAGCTTCTACATCACACACGTTTGCTGCCTGCTCCGCAGACCGAGTAGAAAGGGTACGAAGGGTCGGTTTCGGTTGCTGGGGAAGCAGCTTAGTTGGTGCATAATCTGGCAACGCTCTATCATTACCGTTTTGATGAGCGTGATGTTGATATATTTCTGTGACTTGCTGCGATGGCTCACTTAAAGCAAGCGCATTCGTACTAGCAAAGAAGGTCGCTATTGCGACGGTGAGATTTTTTAGTTCCATCTTTATTCTTCTATATGATGAGTTCCTTAAATGCCGTTACCACTTAGGCATCACCATTTACTCTTCTCACGACAAAGAGCACTCTCATATAAAGCGCCTTGAGCTTTAAAAGAAACAATTCATTAACAATCAAACGCTTTGGTCTCAGTTTCTAGTACTCAATCTGCCAGAAGACGAACTTTATAAAATTCACTTGCTTGATAAGGATTTCTCACCTATTGCGCTTTTTCACCAGGATCACTTAACGACGTGACTTACCATAAATGGTTTCACTTTCGTTAAGCTTTCTGGCTACCTTTCTTTCCTCTCAGAAATGCACTTGTCAATAAATCGCCGAAATAATGAGCAACAACATACGCTTGTGTAATTTTAAGGTGAATTTTCAAGCCATAACGCTCCGTTCTCATTACCTAAACACAAAGTTGTGGTATTCATTCTGCGATTATTTGATCGACTTAAATTAGGATTATCAATATGACTTTGGTTAAGAGATTTATGTTAGGAACATTGCTGTTTTTACCGTCGCTTAGCTATGGCGGTGATTTTGTTTACGTTTGCTCTCTAAAACCTTTTATGGATACATTTTCTCAAGCAGGTCGAACTGAAGCAGAGGCAAGACAGAACGTACGAAGCAGTTGTGAAAAGCAATATGGGGAAGGCAGTATCTTTTGTAAAACGTCTGATGCGAAATGCGAAGGCTCCTCTCTTCGCGGCAGTAGTGATAGTGATGTGAGTGATAATGCGTCAGCCGTGATTTATCAGTATCGACACCAAACAGGTCCATCACTGATGCTTAGCCATGACATTTCCGACCTCAGTATGTACAAATTCGATGACAAAATGAGCTCGTTTTCTATCCCTCGCGGATGGCGTGTCCGTTTCTATGTCGATAAAAACTTCCGAGGTGATTACTACACCCGCGATCATGGCTCATACAATGCCGATGGCTTTGAAGATAAGATCAGTTCAATCAAGATCATTTCTCGTTAAGCTTCCACGTTTGTACTTTGCTTAAAACAGCCCCTCGGTAAATCGAGGGGTTGTATTATCAAAAAGCGTCGAACTTAATTTGGAAGAAAATCAATAAAGACATCATGACCATTATCAATGGCTCGGTTTTTATACAGCCAATTGTTCTGCTTGATGATTCGTTCAGTCAATTCAAGCCCTAAGCCAAAACCGAGATTGTTCTCTTCTGCATCTTGAGTTGCGCTTTGATTGAATATCACCACCGAGCTGCCGTCTTGCTTTACTTGCACAAAACCATCTGCCGTGTGTTGGAAAGCGTTGCGAACCAGATTGGTGCAAACCATTCGCGCTAACGGTTCAACCAATAACACTTGTTGTCGATCAGTAATAATATCGACGGTTACTTGCTTGCCTTGCAGCAAATAGGACAATTCATCAATGATTTGGGCTAATAAATCTCCCAACACCACTTCTTTGGCTGGGATTTGAGGCGCGTTACCTCGATTGAGCCACAGTATTGCTTCTGTTAAGTCGGTCATCGTCGCATTTGCACGCGATATCCGTCTGAGCACCTCCTGTTGTTTTTCCACCTCAACTTGCTTTTCACACATCTTCTTTAGCAGTTCGGTATTGGTTTTGGTGACCGCAATAGGTGTTCTTAGCTCATGACTCGCGTAGGCAAGAAATTTCTTCTCACGCTCAACACTTTGCTGCACTGACTCCATGCTTGATTTAACGATATTCGCCAGCACGTTGAGCTCGCTGTAGTGAAAATCTGGAATAGGCTGGCTAAGCTGATCCGTCGTCATGTTCTTTGCCCAATTCTTTAACTGTTCAACAGGTGTTGTGACCTTGCGAAAGATGATGATCAAAACCAAATAGAACAGCAATATCGCCACCAACGCGGTAGAAAAAATAATGAAGAAGTGAGGAAACTCATCATCAACGGGGAACTGCTCAGAGCTGTCGTAGAAAGACACTGAGACATATTTCAGCATGCCATTATGCTGCACTTTCATCGCAAACAATGCCATTTTGGGTGGCGAGAAGATCGAACCATCAACAAAATAGTTGGTAAGTGTATTCGTTTCCAAGCTATCACGAGGAATATTCTCACGCACATCTTGGGGCAGATCGCGCCAACGTGAAGCAATGGTAAAGTCGCTGATTTTTACTGGTTCTCCAGGTTGGGTCTCTATAGAGATCGCGTGAGAGAACATCGAGTCTCTTAGTGCGATGTCCATGCCGGAGAAAAAGTAGTGCATAGTTAAAACGGACAACACCACGATTGTCGTAACGCCTGTGAGTAATACCGCAAAAAAACTGTATAAACGGATACTGGGTCTGATCTTCACGACACATCTCCTTCTGAGATTACAAAGCCTTGCTTCACCACGGTCTTAATGAGCTTTTTCTGGTGTCTTTGGTCGACGCGCTGACGCAGGTTAAACATGTGAACTTTAAGGCTGTTGCTGTCGGGCTGTTCTTCACCCCAAATTTTGTACATCAACTGCTCACGAGTGACAGGATTTGGGCTCTCACGCATCAGCACTTCTAATATCTTAAAAGAAATCGGAGACAGTAAAACGGACTGCCCTGCTCGATTCACAGTCTTCTTTTGTACATCGATG
The DNA here is from genome assembly GCF_024181835.1 of Vibrio sp. Y29_XK_CS5. Lineage (NCBI taxonomy): Bacteria > Pseudomonadati > Pseudomonadota > Gammaproteobacteria > Vibrionales > Vibrionaceae > Vibrio > Vibrio sp. Y29_XK_CS5. The sequence continues at coordinate 338,922 of NZ_JAMZAM010000004.1, forward strand.
GTCAGATCGGCAATGGTTAACTTGGTGTTTTGCGCACTACGTCGTTTAGATAAGGCAATAGTTCGGGCAATCAACTCTTCCATCGCAAAAGGTTTGATAAGGTAGTCATCTGCCCCGCGCGAAAATCCCGCAAGTTTGTCGCTCAGCGAGTCTAATGCTGTGAGCATGATGATTGGCGTTTCCAACCCTTGCTCTCGCAGTCTTTCACACACATCTAAGCCGTTCATTCTTGGCAAATTGATATCCAAAATGATCACGTCATAGTCGGTTTTTTCAATCATCTGCAAGCATGCCACGCCGTTCGCCACATGGTCGCAATGGATGTCTTCCAAGGCGAGATAGTCAATCACAGCGCTCGCAAGGTCGTGATCATCCTCTACGATGAGAAGCTGTAAGTGATTGGATGACATGAAATCCCCTTAAATGTTGTTTAGTTGGTGGAATGAACGTTTTGGACTGTGTTTTACCATATCGCAAAAGCGTCCCTAATTTTACTTAACCAACTTTTGGTATTTTGATAAAACTCGACCGCATAAGTGGTCTCTTCACGATGCAAAGAAGGCATCTCGATTTGTGTTTGCTGTTTAGGGCTCTCTTCAACAATGAGCTTGTCTGGAGGCAAACACTCGACAGAAGCGATGAAACGGTAACCGCACTTAGGCACAGTAAGAATATACTCAGACTTTTGACGATTGTCGCACAAGGTCCTTCTTAGCGTTGCAATGGCTTGGGTCAAACTCGCTTCAGTGACTTTAACGTCATTATCCGTCCAAATTCTATCAAACAGAATTTGCCTCGATAGAGTTTGGTTTGGGTGTTCAATCATCATACTAAGTAACTGATTGCTGTTTTTGCCAAGCACTTTTGTCTCTTCTTCTTGCTCGGTATCCACAATGGTGCCATCAAGAAAAGAGTAAACAAATCGACTACCGATAAGAACCGTCACGCTACCACTCTCCATGCTCGTTATTATTTTCGCTTTTTTCGAGAGTGGATACTAAAAAGGGTCAGGTTAAGGTTGGGTTAAGACGACTTTAACTGAACGCAAAAAGGGGCGAATTCACTCGACCCTATTATTTTTGAATCGCCTAGCGTAGTAATGCCTTGTTAGACACGAGCTTGCTTTGGCATCGCTCCTACTTGGCTAACCATTGACGCGACTTAACGCTTAGTTTTGGTTAGCTTGTTCACAAACACAAAGAAGGTCGGCACAAACAACAAGGCTAATAACGTCCCTGATACCATGCCACCAAATACGCCTGTACCGAGTGAGTTCTGTATCTCTGAGCTTGCCCCACTTGCGAACATCAGTGGCACAATACCAAAGGTAAATGCCAGAGAGGTCATCAAGATTGGTCGTAATCTCAATTTCGCCGCTTGAATTGCTGCTTCAGCAACCGATAATCCTAGCTTGCGTTGTTGGTTGGCAAACTCAACAATCAATATCGCGTTTTTAGCCGATAAACCGATCAGGGCAATTAAACCCACTTTAAAGAACATATCGTTTTGCAGCCCACTTAGTGATACCGCCCACGCTGAGCCCAATAGCCCAAGCGGTGCGACCAAGACAACCGCAATTGGTATGGTCCAGCTCTCATATAACGCGGCAAGCACTAAAAACACCACCAGCAAAGAGAACAGCAACAAGATCTCCACTTCAGATTCTGCCTGACGTTCTTGTTTGGATAAGTTGGTCCATTCAATACTAACGCTGTCATCGACTTGGCTAGCGACTTCTAACACTGCGTTCATTACCTGTCCGGAGCTGTAGTTCTGAGCCGCCATCGCAGAAGTGTCCGCCGCTTGCATACCATTATATCGCGTCAGCTGTTGCGGCATGGACTGCCAATCGGCTTTGATCAGCTCGGATAAGTAGACCAATTTTCCACTGCTGTTTTTCACCGCAATGCCCAAAACATCTTCGATGTTCATGCGGTATTTCTGGTCCGCCTGCACAATCACCTTCTGCATCCGCCCATGGTTTGGAAAATCATTGACGTAGTTTGACCCCATAGCGGTGCTCAGAGTTTCGCTAATGTCAGAGAACGAAACACCCAACGTCATTGCCTTTTCACGGTCAATATCTAACGCTAGCCCTACCGTATAAGGAGTTGCGTTATAAAACAGCCCTTTCACTTCTGGTCGAGCCGTCAATGCTTGGTTGAACTTCTGTTTCAGTTGTTCAAAATCGGCTGCACTTCTATTTGCTCGGTCTTGCAGTTGAAAGCTAACACCATTAGTTGCGCCCAACCCTTGGATTGCAGGAGGTAAAGCGGCAAACACCACACCGTCATTAGAGTGCTCACTCATGTACGCGTTAAATGCATTGGCAATGTCCGCACTCGAACGCTCACGCTTATCCCACTCAACTAAGTCTGTAATCATGAGTGCAGAGCCGGAGCCGGAACCCGCAAAACTAAAGCCCAAGACTACGTTGGAAGCGCGCACTTCTGGCTGAGCTAATAAGAACTTTTCAGCAATCGAAACCACTTCTAAGGTTCTTTCTCGGCTCGCATCGGCTGGCAGTTGGATCGACGAAAAGAAGTAACCTTGATCTTCTTCTGGGAAGAAAGTGCTGTTGAGTTGCTGGAACATGTACACCGCACCCACCGATAACACGAGGTAAATCCCCATCATGCGCATCGTTTTATTGGTTGTCTTCGCCACCAACGAGCCATAACGCTGGGTGGAGGATTCAATCGCGCGGTTAAACCAACCCAATAAACCCGTACGCTTGTGCGCATCTTCCTTAATGGGTTTTAACATGGTCGCACACAGCGCTGGCGTCAGGGTTAGCGCCAAAAATGCAGAGAACAAAATCGCAACAGCGATCGACAGCGCAAACTGCTGATAGATTTGCCCAGATGTCCCCGAAGCGAAAGAGATTGGCACAAACACTGCCACCATGACCGCCGTTACCCCAATTACGGCACCGGAGATTTCTTTCATCGCTTTTTTAGTCGCTTCTAAAGGCGATAGTCCTTCTTTTGCCATCAAGCGTTCGACGTTTTCCACCACAATGATCGCATCATCCACAATGATACCGATCGATAGAACAATCCCGAACATAGTGAAAACATTAATCGAAAAGCCCATCAACTTCATGATCACGAACGCCCCGCACAAGGCTATCGGCGCAACAATGGCGGGGATAAAGGTGTAAGTAAATCGCTGCAAAAATAGGTACATCACGATAAACACCAAGATCATCGCTTCAACCAACGTCTTAACCACTTTCTGAATGGAGATTTTTGCAAATGGTGCTGCATCACCCGACGCCATGTAGTCGATATCTTCAGGAAAGGTTTTCTTGAGCTCCTTCATCCGCGCATGAATGCGGTTCGACGTCGCCACGGCATTCGCGCCCGACATCATCTTAATCCCGATACTTGCCGACGATTTGCTATTAATGCGACTGCCAAAGTTATAGCTTTCTTGCCCCAATTCAACGCGCGCCACATCTTTAAGTCGCAGTTGTTTACCATCGGTCGAAGAGCGCAAAATGATGTTCTCAAACTCTTTGACGTTTTTGAGCTGTCCCGACGCGGTCAACGGCGTTACGGTTTTCTGCCCTACTTTTGCAGGCTCTTGCCCTACTTGCCCCGAAGCGATTTGTACGTTTTGCGCGCTGATGGCGCCCGTCACGTCAGACATGGTAAGGTCATAAGAAACTAGCTTTTGTGGATCGACCCATATACGCATCGCGTGCTCGGCAGAGTAAACCGTCACTTTACCAACCCCAGGTATACGCTTGATTTCATCGGTCACATTGCGCGCTAAAAAGTCACTCAATGCCCCTTCTGTCATCTTGCCTGATTTGGAGTACACGCTTAAATACATCAGATCGGAGCTTGAACTCGACTCAACATTCAAACCACTTTGTCTTACGTCTTGAGGTAAACGAGGCTCAACGGTTTTTATTTTGTTCTGCACCGCAATTTGCGCCAGTTCAGGGTCCGTCCCGTAGGCAAACTTCACGCTGATCTGCCCATTACCAGTCGAATCTGAGCTGGATGTAAACGATTCAATGCCATCAGTACCAAACAACTCACGTTCGATGATCGAAATAACGGTGTCATTGATGGTTTCCGGCGAGGCTCCTTGGTAGCTAAAAAAGACGTCAACCTGAGGCTGACTCACCGACGGAAATCGCTCCACTGCGAGCTGAGTAATCGACACTAAACCCAAAAGTGTAATAAGGATGCCGATCACCCACGCAAAGATGGGGCGGCGAATAAAAAAGTGCGACATAGTGATTACCCATTCAACTGCTTAGTATTGTCGTGCCATTCCATTGTTTCGATACTGGTACCGGGAAAAGCGTTCTCACCACCAACGACCACCACTTGCTCTCCTTCATTGACACCACTGGTCACTAGGGTCATGCCGCCAGTATTACCATCGGTCGTTACAAGCCGCTCTTCCAATTGCCCATTTTTCACCACCAACAAGTAAGCCTCGCCCGTCGATTTGTGTTTCACGGCTAAATTGGGAATAGCAAAACCCTCAACTTCGCCAACGGGGATCTGTGCTCGTACAAATTGCCCAACCAATAATCCGCGTGATGTGTTGTCTACGACGGCACGTAATGTCACGTTGCTGGTTTCTTCATCCACATACACAGCGGAATAGACCACCTTACCGGAGAGGATCTGACCGCTGGGCGATATCACTTTTAAGCTGCGATCGGATTGATGGATGTCATCGGTTAAGCGAGAAGCCATAGACGCCGGCACTTGGACATCGAGATACACTTGATCAACCTTACGAATCACCGCTAGCGGCGACGAGTCACTCGGCTTGACCAACGCACCTTCAGTGATCAACTCTTCACCTATCACACCGTCAATTGGAGCGGTTACGACGGTACGCTCTAAATCGAGTTTGGCTTTATTAAGCTGCGCTTTGCGGCTCATCCATTGCCCTTTCGCTGTACCAACACTAAAACGCGCATCATCTAAGTTCTGCTGACTGGCAAAATCGGTCTCACTGAGCTTTTTCAATCGCTCATATTGCGCTTGTGCTTTTTTATAAGCGTTTTCAGCTTCAACCACGTTAGCACGCTGGGTTTCGACTTCAATTTGGTAGGAGTCAGCATCGATTTGATATAAGGGTGTGCCTTTCTTCACAAAGTCCCCTTGGGTGAATAACCTTGCTTCGATGATCCCCTCGACTTGAGGGCGGATTTGAGCAATTTTGATGGGATTTACGCGCCCTTGCACTTGCTCATACAACGCCGTAGTCGTGGATTTGGCAACAACAGTAGAGAGTTTTACAACCTGAGCAAATGCTGCCGGACCTTCTTGACTGGCTTCTTCAGAAGCGGAAGATGGATTGCACCCTGTGGTTATAAGAGCGGCGGCAATCATCACCGCAACCAAAGACTTTCTGTACATGTTTCTTTCTCACAATCAGATGACACGTTTTCGTCACTTAACTTGAATTCGCTCACAAGGATGGAGCAGTGTGAGAACGGAAATTAGCAGCGGCTTGGTTAAGACAGGGTTAAGAGACCAAGCAATATCAGGCAATAACGTAGAGAGGGCGACATGCGTGTGACTTTTCGAATACCTTAAACGCAGTTACACTACGCCCTCTTTTCCTTTTCTGACACATTCCCATGACTGACGCTGATATCGAGCTGCAACACCTTTGGTTAGAAGTCCAAGCTGAGCGCTGGCAGAACCTGTCACGCTTTTTGTTTAGCTATTACTGCTACAAACACAACCTCGTGAGTAAAACCAATAAAGTGTGTTGGGAAACTGCCCGTGCATCACTACCTTGCTCTAAGACGATTACCGAGCGCAAACATGCGGTTATCGAACCATTGATACCGGAAGATACGGTCGTTGGACTATTAAAAACCATCAGCAAAGATGGCGATATGAGCTTTGAAATAATGACGAGTACACTCGACACGTTTTTGCGCTATGTTGTGATCAGCAAACAAGAAAAATCCCAGCTTAAACCCAACATGCCAGCAAGCTGGTATCAGCAAGAGAGCAAGCCATTAATGGCACGTTTTGAACTCGCGGGTATTGTCATTTAAGGTACGTCGATGCAATTACAAACCCTAGGTAAAGGACGCTTTGAGGCGCAATGGAGTGAAGATAAACATCTCATCGAAAAAACGATCCGAGATTGCATCTGTACGCGCCGAATTTTTGATGAAAATGAAAAGCTCCTCACCCAAGGTGAGCATGTCGAGAACTTATATTTGGTCGATTCGGGGCGCATTTCCATGGGCGTCACGGCAAGAAATGGCAAAACCTTTCTGCTTGGTACGCTTGAGTGTGAACAACAAGTCTTTGGTGAAATGGAGTTCTTTACTGGCTACCGCTGCCAAATGGACATTGCTCCGGTAGAACCGGTTGAAGTTGCGATTATTGACGCGCAAAAGCTGCAAAAATGCTTGTTAGAACAGCCTCGACTGTCGCTTTACTTTGCCAGCGCCATCGCGATTGATTACCAAGATACGGTGGAGATTCTTTCTCGCCGATTACTCTACCCAATCACCTATAACGTGGCATACGACATCTATCATCAGTATTTAAATGATCTGCCAGTGGATGGTTTCCAAAAGAACTATTTGGAAGCGGAACGATTTGCCACCTCAGACCGTGTGTATCGTCGCGCAGTGAAAGAACTAGAGAACAAAGGCTTTATCGCTAAAGAAAAGAAAGGATTACGTATTCTCGACTTGGACGGACTGCGTAATTTTGTTGAAGAATAGTTTAATTCTTCACTTATAAACGAGAAAAGGTCTGCATGGCGCAGACCTTTTTAGTTCGCTCGCTTTCATTAAGCGGTTTGTATTTGGTTAGCTGTCTTCAGCTTCATAGACGCGAGCAGCATAACGACGACCACTGCGTAGATAACAGGAATAGCGTACATCACGGTTTGCAGACCAACCACGCTTTCCATTACCGAACTGATGGCTGGGCTAAACATCGCACCTGCACTACCGCTGATTAAGATGTAAGACACGTTCTTACTGGTTGCATTACGCACAAAGGATACACCATAAGCGATGAAAGCATTGTAAAGCGCAGCACAAGCAAAGCCGTAACCGTAAGTCAGGTATGACAGCCATTCAAGTTTATCCGTGGTGACGATAACGCTAGTGATCACCATCGCAACAGAGATGATAGTCAGTAGGAAAGTTTGAATCTTCATGCGCGAAACAATCACGGTAGAAACCAATGCCCCCACCAGAGCCGCAGACCAGTATTGTGTGATGATGTTGCCAGCTTGCTCAAATGGGATATCAAACTTCTCTTTTACAAACATTGGTGCCCAAGTTAGGAAGGTATACAACGCAAGCATACCTAGGAACAAACCTACACCGCCGCTGATGATACCAAAGTTCCACTCTGATTTTGCCTCTTGCTCCGAGCCACTTTCGCCGCCACATTGGTTAAAGTTAGTCAGCAAAGCAACGAACATAGTTGCTAACGCCACAACGCCCACACTTAGGTAACTGATGCTCCAGTTCATTGCGTTCGTCAATGCGTAAGTGGTGATCAATGGGAAGACGACGCCTGCAATGTTAAAGGTCGCGTCTTGAACCACCAGCATGGTGCTTTGAATTTTGTCTTTCCATACCGACACCACGATAGTACCCGCAATACAAAGACCGACACCGCCACAGAAACCAATCACAGTCATGCCGAGCATCACGATAAACAGAGAAGGCGCAACGTATAGGCTCAGTGCCGCAGCGGCAATCGCACCGTAACACAATACGGTCATGCGTTTGATGCCGACTTTTTCAATCAAAAAGAAAGCCGCGATAGTACCGGCAAGTGCGCCGCCGTTTAATAGCGAGAAAATCGATGCGACTTCGTTAACGTTCGCATCAAAGGTGTTGGCAAGCGGTTCAACCAACATACCAAATTGGGTCGCAAAACCCGCCATGATGAAGTTGGCGAGAAAGCTAATTGCGGTGAGTGTTATTTTATTTTTCATAATTCACTCCAAGGGCTCATGAGATAGATGTTCTTAGTATTAGAGAGAGCCAGCGAGCCAGCTCTCAAAGAAAACTTAATTGTAGGGTTAAGCTTTAATCGCAGTTTCTAGCGCAATTTCAATCATGTTGTTGAAAGAAAGCTGACGCTCTTTTGCTGTGGTTTCTTCGCCAGTAATGCAGTGATCAGACACGGTCAAAATCGCCAGCGATTCAATACCGAATTGGTGTGCCAAGCCATACAAGCCCGCTACTTCCATATCCACACCAAGCACGCCAAAGCGCTCTAGGGCTGGGATCATGTCTTCATCCGGATCGTAGTAAAGATCGCCTGTGAAGATGTTACCCACTTTGACATCAATGCCCTTCTCTTTCGCAGACATGTAAGCGTTGTGCAGCAGTTCAAACGTTGCAGACGTTGCCATATGGTAGCCACTGCTGCGCTTAGCATTCGTCGGTGAATCTGTGCCTGCCGCTTGGGCTAGGATAACGTCACGCATGTGAACGTCTTTTTGTGTCGCACCGATGCTGCCGATTCGGATGATGCGTTTCACACCAAAGTCATTAATCAGCTCGTGACCGTAAAGCACCATTGATGGAATGCCCATGCCGTGCCCCATCACTGAAATGCGCTGACCTTTGTAATAACCGGTGTAGCCCAGCATGTTACGAATGTCCGTAACCAGTTTGGCGTCATCTAGGTAGGTTTCAGCGATGTATTTCGCGCGTAGCGGATCGCCCGGCATGATAACTGTTGAAGCAAAATCTTCTGCAGAACCTGCGATATGAGCAGTCATAATGTTTTCCTCGTTCGTTCTGATGGCGCAATCATAATGAGGAAGCAGGACAAAGTTTCAGGACAAAAGTCCGGTTTGAAAGTACGAGCTCTCATAACTGAGCAAAGCGTCAGTATTCAACGAAAAAAGCGCCCACAAGGAGGCGCATTCGGTCAAAAAAGTGAGTAATTCTTTGCAGAGAAAGCTCAGGGTAACCGCAATATGGCTTGTTGCTTTAACCAGATTTATTCTTGAATGCCACGGATGCGCACGTTTCGTCTGCGCAGTATTTCTAGCGTGACGAGCAGACACACCGACATAAAAATCAACAGTGTCGCGACCGCGAGTATGGTCGGACTGATTTGCTCGCGAATACCAGACCACATTTGCCTTGGTACGGTTTTTTGCTCCGCCCCCGTTAAAAACAGCGCGACCACCACCTCATCAAACGAAGTACCAAAAGCAAACAAGCCGCCGGAGATCATACCCGGACGAATTAGAGGAAACGTCACGTGCCTGAAGGTATATACTGGATTAGCTCCAAGGCTAGCAGCGGCTTTAACTAAGCTGTGGTCAAAACCACTCAGTGTTGCCGTTACCGTGATCACCACAAACGGTGTACCAAGTGCAGCGTGAGCCAGAATGATGCCGATGTAGGTTTGGGACAGTCCTAAGCGCGTATAAAAGAAATACATAGCTGCCGCCGAGATGATCACCGGAACAATCATTGGCGAGATCAGTAGCGCCATAATGGCATTGCGAAACGGCAAATTACTGCTGGCTAATCCTAGCGCCGCTAATGTGCCAAGCGCTGTAGCAATCAAAGTCGCCATCAAAGCGATGAAGGTGCTGTTCTTGAGTGCTAACAACCACTGCTCGTTGGTGAACATCTCTTGATACCATCGCACTGAATACGCCTCAGGATCAAGATTCAGCATGCCCTCAGTAAAGGTAAAATAAGGTGTGGCATTAAACGACAGAGGAATGATGGTTAAAATCGGTGCGATAAGGAAAAACAGCACCAAACCACAAAAAACCAAATACCCAGCGTAGGCAACTCTCTCACGTTTGGATGCATAATTCGGCAAACCCATGATTACCCTCCTACCTTGATATTATTAATGCCCACGACGCGGTTGAACACATAAAACAGCGCTAACACCACAAACAACAACAGACCGCCTAAAGCCCCCGCCATGCCCCAGTTCAACGATGTTTGCATGTGATAAGCAATCATGTTGGAAATCATCTGTCCGCTTCGTCCGCCAACCAATGCCGGTGTGATGTAAAAACCGATGGAAAGAATGAAGGTCAAAAGTGCGCCTGCGCCAATACCGGGTAGCGTCAACGGCATATAAACTTTGGAAAACGCCACCAAAGGCGTGGCACCGAGTGAACGAGCCGCACGAAAGTAAGTCGGACTAATGCCCTTCATCACGCTGTAGAGCGGTAAAATCATAAACGGCAAAAGGATGTGGACCATCGATACCACGGTGCCAAATGTATTGTGAATCATTTGAATCCGTTCCGACGTCAAGCCAGACCAAATCAGTAAGTCGTTAATCACACCTTGGTTTTGCAACAACACAATCCAAGACGTAGTTCGAACAAGTAGCGAAGTCCAAAATGGTAGAAGAACAACGATCAACAATAGGTTTGCGCGCTTGTCTGGTAAGTTTGCTAACAAGTACGCTACGGGGTATGCCATTACCAAGCAAATGAGCGTGATTAAGACCGACATCCAAAAGGTTTTAAAGAAAAGGTCGACGTAGATCTGGCGTTTTTCTGGTTGCGCTTCAATTTCACCAAACTCATTCACTTGCATGTCTAATGCCGCTAAATAGTGGCTCAATGTAATGGCACCACTGAGGTTCTTAAACGCCGCCCAATACTTAGTTTCTGCCCAGCGCTTATCTAGCTTAGACAACTCTGTAATCGATGTTGGCAATGACTCAAGGCGAGATAACTTTCTTCCGGTTTTCATCATTAAGCTGCGCATTCCGGAAACTTCAATATTCATGCGATTGGCGATTTTTGGCAGCGTTTTGCTTTGATACAAAGCCAATAGCTCATTAGAAAACGCAGTGATCACTTCTGGGTGCGGCTGACCTCGATAGTCCCAGCTTTCCAGCGCTTGAATAGTGTCTGGTAATGCTTGTGGTATGGCTCGGTTGTCGACACTGCGATACAGCATTTCTAAGATGGGAAATGCAAAGGTGAGCAAAATGAAGCACACCAAGGGCACAGTAAGCATGATCGAACGAATGGTTTTTCTCCGTTCTGCTTTTTGCAGCTGAGCTTTGAGATCGTGTTCTTGTTCATGAACTTGGCGCTCGATTTCCAATACCGAGTCCAACGAGGTTAACTCTCGACTCATGCTGCCTCCTCATTGCATTCCGTTTGCGCTTGAGATTGAGGCTGTGAGCAATCAAGGGCGTGACAATCTTCACTTTGCCAGCCGATGCGGCATTGTGCGCCCGGAGTAAGTGAGAGATGGGTGCGATTGTCATTTGGCACTTTGACGACGAGTTTACCCACCGTCTCAACGTCAACCACTAAGCGATAATGGTCACCATGGTAAATGAGCTCACGCAAGATACCGGAAACTTGGTTATCACACTGATCGCCATCAGACTGAAGGATGATTTTTTCCGGTCGAATCGAAAGCGTGGTGCTCTGCCCTCGCTCTTTGACTCTTACAGGTTTCGCATTGAATGCCGCTTTCCCGACCTGCACTTGGCAGCGAGCATCATCTAACGTGTTTACAATACCGGTAAGTTGGTTGTTCTCACCGATAAACTGCGCCACAAACGCATTGCTTGGCGATTCGTACAACTCAGTTGGCGGCGCCAATTGCTGCACTTCGCCATGGTTAAATACCGCAATGCGATCAGACATCGTCAGCGCTTCATCTTGATCGTGCGTCACGTACAAAATGGTGATGCCGAGCTTTTCGTGAAGATGCTTTATTTCCATCTGCATCTGCTCGCGAAGCTGCTTATCCAACGCACCCAACGGCTCATCCATCAACACAAGTTTTGGCTCGAACACTAAGGCTCTTGCGAGTGCAACGCGCTGCTGTTGACCTCCGGATAATTGCTTGGGATAACGACTAGCAACGTGCCCTAGCTCCACCATGTCTAATGCGCTTTGCACTTTGCTCTCGATGGTTTCACTGTCGAGCTTGCGAACCTTCAACGGGAAGGCAAGGTTTTCAGCAATGGTCATATGGGGAAAGAGCGCATAGTTTTGAAATACCATGCCGATGTCTCGCTTATGCGGAGCAAGGTTATTCACCGGCACGCCATCAATATAAATTTCGCCGCCAGTGGCAGTTTCAAACCCTGCCAGCATCATTAAGCACGTGGTTTTGCCCGACCCGGAAGGTCCAAGCATGGTGACAAACTCACCGGGGGCAATATCTAAGTTAAAATCTTTTACAACCAAGTTGGTGCCATCGTAGGTTTTCTTAACGTGTTGAAAGCTGACATAGTCCTTGTTCGCCGAATTCATGGCTTCCCTCCTCTCACTTTTTTGAACATCAAGAATAAGCAGAGCGTCAGTTAACGCCCTGCTAAACAGCTTGGTTATAGATTGTATTTAGTTAGATCTAGACGAGTAGCAAGCGCATGCTCAACCAATTGAATCACCTGTTCACGCTCTGCGCCTTGCAAGATTTGACGAGGGGCACGAACTTGCTCAGAGCCGCGTCCACACACTTGCTCCGCTAGCTTGATGCACTGAACCAAAGTTGGGATGGTGTCTAAACGCAGCAATGGTAGGAACCAGCGGTAAATCTCTAACGCTTCTGCGTAACGACCTTGACTTGCCAACTTGTAAATCGCCACCGACTCCTCAGGGAACGCATTAGTTAAGCCAGAGATCCAGCCAGTAGCACCAAGCATTAGTGATTCAAGCGCAATGTCATCTACGCCGCTGAACACGGTAAAGCGATCGTCAAATTGGTTGTAGAGCTCTGTAATGCGGCGCGTATCCGTGGTGGACTCTTTCACCGCCACAATGCTTTCAAATTCAGCCAACTTCGCCATGATGTCGAGATTGACATCCACCCCGTAAGAAACTGGGTTGTTGTAAATCATGATTGGCATTTCTGGCGTAGCTTGCGCCAACGTGCGGTAGTAATCAAAGGTCTCGCTTTCTGACGTGCGGTACACCATTGCAGGCATCACCATACAGCCATCAATACCGATTTTTTGTGCGTCTTGCATATAGTCAACCGCAGCAGTAGTGATGGACTCTGCCGTACCTGCAATCAAAGGTACACGACCATTGACCACTTCTTGTGCTGCCTGCAATACCTGACGTTTTTCTTCTGGATACAAGGCGCAGTTTTCTCCTACCGTACCCAAACAGATAATGCCGTTGACGCCATCTTTAATTTGGTTATCGATAACGGTTTGTGTTGCATCTAAGTCAATCGACTGATCGTGACGAAACTGAGTACTGACCGCTGGATAGACACCTTTCCATTCTACTTTCATGAATTTTCTTCCCTATATGTATATTGTATGCAATTTTAAAAGACGAGCGAAAATGCTCAAACTAGGCTGATGCCGCTTTCTTTCAATACCGCTTGTACAGCGGCTAAATCGGCTAAGGCACTGCCCACCGATTTGTATAAGGTGATCGCCTCATCACTCTGACGCCCTCTCACTTCTTTGGCGCAAAGCTGTGGCAACTCTCCTTTAATCTGCTCGGCGTTAAACACGCCCTCTTGGATTGGGATCAGTAAATCCCCCGCTTCCGCTAACACATTAATGCGGCTATCGACATACACCTGTGCGCGCTGCACAACTGTCGAGTCACACTCTCGTTTATCCGAATCGTGATTGCCCACTAAGTCGATATGCGTACCGGGTAGAACCTTTGCACCATCAAACAGTGGTGTAGCGGAAGCGGTCACACAACTAATAATATCAACGTGTTCAAGAGTCTCATCGACGCTCTCAACCACCGACACCGCAAACTGACGTTCGATTGGCAAGGATTGATACTCTGGCGAAGAGACAATGCGATCGACGGTAGTCATCGCTTTGTCCAAGTTGCGCCCCCAAACATAAACCTGTTTAAGCGGTCGAACTGTGGCATACGCCCACGCAAAATATGGTGCCAGATTGCCAGTTCCGCATATCAGCAACCGAGAAGCGTTTTCACGCGCTAGGTAATCCGCAGCTAACGCAGACGCCGCTGCTGTTCGCCAGAAGGTCAGCACTTTTCCATCGACCAATGCAACGGGTTGACCGTCTTCTCTATTAAACACCAAGATTTTGGAAGCCAGCGTATCTTTGCCATCCGATGGGTTTTGCGGAAAATAGGTAAAAGCTTTGACCGCGATTAAGTCTTGGTTCCATGCGGGCAGCAAAGCAAATGCTTCATACTTACCTTCTTCCAAAGGCATCACTCTTCGTTGGGGAATAGCGGCAGGCTGGGCATAAGTTTCTCGCATGGTTTCAATCAATGACTTCATGCTCAAACACTTGGCAACTTGCTGCGCATCGATAACGTTCATGGTTTCTCCAAAGCAACTAAAGGGGAACGTCAGAGGCGGAACTTTTGGTTATCAAGCCCGCCCCTTCAGAGGTAACACTCAACTGAGTTAGCGTTTGATTAACGCCTAATTAAGCAGCCAAGTGTTGAATTCTTCATTCAGTTCATCGGCATAATCCGACCACCACTCGTCATCAATCAAAAAGGCTGTTTTAAAGTTCTGCGGTGCGGTAGGCAGGTTTGCCAAAATCTCAGGACTTACTTGCGCCGATGACGACTTGCGGGTCGGACCATAGGCAACGTATTTTGCTTGTTCAGCTAAAGGCTTGGTACCCGACGAAAAAGCGATGAAATCGAGCGCTAGCTTGGTGTGCGCACTGCCTTTTGGAATCGCCCAGCCGTTCATGTATCCCATTTGGTGATCCCAAATAATGCGAAATGGCTGCCCTTCATCTTGTCTGGCATTATGGATACGACCGTTAAACGCCGAGGCTATTACCACTTCTTTGTCTGCGAGCATTTGTGGTGGCTGAGCACCTGTGGTCCACCACAACACTTGTGATTTGATGGTATCGAGCTTGGCAAATGCTCGCTCACGCCCTTGTTCGGTCTCTAGCAAGGCATAAACCTCTTCAGGCTTCACGCCATCCGCCAACAGCGCCCACTCTAAGTTGCCTTGAGGTTGCTTTTGCAGCGCACGTCGACCAGGAAAGGTGCTCAAATCAAAAAGGTCGGTCAACTTGCTTGGTGCGGCTTTACCTTTGAATGCCTCTTCATTGACGGCAAGCACTGTCGAAACCACAATCGAGTTGATAGCGCATTCGTGAATCGCTCCTTCAATGAAGTCTTGTTCTGCTGGCGTGCCATCCGCACCCGGCGGCAAAATACTTGGATTAACAGGCTCCAACAGCCCTTCTGCACAGCCGCGTACAATGTCTGGCTTGTCTAGTGATACCAGATCCCAGCGCACGTTATTAGCTTCTACTTGCGCTTTGATTTCGGCTAAACCACCACTGAAGTCTTCTGAGACAATCTCAACGCCCGTCTTTTTGATAAAAGGTTTGTGGTACGCCTCAACTTGGCTCTTGGTAAACGCACCGCCCCAAGACACAATCGTTAATTTCTCTTCTGCGTATGCAGAGGTCCCCAACAGCATTCCTGAAATCAACATCGCCAGTGGTGCTTTCGTCATTCGTGACATGTTTTACTCCTTTGGTCGTTTTCTGGAGGTATCCGGATACGACTGCTGGACACCTTATTGTTAATTTTTTGTTAACATTAGCATTAAATATATTTTATACAATATTTAATCTTAAAATTTTTTAAGCGAATCGCTTGAGCGTAAATGGTGAAAGATCAACCGATGGGCTTTTACCTTCAACAAGCTCCAAAATGAGATCGGCGGTGATTGCAGCTTGGGTTAATCCAAGATGCTGATGCCCAAATGCTAGCAGCACTTTTCCTTCACAAATCTTGTCAATCACAGGTAACGAATCCACTGTTGATGGTCGATTTCCCATCCACTTTTCTTGTTGCTTGAGTGGGTTTAATCCACTTTCGAACATCGCATCGCCTTGCTGATACAGCATCTCTGCACGCTTCATATTCGGGGGAGATTCTACGTGTGCATACTCCACGGTTCCCGCTAAACGCAGCCCACTCGCCATCGGCGTCATGATGAATTTTCGGTCGGCAGAGCTGATCGGAAACGGCAGCGCTTGCCGTTTATCATCCATCATTAAGTGATACCCTCGCTCTGCTTGAATAGGCACAGCGATACCAGTTAATTGCTCCACTAAAGGCTTGGAATGTACCCCGGCAGCAACGATGATACGGTCGAATAAATATTGACTTGATTCCACCGACACTTGCCCCGATTTACTTAGAGCATCAATCGTTTTATTAACAATGGTTCCCCCCTGCTTCTCAAAGGCATCATAGAGCTCAACGCAGATGGAATAAGGGTCTATCGTATGTCCCGTCTCAGGAAAAAACACACCATGACGAATTTGGCGACTGATCTCGGGAAGTTGTTCACGGATGGTTTTCTGCGTCCAAACTTGATACTTCACATCGTGTTTTTCTAGCTCTTCTAGCGTACTTTGATAACGTTCGAACAACCGCTCGCTTTCAAAGGTCAATAACGAGCCATCCATTTTGATCAGGTCTTTTTTCTCGATGGAATCGAGCAGCTGTTGCCAGCTTTTCACTGCTCTTGAATTGAGACTTTTGATGGCGTTGGTCGAAGGCTCTGTCGACGATGGTTTGGCTTTTGATAAGAATCGAAGCATCCAACCCATAGTGGAAGGGAGATCTTGCCATCGGATAGAAACCGGACTTTTTGGGTTCAATAGCATCTTAGGTAACTGAGGAATAAGACCCGGTGTTGCGAGAGGAAAAACTTGCTCAGTGGCAATGTGTCCTGCGTTCCCTTTCGAGCAACCATTTCCCACGCCATTCGGGTCGAATAGCGTCACTTGATGCCCTTGTTGCTGCAATTTTAAGCCAATTGCCAAGCCGATGATCCCCGCGCCTACTATCGCTATATTTTGATTTCCAGTTTCTTCCTTGACCAACATGAATATGCTCCAAGTCACATTTGAAAAAGCAGATTGTATACAATATATTTTACATCACGATAACATTAAGCCCGTTCGATTCAACCCATTTTTTCAGCAAGGAGCGAAAAATGAGACAAGGAACCTTTTTCTGTATCGATGCCCACACCTGTGGCAATCCAGTCCGTTTAGTGGCTGGCGGTGTTCCTCCGCTTAAGGGCAATACCATGAGTGAGAAGCGCCAATATTTCTTGGAACACTATGATTGGATTCGTCAGGCATTGATGTTTGAACCTCGTGGTCACTCCATGATGTCAGGTTCCGTCGTTTTACCGCCTTGTAGTGACAATGCTGATGCCTCGATTTTGTTTATCGAAACCAGCGGATGCTTACCTATGTGTGGGCACGGCACGATAGGTACTGTCACCACGGCAATTGAGAATCGGCTGATCACACCAAAGGAAGAAGGTCGTTTGATCCTTGACGTCCCTGCTGGACAAATCGAAGTGCATTACCAAACAAAAGGTGACAAGGTCACGTCAGTTAAGATCTTTAACGTTCCTGCTTACCTTGCTCACCAAGATGTCACCGTTGAAGTAGAAGGACTGGGAGAAATCACTGTCGATGTTTCTTATGGAGGCAACTACTACGTGATTGTCGACCCACAAACCAACTATGCCGGTCTTGAGCACTACTCACCTGATGAGATTTTGATGCTCTCCCCCCGAGTGCGTGAGGCGGTTTCAAAAGCGGTGGAATGTGTGCACCCAGACGATCCTACTGTGTGTGGCGTCTCTCACGTACTTTGGACAGGTAGCCCTACTCATGAAAACGCAACCGCTCGCAACGCGGTGTTTTATGGCGACAAAGCCCTTGACCGCTCCCCTTGCGGCACAGGCACCAGTGCCCGTATGGCGCAGTGGCATGCCAAAGGCAAACTCAAACAAGGTGAGGACTTTGTCCACGAAAGTATTATCGGCAGCCTGTTTAACGGACGTATTGAAGGCGTCACTGAAGTGAACGGGCGAGCAGCTATTTTGCCTAGCATCGAAGGTTGGGCGCAAGTGTATGGACACAACACCATCTGGGTGGATGACGAAGACCCATACGCGTATGGATTTGAAGTGAAATAAGGACAGTAAGGAATCACAATGAACCCGCAAACCGACAACGTTTTTTACGCTACCAACGCCTTTACCGGTGAGGCGCTCCCTTTAGCTTTTCCTGTTCATACGGAAGTTGAGGTCAATCAAGCCGCTACTGCAGCGGCAAAAGTCTCGCGCGATTTTCGCCGCTTAAGTAACAGCAAGCGCGCTAGCCTGCTTCGCACGATTGCCAGTGAATTAGAAGAAAGAAGCGATGACATTATCGCCCGAGCACATTTAGAAACGGCGCTTCCAGAAGCACGTCTGACAGGAGAAATCGCTCGTACAGCTAATCAACTTCGCTTATTCGCTGACGTAGTCAATTCTGGCAGTTATCACAAAGTCATTCTTGATACGCCAGACCCAACTCGAGCCCCGCTACCTAAGCCAGATATTCGTTGCCAGCAAATTGCACTTGGTCCTGTCGCGGTATTTGGTGCATCCAACTTTCCGTTGGCTTTCTCTGCTGCTGGTGGAGATACTGCTTCTGCTCTCGCGGCAGGTTGCCCGGTGATTGTAAAAGGTCATACGGCGCACCCAGGTACAAGCCAAATCGTTGCAGAGTGTATCGAGCAAGCGCTGAAACAAGAGCAGCTACCACAAGCGATTTTCACCTTGCTGCAAGGAAATCAGCGTGCTTTAGGACAAGCTCTGGTCAGCCATCCTGAAATAAAAGCGGTGGGCTTTACTGGATCGGTTGGCGGTGGACGCGCCCTGTTCAACCTGGCGCAGCAGCGACCTGAGCCAATCCCGTTTTATGGCGAGCTTGGTGCCATTAACCCGACATTTATTTTCCCTTCCGCAATGAGAGCCAAAGCCGACTTAGCGGAGCAATTTGTTGCTTCAATGACCATGGGATGTGGACAATTTTGCACGAAACCTGGCGTAGTGTTTGCGCTGAACACACTGGAAACACAAGCGTTTATTGAAACCGCGCAAGCCCTTATTCGACAGCAATCTCCTTCTACTCTACTTACTCCCGGAATCCGTGATAGTTACCAATCACAGGTCGTCAGCCGAGGTTCTGACGACGGAATTGACGTCACTTTTTCTCAAGCGGAGTCCCCTTGTGTTGCATCGGCTCTCTTTGTCACGAGCAGTGAAAATTGGCGCAAACATCCTGCGTGGGAAGAAGAGATTTTTGGTCCACAATCGTTGATCGTCGTTTGTGAAGATGTGGCTGATATGCTTTCGCTCAGTGAAACGCTGGCAGGATCGCTAACCGCGACAGTTCATGCAACGGAAGAAGATTACCCACAAGTATCGCAGCTCATCCCTTGTTTGGAAGAGATTGCCGGACGACTGGTATTTAATGGTTGGCCGACAGGCGTAGAAGTCGGTTATGCCATGGTGCATGGCGGCCCTTATCCAGCGTCAACCAATTCGGCTTCGACTTCCGTTGGTGCAGAAGCTATTCACCGCTGGCTACGTCCGGTGGCTTATCAAGCGTTACCAGAGAGCTTATTGCCCGATTCGTTAAAAGCAGAGAATCCATTGGAGATCCCGCGCTCAATGGATGGCAAAGCAGCTCACAGTTAAGTCATTGGCTCAAAAAGGCACCAGTTGGTGCCTTTTATTTCACGCCACATCTCAAAACCTTCGCTTGCAGTTGGCTTAATCCAGAAAAACAATAAACTAAAGAAATTGGATACAATATTTATTTTTGACGGGAGACTTCAATGTCACAAAAACCTGTTTTTAAGACCCGCACTCAACTGGTTGAGGAAGCGATTCGAACTCAGATCCTTAAGGGCGAGTTAAAAACTGGTCAACCTTTACGTCAGGACGCGTTGGCAAAAGAGTTTAATGTTAGCCGTATTCCCGTTCGTGAAGCGTTAGTGCAATTGGAAGCACAAGGATTAGTGAGCTTTGAGCCTCATAAAGGGGCAACAGTAACCGAGCTCTCTCCAGATAAAATCGACGAGTTGTTCGAACTGCGCGCCGTAGTGGAATGCCACATTTTAGAGCGTGCGATTCAGAACATGACTGACGAGGATCTCGAACGCGCACGTGAAGTCCGTGAACGTTTTGAAGCGGTAGTCAACAGCGGCGATGAAGTAGAAGAATGGAGCAACTACAACTACGAATTCCATAAAGCGCTGTATGCCCCAGCAAACATGCCAGAAACCATGGATGTGATTTACAGCCTCAACACTAAGTGCGACCGCTACATTCGCATGCAACTGCTGTTCACGACGGGCATTCAAAAGGCAGAGCAAGAGCATTTGACCTTGTTCGAAATGTGTCAAAACCGCGATGTGGACGGCGCTAAGTATCTGCTGAAAAAACACATTTTGGAAGCTGGTACCGCCATTCGTAACTTGTTGTTGGAACAACAAAACACATCAAAATAAGCTCAGCAGCTAAGGTGGTGTTAAGAAATGAATGTCGGACCTAAATTTCTATTAGCGGCGCTGCGACAAAAAATCAAAGATGAGGGGCTGTGCTACAGCTCTTTGTCGGAGAAAAGCGGTATTCCCTTGTCGAGCATCAAACGCCACCTTCATAATCCTTCTTTGGGCTTGGATAAAATCCTTGTCTATCTCAACTATTTAAACACCGATCTTATTGAACTAGCCAACCTCGCCAATCAGCTTCAGCATGAGAACGAACAAATGCTGACTGAAGAGCAAAGCGCGTTATTTCTTGAACACCCCTACCTTCTCGACTTTATCTATATGGTGACGTCTCGTAACCTTGCTCCGAAGGATATTGCAAAAACCTATCAGCTATCAGAAACCAGTCTGCGTTTTTATCTGCGCATCGCGGAAATGCTAGGTTATGTTGAAGATTTTGGTGATGGGTTGTTCTACCGTTCTGGGCGACGCTTTTTGATGGAAGAAGGCTCTGAACTCGACTCATTATTTCGTGAACGCTTCCAAAAAGAATCCTTATCTCACGAGGTAAATCCGGGGATTTGTGTCGGTCGTATTCGTTTGACCAACGCACAGCGCCAACAACTAGAAGAAGAAGTTTACAACAAGCTGGTTAAGCTCAATGCGATCAATACTTCTAATGATGATGGTGAACTCACCAACGTATTAATGCGTTGTACTCCAGGAGCACAAATTTTCTTCTCTGACGGACTGCCTGACATTGACGGCGACCTATTAAAATATGTCGCGCAACTCACCAATAAAAAAAACTAATATGATTATCATTGAATTTCAATCAATTTTATATTGATTTTCAATTTAATATTAATTATCGAATTTAAAATCGACAACTAGCTACTTTTAATTCACCGCAGTTAATATCGTTTATATCTCGTCTGCGATGACAATATTTCGACCATTGAGTTTTGCTTTATATAAGCACTGGTCTGCTTTATCTAAGTAATAACGAATATCCAAATTCGGTTCTGGACACTGAGTGAACACACCAATTGAACTGGTTAATATGTGACTTTGAGCACTGGTTTCACAAATAATAGAAAGCTCGGCTGTGGCTTTTCTAAACGCCTCTGCGCGGTTGATTGAGGTTTTATGTTCAGACCCTACAATCACAACTAGAAACTCTTCTCCACCAATTCTAAACACGATGTCATCGAGGTCATTAAAGTGAGCAGACAACAATGCGCCTACTTTGGTGATCGCTTCATCCCCTTTTAGATGACCAAACTGATCATTTAGTTGTTTAAAGTAATCTAAATCAATGGATACAAAGCTGACGAGTTGGTTAGTGTCTTGTGCTTTATTAAGAATATCTGGCGTCATGATATTGAAGTATCGGCGATTGTACAGACCCGATAATTCATCAGTAATAGCGAGTTCTTGCAGCTTTTTATTGAGACATCTCAATTCTTTCTCAGCAACAAAGCGACGATGCTTTTCTCTCACTAATTCAATAGATTGACTTGATACCTCAAAATACATTTTAAGTACAGTATCGGCGACCAAGCCATTGATACCTTGCAAAGTGTCGACAGCATTCACTTTCGCCGTCTCTAAAGAGTCACTCGACTCTAACTCTCTTACTGCCACGCTCATTTTTTTATCGTCGCCAATAATATGGAACACGAGCCAACGCACTAAGAACTGTAGGATATGCTCAATAGATTCTTGCCAGTTGAGATCTTTCGACTCCGCTTGGATTTTTATGACTTCATCAACAAAAGAGGCATGGCTCTTCTTATGCTCATCATTCCAAATATCATCAGAAAAGTATTCATTCCATACACTTTCTTCATATGAAAAGTGATATTGAGCATAGTCTTTTAACTCACTAAATACGCCGTCTACTTCAATCTGGTCATCATAAATCAACGTATTAGCTAATTTATTCACCAATAAAAATAGATGGTAATGTTGTTCATCAATCTTTTTCATCCCTGTCTCAAAATTGTGATTCCAAGGGAAGATGATCAGTTCGTTATCGGACATCGCTGGGCATATATAAATATTATTTCTTTACTGGATAGTACCCCATGTTATTTTAACTTGATAGCCCTACCATATAATTTGACATAAAGAGAAAATAAACTTGTTATAATTATTAAATTAATGAATTTCTTGTTAAAAAATAGCACCAACAAAGTGGTGCTATTTTTTAATTATTTGAACAGCTTTGCTGGGTAACTACTTTAATTCAATCCACGCTTTACGCTGCGATTTGTCCATGTAGGACCAAGCGATAAAACGGCTGACTTTTTGTCCTTGGCTCATTTCCACGATTCGGATCGCTTTTACACCCAACTTTTCAAGTTGTTTGCGCATCGGACGAACATTGTCTTTCTTTGAGATTAACGTGGTAAACCAGAGCACTTGTGCACTGAATGCTTGGCTTTCGTTCGCCATCTTACGGATGAAAGCAGCTTCACCACCTTCACACCATAGCTCAGCATTTTGCCCACCAAAGTTAAGCGCGGGTTTATTGGCTTTTACTTGAGGCGTTTTCGCTTGATTAGCTTGAACCTTCACACCCTTCTTACGCTGATTCGCTTTTAAATTATCCAGCTTACGCTGACTGCCCATTGCGGCTTCTTCAGCTGAACGGTGGAATGGCGGGTTACAAGTCGTAATATCGTAGCGATCGTTTGGCTGGATAATACCGCGGTAAATATTGGACTCACTGGTTTGTTGTACGAGTTCGATCTTACCGTTTAACGAGGCATTACGCTCTGTGATTGCTCGTGCTGATCCAATCGATTTTGGATCAACATCGCTACCGGTGTAATGCCATCCATACTGAGTCACACCTACAATCGGGTAAATACAGTTTGCTCCAACACCGACATCAAGCGCTCGCACTTTATGGTGGGCGTATTTGCCTTTTACTTCACCATCAAGCAACTCGGCTACACGATGAACGTAATCCGCGCGACCAGGAATTGGCGGGCACAAGTAAGTATCAGGAATATCCCAGTATTCAATATCATAATGCGCCGCCAGCAATGCTTTATTGAGCATCTTGACGGCTTTTGGATCAGAGAAGTTGATTGAGTCTTCCCCTTTCGGATTCTTTATCACAAATGATTTGAGCTGAGGCTCTGCTGTGATTAGCTTTTTGAAATCGTAGCGACCTCGATGTGCATTACGTTCATGCAATCCACTTTTGGCAGTTTTGATCACTTCCACATCGCTGCTTTTGTTCGCGGCGTTAGTTTTCAGACCAGTGCTTTTTGCCGCACTCGCAGCTTTTGCTGTTGGTTTATTTTTCACACGCTTTGGTTTGATCTTGGTGACTTCTCTGCTCGGCTTAGACTTCGCCGTTTTTGGCTGAGCTTGTTTCGCGTTGTGATTATTGGTCTTCATTCGAATTCGCTTTTAAATCGAGGTAAATCATAAACAGACGAGCATCAAATTCGAGTTGGTGATACTCAGGCTCCATATAACAGCACAGTTGGTAAAAGGCTTTGTCGTGGTTTTTCTCACGCATGTGTGCCAGCTCATGTACCACCAGCATGCGTAATAACGCTTCAGGTGCATCTTTAAACACGTTCGCAATGCGAATCTCATTTTTCGATTTCAGCTTGCCACCATGGTTACGACTTATCACGCTATGCAAACCAAGCGCATTGTTTACAGCGTGAATTTTCTTATCGTAGACCACTTTGCTAATTGGCGCGGCTTTCTTCATGTAGCGATTTTTGATCGCTATTGCGTATTCGTAGAGTGCCTTTTCGCTTTTGATTTGGTGTCTATCTGGGTAGCGTTTTTCGAACCAAGGCACCAGTTTACCGCTGTCGATGAGTGAACTGACTTGCTCGACAATGTTCTGCGGATAACCTTGAATGTATCGAAGTGACGGATGCATGCGTATTAAGTCTGCTATGACAAAAGAAAGGCGCTAAATATACCTGAGATAAGCAAGAGTTTCATCTTAGGTTATAACCAATCTTTGAGGAGAGTTTAAAAAGGAGTTATTTGCTGGATAGGAGCACCTCAAGCCCCTACCCAACCTAGAAGGTCGCTATTAGCTATCTACGCGGACATCCCCTGTACCGGATTTATATGTCACAGCGCCGTGTTGTAAATCTGCATAAGAGCAAGTGGCTTCATTACGATCAAAAGTCGTCTTCAATTCACCTTTTTTGGCATCAGCCCCTTTCGCTCTAATGCCATTAACCGCAGTGTTCCAGATATCCATACATTGCTCGACATCTGTCGCTGTTGGGTATTCAAACGACTGAGTGTTGCCATCTTCTGTGGTAAAGAATGATAGTTCTGTACCGTCAACAATCAAGGTATCGGGTTCACCCTCAATTTTATGTTTGCCTGCAATAATCCCAATACTAGCAAGCAACGCACCTGCGTAACCTTCCAGAGTTGCATCTCGCGCATCATCTTGAAGGTTTAAAAATCTCGGAGCTGCGGTAACCGCCAAAATACCGAGTAGTACAATAACCACAACCATCTCAATTAAAGTGAAGCCTTTATTTCTCATGTTTTTCTCCGTCGTTATATCGGCTTCCTGCCTGTCTAACTTTCCTTTTTATTGGTTTGTAAATGAATAGCGTTCTGTAATTATTTTAGTGTGCTCTATACTATTAAATTATACCAGCGTGCGTACCTTATTTTTTAAAATCAATTCGATGTTGTGGCTACTCTTACTTTGATAGATAGCAGGCATTTGTAATGCGGTGTAGTTCCACAAGCTTTCCTTTGTTGCGAAACCTCGCTAAACTTCGCCTCCCGACGATAATGGAGAGAAATTGAATGAAACGTGTCGTTCTTTACGTCAAAGACAAATGCCCGCACTGCAAAGATGCTCAACGTTATCTTGATTCGAAAAATATTAACTACCGCTTGTGCAATGCAAAAATGCAACGCGGACGCAAAGAGCTCGATGCACTGGGGGCTCGTTCTGTACCTGTACTGAAGATTGGCGATCGAGTCATGATTGGCTGGAATCCAAAGAACTTTGAAAAAATGTACAGCAACTAAGTGACATATTAATCAATTTGTTTGATCACTTAGTCACGTTATCTCTACCCCAAAAGAGCTTCTCCAAAGAGAGGCTCTTTTTCTATCTGCCCGCCCTATTTCTTTGTCTGTCGCTCTTATTCAAACCACTACTCTGCAAAATTTCCGAATGTCGCATAATGGCAATTTTTACTTCCTCACACATTGTATTTTAACGCTCAAACGAACTGGTCTCAGTTTAATTCGCGCCTAGCTTGCGTCGATGGAGAACTCTGACCATCTTTCTTCATCATTAGTGAGTGTTTATATGTCAGAGACAGCAGCAGAAAACCAAGTAAGCCAGACGCAGCAACCGGTTAATAAGGTCAAGCGCACAACCAATGCATTATTGGCACTCACTATGGTGTCCATTGGTACAGCGATAGTGGCAGATCGCATCATTCCGACAACCGATAATGTCCGTGTTGAAGGCAATGTCGTCTCATTGATCCCTCAAGTCTCTGGTCAAGTTGACAGCATCAGCATTAAACCAAATACCGAAGTCAAAAAAGGCGATGTGCTACTGCAAATCAATACCACCGATCACCAGATTGCGGTCAAGCAAGCAGAAGCAAAGCTCAAGATCGCAGGACAGAATGTTGGCTCGCAAATGGCAGGTGTGATGTCAGCACAAGCTCAATTGACCACCGCGCTCGTGGCACAAGAAAATGCTAAACGCCAAGGGCAACGAGTTTTAGCCATGGCAGAAAAAGGCGTGGTTTCAAAATCAGATGCAGATACAACTCGCGCAGCCATTGATAAAGCGAATGCCGATGTCGTTAACGCCAAAGCGAACCTAGAAAAAGCAAAAGCTCAGGTGGGAGCGGCAGGTGAAGAGAACGCTCAGATCCAATCGGCTTTACTAGAACTGCAACAAGCGCAACTGAACTTATCACGCACGACAATGCGAGCACCTTCTGATGGCGCTGTGACCAATTTTAATTTGTCGCAAGGTGCTTATGCCACGGCAGGTTCTCCCTTGATGACGTTTGTTGAAAGCGACGGCTTATGGCTTGAAGCCTTCTTCCGCGAAAACAGCATGGGCAATATTAACGCCGGAGATAAAGTTGAAATTGCACTCGATTATGCGCCCGGACAAACCTTCTCTGGCACAGTATCTTCAGTAGATTTAGGGGTTGCATGGGGCGCGAATAATCAGCCAGGCACCTTAGCCACCGTGAAAAATCAAAATGGTTGGCTGCGCGATACACAACGTATGCCCGTGACCATTAAGCTCGATGATAAACATGCGGCTGACTTCATGCGCATCGGTGGACAAGCAGATGTGGTGATCTACACAGAGAGCAACGCTCTATTTAACTTTCTGGGTAAGATTTGGATCAATCTAGTGAGCGTGTTCTCTTATGTTAGATAGTCTGACTCAAGCACAAGAACGTCGAATACTGCGCTATGTTGTCACCGTAGGTTTGGCTACTTTTATCGCGCTATGGTTTAACTGGCCTTTGGCATTTTGTACGCCTCTTTTGACGGCAAAATTCATCGTCGATAAACCCCAGTTTCATATCCTGCATGTCAAACAACTTGGCTATGCGTTGATCTCCACCGCGGTCATTGGCTTTTTGGTATCGAGCGGCTTGCCAGAGTACAAAATAGGTTTTCTGGCCGTACTGTCGTTGGGCATGTTGTGGAGCTATTACCTATTTACCGATCCAAAATGGGTAATGTTTGCCACTTTCTTGATGATTGCCCTGATCTTGATTCCATCGGTTACCATTATAGACAAGCAAGCCGCGTTAGACGTGGGCATCGGTTTTGCGTTTTCTGGTATCGTCGCCGTAGCGCTTTACGGGGTGTCGCATGTTTACTTCCCAGAAGAGGATGCGACTGAATTTGCTGGCTTCCCTCCCTCCCCTCTAACTCAAGAAGTTCGTTGGAATGCTGCGATTCGAGCTTGGATGATGTCGTTTCCCTTGGTTTGTTTTTATTTCTATTTCCAACTGTCACAAATATTACTCACCGTTGCGTTTGTCATGCTGCTTTCTCTGATGGCAACCAGCGACAAAGCGGGCAAAACATCATTGTTTTTTGTTATCAGTAATGTGTTAGGAGGACTACTCGCTTTCGCCGCTTTCGTTACCATTTCTCTGGTGCCAAATATGTACATCTACATGCTAGTGATGTTGGTGGTTATTACGTTACTTGGGACCAAGATTTACACCGAGCCCGCCAAAGCCCCAGTCTACGCCACTGCATTTACGGGCTTTATGGTGTTAATGGGTACCTCCATGAGCAGCGGTGCGCTAGACGATAAGTTTTACGTTCGGATATGGCAGTTAGTGTTGGTCGTTGCCTACATGGTATTTGTGACCTATTTCTTCGAATCTCGCGACAAGAAGACCGCGTAGTCGCATTAAGCTTGGGCACTTTATGCTGCTCAAGCTTTCATCACTATTGTCGCAAACTGGCAATGAATATTTCATCAAATTGGTAATCTCATACCTTCCATATTGTTATTCACTGAAGGATGGGAAATACGCCATGCTCGATTCACTCGCTCAAAAATTCATCCCGCCAAAGCCTTACCTTGTGCTAGGCAACCGCATGTTTTTGCTTTCTATCGTGCTGCTTATCATCAGCGCGTATTTTTATGATGTCGGAGAAGCTTTTGTTGCGGTGGAAGTAGGAATCATCCACTACCTGTACAATCTTAAATTCAGCACAACAAAGGACACGCTATTAGGCAGCCTTCATCCTTTGGTCATGACATTAGTTGCGGTACCACTTTCCATGGTGCCTATCACTTATGCGCCTTTTACTAGTGCGCTGTTTGCCTTCTTACTCGTCATAACAGAGCGCGATAAACACCACCAAGGAGTACCAAAGTACATTCTGCCGCTGACGTTTATGTTGTTATCGATGATGATGCCGGTAGATATCCCAGCCACAGAACTTATGCTTCAACGTTCAGTATCGGTTGTGCTTGGCATCACTGTGGCGATCATTGCTAGTACGTTGGTTTGGAGAAACACCAACGCCCAGAGCGGCTCGATGAGCACCACACATAAAATTAGTCGTGTTGATCTCAAGTACTCCAGCCGCAAGGCGCTAGGGATTGGCTTGGTGCTGTCGTTAGGTATATGGGGTGGCACAGGAGCCGTTTTAGGTGCTTACCTATTTATGATGATCCACAGCCCGTTCAGCAAAGATTTAGCACCGAAAGCTTGGCAACGTTTGAACGGAACCTTGCTTGGCGCATTAGTTTATTTGCCTGTGGGGTTGCTATTGGGCTCTTTCAACTCCGACATAGCAATGACAATAACCATGTGGGTTTTGGTCATCGCTTCGCTTTACGGCATCCTTGTGTATCTCGAACACAACTACACCATTGCCACGGCTTGTATCATGCTGCTTATTCTTACTGTCTCAGTAGGTCCTTTTAATCCGGAAATGGCAGAATTGATCTTTTCGCAGCGAGTATTGTTCACCGTAATCGGGGGCGCTGCCATGGTGGCTCTTGGGGTATTGATACCACTTAATGAGAAAGAGATAACTGCATAAAAAAGAAAAGCCTCCCAATTAAAGGGAGGCTTTCCATTGAACAGTTTAGTTTTAATTGGATGCAAATCAAACATACCGCTTCACAAAGTCAATAAAAGTACGGTCGGCAATGGATAGATAGCCTTGTTTTCGCCACGCGAGTGCAAGGTCGAGCTTAACGCTCGGTTCAAATGGAATACCCACCACACCCTGTTCATGTTGTGTCACCAGTTCTAGGAGAGCGGTAATAGCAAATTCTTGTTTAACGATACTCAGAATGAGCGGCAACAAGTTGGTTTCAAATGAGGACTTCATTGTAAAGCCATGCTCTTCGCTGACGTGGTCTAAGAATTCTCGGTGGAAGTAGCCATGTTGGAACATCACCAAATCATGCTCGAAAAACTGATCAAATGTGATGGCGTTGCGCTGAGCTAAATCATGTTCCGGAGCCACTACAGCAACCATTTGGCTAGTAAACAGGTGGTCAGTTTCTAAGTCTTCTGGTACATCGTCACAGCTGATCACGCCAATATCGAGCTGTCCATTAAGTAACATTCGGCGGATAGACTGAGTACCCGCCTCCACCAGCGTCAGCTTTAAATCTGGATACTGGCTCTTAAACGCCATGACAATTCGAGGGAAAAAATAGCTGCCCATCATTGAAGGCGTACCAAGGCGCACTTCACCTTTGGCTAAACCTTTGAGCTCATCAATCGCTAACTGCGCATCGTGTAACTGCTGAATTACTCGCTTAGCGTGAACCAACAGGGTTTCCCCTTCTTTGGTTAAGCTGATTTTCTTTTCTTCTCGGCGAAACAGCGTCACGCCAAGAGACTGTTCGAACTTCTTAATTGAAATACTTAACGCTGGCTGAGCAATGTGCAAAGCCTTAGCTGCATGAGTAATGTTGCCATGTTCCGCGACCGCCAAAAAGTGTTTGAGTTGTTTCGATTCCATTAGATCAAAAATATATACCAACCATATTTTTAATATATTTTTTCAATCCACAACTAACTGATAGATTGATCACAGTTTCTTTATATTTGCTCGCTCGCATTAGGCAGGACTCATGGTCAGTTTCGGCACTCCGGAATACAAACGCATTACGCTATCTCTGGCACTCGGCTCATTTTTGGTTTTCTCGAACCTATATCTCCTTCAGCCGATGCTGCCAAGCTTTGCGGCGCACTTTCAGATCTCGGAAACGCAGGTCAACTGGCTATTCGCCGCCACCACACTGGCTCTCTCATTTAGCTTGGTCCCGATGGCTGTGCTCTCTGAATCGATTGGGCGCAAACCTGTAATGATGTTTGGTCTGTTTTCGATCCCTGCTATCTCCGCATTAATGCTGCTTGGCGATTCGTTTTTGTTCTTAGTGGTTTGTCGCGCTTTGATCGGTGTTGCGCTTGCCGCGTTTGCAGCTGTTGCCGTTGCTTATATGGCGGAAGAGCTAGATAAACACGCATTTTCAATGGCGATCGGTACTTATATCGCAGCCAATTCATTGGGAGGAATCGCAGGACGTATCAGCGGAGGATTGTTGGCAGACAACTTCAGCATCGATGTCGCCATCGAAGTCATGATGCTATTCACCCTTATCGGTGTGGTCAGCGTGCATTACTTGCTGCCAAAACAGAAAAACTTCACCCCTTCTTCGAGCAGTTTAAGGCATCACAATCGAGCTATTATCGGACACTTCAAAAATCAACGTGTGTGGTTCGCTATGCTAATTGGCGGTTTGAACTTTGCCTTGTTCGTTAATCTTTATTCGGTAATGGGATTCCGCTTGGTTAGTGCACCACATAATGTGCCTGTCGGGTTAGCTTCTCTCATCTTTGTTTGCTATTTGGGTGGTACGTTTTCTTCCCGTTGTGCCGGACATTGGAGTAAACGCTTTTCACCGATACTTGGCATGTTTTTAGGCTCTATCGTCAGTATGGCTGGCATGTGGATCGCAGTAATTGAAAGCATACCTACAATGTTGGCAGGTTTGTTATTGATCAGCTTCGGTGCGTTCTTCACTCACACGCTCGCCTACGGTTGGGTTGGACAAAACGCAACACAAGCAAAAGCGACGGCGACCGCATTGTATCTCGTGCATTACTATATTGGCGGCAGTTTAGGTGGATTCCTATTGCTCTATTGTTGGCAAAACGGCGGTTGGTCGAGTGTACTCATCGGCGGTAGCACACTGTACATTGCCATGTTCGCTGCTATCGCATTCTTAAAACACATTACAGAGCGAATTGACGCTGGCGATAACGCAGATATAACTGCTTAGTAAGGCGTTAAGCCCTATTGATTTTATGTTGTGGTGTTGGTCTGCTATGCTTGCGCCACATTCATAAAAGCAAGAAAGTCGTATGCCAACGCGCTCAACACAAGAATCACCCAACACCGATATCAATGCGATCACAGAGCAAGTCGATCAGTGGCTCAATGATGTCGTGATCGGGTTAAATCTCTGCCCGTTCGCCGCTAAGCCACAGCGCAATAAACAAATCAAAATCTTCGTTAGTGAAGCCTCGCAAGAAGAAGCTCTACTTGAAGACATTTTGCTGCAACTGATCGAACTCAGTAATACCGAGCCGGAAAAACTGGAGACAACCTTGGTTGTGGTTCCAAACATGCTGCAAGATTTCTGGGATTACAACTTCTTCATTGATTGGGTTGAAGGCTTGATCAAACAGCAAGATTGGGAAGGCATTTTCCAAGTTGCCACCTTCCATCCTGATTACTGCTTTGGTGGAGCAGAACCAGAAGATGATGAAAACCTGACGAATCGCTCTCCATACCCAGTGTTTCATTTGATCCGCGAAGAGAGTATGGAAAAGGTACTCAAACACTACCCTGATCCCGAGTCCATTCCAGATACCAATATCGCACGTGTTTCAGCGCTTTCAGAGGAAGAACGTAAGAAGCTCTTCCCTTACCTATTTCGCTAAGACTCACTCCCCAAGAGACAGATTTCTAACCAGTTAGAATGGGATCGCTTGGGGATTAAAGTTCGGTTTGATATGATTGCGACTTCAATCGATTCAATGGACATTAGAATGCAACTGTCAAAGCTAACCCAAGAGATTTTTGATCACCTATACCGTGACATCACCGAGTTCCGTAGCACTTTCGACCTACCAGTGGCGGATGTTGCAAGCCTAGACGCTCAAGCAGATACGCTACACACTTCTCTTGCGATCGAAGAGCTTACTGAATTAGCGGAAGCGGATTGCAAAACAGAGCAAGCAGACGCAATCATTGACAGCGTTTACGTTCTAATGGGTCGTCTAGTACACCTTGGTGACAGCAAAGTTGAAGATAACCTAGCGATCAGCTATCTGATCGATCTACTGCTTAACGTAGCGGTGAACCGTGGTATCGACTTTATCCCTTGCTGGGACGAAGTACACTCAAGCAACATGAGCAAAGTGTGCCGTAACGAGCAAGAATACGCAGAAACAGAAGCGTTCTACGCTGAACAAGGCATCAAGCTGATGGCGGTTCAAAAAGGCGAATACATCATTGCGAAATGCGCAGAAGATTTTGTATCTGAAGGCAAAACGGTACGTAAAGGTAAGGTTCTAAAATCGGTTTACTACCGCCCTGCAGACCTTAAGCCACTTACACAGTAAGTCGCCGATTAGGCACTACAGATAAAATTCAGCGCCCACAATACTCGATATTGTGGGCGCTTTTTATTCTGAGCGTTCTTGATAAACAATCAACTTTGTAAAGCCCTAGCATTGATGTGTTGACTTAACCGCTGATAAAGTGCGATGGCATCTATTTTGGACGCTATGTTGCCTATTGCACATTGGTAAGCAAGATCAATATCTTGATGTTGATTTGGGTAGTATTTTCTCGCTACTTCGACACATTCAGGCAAGTTGATGTACCAACTGCCGTCCTTCTCAGCGACAAAATAGTAGGCAGCTCTTATCAACTTCTTACCAATCACTTTTGCTACCGCTTTGTCACTCATTTGCGCAAAACGACCACTCATTTGCTCCAAAAAAACCGCGAGGTCACTATTGAGAGCTTCAGCGATTTCAAAGCTGGGTTTATGTGACACAAGCTCTTTTGATAAATCATTTCCCCAAATGCAGCAGCAACAGTGTTTGAGCCAAAATTGCCAATGGTATTTTTCTTTTGGGTCTAGAACACGATGACGCTCACCTGGGTCAATATCAAGTTTGCTTATTTGCGGATAAGCTTTGGGGATGCTTGAAGACAGTTTGTTGAATATGCCCAGTTCATTTTGACTCACCGGTGCGGTCAGTATTACGGAAACATCGAGATCTGAGTGCCCCAGCATTGCTGTGCCTCTGGGAACGCTGCCGTACAAGTAGATACCATCTATTTGTTTTGGAAGTTGCGTTATCAACTCACCAACAACGACCTCAACAACTGGTTGGAACTCTATTTGAATATTTCCTGGTGAACAGTCATTGCGGATAAAGCCCTGGGCATCGAGACCATTATCTCGCTTGTGCATGTCGAATCTCCATCATAAAAGGAATGCTAAATTCAAATACCAAGCTTTTCGACCAATTTGGCAAACGACGTTTCGATACTGTCTGCTGCCGTATCAATCTTGACGACTTCCGTCTTCCAAGCCTCGTAGTGACGAGCTTTTATACCCAAGTAACCTCGAGATGCTAGGTTCAGCGAGAATGACTTGGTTTGTAGACGCGGCGGCGATTTAAAGATCTAGTCATTCTAAATCAAGAATCGTCAACAAAGTATACAAGCCAAGACAGCTCGCCCTTTGGGAGCGTGTCATTGACCCGATTGCTGCGTCAAACAACTTGGAAAGAGCTAACTATTACACTGCGTTGTTTTCCTTGATCTCGAATCAATGACAACGCTCTGAATCCTGCATCTTGAAGTCACTTGGGTATACTTGTTGCCAATTCGGTAGCTGCAGGTTCTCAACTTCATTCTTACGAGAATCAACACGTTGTTTATGCTCATTCTCATCCGAGCAACTTATCTCTATGTTAACAAAGTGAGCAGACATGCTTGTTGCCACTTGCTGCCATTCATGCCGTGTAAGCTCTATGGGGTTACAAGAGTCAGCGATACAACTCAACCCAAGTTCAAGGTTATCTCGGATGATCCGGTAACTTAGCCGATAACCCTCACCTTCAACCTTGAAATGACACAAATCACGTAGACCTTGCTCTATAGTATCGACGCGTACATACATCGCGCCAACTCTTGCGGCTAATAGCTTTGCTAACGTCGACTTACCAGACGCAGGAAGACCAGAAAAAATGTACAAGGTAGGAATCGTCAAATGAACTCCTTCTCTATTAAATGCCATAAGCTTGAAATACATGATTCAAAAGAATGATGCTAAAGAACATCAAAGCGACATGCCAAACATTCGTCACCATCAATGTACTCTGCGAACCAATAATGGCCATCTTCCAATTCTCGATAATTGACCAAAGTATATGATTTGGAAAACCGATATTGCAATACAATGAGCTTATTGCATTTTGGTGGCCAACTCGTTGTTTCAACAATTAAATTGTTGTTTTTCAGCTCAGATTTAAGGATCTCAGTTAGAAGGAGACTTTGGAACATACTATCGGTCCTCAAAAGAAGTGCTAGCTCTCCAACAAGAGAAGAAACTTACAGCTAAATTTACCCGCAAAATGCCCTACGATCAGGTTCTGAATCACATTTGCCCTCTTTGGCATAAAACACTTCCCATTTACTGCCTGAGTGGGCTAAACAGTATCTCTCATCCGCTATACCGTTTAGCGTGATAGAAGCCGTGTTGAGGTTAAGTACGTTGACGCGTTTTAAAAAATGAATCTATCCGCGTTTAAGTAACACTACTCAACATTTGGTTCGGGTAAAACCGGTGGCGTACTATCCATGTAGGTTAAGAAGTTTTGCCAAATTTCGTGAGTTCTTTGTTGAGTTAATTGAGTTTCGCAGGAAATAGCCATCACGCCACGAATTGTCCCTTCACGCCACTGCGTATATACCGAATCACAATGCGACGTCACGTACGCTTGCCAATCTTTTTGTGCAACTTGAATCGCTTTAATCAGCTCAGGATCATAAGAATTATGTTCGAAACTCGTTTCCAAATACTTATTTAGTTGCTTTTGAGCAGCCTCTAACTCAATGGCTGCACACTGATTAATCTCTAGGGTACTGACCGCGTTATTACAATCTATCGCTTCTTCTTGAGCAAATGCCATAGATGACAAACTCGTTAGAGCCACAATCACGTATTTTTTCATTCCTTTCTCCAAGTCAACGCAAGTAAATTTTCTTTTTGTTCTATGCCATTTCAAAGCTCGCATAAACCTCTTTTAGGTTTCGTTATTGTGCTTGCCTGTTTATCCTGATCCAGCTTTTCTTCCGTTTTAACCAAAACTCTAAAATAAGAAAAGGTCTCTTATCTTAATCACGCTCCGAAACGCGGCTCAGTTTTTTCAAAAAAGCAGGGTCGCTTTCTAAAGTAAAACACTTCACAAGTAGAGGCGACGTCTCTTTCTTATACTGAATCTGGGGCTCATAGTTACGAACTAATTCATTAACTTCAACGAATTTATCTGCGGGAATATGGCTCATCTGTACAATACCTGCCGAGATGCTTCTTATATCTTTTAAATCATAATTTTTGTATGAAAAATACTGATATAAACAATTTGCTTGTGCAAATTGAAGCAACGGTTGTTCGACTTTGGGTGAGAGCCCTCTCTCCGCTTGCACTGAAAATGCCAACCCTAAACTTAGTAAAGCAATGAGTCTTATCACTCTTCCTCCTTGTATATTCGTAAAGGCGCAACAAGAGCTGTGTCCTACATGATTTAGTGAATATCCCGTATTTCAATGTGACTTAATCTATTGATAAGTTGGGATGCCATCAAAGTTAACTTTCCTTCGTTAGCTTCAGAAATCGACCTGAGCGACTGCATTACATCGACTCTTAACGTTTCAAGTCCCGCTTTGTCGTTAGTGTCATAGGCGGTAAATGCCATT
This sequence comes from Vibrio sp. Y29_XK_CS5, assembly GCF_024181835.1. Lineage (NCBI taxonomy): Bacteria > Pseudomonadati > Pseudomonadota > Gammaproteobacteria > Vibrionales > Vibrionaceae > Vibrio > Vibrio sp. Y29_XK_CS5. The sequence continues at coordinate 374,781 of NZ_JAMZAM010000004.1, forward strand.
CCTTCCAACTCATCAAGCCAATTGTCGAATGATAGAGGCTGTTTCGAAAGTAACAATAAGGTGGTGTAAGGGTCCGCAATTAATGCCTTCAGAATTAATGGGGACACCTCCCCAGAAAGCGCTCCATCACGACGTTTCCAGATTTCAATTAAAGTGAAGATGGTTGGTACTAATGTAGATGGGTTACTATCTTTAAGCGTGGTTTCGATCGTTTGATGGTTATCTATCATCCAGTTAAGTAAAAGATGTATCTCTGAGCTTTTAGCTGGTGATACCGTCGGATAAAGAAGAAAAGCAAAGAGTAATAACCTACTTTTAATCACTGTGGCTAAGCTGACATTAATATGCACCCCCTTACATTATTACCATCTAGTTTTTCGTATAACTTGTTTTCTAAGAGCTGCACTTTTATGTCTTGCTTAACATCTTCAGTGCAAACCTACCTCGCTCGGAGACAGAGTTTGATTTATCTGCTGAAAATCCCTGTGCGTATCTCTTTGCCTTACTACCAAGAGACTCTAACTCTCGAATAAGGAACTCAGCTGCAACTCTGCGAACAATAGGAGAAGCGTCGCGTGCTGAGCGGTTTAATAACTCGGCAGATGAAAGGGAGACACTAATCTGCCGTTCGTAGACGATGGGCTTGAACTGCCCTTCACAGTAACGAATATCTGTCCAAACCCACTCTCGCCCATGAATCCATGTAAGCCGTTTTTCGAAAAGAGCACGAAAAGCCTTGGCTCTTATACAAGGTTGAATAGCACTCTTCGCGATGTTAGTTAGATGCGTATCTAAAATGTTGGTCCGACTTAACTGAGAAAATAACGAGGGCATGGGACCGCAAGAAGAGTTCATCAATTTGGCGACAATAGCGTTTGCTACCTGGGGTCTGCTTATTATATTCAGCAATACTTGCTTTTCCGTCTCATCGATTCGTCCCCAAGAGTTCCAATGAACAAGGACTACGCTTGTCGCATTTGCAACGTCTTGAGGATCACTGTGCTTTGCTATCTTCGCTAATTGCTCTTTGGCGGCTTGGCGAACTTGAGGTGCCCAATCATTAAGTCTGCGTAGCGCCATACAAAGAAAAAATGCATTAGGCGCACCACCACACAACGTTCTGAGCGTCTTCTCTCGTTTGCGTCCATCAGCACTAATTAAATCCAACCAAGTGCACATTTGTGAAGCGTGTTTCGTGTCTGATACCACTTTTGAAAACTGTGAGCGAATAAGCCTCTCCCAATAATCAAAGTTTGCTAGTGGTAAATTATCAGTCACACAAACCAGCTCTGTCATGTCTGCGATTACCTTCCCCCGAGCATTCAATGACATAGCGAAGTTGTTGACCGCAGCCATGACCTCAAATTTCTTGCCTGGGAGCCAGTGTTCGAAGCGACCTGCCAGCTCCCCAACTGGTTCACCATCAAATTTAAAAGGTATTTGGTTTCGTTTTCGTAGGTCTTCAGTCTTTTCCGTTAAACGGGCTGATTCTAAATTGGGTTCGTCCATTGAGTTATAGTTCACATGACCATTAAATGAATATGGTTTGAAAGTACCTTTGTTTTGATGTCTCTCATCTTTATGTTTCACTATCAACTTTATAGGCAATTGAGATCAGCCTTCAAATAAGAAATGGCTTAGAAGCGTATAAAAATGGAATCGCTCGAAATATCACTGCAACTGCTAAAATAATCACTTGCACGAAAAGAGTGTTAGAGAAAACGGCTAATTGCAGCTTAGTATTGGCATTGAACATCACAGTCTTACAACCAGATTGACACTTTTTAGCGTGCTCTGTTTGATGTCAATACGGCGGTTTTTAGCTGCGAATTCAAGTTAATCAAAAATCAAATAGGGTCTATCTTCCAATACGACTTTACGAACTTGAGTTTGGAAAACTTCTGCCAAGCCCTCTTCCGTGAGTACTTCATCTGCATGACCTAAAGAATGCAATACGCCGTTATTGAGCAGCAAGACTTTATCAGCGTGTTTAAGCGTTCGGTTTAGGTCGTGGTTTGCGACCAACACCCCAATCCCCTGCGCAGCGACGGCATTAATGAGCTGATATAGCAGTCCTTCTTGGGCAATATCCAGCGGCGCTGCGGGTTCATCCAAAATCAATAGCTGAGAGTAAGGGTTAATTGTGCGCCACACTTGCAAACACACTCCGGCTAAACGGACACGCTGCCATTCACCGCCGGATAATGTCTGAATACTTCGATGAAGCTTGTCTTGCAGTTGTACTAGCTCAATAACAATATTAACGGCATCTCGTACTTTCGCGTCGCTGATATTAGCACCAGTTGGCAATGAAAGTGCTAAGTATTGAAAGACATCAACATTGAATGCAGGTCTTGATTGCTGACACAAATACCCACGGATATGCGCTTGTTCTGAAAGTGGCATTGTGAGCAGGTCGTTATTATCGACAAGTACTTCCCCACTTACGCCTTCACGCTGAGTTAAGGTGCCAGATATCGCACCAAGTAATGTACTCTTTCCTGAGCCGTTTGGACCAACGACATGGACAACCTCACCCGGCTTACATTCAAAGGAGAGCGGTAGCAGTCGACTTCCCACTGCGATGTGCTTAACGTGCATCATGACTTTTCACCAGCATCCAAATGAAGATAGGTGCGCCGATAGAAGTGGTCATCACTCCCAGCGGCAGCTCAGCGGAATCGAGCAACAAACGCGCGCCGATATCAGCAAACACCAATAAGGCTGCGCCAGATATTGCCGACAGAGGCAACAAGTAACGGTTTTCTGTACCAAACGCTAATCGAAGCAGATGCGGCACGACTAAGCCCACAAAGCTAATGATCCCCCCCAATGCAACGGAACCACCAACGAGAATGGAAATTGCCAAAATGAGTTTCCAGCGCATCTGATGAACATCAATACCTAGTTGAGTGGCATGGATTTCCCCAAGCATCAACTTATCAAGCGGTTTGCCCTTGCAACAGAGCCAAATCAATACAGGTAGCATGACCAAAGTAACGGTGTGCTGATACCAACTTGCCCCACCAATACTGCCCATTAGCCAGTACATTAACTGACGTAGGCTTAAGTCATCGCTAAAGTAGAATGCCCACGTCACAATGGCGCTCGACAAAATACCCAGTGCAACGCCGACGAGCAGCAGCCTTGCAGTAGTGAGATGCATTGCCCTTGCGATACCAACCAATATGACGGTAAACAGCATCGAACCGGCAATGGCAGCCAACATAAAGATCATCGGAGAAGGTAAAACCGGCAAGGCAAACATGACGAGCACCATTGCCAAGCTCGCGCCACCGGAGATCCCGAGAACGCCGGGTTCGGCTAATACATTCCCGAGTAGAACTTGTAAGGTAGCACCAGAGACCGCCAATGCTGCACCGATAATGGCGGCAGAAACCAAACGTGGAAGGCGTAAATCCAACAAGAGTTTTTGTTCAAATGCTGAGAGAGGCTGAAAAGGAGAAAGGAATACCTCTCCGACCATCAAGTGGATAGCAGAGAGCAGCACGAGAATCACTGACATAATCAAAAGATTGCGTTGCCAGCGTCGTTCCTTGTTCAGGATAAGTTGTTGAAAATCCATAGTAGCCGATAAATACAAACGAGGCTTAACCTTACAGTTAAGCCTCGGTAAATTGCAAATGTGTTCTTACGCTTTATTCGCCGAAATTAAAGCGATATGGCATTAATCGTAGACTAACTCACCATCTTCGTAGCGCGTTTTCACTTCACACACCATTAATGCTGCGCGTTGACCAATCGCGACGTGGCGATTTGGGAAAACAACGGCTTCGTTATCGTTCTTCGCCATCAATGGTTTGTCACCATCGTGGCCAAACACTTCGCCGTGAACGAATGAGGTAAAGTTCTCGACGTTGTCATCAAACATGAAATCGAAATCTTCGTGCAAGCGTACAATCGTACGACTCACACGGTACTTGATACATGGCTTAGACAAGTGCTCCGCTTTCGCCTCTGCGATTAGGTTACGCAGTGACAAATCGAACGCAGTCAGTTTGTCTAAGTCGTTTTCACCAATGCGAGCCACACGACCCAGTTCCATCGTCAAAGCTTGAGCGCCGTAGTTCTCTGCACTGAACCAACTGAATGTGCTGGTTGGTGAGTTAGACAGTAGCACGGCTTCAATATGTGCACTGTCGAGAAAATCAATCAAAGCTTTGCTACGAACAGGATGACGCGTTTTCGGACTCACCGCAAAGGTGTAGTGCTTTGAATCACGGATCGCACAGTGCAAATCTAAGTGCCAGCGTGTTTCCGCTGCCGTATCTTGATAGAAATCTCTCACTAACAATTTGAGAGTATCAGCAATCGCAAGCTCTTTGGTTGGCTCGTGCTCTTTCTCATCAAACAGTCGATTAAGGTTTTCTTCTAAAAATCGCGTGTGCGCCAGAGTCGATTCTGGGTGAGCGATAATGAATAAGCATCGAGCTTCGACTTTCTGGAAGCCGGATTCGATGTCTTTGATAATTGAATCCACCAGCTCCATCGGTGCGGTTTCATCCCCGTGGACACCACAAGAGATGATGACGTTCTTGGTTTCCTGAGTGTATTCATCAGGAATCACTTCTAGCACACCACGCTGATAGAGTTTAAGTTTTACACCATTAGACAGCACCTGCTCCGCTGGCGCGACATCAATATGAACATCTAACGTGTCAGTTAAAAACGATTGGCGAAAGAGAGACTTCGTCATGCGTTACTCCTTAATAGCACGGCGGGTATGTTAATAAATTGTACAAAGGATTTTTGTTGTTGCGATCCCACTTATGAGTAGAAGCCGCCAAATTTATTTAAAATCCCATACCTTTTCGCGCCATGCACTCAAATCAAGCATTGAGGCGTTTATTTTTTAAACAATTACAAAGTGTTAGGGCTGTGAACTTTACCACAGCCCTAAAGAAGATCATTATGATTTGATCAACTTTTAGCGTTTATTCACCACGTTGTGCGAGTAAACGTTCAAATTCGTCTACTTTGTCACGAACTAGCTCCACACTCTGCTGCCAGAATTCGGGTTGCGTCAGATCCATTGAAAGATGCTTGTCTACAACCTCTTCAGCCATCATGTTGCCAGTGTCACGTAATAGATCTACGTAATCGTCGTAGAAACGCTCCCCTTTAGCTTCACGTTGAGCGTAGATACCTTTACTGAACAAGAAGCCGAACAGATATGGGTAGTTGTAGAAGCTCACCCCAGAAATGGAGAAGTGAAGTTTGCTCGCCCAGAAATAAGGGTCAGCCTCGCTCATCACATCGCCATACCAATCTTTCCACGTTTCTGACATCAGTTCACAGAAATCATCTGCTGTCAGTTCGCCCTCTTGGCGACGCTCGTAGAAAGCTTTTTCGAATTCGTAACGAACTGGAATATTGATCATCAGCGCTAACGCCGAAGAGAGCTCTTCCCACAGCATTTCGAGCTTGTCATCCACACTTTCTGCTTTTGAAATCAGATGATCACGAACGATGTTTTCAGCGAAAATCGAGGCAGTTTCTGCCAACGTCATTGGGTAGTACGTCTGGCAAAGCGGCAAATCACGAATCACCCAGTTGTGGAAGGCATGACCAAGCTCGTGAGCAAGCGTCATTAGGTCTGAGCGGCTACCACTCCAAGTCATAAACACAAGCGGCGTACGCGTCGCCGGCAGCTTAGTACAGTATGCACCAAGGCGTTTATTGGCATTAGGCGCAGCATCAATCCAGCCGTTTTGTACCATCATGCGGACAAACTCGGACATGTCTGGATTCACGGTTTCGAACGCTTCACAAATGACGTCGATAGCTTCATCAAATGGATAAACTTTCGCTTCGCCACTCAAAGCAGGCATCGCAGCAAGATGATTCCATGGTTTCATCTCATCCAGACCGTGGACCTTCGCCATTAGCAAACCGGCTTTTTGACCAATCTCACGGCTGTCTTTAGCGACTTTCATCATGGCATCCAACGTTTCCGCTTTAATTCGGCTGCCATGTAAGCTTGGATCAAGGAAATGGACATCACGTTTGGTAGAACGCTTTTTATTCTCTGTTAAACGCCAACCTGAAAGCGCGTTAAGGATAGAAGCGAAAGATTCTTGATGTGTCGCCATCGCCTTTTGAACGCCACGCCACGCAGCTTCTTGGCGATCAAATTCAGAACCATAAAGAATGCTTGCTGCTTGCGAGAAGCCAAGCTCTTCACTTTCACCATCAGCGTAGTCAAGCTTCACTTTCAAAGAACCCGTGAGGTTGTTGTATAACTTACCCCACGCAGATTTTCCATCCACGCTCATTGCCGCTAATAGCTTTTCTTCTTCGGTGCTTAAACGTGTGTCAGCCAGTTTGCGAGAGTTCACGATTGAAAACGCCTGACCACTGATGTCTGGATTTTCATGATCCAAAACGCGAGTAATGAACTCTTCATCAGCGTGAGTCAATTTAAGCTCAAACGCACTGTAAGCTTGAGAAAGCTCAGAGAAAATACGCGTCATACGACCCAGCAGTGCTTTCGCCTCTGCATTTGTCGCATCCACCGACGCGTAACAGTTAGCGAAGTTCGCAATAGTGCCAGCCAAACGGCTTGCCGCCTCGCTGGTTAAGATTGCGTTTTGCATCACTTCAACAGAGTTACAATCGGCAGACTGTTTATTGAGAAGGTCAATGCATTGCTCTACAAGGGCAATGTCATCTTGAATTCGTGGGTCAGCGAGATCGTTATAAACGATGGATAAATCCCAGCTAGGAGCGGTCATTTATGGTTCCTTTTGATGTAATCGAGCCAGCCCTTTTATCTCTTAAACTCGGTAGAGATCCAAGCGTTGGCTACTTCCGTGACTAATTTTCAAATAGTGGTACGCCTATCGAACGAGCTGAGGCGTAAATCTGATCATCGATGGTAATTGTTATATGTGTTACTGACGCATTTCCTATCGCTAATGTCGAATACCATCGCGGATTGCGCCAATCTACACCCAATACATGGGCAAGAATCATTCTAATTACGCCACCATGCGTGACAATTAGCAAGTTGTCATTGATATCATTAATGATTTGAGACCAAGCACAAGTTACACGATGAGAGAAATCATCTAAGCTCTCAGCATTCGGTAAGGTGTGTTGTGCCGGTGCTTTCCAAAACGCATCGAGCTTATTCCAGTGCTCAGAAAGCATGTCAAATGGGATGCCATCGAAATCACCAAAATCCAACTCTTGAAGTTGTGGCTCCACACTTAAAGGCAAAAGTTGCTGCTCAGCGAGTATCTCAGCAAGGTCGTGACAACGTGACAAGGGAGAGCTGATGATCCCTTCTACTTCTCGCCCCGTCTGTTGCCAGGCTTGCGCAATTTTGCGTTGCTCAGCTTCATCAACTTTTAAATCGGCTTGTCCGTGTAAACCTGGGGCTGCGTTCACTTTTCCGTGTCGCAGTAAATAGATATTCAACGTTTTCATCTTTTCCCTTCCTGTGGTTTGAGCTCAAGCGGCAAGCCCGCGGCGACAAACGTGACTTGTTCACATACGGTCGCCAGTTTTTGATTCATCCGTCCCGCATTATCAACAAAATAACGACTGACGGCGCCGAGCGGCACAATGCCCATACCGACTTCGTTAGAGACAAAAATCAGCGTCGCGTCAGATTGCGCCGCCGCATTCACCAACAACTCAATTTGCTCCTCTAACCGCTCATTACAGCAGTCATCACCGAGTTCAAAGATCCAGTTGTTGAGCCAAAGCGTGAGACAGTCAACTAACACAATATCTTGAGACGAAAACCCACAAATGAGCTCAGGCAAGTTAAGCGGACATTCATGTTCAATCCACCCAGCCCCTCGCTGCTGTTTATGGTGAGCAATGCGTTGCCTCATCTCGTCATCAAAAGGCAATGCCGTCGCCACATAGTGAAGCGTTCCGTTTTTATTTTGTGCCCATTGTTGCGCCCTGCTCTCTGCTAAGCTCGACTTTCCTGAGCGAGCACCACCTAGAATAAGTTGCTTCATAATGAATGGCTAAATGCGATAAGAATGAGATAAACAAGCAACTCTGAAAGCTGCTGCGCGGCACCAAGGCAATCGCCAGTAAATCCGCCGATACGTTTGGTCAGCCAGCGTTTAAAGCCGACACGAAACAGTGCCAATACCAATACAATAACAACAGCCTGAGTCACACCCAGTAACAACGTTACAACCCCACCAGTTAAGAGCAGTATCGCGACTTCCAAGCTCGATTGCTTATTCGCTAACGGTTTACTTTTCGAGGTATCCGCGTCACTAACGTAAGGCATGTCATATATGAGAGTGGCAGCCAACGCTCGGCTCACGGTAAACGCCACAACGATCATCAGCCAAAATTGAGGTTCATTGGCTAACTCGCTCCAAAATACAAACTTCGCCAGCAGCGCCATCATTAGCGTTGCCGCGCCGTACGTCCCGATGCGGCTGTCTTTCATGATGGTTAAGCGGCGCTCTAACGTCATGCCACCGCCAATGCCGTCCGCCATATCCGTTAATCCGTCCTCATGAAAAGCGCCGGTAAGCAGCAGGCTAAATGCCATGGTCAACACGATGGCAACTGAGTTTGGGAACAACAAACTTGCCAGTGAAAATACAGCTGCGCACAATAGCCCAAGCACCACACCGACCAAAGCAAAGTATCGCCCTGCTTGGTTCATGCGCGTTTCACTATAAGGTAAATCTGCGGGCACAGGTATACGGCTAAAAAAGCTTATTGCGAGCAAGAAAAGCTCACTCTGATAGCGCAAAGAACGAGTCTCTGAAGTGTGGGTATTCTCAGATGCAGACACTAAACCGTCACTCCCGCACTCTCAAAGCTCGCCATGTTGTTGTAAAGCTGAGCCGCCGCTTTTACCAGTGGCAAAGCAAGCGCCGCTCCGGTTCCTTCACCTAAACGCAAACCAAGATCCAAGAGAGGCTCCGCTTGTAGGCATTCCAACACAAACTTATGCCCATTCTCTTCTGAGTTATGAGCAAACAGCATGTAATCTCGCGTCTCTTCATCCAATAAAGTCGCGACATAAGCGGCTACAGAGACGATAAATCCGTCGACTAAAATAGGCGTTTTGTGGCGTTTCGCTTCTAAGAATGCACCAACCATTTGCACGATTTCAAACCCACCGACTTGAGCCAACGCGCCTTTGGTATCAAGCTCACGGCAGCGATTCACACCTTGTGCGACTAGCTTGATTTTACGGTTGAGTTGCTCTTGAGTAATGCCAGTACCATAGCCAACACAATGGTCGACTTCCAATGGACTCAACGCTGTTAACAATGCCGATGCCGAACTGGTATTGCCAATCCCCATTTCACCAAACATCAACAAGTTCGAGCCATTAAGAATCGCCTGCTGCGCGACCTTTGCACCATATTCCAAACCTAGCGCGACTTGTTCTAGGGACATCGCCGTTTGTTTAGCAAAGTTTGCCGTACCATTTCCGAGACGTTTCTCAATCAAGTTGGGATGATTTTTAAAGTCAGGAACTAAGGTATCGATCGGTGACAACATGCCACAGTCAACAACCTTAAAGTCAATTTGGTTGAGATCGCAGAAACAATTAATAGCGGCGCCACCGGCGAGAAAATTCGCCACCATTTGTTGAGTCACAGCGCTGGGCGCAATACTCACCCCTTCTTCGGCGATGCCGTGATCACCAGCGAATACCAACATGGTTGGTTTGCGAATTTCTATTTTTTCAACCGCTTGAGGTTTATCTTGGCTTTGAATTAACGCCAGTTCTAGCGCCACTTTTTCGAGCAAACCAAGAGCGCCTAATGGTTTGGTTTTGTTATCAATGCGAGCTTGAATTTCTGAGGCAAAAGAGCGATCCATGATGATGATTCCTTATTCTTTATTTTGGACGAGCGACAGAAAAAGTTTTTTCTAACGTGGCGTATTCATTACCGCCTAACCGAGCTAATGGGTCGACAGCTAAGGCATCAACTTTTAAACGGTCACCCTCCATGGATATGACCCGCTCATCGACATAAATGTGTTCAATCTCTACAAAGATTAAACTTTGCGGCGTCTCCCCCATCTCTATCACTTCATGCAACTTACAGCCGAATGCAATTGGCGCGCCCTCTAAGCGTGGTAATTCGAAACCTTGGAAATCAACCGTCTCAAGTTGAGTCGTCTCCAGTTCAGATTCCCCATGTTCTAATGTGGCAGAAGATAAAGTGACTTTATCCGCGAGATCGCTGGGTGCAATATGGATAACCAACTTACCGGTTTCTAATGCATTTCGCGTGGTGTCCTTGATGTCCCCATTGGGCTTTTTTCCCACAGAAATCATCAATAAAGGTGGACGGCTGGAGACCGCAGTAAAGTAGGAAAATGGCGCTAAGTTGAAGTTTTGCTCACCTGAGTCTGTGAGCACCCAAGCGATTGGGCGAGGAATGACAGTTTGAGTCATCAAATGGTACACCTGCGTTGGCGCAAGCGTACTGAGATCTATGTTCATACGACGTCCTTGGTCTTAGAAAACCGCGAGAGAAATGAGACTCCCGACAAATTGAGAGAACAAGTGTACCCCTCTCCCGTGCAATTTCATCTGATTTTCTCTTTTTGACAGCGCTTTTTGTCAATTCGACAGTCATATTGATAAAAATGTTATTTCAACAAGCTTGTTCTACTAAAGAAAGCATTCAACTTAAACCAACTCAGTCTCAGTCATTTATTTTTCAGCGCTCTAATTGATAACATCCGATGGTCAAAATCAGTCTAACCAAATAAATTAACACATTGATAAATATAAGTTATCCAATAAAACGCTCAACAAAAATTAGGCGTAAATGAAACGAGAGCTGATTTCCTCATCGTCTGTATTTTGAAAGTTGGCACGTGTGATGCTTTAAAGAAATTGTCCCTAACAAAAAAGCGAGAAATTATGTTTGCCAATCAAAGTCGTCGCCCCGCTAAGAGAGGCAAGCCCAACAAACAACGCCCATCGCGGCAATCCATACCCTTATCATTCTCCTAGGAAAAAAGACCCGTTCGTCCCGCGGGTCTTTTTATTTGCCTCGTTTGAAGAGCGAGCAAACGGGTCGTGCGTCAAACATTGATAGCATGCCTAATGCTTGGCTGAACAATTAAGCTACAATAGCCTAAGCAACTGTTCTCTATGAGGAAGAATACAATGAGTAACGATTCAAATGCATGTGTCATTATCGCTGGCGCAACAGGGCTGGTTGGTAGAGAAGTCATCCTTCAACTGATCTCACAGCCTAGCATCGAAACGCTATATTCTCTCTCCCGCCGAACGATCACTGGTATCGAGGATCCAAATAACAAAATTGTCCCATTGTTAGACGCGGCGCTCACAATCCACGATTGGGACGATCAGCAACCGATTCCACGCGTCGGTTTTATTTGTCTCGGCACCACATTAAAACAAGCTGGCAGCAAAGATGCTCTGCGAAAAATCGACGTCGAATTGGTATGTAAAGTTGCTCAACAAATGAAGATGATCGGTGTAAAACGCATCGCTGTGGTTTCGAGTCTAGGCGCAAAGGCGTCTTCTTCATCCCATTATCTAGCTTGCAAAGGACATATGGAAAAAAATATCGAGAGGATGGGCTTTGAAGAAGTGGTGTTCGCAAGGCCCGGACCTCTGGTCGGACAGCGAGAAAATCCTCGTACGGATGAAAAGGTTGTTCAGACACTTTCTAAGGTAATTCGTCCGCTTATGCTTGGTAAATTGGCGAACTTTATACCCGTTCATGCTCAAGACGTAGCCAAAGCGATGATTTATCAAGTTTTCAGCTATCAAGAAGAAAAAGTCATTTATTTGCATAGAAAGGATATGCTTGATCTCATTAGGCACTATGATTGAAAAATTTCGCCTAAATATTACGCTAAATCAGTCATCAACGAGAGTCGAGTCGCATTTTTATATTCATTTTAGATCTATCTAATACCTGTTTATCATTTTTAAAGTTATATCCCACTCGGTATCTTACCCAACCAGTATATAGCTCCGTATAAAATTTAATCAGCACTTCTTATGCCGATTACTAAGGTAAGATTATGAATTTCGCAGTGGTTGCTTCTCTGGCGGTGTTTATCGCCATATTAATGTTCCTTTTTAACCAACAACAAAAACAAAACACACTCTCGCGTTTGGTTTTAATTGGCTTGATTACGGGCTCTCTTTTCGGTCTTGGACTGCAACTTATTCATGGCGAAGGCAGCGATGTCATTGGACAAACACTTGAATGGGTCGGCATAGTCGGCAGCGGTTATGTTGGTCTCCTTAAAATGGTGATTATGCCTTTGGTATTGATTTCCATGATTTCCGCCGTTGTAAAGCTAGAGAAAGGCGGTTCGCTGGGTAAGATCTCTGGTCTAACGATTTCTGTTTTGCTGGTAACAACAGCCATTGCTGCCATGATCGGTATTCTTGTTACGACTACATTTGGTTTGTCTGCCGCTGGATTAACTGAAGGTGCACGTGAAACGGCTCGTATTGCCGTATTAGAGAGTCGAGTAGGATCAGTAAGCGACCTAACGATTCCTCAGATGTTAGTAAGCTTTATTCCAACTAACCCGTTTGCCGATCTTACAGGGGCTCGTTCTACATCGATCATTGCTGTGGTTATCTTTGGTGTTTTAGTAGGTATCGCTGCACGTAAAGTGATGGCAGAAAAAGAAGAGTTGGAATCTCCAATTCGTACTTTTGTGGAAGCGGCACAATCCGTGGTTATGCGCCTGGTTAAGATGATCATGGCATTAACGCCTTATGGTATTGCTGCCCTTATGGCGAAAGTGGTCGCAACATCAAGTGCTGCCGACATTTTTAATTTGCTTGGCTTTATTGTTGCATCTTACGTTGCAATTGCACTGATGTTCCTTGTCCATGGTCTACTTGTTTCTTTTGTCGGCGTTAGCCCTGCTGAGTACTTTAAAAAGATTTGGCCAGTACTGACATTTGCATTCACATCACGCAGTTCAGCGGCAACGATTCCACTTAACGTTGAAGCACAAATCACCAAGCTAAACGTACCACCAGCGATTGCGAACTTGTCAGCGTCTTTCGGTGCCACTATCGGTCAGAACGGCTGTGCAGGTATCTACCCAGCAATGCTTGCGGTAATGGTAGCGCCAACAATGGGTATCGATCCTCTAGACATCAACTTTATTCTGTCACTGATTGCCATCATCACGATTAGCTCATTTGGTATTGCCGGTGTCGGCGGCGGCGCAACCTTTGCAGCCCTGATTGTACTGCCTGCGATGGGCTTGCCTGTGACAATCGCAGCGCTACTGATCTCTATCGAGCCACTAATTGATATGGCGCGAACTGCACTTAATGTCTCTGGTGCAATGACTGCAGGTACCATTACCAGCCGATTGTTGAAATCCACCAACGACAATGGACAGTTAGAAGAACAAAAAGCGTAGCTGTTCTCAAAAAATAACTCTCAGTTTGAGCCGATGGTTTCTCCATCGGCTTTTTTGTATTTAAGCGCACCAAAGTGAAGAGTCATCCCCTTCCTATCTTCTCCAATTAATGCCTTACTCCCTACTCGCTAACTGTCTAAACTGATTTATTGAGCAGTATTGTTATAATATAACATTTCACAAATATCAAAATGAACACAGATAACATCGGAGGTAATGTCATGAGTTCAACTTTAATCGAGTCCACTTCAACTGAGGCTCTTGAATGCACACTTCGAGCGCCGTGTTTCAGTTCAGGCGAAGAGCCAACTGTGTTAGCGAACATCTATCAAGAAGACATCAATATCGCAATCTGGCGGCGACAATTCGATCAACCGCTTGCCGATGCCACGAATCGGTTCATCACCTCCCACCCTAACTTCAATAAATCGCTGAATGTATCTCCTGAAAATGCTTATGAAGTACTGCAATACGCAACCGATGGGCAGGCGCCGGATGTATTGTTGAGAAATATCGTGGAGTTAGTCGACATGTTTTGCTATTTGTTTGAGTTAGAAGACGCAGGACTGCGCCTAGCGACACTCAATAGCGCGATGTGTCCCCGTTTTCACGTTGATCAAGTCCCCTGCCGCCTAGTCACTACCTACCAAGGCATTGCGACTCAATGGATTGCTAATGACGTACTTGATCGCTCAAAGCTCGGTCGCGGTAGTCATGGGCTTTCGGATGCAGAATCCGGCTTATACAGAGCAGAATCAGACATCAGGCACCTTTCTGTTGGTGACGTTGCACTGCTAAAAGGTGAGCGTTGGATCGGAAATGAAAACAAAGGGCTGGTTCATCGCTCGCCTAGTATCCAATCGAATCAAGCTCGTTTGTTGCTCACCCTTGATTTTGGCTAATAAAAATCAGCGATTGTCCAAGCATTAACCAAATAAAAAACTTCAAGCCGAAAGTGACACTTCGGCTTTTTCATTTTCACAACGTCACATTGCATCTTTCGTTGCGAGTCAAGGCGTTGAATGGTCTAATACTCCTATCGGTTCCGTAAACGGTAAGCAGAATGCACCAAGACAATCAGCCCACTTTTTTCTTTTTCGATTACGAGACTTGGGGAACAAGTCCAGCCAAAGACCGCCCAAGCCAGTTTGCTGGCGTTCGCACTGATGAAAACTTCAATATCATTGGTGAACCTTTGGTGATGTACTGTCGTCCACCTGCTGATTACCTTCCTTCGCCAGAAGCAGCTTTGATCACTGGTATTACACCACAAAAAGCAATGCAAGAAGGCTTACCTGAACCTGAGTTTATCGCCAAAATTCATGCTGAATTGTCTAAACCAAAGACGACTAGCCTTGGCTACAACAGCATACGTTTTGATGATGAAGTCACTCGTTACACTTGCTACCGAAACTTCATCGACCCATACGCATGGAGCTGGCAAAACGGCAACTCACGATGGGATTTGCTTGACGTGATGCGAGCATGTCATGCCCTGCGTCCTGAAGGTATTGAATGGCCGGAGAACGATGAAGGCTTTACAAGCTTCAAGCTAGAGCATTTATCCGTAGCGAATGGCATTGAACACAGCAATGCTCACGATGCGATGGCCGACGTGATTGCCACGATTGAAATGGCGAAGAAAGTTAAAGCCGCCCAACCTAAGCTATTTGACTACTTTTTCTCGATGCGTAACAAGCGCAAACTCAATGAGCTGGTTGATATTGTCAATATGACTCCGTTGATGCATGTATCAGGCATGCTTGGGCGTGAATGCCAATACACAAGCTGGATTGTGCCTGTGGCTTGGCACCCAACCAACAACAACGCTGTTATCACGATTGATTTAGCCAAAGATCCTCAGCCGATCCTTGAACTTTCAGCGGAAGAACTGAAAGAACGCTTGTACACCAAGCGTGATGAATTGGGCGACTTACTGCCTGTACCAGTGAAGCTGGTGCATCTGAACAAGTGCCCTATTCTCGCTCCAGCAAAAACATTAACCGCGGAAAATGCGGAAGTCATTGGTATTGACCGCCAACAATGTTTAAACAATTTAGCGTTGTTGCGCCAACACCCAGAGATCCGAGAGAAGCTGATTAGTCTATTCTCTATAGAACGTGAATTCGAAAAGAGTAATGACGTTGATATGCAGCTTTACGATGGTTTTTTCTCGCCTGCTGTTCGCGCTGCTATGGACATCATTCGTGAAACCGATCCGAATAACTTAGCCGCACTGGACATTGAATTCGATGATAAACGAATCAAGCCATTGCTTTTCCGTTACCGTGCTCGCCATTATGCAGGCACATTAGATGAACAAGAACAAAGACGCTGGGCACAACATTGTCGTGAAGTTTTCGAAAGTCAGATTGAAGAGTACATGATGAATTTGGAAAACTTAGTTCACGAACATGAAAGTGACGAAAAGAAGATAGCAATATTAAAATCCGTCTATCGTTATGTAGAGAGCCTAGCCTCCTAATTTCTTACCTTGTTCAAGCGCACCTTCGGGTGTGCTTGTTGTTTTATATGCTGTCAAAATGATAAAAGATCGATTACTACAGCTGATCCATTTGCTCATCTCCCTCGCACTCATCATGGGAGCACTTGGTATCGGCAACACCATTCAAAAATTCATTGGCATTTCTGTTCCAGGAAGTGTCATCGGGATGCTTGTGCTGTTTTTCTCAATGACCCTTGGCTTAGTCAAAGTGGAATGGGTTAAGCCAGGTGCAACCCTATTCATCCGCTATATGATCCTGCTATTCGTGCCTATCAGCGTGGGTCTGATGCAACACTTCGATATGCTACTGGCTAACGCACTGCCAATTATTGCGAGTGCAGTAGGCGGCTCACTGATCGTATTGGTCAGCTTGGCATGGTTCTTAGATTACTTACTGAAGGAGAAGCACTAGTATGTGGTTACTTGTCACTATTGTGGTTTTCCTTGCCGCACGCCAAATTGCAATCAAGGTGAACAATCCGATTGCTAACCCGCTTTTGATCAGTATCGCGGTATTAATCCCGTTGCTAACCTTTTTGAAAGTGCCATTTGAAACATACTACGCTGACAACGAATACATCAGCTTTTTACTTCAACCCGCCGTTGTTGCGCTGGCATATCCACTTTATGAACAACTGCCTCAAATCAAAGCCAATTGGCGCATTATCACTCTGGCTTGCACGTTAGGTAGTGTTATGTCCATGCTTACCGCTACGCTTATTGCGGTGGCATTTAAAGCTGACATTAGCTTAATAGCCAGCTTGGTTGGTAAGTCTGTGACGACCCCTATCGCGATGGAAATCTCTAGCCACTTAGGCGGAGAAGCAGCTGTTGCGGCAATTTTAGTGCTTATTGTGGGTTTGTTTGGTGCCATCCTCGCGTACCCGATCTTCAATATCATTGGTATTAAGCATCCAATTGCGCGCGGTCTAACAATGGGTACTGTTTCTCACGCTCTCGGCACCGCAACATGTGCTGAGAAACAACCGGGAGACGCAGCGTTCTCATCTCTTGCATTGGTGCTTTGTGGCATCATCACCTCAATTCTCGCGCCAAGCTTCTTTGCTTTGGCGGTTTGGTTATACCAATAATAACCTCAATGACCTGCTTTGCTATCAAGTGAGCAGGTCATAATCTCCTCTAGAAAATTCGCAGTATGAATGTACGTTGATATAGTTATTAGTGGGACAGAGATAACGTTAAATCTTAGTGAAATCGAATACATGTGTGAGCTCACTCTAATTATGTAACGTAAATTATCATTACACACATTAACGTGATCTAAAGCACAGAACATTTCCACCTTTCACATAGAATAACTGTCCATGCAATAACAAGGATTCAACATGAAAAGTCGCATTGAACAGGCGCTAGCAAGCGCTCCTGAAGCACTTTCAACACCTCTTGCTCCTATCGTCCTTTCTGACGATTTTGATGCCACTATTTCTGAGCAACAGTTTGAAGCGCTACTAAACGCTACCAATCTTTCTGATAAAGAGCTTCGTGTTGCTCTACTTCCTTTTGCCGCTGCGTTTTCTTACGCACCGATTTCTGAATTCTATGTAGGCGCGATTGTTCGTGGTCTATCTGGTCGCCTTTACTTCGGTGCGAACATGGAGTTTTTTGGTGTTCAGTTAGGTCAAACTGTTCATGCTGAACAATGCGCGATTAGCCATGCTTGGATGAAAGGCGAACGTGGTGTTAAAGATATCACCATTAACTACAGCCCTTGTGGTCACTGTCGTCAGTTCATGAATGAACTAACTACGGCGAAAGAATTAAAGATCCAATTGCCAGAGCGTGAAGAAAAATCGCTACACGACTATCTTCCTGAAGCATTCGGTCCTGCTGATCTTGGTATCCAGTCAGGTCTAATGGCAGAAGTGAA
This sequence comes from Vibrio sp. Y29_XK_CS5, assembly GCF_024181835.1. Classification (NCBI taxonomy): domain Bacteria; kingdom Pseudomonadati; phylum Pseudomonadota; class Gammaproteobacteria; order Vibrionales; family Vibrionaceae; genus Vibrio; species Vibrio sp. Y29_XK_CS5. The sequence continues at coordinate 392,588 of NZ_JAMZAM010000004.1, forward strand.
ACACGAGTTTGCTTGCGATGACAACGACACTCTGATCCAAAAAGCAGTTACTGCGATGAACATTAGTCACGCTCCATACACTAACAACTTAAGTGGCATTGCTCTTGAGATGAATAGTGGTCGTGTATTCCAAGGTGCTTACGCAGAAAACGCAGCGTTCAACCCTAGCCTTCCGCCACTTCAGGTTGCCTTAATTCAAATCCTGATGGCAGGCGAGCAGTTTGAAGACATCAAAGCCGCAGCACTAGTGGAGAACTCACAGGGTAAGATCAGCCACCTAGCCGATACTCAATCAACACTAGAGGCACTGAACCCAGATATTCCAGTGAGTTTTGTTAACATTTAACTCACAATGCTCTTATGAGAGAGGCTCTGCATGACGCAGGGCCTTTTTTTATTGTTTAAAATCACACGCAAACGTTTGCTTCGTTCGCAAAAATCAGTATGATCCCCTGCAAATTCGCTTCCACCACTTTATTTTGTAAGGGAACACTATGTTTGGTACTGCTACTAGCACTCATGCTACCCGTGTATTACTTCTGGGCTCTGGCGAGCTTGGTAAAGAAGTAGCAATTGAATGTCAACGTCTTGGTTTAGAAGTGATCGCGTGTGACCGTTATGCTGACGCACCAGCAATGCAAGTGGCTCATCGCAGCTACGTCATCGATATGCTTGATGGCGAAGCATTAGAAGAAATCATCAAGAAAGAGCAACCTGCTTATGTGGTTCCGGAAATTGAAGCTATCGCAACAGACAAATTAGTTGAGCTAGAAGAAAAAGGCGTGAACGTCGTTCCGACAGCAAAAGCAACTAAGTTGACTATGAACCGCGAGGGCATCCGTCGTCTTGCAGCTGAAGAGCTAAGCTTAACGACTTCTCCTTATCAGTTTGCAGATAACTTTGATGACTTTAAAGCGGCAGTTTCGCACGTTGGTATCCCTTGTGTAGTAAAACCCGTGATGAGTTCGTCTGGTAAAGGACAAAGCGTCATCAAAACAGAACAAGATGTGCAAACAGCGTGGGAGTACGCGCAAGAAGGCGGTCGTACTGGTGCCGGTCGTGTGATCGTCGAAGGCTTTATTGACTTCGACTATGAAATTACGCTGCTGACAGTACGAGCGAAAGATGGTGTCCATTTCTGCGCACCAATTGGGCATCGTCAAGAAGATGGTGACTACCGAGAGTCGTGGCAACCACAAGCAATGTCAGATACTGCGATTAAAGCAGCAGAATACACAGCGGAGAAAGTCGTAAATGCGCTCGGTGGTTACGGCATCTTCGGTGTAGAGCTGTTCGTGAAAGGTGATAAAGTAATTTTCAACGAAGTTTCACCTCGTCCACACGACACTGGCATGGTAACTATGATTTCTCAGGAAATGTCTGAGTTTGCTCTGCATGTTCGTGCGTTCACTGGCATGCCAATCAACAGTATCATTCAATACGGCCCGTCCGCGTCAGCTGTCATCCTAGGGCAAGGTACATCAACAGATATTCGCTTTGATAATCTTGCCAATGCCCTGGCTCAACCACAAACTCAAGTTCGTTTGTTTGGTAAGCCTGAAATCGATGGTCGCCGTCGTTTAGGCGTTGTTCTAACGCGTCGTAAGACTATCGAAGATTCGATTGAAGATGCAGTGAGCAGCGCTTCTAAAGTACAGATCGTTTACTGATTTCACTAGTTCGCTCCAAGAAACAAAAAGCGCAGCCCAATTGGCTGCGCTTTTTATTTGTATAAACTCGGTTACCCTATTCACTTTCAATTAAATACACTTCTTCAGAGAAGCGACTCAGACCCTTTTTGGCAATTTTAGGGTGATTATCATCGGCTTGATCTACGTTTAAGCATGCGATCTTATAACCGGAAAATAACTGTTCAATCTCTTCTACAGGAACACTAAAAGGAGGTCCTGCCATCTCTTCTTGCGGGTAGTTCAACGTGACCAACAAGATACGACCGCCAGGATTCAGCAATTGCTTAACACGAGCAGCATATTCTGCTCGCATCTCTTTAGGAAGAGCCACTAACGCAGCGCGATCGTAAATGATATCGGCGTTAGATACTGGGGCGGTAAAGAAATCACCCGTATAAATCGACAGCTCATCAAACTGATATAACTCGTGCATACCATTAACAGGCGTTACCGTTGGTGTGTAAAAATGCTCAGCAAAAAACGCTCTTACCGCAATTTGGCTTAGCTCAACGCCCTGAACTTCGTCGTGTTTGGTCGCTAACCAAATCAAATCCTCTGACTTACCACACAGAGGCACCAAAACTTTATCATCACGCTTTGCAGCCGTATGTTGCCAAAATGCAGGCAATAGTGGGTTCACGTCTTCTAGATGAAAACCAATTTGGTTACTGGCCCATTTATTGTGCCAAAATTCTTGATCTCTCATGATTCTTCTACTTGTCGGCTGATAGTGGATTCGAGCTTTGCGCTTCACTTTTGTGGGCTAAGACTAATGATTTTTTCAAATTTGTCTATGCCGTTCATCTTTGGTTAATACTGCAATGTTAGTATGGCTAACGTTCAAGAAGGAACCCTTCCTTGTTCTGATGGTCAGAATAAAGGAAAGCAAAATGGTGATCTAGAACACGATTCCACCATAAGGTTGAAAATCAACCTTGGAATCTATCGTAGAGACCCCATTAACTAGGTAGTACCTGATTTGCGAATCTTAGTGACCTTTTCGTTACCCATTTTCTAAGTGCAAGCAAGTTAAGGAGAGTGAATGAGCTTATTTCTACGTACTACGGCATTGATGCTATTAGTACTAAGCCGAGCGCCGGCTTTCGCCGCACTTCCAAATGTCCCGAGTAACGAGCAAGACCGTTCTGCTAGCCAAAACGAAGTTTGCTCAAAATTGTTTAAACATAGCCTTAGTGGTTTGTATGGCATTCAGTCAATCGACTCCAAACCAACACAGCCTTATTCAGATTTCGACGTACTTTACAGCAAAGCGCACCAAGCGCAGTTTGAGCTAGAAACCATCTGTAAGAGTACTGCCCTTCTCACTGACGCACAGCCTTATTTTGCTGGCGTTAAATCTCAGCACCGCGCCGAAGAGAAAATCGCCCACGAACTTGACGGTCAAGTAGAACGTATCACCGACTTAGCCCGTGCAACTATCGTTGCAAATGACGTAGCAAGCTTGGTGTCGGTATATGAAACGTTAGAGCGCGAAACAACCATTGTTAAAGTAAAAAACCGCTTTAAAAAACCAACGGCTTCTGGTTATCGTGATCTCAACTTGTTGGTCCGTTTACCAAAAACCAACCTAATTGCTGAAGTCCAATTGCATCTAAAAGCGATTGCTGATGTAAAAAGTGGTCCGGAGCATGATTTGTACGAGCAAATTCAGAAACTGGAACGTCAAGCTCTGGTTGAAGGTCGTAACCTAAATGATATCGAGATGGCATCAATTCGTAACATGCGTACTCAATCTAAAAACTTGTATCAAGAGGCTTGGCATCCTTACCTAACGACGCACCTAGAAGCAGCCTAAGCAAACAGTATTTTAGAAACTGATTCCCTGAATACTGAAAAACCACCGCAATTGCGGTGGTTTTTATTTGTTCTTTAGTCAGTAATGAAAGCCACAAACAAAAAGACCACGACAAAGCGTGGTCTCATTCCATGTTACATGGCTTACTGGTCGGTCTTTAGGTTCTCTACGCGAGCTTTCAACTTCTGACCCGGGCGGAACGTAACGACACGTCGAGCAGTAATAGGAATATCTTCGCCAGTTTTCGGGTTACGACCAGGTCGTTCATTCTTGTCACGAAGGTCAAAGTTACCAAAACCTGACAGTTTTACCTGTTCGCCACTTTCTAGTGCCTTACGAATCTCTTCAAAGAACACTTCCACCGTTTCCTTGGCGTCCCGTTTACTAAATCCCAATTTATCAAACAGGTTTTCTGCAAGTTCGGCTTTTGTGAGCGCCATAAAACTTTCCTCAAAGCTATGTTAAACAATGCTACCTTAGTGTAGCGCCAGAGCAGTTTTACCCTACCAATTCAACAACATATCGGGGTTACATCAGGAAGTGTATGCCAAGCTTATGATTTTCGCCAACTTTTTTCTTTGCTAATATACGGAATGTTGCACCACGCAGATAGTTTACCCACCACCATTTCCAGATTTTCCTTTAATTCCCTCTCCAATGGCAAAAATATCCAGTTCAAATTACTAGTTTTAAAACTCAAAACAACATTAATCACTATTTAATAAAAATGTCAGATACTGGCTACTTTACAAACAATTGACACAAAACTTCTTACCTTTTCAGTAAGTTGAGTACGTTTGAAAATAGATCTGGTCGGTCCTATTTAGCAGACTTGTTATTCAGATATAGCGTGACACTAGGAGCATGAAAGCTTGAACAGCGACAAAATTCTATTGATTGCTCCATGACGGTTAACTGAAAGGTTGTTACTGTTTATCCCTGTTTTCACCACGCGAAAGAGCCGCCATGTTGCACCAAGTCATCAGTATCTTATTTCCCGTCTTTGTCTTGGTTTGCGTAGGTTACTTAGTTGGTCGATGCCTCAAGCCCGATTTTCGCCCAATCAATCGCATCAATATGGATGTGTTTACTCCGGCACTGGTATTTTCTTCTCTTGTCGGTATGCCACTCAACATGGGGCAAGTCCCCTTGCTACTAGCCGCGCTTATTGCTGTCGTAGTACCTGGCATTGTGATGGTTCCCATCGCGAAGTTTTGCGGATTATCATTCAAAGCATGGGCTCCACCACACATGTTTCGAAACAGCGGTAACTTAGCGATACCGCTGTTTACTTACACCTTCGGGGAAATCGCCCTTCCCTCCGCAGTATTGCTTTTTGTCGTTTCAGCATGCCTACATATAAGCCTTGGCGTCATGCTACTGAGTAATGGCAATCCGCTTAAACAAATCGTCAAAATGCCGATCTTCTTATCCGCTTTGCTCGCGTTGCTTATCAACATTTCTGGTATTGGTATTTGGTCTCCTCTTTTTGAAGCGACCACATTACTTGGGCAAGCCGCCGTCCCAGTTATGTTGTTATCATTGGGAGCACAAATGTGCCATTTAAGATGGGATGGTCTTCGAGTGGGTCTTTGGTGCACACTTCAATCACTCGGTACCGGAGCACTCGCCTTTGCCTTAATCTATACCTTGATACCATTGCCAATCATGCAATTACAGATGATGGTGTTGTTTACCATGTTGCCACCAGCTGTAATGAACTACTTGTTTGCTGAACGACTCAATATCGAACCTCTGAACGTTGCTTCTATGGTCTTGTTTGGCAACTTTTTAAGCATTATTACTCTACCGCTGCTACTAACGTTTGCTTTATCACTTGCTTGAACCATGCCTCCACATAATCCATCAACATCAAGCAACGTTTAACAAATCACAACGTAACGCTTCAAATTTGAAATCTAATTTTTAACAATAAATTCACCTTATCTAGCCTTTATACCTCGCTTTTTGAGTGTTTTATCTATTAGCCTGAACCCTCCGCAAATTTACAAAGGAGTTGTAATTTTATGGATAAGACATGCCGTGTGATTTTTCTCGGTGGTGCTCATCACTTAGAGGAAATCACAACAACACTCAACACAATCAAATTTACACCAACAGTGTGCTTTGGCGATGACGAATACGTTCTACTCCCAAAAGGAGTTGGTAATTCACCTAGATACTTCGTTTATGTGCACTCCACTTTGACAGATGAAGAACAAAATGAACTGATTCAATTAATCGAAATTCCGATGAATTAGTCACTCAGTTTTCCGACGGGAAGACCGTCCACGCATACGCCTCTGAAGATGTTCCAGAAGTATTTTTAAATGAAAGAATGCAAGCATTGCTCAAAGGAGATTGAAGCAAACTTTATCGCTGACATTGTTTATTTAACAAATTCGCAATCTAAATTTTACGGCTAAATTAACCATGTCTCTTTTTTGAGTCTCGCTTTTTGAGCAATTTATCGATTAGCCTAAAATCTCTCAACACTTGCAACGGAGTTGTAATTATATGGATAAAGAGTGCCTTGTAATTTTTCTAGGTGGCTATGAACACTTAGCAAAAGTTGTAACTACGCTTGATGCCATCAAATTCTCTTCAACAATAAAATTTGGCAATGATGAATATACCCTCATGCCAAATGGATATGGAAATACACCTCGAATCTTCTTTTATGTACACACTGAACTGAGTGAAGACATCATTAGAGAAATGAAAAATATGGTGAAACTTTCTATTGATAAAAAATGGTTTGAAATTGGTGGTGAATAATGGCGTTAGAAGTATTTATTGATATTTGTGGAGTCTCAGCAACAACACGAGAGATAGACAGGGAATGGGTAACCGGACTCGTTAACAGAGCAAAAGACCGCAAATCTAAGGTATGGGTGTCTGTGATTGTCCGAGATTTGAAGCAAGATATTAACATTCGGCTTGCATGCGGTAGTGCACCAAGAATAGCAACAACCACAAACAGCCCAAGACGAAAGCCGCTAACCCAGCTCGAAAGTAAGCTGACGGATCTCTGGTTTATGTTCCGGTGCGAAGGTGGGAACGTTAACGTTCAGGGCGTATGTGATTTTATCCGCTACCTCGAAGGGTGTCAGAGACGTGAGAGTGATGAAAAGCTAAAAAAGGATAAGCAGTGGCATTAATTATTTCCATTGATTGCTGTGGAGTAGTCATTGATTCATTAGAGAGCAACTCGAAAGCCATAAACGCTATTGTGACGAAAGCTCAAGAACAAGGACAAAAAGTGTGGCTACGTATATGCCTAAAAGATGTATCGCAGAACATCGATATTGAACTTTGCTGTGGAGAACCGCCGTCTAACTCTGTGCCACCAGCAGCTAAATGGGGCTCACTCATAGAGAAGAATATTAAAAAACTTTGGTTAGAACTTGGTTGCGCGGGTGAACAAGTGAATGCACAGAAGATCTCTGCATTTTTACTGTATTTTCAAAGCTATATTAATCAGTCCTAGAGAGTAGAACCTGCAAGCACGAACTACCTATCAAGTTAACGTTTAAGAAAGGCGCTGGTGTTCTTCAGTTATCGATTAAGCTGTGGCACTGCGCTTTTAAACAGATGACCTAGAGAAACCTTTTAATGGTAGAGGCATATCAAAAACAAAAGATTGAATGATAGACTAACGTCAAACAACTACCGTTTTTGCTTTGCAACTCTATGACATCAATTATTCAAATCAGCGACTGCCATTTAAGTGACGATTCAAGCTTTGAGAATCTACGTAGCGCGCTTCTTTATGCTCAAAAAGATTCATCATGCGATACCCTTTTGCTCACAGGCGATCTTTGTTGCAACCCCAAACCGGGTGATTACCGTGTACTACTAAGTTTCCTAGAAAAGCACATTCGCGATAAGGAAATATTCGCAATTGCAGGCAACCATGATGACACCAAATTGATGAAGCGGGAACTGGTCGGTAGCTCTATTAACGTAGTGAATAAAGCCAAAATTCATAACCGTGACATGCTGTTCTTAGATTCGAGTGCTAAACCTTTGGATACGCGCCACCCTTTGGGCTCTGGTCGTGTCGATAACCGTGGGCTAGCACGCTTCAATAAACAACTTCGCCATGCGATCAATCCTATTGTTGTTATCCATCACCCTATTATTCCCGTAGGCTCGGATTGGATACAAGCCATTTGCTTGGAAAACAATGCAAGCTTACATGCGCTTTTGGCTAAGTACCGAGTTCAAGATGTTATTTGCGGGCATGGTCATGATGCACTGACTGTAACGCGCCAAGAAGTCACTCAACATATGGCACCCGCTACTGCTTACGGTTTTGACCACAGTATTGACGAATACAACCGCAATGCAAAGATTGGCGTGAATAAGATTCACCTCGAAAGTGAGAAGATGAAGGTAGAGACAGTTTGGCTCTAGTTATTCCCTATTTCCTATCTCTCAAGATATAAAAAAACCCTGCCAAACTGGCAGGGTTTCCATTTCTTAAGAAGATACGTTACATGAGATTAGTCACGTAGAGACGCACCAAACTTCTCAGAAACGTGAGCAACGATAGCGTCAACCGCACCAGCGATATCTGCATCTTCCAGAGTACGCTCAAGTGACTGTAGAGTCAGAGCGATTGCTAGGCTCTTCTTACCTTCTTCAACGCCTTTACCTACGTAAACGTCGAACAGCTTCGCATCTTTAAGGAACTCGCCACCTTGCTCTACACAAGCGTTAACGATATCACCAGATGCAACAGCTTCATCCACGACTACCGCGATATCACGACGGTTTGAAGGGAATTTAGAAAGTGCTACCGCTTCTGGGATCACTTTGCTGTTGATTGCAGACCATTCGATTTCGAATACGATAGTACGACCATTTAGACCGAACTTACGCTCAAGTTCTGGGTGAACAGTGCCGATCACACCCACTTCTTTGCCATCTACGATGATTGCCGCAGATTGACCCGGGTGAAGTGCTGGGTTAGCTTTTTTGCTTTCAGGTGACAGTGCAGCGAAAGAGTACGCTTTTTCGTTAGCAGATAGCTCTAGAATTGCTTCTAGATCGCCTTTAAGGTCGAAGAAATCAACAGTGTTAGTTTCGATATCCCAATGCTCTTCACCGCGAGTACCTGCGATAACACCGGCAAGCATTGGCTCTTGGCGCATACCGTTTTCTGCAGATTCACATGGGATGAAACGTAGACCATATTCAAATAGACGAACGCGTGGCTGTTGACGCTTCTGGTTGTGAACAACCGTGTTCAGCAGACCTTGGATAAGACCAAGACGCATTGCTGACATGTCTGCAGAAATTGGGTTTGGAAGCACTAGAGGCTCAACACCAGGTACAACTAGCTTTTGTTGCTCAGGCTCAACGAAGCTGTATGTGATTGCTTCGTGGTAACCACGGTCAACAAGAAGATCACGAACGCGTTTCAGTGGAAGATCCGCTTCAACGTGGTTGTGCATCTTAAGTGCTGCTGCTGGGTGTTGGTTAGGAATGTTGTCGTAACCGTAGATACGACCAACTTCTTCAATCAGGTCTTGCTCGATAGCGATATCGAAACGCCATGTTGGTGCTACTGCCACCCAACCTTCTTCAGAGGCTTCAACTGTCAAACCTAGGCGCTCTAGGATTTCTACTACGTCAGCATCAGCGATGTGGTGACCTAATAGGTTGTCTAGCTTAGTACGACGTAGAGCAACTTTGTTTGGCTTAGGTAGGTCTGCTTCAGACTCTACAGCAACAACAGGTGCTACTTCACCGCCACAGATCTCAACAAGAAGCTGAGTTGCGCGCTCCATTGCGCTCACTTGTAGTGCGTAATCCACACCACGTTCAAAACGCATTGAAGAATCAGTGTGAAGACCGTAACTACGTGCGCGACCACGGATGTGGTCAGGTGCAAAGAATGCACACTCTAGTAGAACGTCTTTAGTTTCCGTTGTTACACCAGACTCTTCACCACCAAAGATACCTGCGATTGCAAGTGCTTTGTTGTGGTCAGCAACAACTAGTGTATCTGCGTTTAGTTCTGCTTCGCTACCGTCAAGAAGTGTTAGCTTCTCACCTTGCTCAGCCATACGAACTACGATGCCACCTTCGATCTTCGCTAGATCGAATGCGTGCATTGGTTGACCTTGCTCTAAAAGAACGTAGTTAGTGATGTCTACTACAGGGTCGATAGAACGAATACCACAACGACGCAGCTTCTCTTGCATCCATAGTGGCGTTTCAGCTTGAACGTTTACGTTCTTAACAACGCGACCTAGGTAACGTGGACACGCAGCTGGCGCTTTCACTTCGATAGACACTTTATCTTCGATTGAAGCTGCTACTGCTTCTACTGATGGCTCAGTTACGTCAGCGCGGTTTAGTACGCCAACTTCGCGAGCTAGACCACGAATGCTGAAACAGTCAGCGCGGTTTGCTGTTAGGTCTACGTCTACTGTTACGTCGTCTAGACCTAGGAATTCACGGAAATCGGTACCGATTACTGCGTCTTCTGCTAGCTCCATGATGCCATCTGACTCAACATCGATACCTAGTTCAGTGAACGAACAAAGCATGCCGTGAGATGGTTGACCACGTAGTTTTGCTTTTTTGATTTTAAAATCGCCTGGAAGAACAGCACCAACCGTTGCTACTGCAACTTTCAGACCTTGGCGACAGTTGTGTGCGCCACAAACGATGTCTAGAAGCTCTTCTTCACCCACGTCTACTTTAGTAACGCGCAGTTTGTCTGCATCTGGGTGTTGACCACATTCAACAACGTGACCAACTTTAACGCCGTTGAACGAACCTGCTACAGGTAGCACGTCATCAACTTCTAGACCCGCCATTGTAATTTGATGAGTTAGTTCGTCAGTGGTAATCGAAGGACTAACCCACTCACGAAGCCATGATTCGCTGAATTTCATAGTGATTTATCCCCTGGATTACTTGAACTGTTTTAGGAAACGAAGATCGTTCTCGAAGAACGCACGTAGGTCGTTCACGCCGTAACGAAGCATTGTTAGACGCTCAACACCCATACCGAATGCGAAACCAGAGTATTTTTCAGGATCAATGCCTACGCTACGTAGTACGTTCGGGTGAACCATACCGCAGCCTAGTACTTCTAGCCATTTACCGTTTTTACCTTTCACATCAACTTCAGCTGAAGGCTCAGTGAACGGGAAGTAAGATGGACGGAAACGTACTTCCACTTCCTCTTCGAAGAAGTTGCATAGGAAATCGTGCAGGATGCCTTTCAGCTGTGCGAAGTTTACGTTCTCATCAACCAGCATGCCTTCCACTTGGTGGAACATTGGCGTGTGCGTTTGGTCGTAGTCGTTACGGTATACACGACCAGGTGCGATGAAACGGAATGGTGGTTTGCCATTTTCCATCGTACGGATCTGTACGCCTGACGTGTGAGTACGAAGCATCAAATCTGGGTTGAAGAAGAAAGTATCATGGTCAGTACGCGCTGGGTGATCAGCTGCGATGTTTAGTGCATCAAAGTTGTGGAATGCATCTTCGATTTCTGGACCAGACTCAGTGTTAAAGCCAAGTTCACCAAAGAACTTCTCAATACGCTCTACAGTACGAGTAACTGGGTGTAGACCACCGTTCTCGATACGACGACCTGGTAATGTTACGTCGATCGTTTCTGCCGCTAGCTTCGCTTCAAGCTCTGCACGTTGTAGTGCGTCTTTACGAGCTGCGATAGCTTGCTGAACTACGCCTTTCGCTTTGTTGATCTCTTGACCCGCTTCACGGCGTTCTTCTGGTGGTAGTTTACCTAGGCTTTGAAGTTGAGCAGTTAGCTCACCTTTTTTACCTAGATACTGAACACGCACTTCATCAAGTACGACTAGCGATTCTGCAGCTTCAATTGCTGCACTCGCGTTAGCAATGATCTCTTCTAGATGTTGCATCGTTTCCTCATCTACCTATTGGTAGTATCCATAAGGGAGTGATTGGTTTTTTGATAGCTGTACATAGTAGCCAAACCCGCCACCAAGGCCAAATTGAATTATGAAAAGAAGAGGTTATTGAATAAAAAGAACACAAAAACGTAAAAAATGAAGGGTTGCTATGGAATAACCCCTACTTTTTCGTGTTTGTTTTTGCATAAGTAGCTAAAGAATACGCCACATAGATTTTCACCAAACAGTGAAAAAATTGGGTTCTCTGGCGTTCTAATGTGAATGACGAGTTAGTTCGAAGATATTAGCTTTTGCGATGACCGTACTCGGTTTTTACCGTTTTGTTTTGCTAAGTAAACGCCTTCGTCAGCAACTCGGATCAAATCAGTGTAAGTTTGCATTTCTTCGCGGCGTTCTGCTACCCCGACACTGATGCTGCCTCGCCAAGGTTCGAATGCTGTTGGAACCAGCATGTGAGAGATCTGTTTTCTCACCATCTCGGCAACATGCAACCCACCTTCAAGACCCGTGTCCGGGCATATAACAACGAACTCGTCGCCGCCAAGTCGGCACACGATATCATCACTGCGGAAAGAGTGTTTTAGCGCTTGTGCAAGTTCTTTTAAGACCAAATCTCCGGCTTCGTGACCACAGGTGTCATTGACTTGCTTAAAGTAATCCGCATCAATCATGATACAAACCAAAGGTAAAGCTCTCACCTCCTCGTTTCTCCACAAGGTCTTGAGAGATTTAATCGCACTTCTTCGGTTCGGCAGTTGAGTCAACGAATCCGTGAGTGATAAAGCCTCTAGCTGCTTGTTGGCTTGAGAAAGTTGTATTGTCCTTTCATCCACTTTTTCTTCCAAAACCAGATTAAGCTTCAGTAATTCTCGGTTACGCTCTGAAACTTGTGAAAACAGAGCATTTAGCGCATCCAGCAATGGCGCAGTGGATGCGTTGGCTTGCTTTTCTTGTTCATCATACGCCGCCCTCGGTGACATCCCAGATTGAATGGCAGCCACTTGCTTAGACATATTTTGATCAATACCAAGAATGTGGTAAGCCAACCAATGAATGAGGAAATCCAATAACTGCTCAGCAGCGCGTTTATTGGCATCACTGATAAAGCTCTGCATACTGATGATGTCGCTCATAAATGCGCGATGTACTTGGATATGTTTTTCTAGGTGCTCTGGGTGGATCTCGACCTCTCGCATCAAGTTCTCTTCTTCTTTGAAGTGGAACTCGGCATAGCGAGACAATTCAAATAATGCCACTTGAATGTCCGTGAGAGTGATGCTGTTTTGCGCCAAAAGTTCGCCGTACTTGTTGATAAATCCAACAAGATATTGGTGCTGTTCATCGACTTCTTCGATGCCTGTTTCAAAATAAGTGTCCCAGCGAAATGAATTCAACGTTACTACCCCTAAGTAAAACCGGAGGGTTTTGTTAGTTGCTTATCGCATCGCTATCAAAACCACAACAAACATAAGGAATAGTAACGATAAATCTTCCTTACAGCTCTAGCAGCCAGTCAAAATAATGACATGGATCTCTTTGCCTTAGAATTTTCGACTTAACTATCTCCCGCACTAAAAATAGTACTGGATAGATAGCTCGATAAAATCATCGTCTCTTGCGAAATACAAGAGGTCCGTTGGCGTGTCATTTTTAAACAACCAAGCATCAATTTGCCACTTAAAATGATTTGAAATGCGGCTGGAAGCCTCAAGTTTTGCGTTGTACACATCGGTATTATCGAGATCTTGTGTGATACCAGTTAGGATTTCGGTGCCATCTTCATCATTAAACGCTAAGCGAACACCTGCAAAGACATCATTTTGACCAATGTTCTGCGCGTTGTTACCACGGCTATCATATAAATACTCACCGATAAGACCCACATCCCATACCGCTTCAAAAGCCCCCACTATCGTGTATTCAAATCCGGTAACAACACCGACATGATTATCAAAACTATCACGATAAACACTTTCAAGTTTCCATAACCAATCTCCCACGATTCCCTGCACATCCAGTCCAACATGACTCATCAATGCGTAGTAAGGTTTTAGCTCGCCTTGCTCGAATCGAAAATACGGGTCACGGTTCGTTCCATAGACATAGCTCAAGCCGAGATCCCAATCGCCAAACATTTGTGCATACCGCAACGCGACATCTACATGTTTTTCTTCTCGACTCGATTCGTACAACGCATCATCGGAGACAACAGGATCGAACCTCAAACGCCCATCTTTACCCGCGAATGTTCGTTCACGAAAATAAGACAAGATCATCGCATCCAGCGTTCCCCACTCTTTGATGGACGTAAAATGCACCATGGGTTGTCCCAATTTATCTTCACCATCGACCGCTTCTACCGCATCAATTTGGTTTACAACATCCACTAAGTGCGCAGATTCTGTTACACCCCAAAACACCTTGCTGATACCAACACGAAGTTCATAGTCATCCCAATAGGTTAAATACAAGGCTTCTCGAATATCAGCATGCGTACGATCATCATCCATGCTGTCCCAACGATAAAAAGGCGTAAAGGTGAAACTCGCATCACCATCTTGAAGCTCCCAGTAGAGCTCTGGTTGCAATACTAGCGATGTTTGCCCTTTGCTCTGCCCTTGAGCACCGGCAGAGAAAAATTGTCGATGCTCGAAGTTAACCTGACCTGCCAATTCAGCGCCAAGCAAAGACGAAGAACAAAGCACAGCCATAATGCTAGCCAAGACTCGGCCAGCAGCGATTGCCCTAGTCATTCAACCTCCCTACTTGACACGCTTGAGGATGTTTTTGTTGAAGTCGCTATCTTTAAGACCGGTCTGAAACGTCAATTCACTGGTTGTCAGTTCTGTACTCTTGCCCGTTTGGTGATTCATCATTGCCATAGTGTGGGCACGCCAGTATTGATTCAGATACTGTTTGTAATCAGAAAACTCTAACGTCTTTAACAACGCGCCTTTGCGGTCATAAAATTCTACTTTCAGAGGACGATAATGTGCTTGATCTAGCCAAACCACCTGCTTGGTGTAACCGGAGTTTTTATCTGTCGGGATTTGCTCTAATACAAACGTCTGTTGGTCATTCATCGTTTCATCTTTAAGGTAATTGAAACGGTACTTTTCAATCTCGAATGAGCTCAGGTCTTCATAAGCAAACTCACTGCCCATAAATGGACCAGATTTATTGCGTGAAGCGATACGTTTTACGCGTTTGAGCGCGGGTAGATAGAGCCATTGGTCGTCAGCGCCCACCGTGTGTGAATGATTAAGAAATGCGGTTCCTTTAACATCTCGTGGTTCATCAAAGATAGTTAGCCCTTTATCGCCATCATCAGCGACCTCCAGTGATTTTAGGCGCATCAAGCGAGTACTACTTTCTCCTTGAGCATTGCGAAGTATCATTTGCATGGTGGCAACAGAATCTCCCCAGCCTTGGTCACGCGCTTTGCGCTCTTGTGCAATTTCCAACCCTTTAGCTTCGTCAGCCCAAGTGAGAGGAGCCATTAACAGAGAAATCGATAATGTAACGACATTCAGAGGTTTGCTAAATAACTTCATCATATAGTCCTTGTCTTGTTTTCCTTGACGGCACTGTTCAATCACAACGATGCCGTAATGTTTTTCTTCGCTTGTGTTTCTGGCGTTTTAGTCTTTGTTTGCTCGACATATGCTGCTTTATCAAAACGCATGAGTAGCGTTGGCAAGAATAAAAAGTCCACGACCAAGGCGATAAAGATCACGATCGCACTAAGCTGCCCCATATCTGCATTTAAGCGGAAGCTCGACATCGCCAATACTGAGAAACCTGCTACCAATACGACGGTAGTGATCCAAAGTGCACGACCAACAGTGTGGAAGGCATAACGAACGGCCTGTTCAGCATTTTGTCCTTCTTTTCGTGCTCTTTGATATTTCGAAAGGAAATGAACCGCGTCGTCGACCACAATGCCAAGCGTCAAGGTCACCACGACTGACAGTCCTAGATTGATTTCACCGGAGATCAGCGCCCAAAGACCGAAACCAAGCACGGCCGGGGCAATATTTGGAACCAAGCTGATGAGACCAAGCCTTAGCGAACGCAGTGCAAAGATGAGTAATGCAGAGATCAAAACTAATGTAATTGGTAACGTAGAGAGCATACTTGCCATATTGGTCTCACCAATGTGAGCAAACATCAATGATGGACTCGATGCGACCACATCATATTGCGGTGCATTGTCGGCAAACCACGCGTAGATTCGGTTCTCAAGGTCAACTAATTCAACACTCCCTAAATTATCGACGGTTAACACCATTTTGATCGAAGATTTATCAACGTTAATCTGATTATTAAGATCTAAGCCGTACGGCAAAGACATCTCATAGAGTAGAAGGTATTGCGCCGCCAATTCTCTATCTTGTGGTAGTAAGTAGTAACGCTCATCATCAGCGTGCATGTTTTTATTGAGGCGTTTATATACATCCGCGAGCGTTGCAACATGATCTGTCTCAGGCTGTTCGCGAAGCCAATCGGTAAAGTTGCCTATAGCGGTAAGAAAAACAGGATCAGCAATCCCTTGCGACTCATTGGTTTTGATGGCAATGCTGAGATTGGTCATGCCGCTGATACGTGCTTCCATAAAATCGGCAGCTTGACGAAAATCACTGCGATTATCGAAATACTTTACGGATTCATCATTGACTCGATTTAACGGTATCAAGCTTGCACTCACTGCAATAACGATCACTGATATTGGTAGTAACACGTTACGACGTAAAACGACAAAATCTCCTAGCTTGTCCATGAAGTCGGTCCCGCTCTGTGAGGCAGGTTGCTTAACTGAGACTGGTAATAGTGTGAGTAACGCTGGAAGCAGCGTCACTGATAGAAAACAGGCAATCATCACCCCTAATGCCGATAAGTTACCAAAATCTCGCAGCACAGGAGAATCCGACATATTCATCATCAGAAAGCCAATTGCGGTTGTAACTGACGTGATTAGGATGGGCATAAAGTTAAGAGAGATACTGCGCTCTATCGAATGTGCCTTACTAAAGCCGTTTTGCATCGACTGGCGCATAGTTGCAATAACATGCACGCAGTCCGCTACAGCCAATGTCATGACCAAGGTTGGCACATTAACCGTCGCAGTGCTTAAAAACATACCAGCCCAACCAGACAACCCCATCGTTGCTATCACCGAGCCAATAATCACAATAAGAGTCGCGACAACACTTAAGAATGAACGCAGCATGATGGTTAAGAACAACAAAATAACCAACAGCATCGTTGGTACTAAGGTAGCGCTATCCTCTTGTGCTGCGGTCATGAAGGCATAGTTCATGGCGATAATACCAGCTTTATGAAACTCAACATTTGGATAGTTTTGCTGATACTGCGCCAGCATCTGATTAATGTGAGCCATCACCTCTTGGACTTCCGCTGTTTTATCAACCTCCGGCAATTGAACGGTGATATTCACGACAGTGACATCGCCTTTTGCAGAGATCAGCGCATTTTTTAACACTGGCTCTGTTAGTGCGATATTTTTTACTTTCGCAATTCGCTCTGGAGTCAACTCATGCTCTTCGTAAAGCAGGTCTTCGACCAAGAGATCATCTTCAACCGCTTCCGTATGCTGGTAATTAGCCAGAGAGTCTACTCGACTCGAATACGGCACTTGCCACGAATCCACTGTTAAGTTTTGTATGAGTTTCAGGATCTCAGGAGTAAACACCTCTCTGCTATCAGGAGCGATCACGATAGCAAGATTGTCTGTTTTGGCGAAGGTGGTTTGAATTTCGTCGAAAGCTAATAACTGCTTATTGCTGCCATCGAAAAAGATATTATAGTCGCCCCGAAAATAGAGATTCTTTGCTCCGATCGTTGCGATAATAACGAGTAATACTGTTGCCAGCAGAACCCAAAGGCTGTGCTTGGTTGGTATTTTCCCCCATTGACCGGGGCTTGCTTGTTGAGCTTGGTGGTGTTTCATCACACTCTCCCTTTGTGACGTTTCGTCAAAAAACGGAGTTAAAAAAGCAGCTTACGCTGTTCTCTAATTCCAGATGCGTTAATAACGCAGTTTTGGCACTCTAGGGATTAAAAATCCTGATACCAAAACAATCGTTATTGACGATCCGTCAAATAGTGTGACTTAAAAACCAATCGAATAACCGATTGGTTTATACCCTACTCAGCGATTGACTGAATCAAGGTAAGCAATTTCTTCGCTAAATAGTTCCTGCTCAACTCGACGCCAGGTTTTGCGGTAATCCCAATCTGTTGAGAGAGGTAACCACCCTAATCCATCAAGTAACATATTCGCATTGTGTAATACCGAAAACGGGTCTTGCAAACGCTGAATACATCGACTGTTAGATGCATTTTGCGCCAAAGCATTAGAACCAAACGCAATCGACCAATTGGCAAAAACAATCGCATCAGCACCAACAGCAGGAGAGAATTTTAAATCTCCAATTTCCACGGCGTGGTTTACTAATGCGTCCGCTCCAGATATTACTTCTTCTTCCAGCTTGTTCAATTCATTCAGTCGAGCGGGTGAAGCTTTCTCTATCACCCAAGGAGTTTTGGCGACAATAGCACAAGTCGACAATACGGGTTCCATACGGGCGTAAATACGATACCCAACATGCATTGCAATGATCTTTTCACGCGTGTTGCCATCAAAATTTGCCGTACGCTCAAAAAACACCGCCTCACTTTTCAGTGAGTGTATACAAAGTGCAAGGATCACATCTTCTTTGCTGCAAAAATGGTTATAGATGGTCCCTTTTGAATACGGACTGGCAGCCGTTAGCTTATCCATGGTGAGATTAGCAAAGCCTTGTTCTTGCACTAAAGATTTAGCCAGTTGAACTAATTCGACCTCGCGATCAGCGATCGCCTGCTGTTTCTTAGTCAAACCAGAAGCAATTCGGCCTCCCTCTTGCTTGTCATCTTTGTTGCAACCAAAGTTAAACATACTTCCTCGTCCCGTATCCCTGTGTAACTCAAATGAATTGTAACACGAATATGGTTTGCAGAAACGCCACCACATTTCTGACGAATCGTCATAATTGACACTTCGTCATATTAGTTCATTAAATAAACATTTCAAGGGTGAATCTATAAATCACTAAAAATAACTAGAAGCTATATCGAAAGGCTTGGTTTATCCCCAGCCGAAGCGATAGCGTAGCGAATGTCATCAATGAAGTTGACTTCTGTTTGTACAATACCATCAGAAAACGTTACAGGCTGATGCGGACCTGCTATCAGCAAAACATTGGTAAAGTCTGACACATTAAAGTTCTCTGCAACGACGTTTTTAGAATGAAAATCTAACACGGTTTTCGCCATCTGCTCTTCTAAGATAAGTAGCTGTTCTTCCGTGATTTTCATTCGCGATAGCGCTACACGTACACACTTCTCATGTGTAGTCGTTTGTTCTTTAAGGATCTCGGTGTACTTCTCGTTAAGTTTAGAGTTTTCTGCATAGCTGTAATAAAGCGGACCGTGAAGCGTGATGTTGTTATCTTCGTCCACATAAACCAAATCAAGCAGCTCTAGAGCACCAAGGTAGTCAGACATGCTTTGCTTTGAGAGATCATACTTTTTCATAAGAATGGTGTAGCCATCCTTCCCCCTCAGCATTCGAAGTTCTCGATAAAAATCGTAAAGATGCGGAAACTGGAAAAAGACTTCATCCTGCGTACGACTGAAATAGTCCTGATCCTCAGCTTGTAGCTGATTTGCCAGCTTTTGAAGCTCATCGAGGGTACAATCCACAGCTCGACAATACTCAAGTAGCTTATCAAGACCTAGGTTAGTGCTAGTTAAATGACGTTTAAAAGTGGACAACGGCATGCCCATTTTCTCAGATAACTCTCGATATGTTAGCCCTTTGGTTTTGATCGCTTGTCGTAATGCGGCTAACAAGTACTCGGGAGTGAGTTCTCTCATCTACAATTCCTTATGGCAATGTTACAACTGAATGGTATTTGTAACAATTTAGAACCAATTGGCAAGCCATAAGTTCATATTTTTATAAGAAAACAGTGAATTAATATACCCAACATCACATTTAGATGAGCAATACCGCCACCAGAAATGCATTCAGTTTCATTATATCTAATCAATTAAACACATCATAAATACGGTATAACATCCATAGCCCGTCGCATTTCATGCTGATTTATGGAAACTACTCGAATACTTTCGACTTTGAAAGACGTTCATTTTTAGAATAATCACATTAAAACGCACACGCCAAAAAAACTGCATATATATGCAACAAAATAGTTCTATTTCTTAAGGCTGAACTTTCTCTGCCACATTCTGTTCAGTGTCAACTATATGGGAGCGCAAAAAACGTAAATGGATAATAGAAATCCCAACGATGATGAATGGAACATAGATACTCGTTATTGAGTTTGCGATGTAGATCAGGGTCATTTTAAGTTTACCGACAACGCCAACTGAATGAGACCAGCCCTCTGTATTCCCGTCTGAAAAAATACCAAAAGCAAGGTAATACAACATCAGATACAACAGAATAGATTCTTTCCATTGCCCTTGATTCAAATGCCCGACAGCACTCCAAGATACAAATAATGACAAGAATAAAAGAACAAGTAGACCTAAGAAGTCGATAGGAAAAGACAACATGGTCACGAGTAAATTACCTTTAGCTGCTAGCGTCGCTACCAGTAAGCACACGCAGAACGTCACAATTGCATTATTTAAAACTGTATCACGCATAAATTCGCCTCCTTTTTTAGGAGGCGAATTATGAGATAAAAACAGCCATTGACGCTTAGTTAAAAATGGGGAGACGAGCTACCTCTAACGATTTCATCTTTATTGCACATAAGTTTGCAACACGCTGTGCAACATCATACTTTATTAAACGAGCTTTACTGCCGTACCAAAGGCAAGAATCTCTGATGAACCGTCCACAATCGAACTGGTGGTAAAACGAATACCGACAACAGCATCTGCTCCTAGGTTCGCGGCATCCTCTACCATTCGTTGAATAGCGATATTTCGGGCTTCAGTCATCATTTCGGTGTAGCCACGAATCTCACCACCAACAATGCTTTTTAAGCCAGCCATGAAATCACGCCCAATGTGCTTTGACTGAACCACATTGCCCGTCACGACCCCTTTTATCTCCGCAATTTC
Organism: Vibrio sp. Y29_XK_CS5; assembly: GCF_024181835.1. Taxonomy (NCBI): domain Bacteria; kingdom Pseudomonadati; phylum Pseudomonadota; class Gammaproteobacteria; order Vibrionales; family Vibrionaceae; genus Vibrio; species Vibrio sp. Y29_XK_CS5. The sequence goes on from NZ_JAMZAM010000004.1 coordinate 413,185, forward strand.
ACGCCCTGGAATCGTCTCGGTTGTTGAATAAATCATGTTATACCTCAGCAAGATAATTAGATAACTCAATTAAGTTACCATCTGGGTCTTTAATGTAAACCGATAGGATGTTACCAATTGCACCTGTCCGTTGAACAGGACCATCAATAACCTCGACAGAATGGGAGTCTAAATGGGAGAGCACATTTGCAATTGGCGTATCACATACAAAACATAAATCAGCACTCCCAGAAGCTACTTGACTTGCCTTAGGTTCAAATTCATTGCCAAGCTGATGCAAATTGATCTTCTGCCTTCCATACACAAGTGCAACACGCCCCTCACCAAAGGCGATGCTTTCCATACCAAGCACTCGCTCATAAAAATCCACCGTGGTTGCAATGTCTTTTACTGTTAAAACCAAATGGTCTAATCGATTTATTTTCATCCCTACCTCTTATTACAACGCCTCGCTTGAGATTACTGCCTCTATTTCTATTGCCAAATCAGCATGGATCAAGGCATTTACTTCCACCAGCGAACACGCCGGCAAGTAGCCCTCATAGAAATCAAATAGTACTGAACGAATCGCCGCGAGTTGACTCATATCAGTAATAAACACCGTCAACTTCACCAGATCACGCTTCTCTCGTTGCTCTTCAGCCAGTATTTGCGATAGATAAGATAAAACTGTCTTTGTTTGATCTACTAGCCCCTCAGCTTGGCTGGAAGAGCCTAACGCAGTCAACCCTGAAACATATAAGGTCTCACAGTGTCTAGTAGCATGAACATAAGGACCTGAAACCTGTGGCAAAAATTCATAACTGATTCGTTGAACCATACATTCCTTCCCTAGCGGTTAAATTTTCGTTTGTTCAGTTGCTCTTTCTAGTCGTGGAGCAACGCCATAGTTCCCTTAATGATGTCCTCTAACGGCTGCGCCTTGGTGTCTTTCCTAGCTCTTTTGCTCGTTATGCCGATAAACCCTACCACAGATTAATAACAAAATGATTTAGCAAGCACTGAGATGGAAGTGAGAAGTGAGAAGTGAGAAGTGAGAAGTGAGAAGTGAGAAGTGAGAAAACTTACGGATAACAAAACAAAAAGCAATAAAAAAGGAGAGCTAATGCTCTCCTTCTCTTAATCCTAAACTGCTAATTAAAGAGCAGCTTTCGCTTTTTCAACTAGAACAGCAAATGCTGCTTTGTCGAATACTGCGATGTCCGCTAGGATCTTACGGTCGATCTCGATAGATGCTTTCTTAAGACCGTTGATGAAACGGCTGTAAGATAGACCATTTTGACGAGATGCCGCGTTGATACGTGCAATCCATAGTTGACGGAATTGACGTTTCTTAGCGCGACGGTCACGGTAAGCGTATTGACCAGCTTTAGTAACTGCTTGGAAAGCTACGCGGTAAACACGTGAACGTGCACCGTAGTAACCTTTAGCTTGTTTTAGAACTTTCTTATGACGTGCACGAGCTTGTACACCACGTTTTACGCGAGGCATTATGCTTCTCCTAAACTAAACGATTGATAACTAAAAAGAATTAAGCGTATGGCATCATACGAACAACTGCAGCCACTTCACAACGAGGAAGGATTGAGTTTGGACGTAGTTGACGCTTGTTCTTAGTAGTACGCTTAGTCAGGATGTGACGTTTTGTAGCGTGCTTGTACTTAATACCACCAGCAGTTTTCTTAAAACGCTTAGCAGCACCTTTGTTGGTTTTCATCTTAGGCATGATGAATAACTCCGCATTGAGTAGGTTTAATAAACAACGTAATTAGGGCGAACAAAACCCAGCCGCTATACCTTTTATCAGAAGGAAAGGCGGCTAGGTCTTAATTACTTGATGAGCCGTTAATTACTTCTTTTTAGGGGCAAGAACCATGATCATCTGACGACCTTCGATCTTACTTGGGAAAGATTCCACTACAGCAAAGTCTACAGTGTCTTCTTTCAAGCGATGAAGAACGTCAACACCGATGTCTTGGTGTGCCATTTCTCGGCCACGGAAGCGAATTGTTACCTTCACTTTGTTGCCTTCTTCAAGGAAACGCGTCAGGTTGCGTAGTTTTACCTGATAGTCTCCAATATCAGTTCCAGGACGGAATTTTACTTCCTTAATCTGAACCTGTTTTTGCTTTTTCTTCTGCTCTTTAGCAGATTTGCTCTTTTCAAAGAGGAATTTGCCGTAGTCCATAACACGACAGACTGGCGGCTCAGCGTTAGGACTGATCTCCACAAGATCCATGCCTGCTTCTTCAGCAGCTGCGATCGCTTCTTGAATCGATACAACACCAACTGATTCACCGTCAGCGCCAGTTAGTCGAACTTCACGAACGCCACGAATTTCACCGTTCATACGGTGTGGGTTTTGTTTTACCGGCTGTTGGCCGCGTCTTCCGCCTTTAATAGCTTATTCCTCCAGATTGAGCTTACGGCTAGAGATCTCGTCTTGGATGTATGCGATAAAGTCATCCACTTTAAATTTACCGAGATCTTTACCTTTACGAGTACGTACTGCGATTTCGCCTGCTTCCATCTCTTGGTCACCGACAACAAGCATATACGGTACACGCTTCAAAGTGTGTTCGCGGATTTTAAAGCCAATCTTCTCATTTCTCAAGTCCGCTTTAGCTCTAATTCCACTTTTTTGTAGTTTTTGTACTACTTCCTGAACATAATCTGACTGTTTATCAGTAATGTTCATAAGAATTGCCTGTTCTGGCGCCAACCAAGTTGGGAAGAAACCAGCATATTCTTCGATAAGGATACCAATGAAACGCTCTAGTGAACCTAGAATTGCACGGTGAATCATTACCGGAACAAGACGTTCATTGTTTTCACCTACGTAAGTTGCACCTAGGCGACCTGGTAGGTTGAAGTCTAACTGAACAGTACCACACTGCCACGCACGGTCTAGACAGTCGTATAGCGTGAATTCAATCTTAGGACCGTAGAACGCACCCTCACCTTCTTGAATTTCGTATGGGATTTCCATCGATTCAAGAGATTGTTTCAATGCTTCTTCAGATTGATCCCAGATTTCGTCTGAACCTACACGTTTTTCTGGACGAGTAGACAGTTTCACTACGATGTTGTCGAAACCAAATGTTTGGTACGTATCGTACACCATCTTGATACAGTTTGTTACTTCTTCTTGAATTTGGCTCTCAGTACAGAAAATGTGAGCGTCATCCTGAGTAAAGCCACGTACACGCATAATACCGTGTAGTGCACCAGATGGTTCGTTACGGTGACATGAGCCGAACTCAGCCATACGTAGCGGTAGGTCACGGTACGATTTTAGACCTTGGTTAAAGATCTGTACGTGACCTGGACAGTTCATTGGCTTAATCGCGTATTCACGGTTTTCAGAAGAAGTTGTGAACATCGCATCAGCGTATTTGTCCCAGTGACCAGAGCGTTCCCAAAGAACGCGGTCCATCATTAGCGGACCTTTTACTTCTTGGTAACCGTACTCATCTAGCTTAGCGCGAATGAATACTTCTAGATCACGGAAGATAGACCAACCATTGTGATGCCAGAACACCATACCCGGCGCTTCTTGCTGCATGTGGAATAGGTCTAGTTGCTTACCAATCTTACGGTGGTCGCGCTTCGCCGCTTCTTCTAGGCGAGTTAGGTGCGCTTTCAGAGCTTTCTTATCGTGGAAAGCTGTACCGTAGATACGTTGAAGCATTTTGTTGTCGCTGTTACCACGCCAGTATGCGCCTGCCACATTTAATAGTGTGAAATGTTGACAGAAGCTCATGTTAGGTACGTGTGGACCACGACACATGTCGATGTATTCTTCATGGTGGTAAAGACCTGGACGATCATCACGAGATACGTTTTCGTCTAGGATTTCCACTTTGTATGGTTCTTCACGTGATTCAAACGTATCACGTGCTTCCTGCCAGCTTACTTTTTTCTTAACCACTTCGTACTTGGTTTTCGCTAGCTCTTTCATACGCTTTTCAATCTTTTCAAGATCGTCTTGCGTTAGAGACTCGTCTAGGTCGATGTCGTAGTAGAAGCCGTTGTCGATTGTTGGACCAATCGCCATTTTAGCTTGAGGGTAAAGCTGCTTAAGAGCGTGACCAAGAAGGTGAGCACAAGAGTGACGAACGATTTCTAGACCGTCCACTTCATCTTTAACTGTGATGATCTCTAGGCTTGCGTCTTCTTCAATTAGGTCACACGCATCTACGCGGTTACCATTTACACGACCAGCGATAGTTGCTTTTGCAAGACCAGGACCGATCGATTGCGCAACTTCCATAGTAGAAACTGGGTTGTCAAATTGACGCTGACTGCCGTCAGGAAGAGTAATAATAGGCATGCTATGTCCTTTACAGTGGTGTTGCACACCAAGCAACACATGTTATTCAAATTAGAAGATATTTCGAAAGTTGATGACGGTCGCTCGGTAACACGAATACCGGACCTTCATCAGAACGAGGATTGTACCTAGCTCACATTTAGAATGCAAAGAGCGATTTCAAAATGTCATCTAAACTTCATTACTACCAATTCAACACTAAGCCCAAATTGTATAATTATTACAATTGAACAGCATTCAAAACATGAAGACACTATAGTTAATTTATTGAGTAATCTCATTTTAGGCTTTCATCATGATGGATTTAAGATGGCAACCTACTCTTTTGAGTTGCGCCTTGTTTCTAAGTACCCCAGCGTTCAGCGCATCCGATTTGTATGGTCCACTGCGCTCTTATGCGCAATCTCCAATACAAGTGGTCAGTCATACTAACGTACTTCGCTCTGGGTATAGTCTTCCCTCCGGCTACGTTGAAGCATATGGCTCGGGCACCATCGCAAGTGTCTGGGCTCACACAAGCGATTATTCTCTCGATTACTATCACAACCAACTTGAGCTCGGTGGAAAATGGCAAATCAACGACCAGTGGCAATGGGAACTGAACTATCGTTGGGTCTTTGCTGCAGACAACCATTTAGATGGACTGACCGAAAGCTTTCACGACCTATTTGGTATCGGACAAAATGGGCGAGATGAAGTCGACAAGAACCGCTTTTATATGTCGATGCCCGAGTACGACATTTTAATAGAGGATTTTGAAGGTGAAACACTGGCAAACAACCTCTCAACGTATATCCAATACCAAATAATACAAAATGAACATCATGGTTTATCTGTCGGTGGTAGTCTCTACTATAACGATGTCGCTCACGGCTCCTTTAAAGGAAGCAGTTTTGAGCAAGGAGTACAAATTAACTACAGCTACCGACTCAATGCAGCCAATGTATTCTATTCCATGGCGGGGATGACGTTTCGAAATAGTGATCGAGCGCTTGTTGACTTCCCATACCGGCACAACACGGCAGCGCTTGCTGGCGGATATCGTTATGCGTTAAGCAACAATCACCACTTTATCCTTGAATATCATTGGTATCAGGGCTCCACTGAAGGTCCAAGCGAGTTTGCTGACGCATCGAATGAGTTTGTGATTGGGTATCGCTATTTGATGGAGAACTCTGCCATTGAAATCATGGCGATTGAGAATGCGAGAAACATGGATAACAGTACCGATATCGCCTTCACTTTTGGATATCGGTACCTATTCGTTCCAGAAACGGAAAGTTAGATGTTTACAGATTCAATGTCGGCGCAACTGCTGCCGCAACTTCTGAATCAGAAGCTCCAATCGGTAACGAGAAAGAACGGTATTGATCGCCTGACATACTAAATGAACGGTCGATCTCTGCTAAACAGTGGATAATCCCACCATCTAGGATAAATGAGAGTTCGATCTCTTTAGTTGACACAAAACCGTTATTACGAAATTCCAGTTCTTGATAGATACCGGAGCGTGAAGAGAACGTATTGCCACGCAAGAAGCCTTTCTCGACATCCGCTTTCACCATAGTAAAACCCGCTTGTTCGATGGCTTGGATTACACGCGAAGCAACTGGTAACGGCTTAACCTCGATGTAATCTCTATCACGCGGGTCAATCGCAAAGCCAATATCTAGCGTAGTTTCTACCCAAACATGGCATTGATTTTTCTGTGCACTCACAGCTGTGATTGGTGTTTCGTCATGAAGTTTGAGCTCGAATGGCACTTGTTTTTCTTCATTCGGTTGAATGACAAACGGTTCGACCGCTTTAAGTTGGTCTATCGTGAAAGTTTGGTAACTGATACTGTCATCCACTTCCACTTTCATTTCGGTATTGAGCTTGATGGTAATGGCATCAATTTGTTGCTCTACGTCACCACCTTTGATTTGAACATGACCGCGCAGTGTTGCCCCTTGGTACACGCTCATTTCATCTAAGATCGTATCGACTTTAGCTGAGCCGATCCCAAGCGACGCTTTGAGTTTTTTAAACATGCGATTCCTTTGTGACTGTCTATTTTCATTGTTTTGATAAGTCTCTGTTTACACAACTGCAGAAACTCCTGCAAGTAATAGACGACAAGAATGCGGACTAATTCCTTTTATCACTGCACAAAATAGGTATGTTTGTTTGCAATTTGTCCATAGATTACGCACTATTTGTATAGTCAATTAAAAGGAAATCTTTATGTCTGCGCCACTCTACATGCAAATCAAGCAATTCATCCTCGATAAAATTGACTCGGGAGAGTGGATAGTTGGGCATCGTATTGCGACAGAGATCGAGTTGACTGAGCAGTTTGGTGTAAGTCGAATGACCGTCAACAAAGCCATTCGGGACTTAGTCAACGAGGGGAAACTGCAACGTCGCCCTCGCCTTGGGACTTTTGTTTGTGATCCGGCGGAGAAGTCAGAATCGCCCCTTTTAGACATTCGCAATATTGCCGATGAAATCAGTAATCGCGGACGAGAACACCGCAGCGCAGTGTTACAACAAATCGCTATAAAAGCCGATGACGCTATTGCAACCAAGCTTGGCGTGATGTTAGGCACAACAGTATTTTATAGTGAAATCATACACTTTGAAGATAACAACCCGATTCAACTTGAATTGCGTTGGGTCAACAGCCAATATGCGCCAAATTATCTACAACAAGACTTCACTTGTAAGACGCCAAACCAATACCTATCAGACAATTGTCCACTGAGCGCCATAGAGCATACGGTCGAAGCGATTATACCGGATGGACGCGTTAAGCAAGACCTGAAAATGCAAGCCAATGAACCGTGCTTACTCCTCAATCGCCGGACTTGGAGCCAAGATAAACTGGTCAGTACAGCCCTTCTGTATCACCCTGGTAACAAGTACAAATTAAGCTCTAAGATCCTGTTATAAACTGGACGTTACTTCTTCGTTTCGATCACATTTCTGCAACATTAGTCTTGTCAGTGATGCTTTTTTCTCCTATTTATTTGTATATACATTTAAAGAATACGAATTGAAAGGAACGACAAGAATGGATCTGTTGATTGAGAACGCCCGTTTGGTCACGATGCAAGAAGGAGAACATGGTTACCTGCCTTCTCCTCCTGCCCGCGTTGGCATTCGTTCGGGAAAAATCGTTGCCATCAGTACCACAGAAAAAGGCAAAGACAGTGCACAAACCGAATCCATTCTGAATCCAGATCATTACGAACAAACGCTTGACCTTCAAAACAGGTTGTTACTGCCAGGGTTAATAGATTGCCACACCCACCTCGTATACGCGGGTAATCGAGCCAACGAATTTGAAATGCGCCTCAATGATGTGCCTTACGAAACAATCGCCAAACAAGGCGGCGGTATTCTCTCTACCGTTCATGCCACACGAACCGCGACTAAAGAACAACTTATTGAGCTCGCTTTGCCACGCCTTGACGGTTTGATTGCAAGCGGTGTCACGTCGATTGAAGTCAAATCCGGTTATGGATTAACTCTGGATGATGAAATCAAAATGCTACATGCAGCCAAAGCCTTGGAACATGAACGTAAGGTTAAGATCACAACCACCTTACTCGCAGCTCATGCGCTTCCTCCAGAATATAAAGATTGCGCTGACGACTATATTCAGCATATTTGTGACGACATTATTCCTCTTGTCGCTCAAGAAAATCTCGCCACCAGCGTCGATGTGTTTTGCGAATCGATAGGCTTTAACTTAGAGCAAACCGAACGCGTCTTTCAATCGGCTACCCAACACGGGTTAAGAGTGAAAGGCCATACTGAGCAGCTTTCTATGCTTGGCGGTACTGCTTTAACCGCTCAATACAATGGTCTGTCTGCCGATCACATCGAATACCTAGATGAACAAGGCGTAATAGCTTTAGCCAACTCTCCAACGGTTGCGACGCTGCTCCCCGGCGCGTATTACTTCCTACGTGAAACCCAATTACCACCGATTGATTTACTTAGAGAACACAAGGTTCCAATGGCGATTGCAACAGACATCAACCCAGGAACATCCCCGTTTGCCGATTTAACCTTGATGATGAACATGGCATGCACACTTTTCCGTTTAACACCACAAGAGGCATTGCGTGGTGTTACGCAAAACGCTGCAAAAGCATTGGGTTACGGAGAATCTCGTGGCGTCATTGATATTGGCTGTGACGCCGATTTCTCCATCTGGGATATCGAGCATCCAGCAGACCTCAGCTATCAAGTCGGTGCAAAACGCTTAGTAGGTCGTATAGTGAATGGTGAATACGTTTCCCACGGAGGGCATTAAAATGTCTCAATCCGATGTAAATCACCCACCCTTTCACTGGCAAGGTCGTCACGATGCCGAAGATGGAGAACAAGGAAAGCGTGTCCACCACGTGATCAAAAATATCTCCACCGAAGAACTACCACATTTAAGCGAAGGCGTTTCAATACTTGGCTTTGCTACCGACGCAGGTGTGGCGCGTAACAAAGGTCGCATTGGTGCGAAGAAGTCACCAGATTTAATCCGTCGTGCCTTAGCCAATCTTGCATGGCATCAGGACGCGCCACTTTACGATATAGGAACCGTCGTTTGTGAAGACGATTTACTAGAGTCAAGTCAGAATCTGTGCGCGAGTACTATTGCTCAAGTCCTACCCTATAGCCCTGTCGTCGTCTTGGGTGGAGGGCACGAAATTGCGTGGGCTTCATTTTCTGGATTGGCCAAATACTTCAAAACCCATCACCCAGATAAGCAGCCAAAAATCGGTATCATCAATTTCGATGCACACTTTGACTTACGCGCTTTTGAAAGCCCCATTGCAGAGGTAAAGCCAAGTTCTGGTACACCATTCAATCAGATCCATCATTTTTGTCAGCGTAACGATTGGGCATTTCATTACGCCTGCATAGGTGTCAGCCGCAGCAGCAATACTCAGGCTCTTTTTCAAAAAGCAGATCAACTCAACGTCTGGTACGTGGAGGATAATCAGCTTTGTTACATGAACCACAGCTATCATTTAACCCAGCTCCAACACTTTATCGATGACTGTGATTATCTCTATCTGACGATTGATTTGGACGTATTTCCAGCGGCAACTGCACCTGGGGTAAGCGCGCCAGCAGCGAGAGGCGTAAGCTACGACATCCTTGCACCGTTTCTCGATCGAATACTGCATTACAAGAACAAACTCATGTTGGCAGACATTGCAGAGTACAACCCCACTTATGACGTCGATAGCCAAACTGCTCGATTGGCAGCACGTCTGTGCTGGGATATTGCCAATGCCATGGCAGAGAAAGACCATAAACCCAAATAACCGAATTCAATAACACTTAACTCGAATAATGGTTAGTTCTCATGCCAAGTTATTTGAGGAGAAGTAGCCAAGCAGAGACTTGGATATAAACGTGAAACTAAAGGAGTCTTAAAATGACACAGCGCCAGGGACAAGATCCACGACTTGATACAAGCAGAACAATTCGTGCTCCACACGGTACACAACTGCGCGCCAAATCTTGGCTGACGGAAGCGCCACTTCGTATGCTGATGAACAACCTTGATCCAGATGTAGCCGAGCACCCTCACTCGCTTGTCGTCTATGGTGGCATTGGTCGAGCAGCACGAAATTGGGAATGCTTCGATAAGATTGTTGAAGTGTTAGAAAGACTCGACGATGACCAAACTTTACTCGTCCAATCAGGCAAACCTGTCGGCGTTTTTCCGACGCATAAAAACGCGCCGCGCGTGCTGATTGCGAACTCAAACTTAGTGCCACATTGGGCGAATTGGGAACACTTCAATGAGCTCGATAAAGAAGGCTTGATGATGTACGGTCAAATGACCGCAGGCAGCTGGATTTACATTGGCTCACAAGGCATTGTTCAAGGTACTTATGAAACCTTTGTGTCTGTGGCGAAAAAGCACTTTAAGGGTGATGCCAAAGGTCGCTGGATCTTAACTGGGGGCCTTGGTGGCATGGGTGGTGCTCAACCTCTTGCTGGCACCATGGCTGGCTTTTCCATGATTGCGGTCGAGTGTGACGAATCACGCATCGATTACCGCCTACGCACCGGTTATGTTGACAAAAAAGCAACGTCTTTGGATGAGGCACTAGCGATGATCAAAGAATCTGACGCACCCATTTCAGTTGGTCTACTGGGCAATGCAGCAGATATCTTCCCGGAGCTTGTAGAACGTAACATCACACCAGACGTAGTAACAGACCAAACCTCTGCGCACGATCCATTGAATGGTTACTTACCTCAAGGTTGGAGCATGTCACATGCAGCAGACATGCGTTTACAAGATGAAGCGAGCGTAGTTAAAGCAGCCAAACAGTCGATGGCGATTCAAGTGAAAGCTATGTTGGAGCTTCAAAACCGAGGCGCGGCAACGCTCGATTACGGAAATAACATCCGTCAGATGGCTTTAGAAGAAGGCATTGAGAACGCGTTTGACTTCCCTGGCTTTGTACCGGCTTACATTCGCCCGTTATTCTGTGAAGGCATCGGACCGTTCCGCTGGGCAGCATTGTCTGGAGACCCAGAGGACATCTACAAAACCGACCAAAAAGTGAAAGAGCTGATCCCGGATAACCCACATCTACATAACTGGCTAGACATGGCACGCGAACGCATTCAGTTCCAAGGTCTACCAGCACGTATCTGCTGGGTTGGTTTAAAAGATCGAGAACGTTTAGGTCAAGCCTTTAATGAAATGGTGAAAAACGGTGAGCTCAAAGCCCCTGTCGTCATTGGTCGTGACCATCTAGACTCAGGGTCTGTAGCAAGCCCGAACCGTGAAACCGAAGGCATGATGGATGGCTCAGACGCCGTTTCAGACTGGCCACTACTAAACGCATTGCTGAATACCGCAGGGGGTGCGACATGGGTATCTCTTCACCATGGTGGTGGCGTAGGTATGGGCTTCTCACAACACTCTGGCATGGTGATTTGTTGTGACGGCAGTGATGACGCGTCGGAGCGCATTGCACGTGTTCTACATAATGACCCAGCAACGGGGGTTATGCGTCACGCTGATGCAGGATACGACATCGCAAAACAATGTGCAGCTGAGCAAAAACTGGATTTGCCAATGCTCAATGAAGAACTGAAAAAGCTGAAGTAAGGATGAAAGACATGCTCAATTTAACGCTAAAGCCAGGTCATATTAGCTTAAACGAACTACGCCAAGTGAGCCGCTCACCCGTAAACCTTACTCTGGATCCAAACGCGATTCCAGCAATAGAAGAAAGCACTCAAGTGGTCGATCGAGTGATTGCAGAAGACCGGACGGTTTACGGCATTAACACCGGCTTCGGTTTGCTAGCAAATACACGCATTGCACCAGAAGATTTGGAAACACTGCAGCGCAGTATCGTGCTTTCTCATGCGGCTGGTATCGGCAAGTTCATGTCAGACGAAACCGTTCGTTTGATGATGGTATTAAAGATCAACAGCCTCGCCCGTGGCTTCTCTGGCTTACGTTTAAAAGTCATCAGCATGTTGATTGATTTGGTGAATGCTCAGGTCTACCCATGCGTCCCTCAGAAGGGCTCTGTAGGCGCATCTGGTGACTTAGCGCCATTAGCTCATATGAGTACGGTTCTTCTTGGTGAAGGTCAAGCTCGCCATAATGGCAAAGTGATTTCAGGTCTAGAAGCACTGCAAATCGCCGGTCTTGAGCCAATCACTCTTGCTCCAAAAGAAGGGTTAGCACTGCTTAATGGTACTCAAGCGTCAACAGCATTTGCACTAGAAGGTTTGTTCATTGCCGAGGACCTGTTCTCATCAGCGACGGTTTGTGGTGCGATGTCAGTAGAAGCGGCTTTAGGCAGTCGTCGTCCGTTCGACCCACGTATCCATCGTGTTCGTGGTCATCGTAGCCAAATGGATGCCGCCTTGGCGTACCGCCACCTGTTAGAGGCGACCAGCGAGATTGGTGAATCTCATACCAACTGTGAGAAGGTACAAGATCCTTATTCACTGCGTTGCCAACCTCAAGTAATGGGAGCTTGTTTGCAGCAAATTCGCAATGCAGCAGACATTCTACAAGTGGAGGCCAACTCTGTGTCGGATAACCCGCTGGTCTTTGCGGAAGATGATGACATCATCTCCGGCGGTAACTTCCATGCAGAGCCAGTCGCTATGGCGGCGGATAACCTTGCACTTGCGATTGCTGAAATTGGTAGCTTGTCTGAGCGACGCATGGCACTACTTATAGATAGCGCTCTATCTAAGCTTCCTCCCTTCTTAGTCGACAATGGCGGCGTGAACTCCGGCTTTATGATTGCTCAGGTGACGTCGGCAGCATTGGCAAGTGAAAACAAAACATTGGCTCACCCAGCTTCTGTCGATAGTTTGCCAACATCCGCAAACCAAGAAGATCACGTTTCGATGGCTACTTTTGCTGCTCGTCGTTTAAAGGAAATGGGAGAGAATACACGTGGCATTTTGGCGGTTGAATACTTGTCAGCTGCTCAGGGGCTAGATTTCCGTGCACCAAACAAATCTTCAGAGCGTATCGAAATTGCCAAGCAAATGCTGCGTGAGAAAGTGTCGTTCTACGATAAAGACCGCTACTTCGCGCCAGATATCGAGCAAGCCAATGCACTACTCAAGCTCGCTCTGCACAACGCATTAATGCCAGAAAGCTTACTACCAAGCGTGCATTAATACATAATGAGTGATGACTTTAAAGGCTCCTGCGTGGAGCCTTTATTGTATTTATATATACCCAAGTAACCTCGAGATGCTAGGTTCAGCGAGAATGACTTGGTTTGTAGACGCGGCGGCGATTTAAAGGTCTAGTGGATCTAAATCAAGAATCGCCAATAAAATATACAAGCCAAGGTCCTTACTATTTGTAAAGAGTACCCTTTGGAAGCGTGTCATTGACTCGCTTTTCTATCAAACCAATGGCTAAGTCAAACAACTTGGAAATAGATGGCTGTTACGCTGCGTTGTTTTCCTTGCTTGCTTTCGGTAAGTAGGGAATCAATGACAACGCTCTGAACCCTGCATCTTGAAATCACTTGGGTATATACTCATCGCCCGAAGCGAATGGTAAATTCCTGATTTATAGCCATACTGAATAATGTGACACAAAAGCACTCTTTTTGATGCTTAATTGCCCTGCGTTATCGTTTCATTGTTAAGATACAGTGAAGTTTTCACTGGATGGACCATTGCTACGCAGATATTCGCATATAATCCCTGACAGTTTTGGTTACTACGTAAAAATTATGTTTCTAACACCTTATTTTTCAAACACTAATCACCAATTTCAGTTCACTCGTGAGCAAGCAAGTCACTTCGCTAAACGCGTCGCTGGTGATTACAACCCTATCCATGATGAAGACAACAAACGCTTTTGTGTGCCGGGCGATTTACTTTTTGCCGTATTGCTAAGCAAAGAAGGGGTAAGCCAAAAGATGCGTTTCGATTTCTCCGGAATGGTGAACGATGGCGTAGCGCTTCATATCGAGAATAAGTGTGAAAAAGAAAGTGCCGTAGTCGATGAAGCAGGTAAAGAATACCTGCACATGTCTCGTGAAGGCGAAACTAACCTCAACCCTGAGTTCATTGAACACGTGGTGACTAACTACGTTCAATTCTCTGGCATGAACTTCCCTCACATCATGGTTCCTCTGATGGAAGAGAAACAAATGATGATCAACTGCCAACGACCATTAGTGATCTACGAAAGCATGGAAGTAGAATTCAGTCGTTTAGACCTAACTCATCCAGAAGTAGATTTCACTGGTGCGACGTTCGATGTTGAAGGTAAGCGCGGCGTAGTAACACTAAACTTTGCCTTCAAAGAAGATGGCGAAGTTGTTGGCAAAGGCATCAAGCGCATGGTTGCGAGTGGTCTTAAGCCATACGACCAAGATGCAGTGGACGATTTGGTTCAACGCTTTAACGAGCGCAAGGATGCCTTCCTAGCAAAGTTTGCTAAGGCAGCATAATCATCCCACTGCCGACAGATTTCAAAAAGAAAGCCCAGCGTATTGCTGGGCTTTCTTTCATCTGTAACTCGGTATCTTTGCGTCAAATCCAGCGACGCACTTGGTTTTTATAATCCAAATAGTCTTCGCCAAACAACTTCTCTAACGCACGTTCTTCTGGCTTTATTTGATAACGGTTCATGTAGGCCACAAACAATACACCACATAAAATGACGCTTAAGTGTTGCCACCACAAACCTATAGCGACAATAACTAATAATAACGCCACATACATTGGGTTACGCGTGTAGGCAAAAACGCCGGAATCCACCACTAGTGAAGCCGTCTCTGGTTTAACCGGATTTACGGTCGTCTTTGCTTTGCGAAATTCATAAACACCGGCAATACCGATAAAACCAGCAAGAATAATGAGCCCCGCCGTAACGAACTCGACAAACGGCACTGTAATTTTCATTTCAGGCATCGCTTCTTTTAACCCATACATCAGTAGTATCATCAAGAAAAATAGAGCGACAGGCGGCACTTTAAGCTCAAGCTTTTTCAATCTTCATATCCTTATGAAAGTAAAAACAGATTCATGTTCAGTTACATAGCACTAATGACAACAAGCCCAGTAAAACTGGGCTTGAGTAAACGTTATAACAAGGTTAGCAAAGCTTGCACTGGGTGTTTAGGTTTGATGCCTTCAAAACGCTTTACTTGGCTTCGACAGGAATACCCTGTAATTAAGCATCGGTCATTATCAAGCTTATCTAAATTTGGTTTCCAGCTTAGATCATAGATATCACGAGACATAGTTAGCTTATCCACTTCATGACCAAAAGTGCCAGCCATACCACAACAGCCTACAGGCACAGTATTCAAGATCGCACCAAAGTGAGCAAAGATTGCACCCCACTCTTTCTCAGCATTTGGCATTTTTGTTTTCTCAGTACAATGCGCAAACAAATACCAAGGTGCTTGTTCTTTGGTATCTAAAGCCTCGAACTCGCTCAGTCTTGGATGAAGCCATTCATGAGCAGTTAAAACATCAAACTGACCACGCTTACTGCCCAATACCTCAGCATACTCATCGCGATAACAAAGCACTAGCGCGGGATCAACACCCACCATTGGAATGTCTAAATCCGCAACCATCTCCAAGAACTTAGCGGTATCTTGAGCGGTGTGCTTGAACTGGCGTAAGAAACCTTTAATGTGCTGTGCTTTGCCATTTGGCTTAAATGGCAAAAGAACAGGGTTCATACCCAACTTCTTAACCAGCTTGATAAAGTCTTCCACCACCTCAGCATCGTAGTAGCTGGTAAATGGGTCTTGTACAATCAGTACATGCTGTTGTTTGTCCTCACTTGATAAACCACTCAGCACTTGAAGATCATAAGCCGTCGTTAACGTGTCTACACGATCCTTCAAAGTAGGCACAGACAGCAACGGTGCATCGACATAACCCACAGTAGATGCCGTTAAACTTTGCACCCAAGACTGCTTAAGCACTCCATTCACAAGCGTTGGTGCTTTTGCCATTAAGGGCAGCATCGACTCAATGTTCGACACCAAGTAATCTTTTGCCGGACGTTGGTAGCGCGAGTGATAGATGTTTAGGAAACGAGAGCGGAAGCTAGGCACATCAACCTTGATAGGACACTGACTCGCACACGCTTTACATGCAAGACAACCATTCATTGCTTCGTATACTTCGTGAGAGAAATCATACTCATGACGACGATTGATTGAATGACGTACACGGTCGATCACGGTTTTGATAGGCGTTTTATTTTCTAGCGTCTGCTTCTCTAAGTCGAGAATATCAATGCCTTGCTCTGTCAACTGACGTAACCATTCACGCACCAAACCTGCTCGCCCTTTTGGTGAATGGCGACGATCTGCTGTCACTTTCATCGAAGGGCACATCGGCGAGCTAGTGTCGTAGTTAAAACATAAGCCGTTCCCGTTACACTCCATTGCCTGCTTGAAGCTATCACGCACCTGAACGTCAATCTGACGGTCGAAGTAGCCACGTTTCGTATCCGTGACTTTCACAAGTTCTGCATCGCTGTTTAACGGTGTACAGATTTTGCCAGGGTTCATTTTATTGTGCGGGTCGAACGCCGCTTTCACACGTCGTAGCTCTGTAAACAGTTCCTCACCGAAGAACTCAGGTCCATATTCAGAACGAAAACCTTTTCCGTGCTCACCCCACATCAAGCCACCGTATTTGGCCACCAGCTTAACAACCTCGTCTGAGATTTCATGCATTAAGGCTTCTTGATGAGGATCGCATAAATCCAATGCAGGACGGACGTGAAGTACGCCAGCGTCTACATGACCAAACATACCGTAGTTGAGTGACTTCGCATCCAGCAGTTCACGGAACTCAACAATAAAGTCCGCTAGGTTCTCTGGCGGCACACAAGTGTCTTCCGCAAACGCTACCGGCTTAGCACGCCCTTTCGCGGCCCCCAACAGCCCCACAGCCTTTTTACGCATGTTGTATATACGCCCGATGCTCGCAACATCATTGCATACTTGATATCCAATAATACCCGCTTCTTCGGTCTCTAGCATGCTATCAAGTCTGCTCGTCAGGGAGGCCACTTGCGCGGCAACTTCCTCTTCATCTTGACCTGCGTATTCCACCATATTGATGCCAAGCATCTCTTTGTTGGGAACGTCGGTGATCAGGTCGCTGACGGTGTGCCAGACAATGTCTTGTTTGGCAAGGTTAAGCACCTTAGAGTCGACGGTTTCGACTGATAGAGCATTTGCCTCAACCATAAATGGAGCGTTACGCAATGCAGAGTCAAAACTGTTGTATTTTACGTTCACTAACGTTCGAGCTTTAGGGATACGAGTTAAGTTAAGTTTTGCCTCGGTAATGAATGCCAACGAACCCTCAGCCCCACACAATACGCGAGTAATATCAAAACGATCTTCCTGCTCATCAAACGCGTTCTTTAGGTCATAACCGGTTAGAAATCGATTTAATGGTGGAAACTTATCATTAATTTGCTGACGCTTATCACGACACACCGCTTCGGTAATGCGCATCGCGTTGTGGGCAAACTCACCTTCAATGGGCATACCATGAGACAGATCCGATTCTAAGATGGAACCGTCAGCAAACACCGCTTGCAGTGACAAAACATGATCTGACGTTTTACCGTATTTGAGAGAACCTTGACCAGATGCATCGGTATTGATCATCCCACCAATCGTTGCTCGGTTACTGGTCGATAGGTCTGGTGAAAAGAAGTAACCATAGGGGCGCACGGCATCGTTGAGTTGGTCTTTGACCACTCCCGTTTGAACACGTACCCAACCTTGCTCTTCGTTAACCTCTAACACCTTATTCATGTGACGCGATAAGTCGACCACAATGCCTTTGGTTAACGACTGTCCATTGGTACCTGTTCCGCCTCCACGTGGTGAAAACGTTATACGTTCATAAGCTTCCTTATTGCTCAACCGACCAATAAGGGAGACATCTTGAGTGTTTTTGGGGTGAACAACAGCCTGAGGAAGTTGCTGGTAGACACTGTTATCGGTGGCTACCGCAAGGCGGCTAGAATACTGGCTTTCAATATCGCCAGTGAACCCGGATTGCTCAAGTTCTTTGAGAAAACTCAGAACAAGAGGATCGACATCCGTTTGCGAGTGTAATCTTGGTAACATTTGCTTCCTGCCCCTACTGCGCTGATCCAATCAGCTGCGGGTTATGTAATTTTTAAGCACCCACGCCTCGGAACTACACCGTCAACAGCAGAAGACAGAGACATGAATGAGGTAATATTCTTTGAATTACGTCACTTTACAACATTTAAAAAGGCGTTCAAATCAGAATCTCCAAACAAGAATTAAACTTATGCTTTATTTTTTGAGGCTTGATGCCTTACATTGAAAGGGAAATAGCCCTTTAATATGAGCTTTCAGGATGAAAAAAAATAAAGTTGTAACCACTGAAGATATCCTTCTAAAACTTTGCCAGTCGGTTTCTGGCGTTCTTACTTCGGCGACTTCCTCTCAAGTTAACTACTCAGCAATGGTGCAAAAGATCAACAAAACCAGCCTCAAGCCGGATTTTGGTTGTTTTGTACTGTTTGACGGTGGGTTTACTGGATTGGTGGTCATTAACTTTACTGCTAAAGCGGCACTGGAGGTCTACACCAACTACATGCGCAACATGGGCATGCCAGAAGAGGAGTTAGCGATCTCGCACACCTCTGACGAAGTAGGTGATGTTCTTGGTGAGCTGATGAATCAGTTGGTTGGCGACTTCACCAACAAGATCCGCAAAGAGCTACAAACCAACATTACTCAAAATCAACCCAAAATGTTGGCTCTGAATAAACAGGTAATTTTGCAAGTAGACACCAACCTCGACCGACCTCAAGCGCGTCGCGTGACCTTCTCTACGGCAAATAACAACATTTTCTACTTAGAACTTGCGATGGACAAAACCGAGTTTATTCAACTTGAAGAGTTTGAGGTGGCGGAAGACGAGAGTCCAGACGACATTTTAGAAGCGACTCGCAAAAGTATGGAAGACAAGCAAGCGTCACAATCAAGTGGTTCTAAAAATGACGCAGATGATCTGTTAGACCAGTTAGGTTTATAACGTTTCATTCGCTATTAACACCGTATTAAGCCCCTTTTAATAAGGGGCTTTCTTTTTGCTCACAGTTCGCCTTTCTGGCGTTTTTTGTGCGAAAAAGGTAATATGTCCGACTTCTTAAATTTTCTGCTCTTGGTACTGTTCATCGATGGATAAACAAAAAGCTCTGAAGAAAATCGCCAAATGTTTAGAACTGGGTAATTCCGCCAACGTCAATGAGGCTGCAAACGCCATCAAAATGGCGCATCGTTTGATGCTTAAATACGGGTTGGATAAAGATGACATTGAGTTTATCAAGATGGGTAAGACGCAATCGTCACACCTGCTGCCAGCCAACATCAGTTCAACATTGCTGCGTGTGATCCGCGGTATTAACACTAAATTTGGTGTCGAGGCAGTACTTCTAAACCATAAAGGATTAAAACGAGTTGAGTTTATCGGTGAAGCAGACCGTGCGATTTTTGCTGCATTTGCATTCGATATTATCTATCGTGAAATGAACGAAAGTACTGGTCAGTTTCGTAACAGCTTTGCCGGTTCAGGCACCTCATCAATGGAAGTCACTCGTCGCGTGAACTCTTTTGTTTCAGGTTGGGTTGAAGGAGCACTTGAGAAACTACCAGTGATCTCCCCTGATGAAGAGTCCGCGAATAAGATCAATAACTACATTGATAAAGAATTTAAAAACATCGACCGAGAGACGTTCAAGAAACAACTCAAAGAAGCGATGAAAAACCTCACAGCAGATTATGAAGTTGGCCTAAAGAAGGGTCGTAAGGTCTCCGTTAATCGCGGAGTGGGCGGAGAGCAAGCGAGAAAAATGTTGGATAACCCATCGAAGTGAACCTATCACTGGTTATTCAATCGCCAACTATCAGAAAAAGCTGACGAACGTCCTACCAATCTGACGTTCACATAACAAATATCAATACCTTCTATTCCATAATTCACATCCCATTATGAGGCGCCATTGCGCCTCGGCTTATACGGAGATTTTCCTTTGAAAAAGATGTCTATTGCACTTGCGCTAGTGCTGGCTCTTACAGGCTGTCAAGCAACCCAACGCCAAAACGCAACCACAGGTGAATACGAAACAAATTCCACCACACAAGGTGCGCTTATCGGTGCGATTGCTGGCGCAGCAATCGGTCTTGCGACGGGCGACAATGCAAAAGAACGTCGTCAACATGCATTAATTGGCGCTGCAGCTGGTGGCGCAACTGGTGCTGGCATTGGTTACTACTTTGACCAACAAGAAGCAGAATTGCGTCGTGCACTACTGAATTCAGGTGTGCAAGTTGAACGCGTAGGTGAAAACAAACTGCTTCTTCGCATGGAAAACGGCATTGGCTTCTCTTCAAGCTCTTACCAATTAGACGCAAGCATCCATAACACACTACGTGGCGTGGCGCGCATTCTGGTTGAATACCCAGACACTAGCCTTGTGATCGATGGTTACACCGACAGTACTGGTAGCGATTCTTACAACCAAACGCTATCTGAGCGTCGTGCTGAATCGGTACGTCAATACCTAGTATCACAAAACGTCGCAGCAGGTCGTGCAATCGCACGTGGCTACGGTGAGCGTAACCCAATTTGCTCAAACCAAACTTCTGAAGGTCGTGCTTGCAACCGTCGTGTTGAAATCCAGATCTTGCCACTGAAGTAATTTGGTTGCACCATATCGGTAATAACTAAAATTACCGGAGCAGGTCTAGCGATAAGCGCTAGACCTGACATACCTCATGTGTTTCAAAACTTTTGCCCTTTCTCTGGTATTGATGACCAGTCTGACGGGCGCAGCATTCGCCTCCCAAAACCCAATTCAGCCTGAGGCGCAATTCGAACTAGCGCAGCAACTGGCTCTATCCCCTAATCCAACTTCACCTAATGACGCACGCTATTGGTTAGAACAATCGGCACATCAAGGGTATATTCCAGCGCAAAAGCAGTTAGCCGAAGACTACGCTAGAGGTTTAACCGGAGACGTAGATTACACCTTAGCAGTGTATTGGTTTACATCAGTGGCACTGGATGATCCAAACGATCGCGGGTTCTTGTTGGCTGATTTTGTAGAACATCATCAGCAAGAAGTATCAAACGCCGATTTGGTTGAAGCCTGGTATCAACTTTCGGCTTTAAAAAACCCGCAAGCAGAGCAAGCGTACAATCAATTTTTGGAAGCGCGGTTTAACCAATTACGAGCTAAACAAGTATCGGAAATCGTCGAGTTAGACAAAAAAGCCACCGACGAAGAAGAACAAGACCAAAAACAAGCGAAGTCCACGCAACAAGCACAAGAGTCCACACTTTGGTACTTCTTTGGCGCCCTAGGTGCTGCTTTAGTAATTGCTGGAGGCGCATTCGCAACTCGCCGACATCGTCAGAATATCAATGCAAATACCGCCCACCAAGTATCCAGAACGCTGCAGTTAGAAACTCAAACTAAAGAACTTGAATTTGCAAATAAGCAGCTTAAACGTCAACTTGAAAAGGTATTCAAAGAGTTTAGGAAGATCAAAGGTCAATCGGAAGGACACAGATTGGCTGTAGCATGTGCCATGTTCGGTTATACCCCACAGAGTATCCCAGACAGTAAAGCAGTGAAATTGCGCTACAGACAACTATCAAAGCTCTATCATCCTGATTCCAGAGGAAGTGAAGAAGAAATGAAGCGTTTAAATCAGGCGTTTAAAACCATTTCACAGAATGTTACAAAATAGTAAAACCAAGTCAAACCCCTTTAGCATGCGAGCTTTTCTGCCTCTAAAATAAAGGCTCGCAATCGATCTCCCTCTCAAACAAATTAACAGACATTTAACCTAGCTATCTTTTGTATGCCATAATACTTGGCGAAAAATAACACCTAGCGACTCAAAATTCATGTAGGTGGGGAGAAAATCAATGTTCACTGAAGAAGGCACCTGTGACTGGTGCAAAAAACCTAGCTTTGTTACTCGTCATGATTACCTAGATGGTAAATACCATCGTTCTTGCAAATCTTGCTACGACATCGCCAAAATTGATGTGCGCCTCTTTAACCAAGGTGAATTGCAAATGCGTGAACGTATGGTTCAGCGAGCAAGCTAACCACAACAAATCAATGGAACTGATTTTCAAAGGCGCCTTGTTTAAGGCGCTTTTTTGATCGTATCAGCTTACCATTTTCCATCCTGCCTTTTCGTCTCCGAGTCAAATCCTACTGTGCAACCCCTGTCTATACAGTAGAAAAACACTGTATAGACAGGAAGCGCAATGTCGATGAGTTCACATTTTCTCACACTGCCAATCTACACTCGATAATAACTTTATTTCTATAATTCAACAACTTAACAAAATCCCAAGCCATAAACATGCGACATTTATTCTAAGTCATCGATAAAAATGGGTTGATCAGACTTCGAAAACAAACTACTGTATACACATACAGCATGTATAAAGGAACAGTAAGATGCAGTTACAAAGTCAAACTCATACATACTCTCGCTACAACGTATTGGCGCAAGCAACACAACCGATGGATGTCTCTGACCAACTTCTTTCTCAGTTGGCAGTATTATCTCAGCAACAGCAGTGGATTTTGTTTACTGCTCAGTGCCCGCGTCCTGATTTTGAGCAACTTGCTGCTTCTAATATTCGCTGTCAAAACATCATTCAGATGAAGCCATCTCAGCAACTTTCTGAAGTGGAAATCGTTATTAAAGCCATCCAATCTGGCAATGCTAGCGCAGTTGTTGCTTCGAATGAGATTGCTCTTATCAATCAATCTATGCTTCGTGACATCGCTCAGCGTTATCAGTGCGAAGTCTTTTTCGTCGGAGGCCGTCCAAGCCAATACCACTAATAATATCGACGTTATCCATCCTGCATCTCGCCTCCTTTTAAGGGGGCTTTTTTATACCAAAACAAAATAAGGCAAACGTTTGCTTTTTCTCTGGCGAGTTAAAATAGTTCTGGTATGATGCCCTCATTCGGTTTATTCAGTGCGCACTGTGCGCTGAGTAAGTTCTCTTTCTGACGTTTGATTAAGATGATAGGAATGTCGCAATGAGCCTTGCTAATCAAGTACTTGCCGTCAATGACGACCTGCCAATTCGCACTCACAAGCCCGTCCACAGCGGAAAAGTTCGCTCTGTTTACTGGTTAACAGAAAAAGACAGCGCACGACTGATCAAAGAAAAAGGATACGACGTCGCCCCAGATGCGCCCTTGGCCATTATGGTAATCAGCGATCGCATCTCAGCATTCGATTGTATTTGGCACGGAGAAGGAGGACTAAAAGGCGTTCCGGGTAAAGGAGCAGCGCTGAACGCAATTTCAAATCACTGGTTTAAACTGTTTAAAGAAAACGGTCTTGCAGATAGCCATATTTTAGATATCCCCCACCCGTTTGTCTGGATTGTACAAAAAGCCAAACCAGTTAAGATTGAAGCCATCTGTCGTAAGTACATTACGGGCTCTATGTGGCGTGCTTATGCAAATGGTGAACGCAACTTCTGTGGTATTCAGCTTCCAGAAGGTCTTGAAAAAGATAAAATGTTGCCAGAGCTACTAATGACACCTTCAACCAAAGGTATCTTGAAAGGCATTCCTGACGTCCCTGAAGCTGATGACGTGAACATCACTCGCGAAAATATCGTGGACAACTTTGCAGCTTTCAACTTCTCTCATGCAGAGGACATAGCGCAGTACGAGAAGCTACTCAAAGAAGGCTTTAACGTGATCAGTCATGCACTGGGAGCCATCGACCAAACCTTTGTTGATACTAAGTTCGAGTTCGGTTACGTACACGATGCCGCAGGTAATGAAAAACTAATTTATATGGATGAAGTTGGCACACCTGATTCATCGCGAATTTGGGATACCAAAGCGTATCAAAAAGGTCAAATCGTCGAAAACTCGAAAGAAGGTTTCCGTCAATTCCTGCTAAACCACTTCCCTGACCCAGATATTTTACTTAATAAAGAGCGTATGTCAGAACGTGAAGCATTGGCTCGCAACAACGAATTGCCAGTCGAATCTTTAATGGATATCTCTCGCACTTACATTGGTATTGCAGAAAAAATTACCGGAAAGCCAATTACGTTAAGCCAAAACCCTAAAGCTGAAATCATAGAGATTTTAAGTAAAGACTATGGCTTAATTGACTAAGCTACCCATTGCCGTTTACTGGTAGTATAGTCTCGATTAAAAAACCCGCACATTGCGGGTTTTTGTTTTTATTCGTTTGCATTTAGCTAACTTAATAAATGTTTCGTAAATAACGCATTGTTCAGCTTCGAACCAATGTGAAGACAGGACAGGCCTTCAGAATACAACTTTGAGAGTCGAGTGACAACGTAACCACAACAAAGACTACTATACCAAGTTAAATAGTGTGTTTATACCCAAATTCAAAGTAAATATGATTGAGTTAAATACTCTTGAGTTCTATATCGACAGGCTCAAGCAATCTCTTTTTCCAATGTTTCTATAACCCTTTTAGCATCTCTCAGCGAAGCCCCCATCTCTTTTCTATAAAGACGAATAGCTTTTAATTTAGCCCCGGATTTAACCGCATCACACACCTCGATTGAGACACCAAACCGTTGATCGACCTCTAAACCTGATTGTTCCAATAAGAGATCTATCTTGCGCTCAATTATCTTTTGTCGATACTTAATTGAAGAGAACTCGTTTTGCCCCCAAAATACAGCAAAAGCTAATATGCCTAACATCCACTCCACAAAGCCCTCCTTTGACACACGTTGCTCCCCTAAACAGGAAAAGTTGTGAGGAATAAAACCAATAATTAACATGAGTTCAATTGCTTCGGTATAACTATCTCTAATTACGCCAGTAATCATGGCTTTTACTGCGATGCACCTTCAAGCTTCTTGAATTAGAAGGCATGGTTAAAACGAAATAACTCACTTTTTCGTAGTCCATCGCCATACCGATCATCATCAGATGTTGACACAATATAATTCTCACAGCTTAGGTTCATTCGTGTTTTATTAATCCCATCGCTTCTGCTGTTGTTATAGCATTGAAAGGTCCCAAAATTTGATTAGAGAGAAAGATAAGCTGCTGTTCATCTAAATGTTTAACATCAACATTGTTTGGCATGTCGAAGTAGATAAATCCTTTCAGAACCTCATTGAGCGTTGTAATGTCATATTCGCTCAAAACACTTTTAAGTTTTTCAGCTTCTTCTTGAGTGCACTCGTAATCCTTAAGAAAATGTATGTATAAGAATACTTTTCTTTTGTTATCTAGAGTCAAACTTTCGAACCAATCAGACTGAGGAAATACGATAGTCGTTTCCTTGCCTACCTTGTCACACTCTTGCCACTTGTCATTCCATGTTTCCAAATAGCTCAGTTTATCCACTTTTGACACGCATCCAACTAAAATGAGTAGCGTCACGTTGATAACGAGTGTTTTCATTATCCCCACGCAATATAAACAACAAAGTTGATTCATTTTTTCCTCGTTCTTACAGAAACATTAAATCAAGCGCTCGTTACAATCTAACATTTTGACTGGTAACTGGTTATCCACGAGAAAGTAATAAAATCGCAAATCCTCGATCAAGTCTTTCGAAGCAAGTTCAAAATCTTGGTAAGTCTGATTTTTGTAGCGAAAACGAACCGTGTGTTCAAACCTCTTGGTTTGTCCATACAGAATTTCTTTTACATCAGATGTCATGATACACATATTGAGAAACCTCAACTTAGTGCCATCAAACGAGACCTCGACAGACTGTCGTGGTTTTGATACTGAATAATCGATAAGTAGTGAGAAACCACAACCAAAGGCTATAAAGCTGAGTTGAGTAAGCAATGGTTCTTCTGAAATGATCACTAAGTAGTAAGCTAAAATACTAAAGAAAAAGACTCTGTTTATAAAACTATGAAGTAGCTTAATATTGTACAACTTGTTTTGTCTTAATAATGTTTTCATGTTTCCATTTATCATTTTCACTAAGAAGTAATAATTTTTCTAAAATTTTCCAAAGCCCAAAGATAATTTGGTCACTCTTCCCGTTTTTAGTTTGTAGATCCTAATGCCCGTATTGGGTGGAAATAACCTTATTTATATTTTAGTAAATTTAAAGATTAAACATTCCAGTAGCATGAGATCGTTTGCAAGTTCGATATAATCATCACTGTCTTCATCTAATTTAGCTAACAAAGCTAAATCACGCTCATACTTCTCAATTAAGTAAATCTTTATGTACCTCAGTTCTTTATCATCAAACATAGAGATCCAAGCCTGTTTTAGCGCTGCTTTGAAATCCATAGCTGATAACGTTTTTGTGCCGTTGGCGAAACGTAACACTCTTTACTTTCAACCCATATAGGGCGCTGTCGCCTATTTAGAAGCGAAATATGTATCGTACTTCCATCATCTGCAGTGCACTCGTCCCCACCGAGACAACATTGGTTTCGCTGCCATCGCTTTCCTTGAAAGTAGTAAGACTGACCATTACGAGTTAGTGTTATCAGATCTATCAAGATATCTCCATTTTGTAACTCAACATATGCGAGTAAATTTCGTGACTTGCGTTTCACTTCTCCCTCCAATGGAGCAACATTGAATAAGGTTTTCACTTTCAATACATCTAAGGAATCCTATCAGTAAAGCGAGTATCATAAGTCTTCTTGGTTAAAATTAAGTATTTGTTCCCCAAATACAACCTTCGCCTCACTCTCAAGTGACTTTCTGAGTAGTTGAACCTTTATATAATCATTAGCAGCATTAGCGGGAACATTTTCATCATCGGAAAACTCACTTATACTCCTTAGCCTTTCAAGCTCATTAAGCGTAGATTCTAATATTATTCTAGTTTCCCAATCAACAAAGCTACATTTTAATTCCCTAACATAGGTTATGTGACTTTTCTCTATTTTACTTGATGATAGTAAGACTTTTCTTTTCCATGAACATTTCCGTCTATAATTAAGTTTTCGCAAACTAAAAACTTTTAAAACAAGGAAGAATCATTAATTAATGATATTATTTTCATAAAGATCTTCAATAGGAAAAATCATATTATAATCATGCCAGTTCAGATTCCCATCAACAATGTCAAAGTCAACAAAGAAACAAGTATCCCTGTACTGCTCATAATCCGGGTGTTTTCCACTAAAAATAAATGATGAGAAGTCAACAATAGATATGTGTCCGTCACTGAATTGTATCTTTAATATGTATCCAAAAAGATGTTTTACCTTGACTATTGAAATGTTTTCCACTTTTTCCTTCTTAAATCTGTTCAGGATAATTGTCCATTTAGGGAGGGTTACTGTTTATATGAAAAACGATAAAAACAAGTTTTAAAGTACGTTCCATTAGAGTTGGTGATAAGGCGTAAATTTCGAATTAATTAGTAGCTTTACACTTCAGTGTATTATCTCCAATAAAACTGTATGAGAACATACCATTAGATTCAATATAATAAAAATATATTGAATACGCACACCCAAAAAAAATATATATCAAGATACTTACCCAGCCATTTTTAATTAACGACTAAACTAGAAAAATTAGAAGTAAAAACATATTTTTAATAAGTCCACTTCTTCTTTTGGATGCTTTTAATAACATAAATTCTGACGAATAGTATTTATCGTAAAGTAAACCCAATAAAAACGAAAAATATATTCCACATACAAACAATAACAAACTTATGTCGATTTTAATGAGCACTACACCAAGGAAAGGACAAACTAGTAATATAGAGATAAGTATCATCCATATTCTGAGCATTGACACATTTTCAACTCACTCAAACTTCCTAGCCATAAGTTTCGGCAAACAATCCATTTTACCTCCTGATACATTAGACAGGTTTCATCTTGCCTATATGCTTCAAGTAAAAATATAAATCATATCACCCTAATAAAGAAGCCTCACCATTATATAATTGACACCTTGAGATCAATGGCTCAGTTATAATGTTGTAAGTTACATTTTTGTATTAATTTAGAAACATAACTAAACACTAATCCCGAAATTAGATTCTTGACTTAATAAGTTAACGCCACGGGCACTAATTACTATTGCAATAATTTCTGATATCGGAAAGTGTGAGGCTATCAACTGTGCGAACTCTGCATATGCCGTGTATTATCTGCGGCTTTTTACCACCACAGGCTTTCCCATAATATTTAATGTCTGGCGAAGAATACAATACAATGATAGTGCTTTCTCAGCATAAGTCATTACAGTTCCCGCTTCGCCACACAACGCCCCAAACGCATAAGGCTTTATAAATTTATGGTGTTATTATAGTAGTTGATCTTTTAACCAATATTTTGCGGTATTGTCATGCTACGCCCAAGCAAATAGCACACTGAACTGGTTTGGAGTAAAAACGCCAAGCGTTACGAATCACTCTTAAATTTATTGTTATGTGATTTTTCACCACATACGGAAACGCCCAAAGTTATTAGCTTTGGGCGTTTCTTCTAGCAAACTGGTTACGACAAACCGAGCTCTAAAGTGTCATATGCAGAATTGGAAAAGGTTTTCCCATATCATCAAGCGGTGAGCGAGAAACTACTTTAAAACCCATATGCTCGTAGAAACCTACGGCTTTCGGGTTTTGTTCGTTTACATCCACTTTGGTTGCGCCTAACTGCTCTATTGCGTATTGCAGTAGCACCTTACCAACACCTTGCCCTCTTGCCTCGTTTAAGATGAACAGCATTTCAACCTTTGAGTCGTGAATACCCACGAAACCTAAAATTGAACCACTTTCATTTTTCACACATCTTAACGTGACAGCAGGAAAAGCCTGCTCAATGATAATTGGTTTAAAAAACTCAATATCTTCTTCTGATATGAAGTCATGAGTTGCTCGGACTGAATTTTCCCAAACACTAAGCATTTCTGCGTAATTTTCAGGAACCACATTTTCTACAATCATCGTATTTTCTCTAAAGTTGACTGAAATTCATGTGCAGCCGCGAGGAGGAATGTTAACCTCAATAGGTATGAGTTGTCCACCAATCGCATAATTCCCTGCTAAGAGTGAGCAACACAGAACAAAAGCTGTCGCACATCACCTTAGTCACTAAAATCAAGGGATGATAAAAATGCTATGCTTGATGCCCTCCCTAAACAGTTTGTTATGTTTATGTGTTGGAGCGAATGATCTCAAAACCGTCGTCAGCGGCAATCCTAAAGTTATTGCTAAATCCATTTTTTATAGTTACGTCTAATGATTTTTTGCACTGTTTGATATCAGGACATACTCCATTTTCTACTTCGAATACGTATCCTCCTGGAGCTAAGTAAATGGTAATTTCCTCCATCACGTTAAGCCACACCACGTATTCTCCATCTATTTTCAAGAATGTAGTAGCCAAAGACCCTAAAACACCAGTGTCCCGTGTTATCGTCACTGGAACAGTTCTAAGTTCAGAAGGTTTATATAAATTTTGATTATATAATCGTTTATGAGACGCTAGCTTAATATCAGATGGTGCTGTTGGAGCTGTAGCGCATCCAACTAATCCAACAATTAAAAATAAACACAAAATCCTTTTCATATATTTCTCGACAAATTAGCTATACGTTTTTAAGCTACATACACATAACGCCTTGTTAAGGTATAAAGCACGCAAAATACCTAAGCGACCGCATACCACCTCAAACACCAAATGCAACGCATAGTAAAAATGCCACGCGTGCTGAATCACTCTTGAACAGATTGTTAGAATTACTTTTGCACGGACTTTGATACAAAGTATTCAAAAACCCTTCTTTCTCTATCAGCCCCGCAACTACCACTTTCCTTAAACCAGTTGATCAACTCTACTGGTTTATCACGGCGGAAAATTAACGCTCCATAACGAGAAGTGCATTCTTTGTTGTCGAAAGATTGAGATTCAACCAAAACTACATATTTATCATTGAATCGCTCTAGATGAATTAAACTAGTTTCTCCAAACTTAATAAACGAACATTTTTTTTCCCCGATATCACTCAGTTCTTGAGAATATGAGAGATTCCCAGCGTTAATAACGTCTACGGTACAATCTTCATTTAACTTAATTTCTCTTTCAAAAATCGAGAATTGCTCTGCGCTAACGGAAAACGAGATCAAAATACCTATATAGATAGGGAACTTACTCATGTTAACGTCCACATCCATATAGTTTTCGCTTCCCAATAGGCATCGCCTACAGCTTTAGTCCCATCCCATAAGTCTATATGCCCTTGCCCTGAAAAGTCAGGAATGTTCATATAACATACAATACCTTTCTTACCGATAGCATTGCTTGGCGGATGCCCATTTGCTTGACTTGTCCAACCGAGTGTACGTGTCCCTAAGACTTTTGGAGAACCTAGCTCTGCAGCTAAACCTTGTGCCCCCCTTAAATAACCATGCGGGCATTTATTCTTTGACGAATTCTTAAAGGCTGTAAGGAAGTCACTATCTGTTTTAACTAAAGCTTCGCTCATCCTAATTGCGCAAGTATTGGGAAATGCCATTGAGCATGAATGGATTTGCGTAGGAAGAGTTTTATAGTTTACTTTGAGCTTGCTGAAACTTGGCTTTTTCATATTTAACCTTTATTGGTGTGAACTTAAGGGATGCTCACATATGCAAATATGTTGTTAAATATGAGTACGTCTTTTTGTCGACTCATATCGATATTTATAAGTCTATTAATTTCAATTCGTTGCATGCGCCTTTGTAGTTCTAACGCCCTGTAAAGGTGTGAGCAACGCAATACCGAAGCCGCTGCATACCACCTTAATCACTTAAACCAACGCACAGTAAAAATGCCACGCGTTGCGAATCCCTCTTGAACAGTTTGTTATGTTTGTACTGACGTAGCTAGACAAACTTATGGTTGTATAGAGGTAAAATGTTGATCACTGGTTCTTCGTAAGGGTGAATTGTTCGAATAGCATCAAGTGCAGCTTGAACTAAAGGCTCTTGGCATCTAACGTCAATTCTGACCTCTTCACCAAAGTTAATTTCACCCTTCTTGCCAGTAACAGGTTCCGAGCCTTCAGTTGGTCTCCAAAACCCTGAAATTCTTACGATAGAAATAACGCTGTCATAGTCACCCACAACACCAGCGCCAACTGAGTTAAGTGCATCACGGATAGATACAACTTCTGTGTCAGGTGCATAGATTTCTAGCTTGAATTCCATCATTTTCTCCCAAAAAACATAACGCCTTGTTAAGGGGTGAAGCACGCAACACCGATGCTACTGCATACCACCTTAATCAATAAAACCAACGCATAGTAAAAGTGCCACGCGTGCTGAATCCCTCTTGAACAATTTGTTATACGCGTCTTATCGGTTGTACTTAACTTTATTCAAAACTTCTTTTAGTTCATGCGTTTTCTCAAGGTTTACACCGTGAATATTGGCTAGAGCACAAACATAATACAAAACGTCATATAACTCTTCTGCAACTGAACCTTTGAGCTCATCTAGCGTTGGTTGCCCACTTTTGCCTTTGCGAATAGATTCCGATAATTCGCCAACTTCTTCGATTAGTTTTAAAAAATAGTGTTCAGATTGCTCTGGCGCATAATCGAATTCTTTTATGTGACTTTGTAACTCAGATAACTTCATAACGTCCTTTTTGTATCATTTTCCATAAAGCGTATAACGCCCCGTTAAGGGATGAGCAACGCAATACAAGAGCCGCTGCATACCGCCTTAAACACTAAAACCAACGCATAGTGAAAATGCCACGCGTTGCGAATCCCTCTTGAACAGTTTGTTATGTGCTAAACGACTGAGCGCCATGATTTAGTGAGCTTTTCTAGCCGCATACCTTCAATCTTACCTAGATTAGAAACATCTTTACTAAAAGATGCACTAAATATTCGATGCCCAGTTGCATGTAAAGTTACCCCAATTCTCTCATTTGAAATTGTTTTCAATTCCAATTTGATTAATACACAATCATCAGTTTTGATTGGTAACAATTGATTTGGATTGACGACTTTACGCAAACATTTCACTTTATAGAAATTGACAGTGCGACCGTCATATTCCCTTTGAATAAGGTTGTACTCTTTAAATTGCGCTGCAGCTATTCCCTTTAGGTTTTCAGGTAAATTATCAATACACAATTTAATAGATTGCTCTTCAAATGGAGTTAGATCTGTACAACCTAAAATCATTTTTCGCAGTTTATTTAACATCGCCTTCCTTAGCACATAACGCCCTGTTAAGGTGTGAGCAACGCAATACCGAAGCAGCCGCATACCACCTTAAACATTAAACGCAACGCATAGTAAAAATGCCACGCGTTGCGAATCACTCTTAAACAGTTTGTTAGCTATGTACTCAACTTTTTCAATTTAGCCTCTTTGACTAGCCTTTTGCTTTCTAGTTTAGCAATCGCCTCTTGATAGTTTTTAAGGTTGTCATACCTTTGCCACCAACGATATGCTACACCAACAAACGCA
The DNA here is from genome assembly GCF_024181835.1 of Vibrio sp. Y29_XK_CS5. Classification (NCBI taxonomy): domain Bacteria; kingdom Pseudomonadati; phylum Pseudomonadota; class Gammaproteobacteria; order Vibrionales; family Vibrionaceae; genus Vibrio; species Vibrio sp. Y29_XK_CS5. Next base: position 445,541 of record NZ_JAMZAM010000004.1, read on the forward strand.
GACCAAAGAATAAGTGAAGCCATTTGGGGGATGCGAAAAAGGTTTCCTAGACCAGCAAGATCAAATACAAGAGGTATTAAGTTAGCCAAGCCGAAAAGAAAGAACATTGCAAATATTCCTTTGAAAGAGGAACGGCTCATTTCAACACTAGATTTTCTGATTTTTCCAAGATGTTCGATTTCAAAGTCGATAAGGTCAATGTCATCTTTGAGACTCTTAGCTCTCGACTTTTTGTATACTGCAACAACAAACATCACTATTACAGTCCCTAAAATACCAATAAACAGACTTTTAAGATCCGTTCCATCCATACTATCATTTTTCCTTAAATAGCTAACGCCCTGTTAAGGTGTGAGCAACGCAATACCGAAGCTTCCGCATACCACCTTAAACACTAAAACCAACGCATGATAAAAATGCCACGCGTTGCGAATCACTCTTAAACAGTTTGTTATATCAATTTTTACTATCTCGAGGGACTATGACATAATAAGTAACCTTACCATCTCTAGAGTTATAGCTGTCATTTTCATCGACAGAAACACACAATTTGCCACCACAACTCGTGATGTAACCATACTGATTAAGCTTCTCTATCTGAGCTTGAAGTTGCGCTTTCTCACTTCTTAGTTCGTTAATCTCATTTATAGTGGGAATATCTTTGACAAATAGAAGCCAAATACTAACTGCAACACAAATTAATAATACAAGCATAATGAAAGATAGTTTTAACACCGAGTATCTGCTTGCTTTCTCATACCTGGACGCTGCTTGTTCTGCTTTGACATGCGCATGTTCAAGTTTTTTAAATAATTGCTCTGAAACGTTATCCGCTATTTCACTCGATGCATTTTTGGTAGACTCTTTTATTGCTCTTTTAGTCTCTGACTCAACTCTACTAACGCTCTGGTTAGTCTTTTCAATTGACGCGATTGCATTAGAAAATCTTTGTTCATTTTTCTCACTTGAAGCAAGCAAATTAGCAGCTGCATCAAATAACTTGTCTAACCTCTCCATTATAGAATTACCCCCCTATCGAAGCCTTTGGTTCTATTAATACTTTTTTTAACCTCTATACTTTTATTAAATTGATTCTTTATCTCGTCCACATATTCTTTGTGTTGTAACCTGAGCTGCATAATGTCCGTAAACTGGAAATACTTAATTCCACTCTCAGAAACTGCGATGATTATACCTCCAGTTCCTACCTCTCCTGTACCTTGGCATCTAGCAACCAAACTCAAATAGTCTTTAAAATCATCATCGCTAAAAGTGGTATCAGTACTAAATACATCGTCTACAATTTTTTCAATAAAAGTTTCTAATGTAAAACTATCGTTAACACTACAATCAAAAGCATCCAGATAAGGTTTGATATTGTTTACACAAAGATCATCAAAAGGCTCGGTTTCAACATACCAATGAACACTCTTAGACAAAGAAATATTTGTATGATCATCTCCCAATGCCGATTTCAATTGAGAGTGTCTTTGCATCTCTTTTTTTAGGCTGCCAGCTTTGTTTTTAAACTCGATAAGTTTTACAACTCCAGGAAATTCTAAAAGTACATCGCCCAGCTCTTTGTCTGCTGGCGTTTGCTGAAGCAGATTTACGACTGACAAAACCTCATTTCCGCCTTTCTTAGTACCAACAGAGTAGCCTAACCCATAAAGAAAGTTTCCAATGACTACATTCTCATATAGTTTCATTATTTTTTGCACCTATCCTTAAATTGATATAACGCCTTGCTAAGGTGTGAGTAACGCAATACAAAAGCTACCGCACGGCGCCTTAATCACCCTAAGCCACCGCATAGTAAAAATGCCACGCGTTACGAATCACTCTTAAGCAATTTGTTAGTACATGCGCTACTTCTATTTGTGCGCTCCAAGATATTGAAAAGTAGCATGATATGAAAGGCTTTGAACACTGAAGTGAGACGGGCAGCTACAAAACTTTACCTCGATTGGAAGACGAAAGTTGGCTAGAAGAAAAACGCACTAAACTGCCCTACTTTCCCGAGCTTCAAATTAGAAATGGATTATTTCCTCGTACTTCAACAGCCACACCAAAAGTAACCAAGGCTCTCTCAAAAGCCACCACGAAAATGAAGAAGCGCCAAAGAAATAGGCTAAGAGTTAGAAGCCGTAAACGGTGGAATCAAAGCGAACACTCCGCATATAGTGCCACCGGAAAGAACGTGAAAGGTACAAACTGAAAGGTGTAAAAACGAGCGCCAAAACAGATAAACACCAAAACTTATGACCTTTGATGTCAAACACGTACTAACGCTCTGTTAAGGGGTGAGCAACGCAATACCGAAGTAGCCGCATACCGCCTTAAACACTAAAACCAACGCATAGTAAAAATGCCACGCGTTGCGAATCACTCTTAAACAGATTGTTATGTATTAAATTTCACCATTCGATCTAACAAATCTTTTTGACTAGCAAAAGTAGCAACTTTCTCTATTTGTGCTAGAAACTCTGGAAAATACTCTTTTCTAACGACCTGAATAGAACATTCACGCTCTTCGTCACGTTCTCCTATAACCCAAGGTAATTTAACTCTTAGGCTTGCCCAATAAGACTCTTCGACCTCTAACTCTCCAGAATCGTCTAAGTACGCATTAAATAATGGGCAGTCGACAATTAAAACAGGAGATTGGAGTTCATAATGGAGCATCGTATCTGGATTCGTTTTGCGATCTTGCTTTAGTACATCAAGGAATTGTAGGTATTTGCTTCTATAGAATTCATTGGCTTTACAAAGTCCCATTATACCCTTGTATATATTTTCATCGGACTTACTAAACGATGTCACGAGCGAATAACCAACTAAGCTAGCTTGAGCGAACTCTCCCAAAAGTTCAGCTCTTTTATCCTTTTCGAGGTCAAGGATTGACGCAACAACCATCAGATTTAAAGGTGGGGAGTCTTGTCCGATAACTTCATGTCCAAACAAAGTCATAAAACGCTCAGTTTTATCAGAAGAGGCTGTAAGTACAATCAGAGGTTTCTCCGATTTTTTACATTCAATATAAAGCTTTGTTTCAAAGCTACACGGGATATCATCCCCGCCGACTAGCTTATGAGCAACGACATCCAACTCACGTGAGACAGATGTATCTAAGTCAACGTATAGTGGTGATTTGTCGCAAGAATAACCTGCTTTCATTAACTCTTTTTGCACATAGAGCTCTAATGGATAGCCTGTTTTTTTAAGCCAATCTTTTATCTTTTCTTCCACATATTGTCCTTTAATACATAACGCCCGCTTAAGTGGTGAGCAACGCAATACGATGTTTCCGCATTACACCTAAATCACCAAAATCAACGCATGATAAAAGTGCCACGCGTTGCGAATCCGTCTTGAAGCGCTTGTTAGGTTGAAATGGTGAGGACTGCAAGCATATCTTCATCGTCTTCATCCATACCAATTTCAACAAAACCAAAACTCGAATAGAACTCTCTGGCTACAGGATTCTCTGGGTCATAGCAAATCTCGACCTCTTTTAGCTCTGGCAATTGCTTTATTTCACTCAGTGCGAGCTCTAAAGCTCTACGACCAATACCGCTTTGCTGATGTTTATAATCGACCATGAACCGCCATATTGAAACTTTAGACAATGACTCCTTGACCCACATAAAGAAGCCGACAGGTTCATTTTTGACATAAATAGCCCTAGTTTCATACCCCTCGTTGAACATTGACTCAACAAGAGACCACATATTGCAAGCAACGTATTGTTCTTGCTCCTTCAATACGTCTAGTTCACATACCTTTTCATAGTTTTGTTTTGTAACGTTGCGAAGTGAAACTTCCATTGTTTTCTCCTTGAAACCTAACGCCCTGTTAAGGTGTGAGCAACGCAATACCGAAGCTACCGCATACCACCTTAAACACTAAAACCAACGCATAGTAAAAATGCCACGCGTTGCGAATCACTCTTAAACAGTTTGTTAGCTTTACGCAAAGTCCAGCGAATAAGTAAATATGCCACATGATCTACACTTGAACTTGTAGATTGCAGGATTCCCACCTTTTTCATAGTAAGTGACTATTTGGTGCCACTCATTACTACTTATTAGCTGATCGTTTAGTAAAGCCTCTAATTCAGCGTCTTTTACCTGTAATAGATCAGACTTCTCTGCATCTCCATGAAATTCGCAAGCATCGCCACAGTGCGATAACCACACTTCTTGCTGCCATGAAATATAGCTTGGAGTTCTTTCACAAACTTCTTTTACCACAGACTTATCAAGTCCAGCTTTCATCAATGGATGTGGGTCAGCAAACTCTCCTTCGAATTTCTTCGCCGCCGAGCCATCAGAAATGCACCAAGGACAAATAGTTTCTACGTCATGTTCAGAGTAAATAGTAGAAGTTGCCCTGTAGCCACGACTGACACCACAACATTCACAATTTTCATCTGTAACTTCTACAGCACCCGTTTTTATAGGATCTGGATGATACTTAAATGTTGGTAATTCCATTGTACCTCCGAGTAAAGCTAACGCCCTGTTAAGGTGTGAGCAACGCAATACCGATGCCGCCGCATACCACCTTAAACACAAAACGCAACGCATAGTAAAAATGCCACGCGTTGCGAATCACTCTTAAACAGTTTGTTAGGGCAATTTGAACCCCTTGCGCTTTTGAGATATTTTTTTCGAAAGCTCTAAGATGCCTATTTTGTCTCGCAAAGCATCAATTACAATACGAGCTGTAATTGCTCCTAAATAAACTCCAGAAACGATGCCTGTGATTAAAGGTGATAAGTTGAATATTTCTTCGGAACCCAATGCTTTAACATATGCCAAGTAGAGCATGATGATAGCTGGAACAATACCGAGTTTATCAACAATTCCAACAAGGAAACCTACCCTCGATTCTAAATACCTGATGCGATCCTCAAAGAGGACCTTAACGCAGTCTATGCTGTCATCACCGAAGGTCGAAATTTCTTCCGCGACTATATAGTCCGACCGATATCTTTCATTTATATCTTTTAAAGTTTCTTTTGTTGCACCCACAAAGAAGCGAACTGTAGAAATGAATGAGGACAATGAATACAGTACAAGAAATGCAAAAAAAGCAAATAACGATATGTAAGAAGTGGTAGCGTCACCTAATAGAGCTGCAATCAAAGCAATAGCTAAAGATACAACGCCCGCCAGAAATGAGAGTGCTTCCATTTTATTGGCAATAAAAAAGTTCTTAACATCGTTTAGTGCACTCTCTTTCGATATAAAGCATTCAATGATCGCACCAATATCATCACTGTTCAAAATATACTCCTATTGCCCTAACGCCTTGTTAAGGTGTGAGGCACGCAATACCGAAGCCTCCGCATACCACCTTAACCACTAAAGCCAACGCATAGTAAAAATGCCACGCGTACCGAATCACTCTTGAACAATTTGTTAGGCGACGACTTTTGGCTATCTAATGACCTCGAACAGCGAATGCAACACCGCAGACTATGAAAAGAACAATAAACCACAAAATTGCGGGCATCGGGTTTCCATTTTTAGCTTCAGACGCCAAATATGAATTGAACTCTTTTTTACTTTGTCTTCTGCCATGTTTCGTGGACAAATTGTGCTGCCCCAACGGTGTGGTTCCCGACTCAACATACTGTTTCGCAGATGCGAGGGTAGGTACAGGACCAAAATCATGAGAACCGTTTGCAGTAAGTACAAGCCAGCCTGAACCTTGTTTTACAATAAAACGCCCATCATCCACCGAGTATTGTCCCGCTTGGATTCTAGTTACCTTAGCCAATATTAACTCCTAGTCGCCTAACGCCCTGTTAAGGGGTGAGCAACGCAATACAGAAGCCGCCGCAAACCACCTTAAACACCAAAACCAACGCATAGTGAAAATGCCACGCGTTGCGAATCCCTCTTGAACAGTTTGTTAGTCGCGAGGCACCGAGCGACAATTTTAAGCCGAGCTAAACTTTGAAAACAACCAACTTTATGTGTTTTGATGCACTTAAGTCAGGCGTAGTCTCAAAGCGGCTAGTCAATGAAACCACTTGGAATAAAAAACGCCGCAGAAAACGGACTGACAACACCAAAAAGCGGTTTTGGAAAGCCAATCTCACAGTGCGAACTTTCAACAAAGTCACTGAAACCACGTGGAATTTACAACACCAGAGAAAACGTCATTTCAGCCAGTAAATCAGCTTTTGTACCAACAAACTCACCGAGCAGAGTTGCAACCAAAAACAAACTCTCGATTGCCCTGCGCTGTCAGCCCCAAAGAACAAAACAACCGCTAGGACACTTGCAAAACTTGGACTTAAAACAGCTGAAAATGAGTTTGAACTAACGTCGATGAACCTGTGGACCGGACAAACAGTTGCCAAATATTAAGCTTAGAAACATGATTTTGATTACTAGCTTTTTCTGGCGACTAACGCCCTGTTAAGGGGTGAGCAACGCAATACCGATGCCTCTGCAAACCACCTTAATCACTAAAAACAACGCATAGTGAAAATGCCACGCGTTGCGAATCCCTCTTGAACAGATTGTTAGCAATATGGCTCAACCCTATGCACTGAACTCTTCTAATGCTGAAACTGCCGCTTCTGCTTTACCACTTTGAACAAAGATATGGTCGTGATAGTAAGCTGCGAACACATTAGCACTGATACCTTTTGATGCTAACTTGCTAGCCACTGCTGCTGTAAGACCAACAGCCTCCAAACTGGAGTGTACCGTCAGAGTGATTTGACTGTATGTGCCATCAAACGACAAACCTGCCTTTTCTGCCGCTGATTTCTCTAGAACCAAAGTTAAACCCTCAGACTCAATAAACGTAGCAACTGGATTTAGCTCAACATACTCCGTAAGAACACCAGAAACTGTGCAAAACACAAACTCTGACCCTACTAATTTTGGACTCATAGAACGCAATAGTTCATCTAAATCCGTGATTCCTGACATATTGATTTCCTCTTATATTGCTAACGCCCAATTAAGGTGTGAAGCACGCGACCACGACACTTAATTTGACCACCATAATCAGTAAACCCAACCCAAACCAAAAATGCCAAGCGTGCTGAATCACTCTTAAATTGTTTGTTATATGGTTGCTGGTACCAAAACTATTGCATCAATAATTGAACTTATCTACATGAAAATTAATAAGTTGGCTCTTCTCAATAAAGAATGAAGTCGAGTATCTAGCACTTATAGGCTTAAAGCCATATTTGAAACAAAAGTCCCTTAGAATTGGGTTGTCTACATCTTCAAATACGATTATGTCCCAAGGGGATTTCTTTGACACATAGTTAAGCAATGACTTGAGTACTGAAGATCTTTAGAAAGGTAAACACTAGCGATCGTCATGCACGGTTCATTAATATCGTTAGTATAATTTCTAAAGAGAAGTTGAATGCCATTTGACTCAAAATCGCAGTCTTTCCAAATAAACGGATCTTCTTCCTGTAACTTTAGCCAGCGTTTAAACTGTTTTTTATACTTGGCTTTTCAAGCAACTGCCACATTTTAAATTCACCAGTTTTCACTCTTTACCTCATAGCTGAAAAACCATATAACGCCCTGTTAAGGTGTGAGCAACGCTATACCGATGCTGCCGCAAACCACCTTAATCACTAAAAACAACGCATAATAAAATGCCACACGTTGCGAATCACTCTTAAACAGTTTGTTATACCTCGGTTGCGAACCTAGCTCTTATGGATTGAACAATAAGAAACACACTCATTGCAGCCCCCAAATAAGCGACTGCTTCGTAGAGTTCAGCTAAGACAAACAGACCAACTACAAATAGAACATATAACCCACTAGCTATATCAAGTGTCATCTTGTATGAGCGGGAGTGATCAAACAAACTGATAATCAAGACCACAAAAGGAAAAGTTATTGCGAAGATCATTGCAGCCAATGCATAAAGAATCGGATGGGGAGAAACACTTACCCACTGAATAATTTCAAGAAAATGAGCAGAGAGAGCTAGCCCTACCAACGCTCCAATAATACCTAACCCCATAACAACGGTAGCCTCAACTACCCTGACCGTAAATCGCATAAACAGCTTTGTCTTGTCACTTAGATCAACAGGTCTTGTTCCTAACCTTGTTACTATTGCAACGAATATGAGTGCTGACAACATAAACAATGCAAAAGTTGCTATGGACAATGGTCCTGTGGCTGCTGCCATCGTGTCGTCAGGCAAAGGGTCTGAGAATCCCCAAATAGACCCAATGAAAAGGTTTACAAAAAAACCATAAATCCCAAAAATAAGTAGAGCAACCGCACCAGATTTAGCTCCAAACCTTGTCAAATACTCCACTTTAAAAAGTTCTCCTTATTGATAGAGGTATAACGCCTTGCTAAGGTGTGAGTAACGCAATACAAAAGCTACCGCACAGCGCCTTAATCACCATAAGCCACCGCAAAGTAAAAATGCCACGCGTTACGAATCACTCTTAAGCAATTTGTTAGTACATGCGCTACTTCTATTTATGCGCTCCAAGATATTGAAAAGTGAGATAATATGAAAGGCTTTGAACACTGAAGTGAGACGGGCAGCTGCAAAACTCAATTTCAGTTGAAAGACGAAAGTTGGCTAGAAGAAAAACGCACTGAGCCACCCTACTTTTACTGGCTTCAAATTAGAAAAGGATTCTTTCCTCGTACTTCAACAGCCACACCAAAAATAATCAAGGTTCTCTCAAAAGCCACCACAAGAATGAAGAAGCGCCAAAGAAATAGGCTAATAGTTAGAAACCGTAAACGGTGAAATCAAAGCAAACACTCCGCATATAGTGCCACCGGAAAGAAAGTGAAAGGTACAAACTGAAAGGTGTAAAGACGAGCGCCAAAATAGATAAACACCAAAACTTATGACCTTTAATGTCAAACCCGTACTAACGCCGCGTTAAGTGGTGAGCAACGCAGACCACCCGACTAAACTATTGTGCAGTAGACACTAAATTCAAAGCAAACGGAGAATGCCAAGCGTTGGGAATCCGTCTTAAACGCTTTGTTATGTGCGTACTTTCAACGACCTCAAACCTAAATGTGCAATCTAGAATTAAATTAACTGGAGCTTGTAGTTTTTATTCAAGACCAGTCAACTTCCCAACCAGACTCTTCAAAGTAGCCGTTCAAAGCCTGATAATCCTCCACCCAATTATCGTAGCAATTATTGGGCTTCTGGCTAAAGGATTCAGATACAGAAATGATATAGCCACCTGTACTCTCAGAATCATCGATAACTAGGACTTCACAGCCTAAATCATCTCCTTGAACAATTTTTCCTGTATGCCCAATTTTTATCATTCGACCTCCAAGCACATAACGCCCTGTTAAGGTGTGAGCAACGCAATACAGAAGCCGCTGCAAACCACCTTAATCACTAAAATCAACGCATAATAAAAATGCCACGCGTTGCGAATCACTCTTAAACAGTTTGTTATGTGCGTGCTAATTGAGGTACTTTTGCCAATGTTGCTGCCCTGTCAAAACTACTCTGTAATCTTCGTAGTCCAATGAACTGTAGAGCTTTTTAGCTGCAACATTATCATCACCGACCTCTAGTGTGATTTTGAGGTAATCATTATCACGACAATACTGTTCGATACCATTAAGTTGCGCTTTACCCACACCTTTACCACGAAAGTTGTCCGACACCATAAAGTCATGGATATTCATCACTCTTTGCGCACGATAAGTTGAAAACGATTCAAAGCAAACCGCAAAACCAGCAGGCTTATCGTCGACAAGACTGATAAATCCGTGGAAATAAGGCAATGCAAACAACTGAGCAATTACTGAGAGATCTAGCTCAACTGAGAATCCAGATAGGTACTCTCTAAACAAAGTCTCGAATATACCTTTGTCCTCAATGCTTTCTGTTTCGATACGTCTGATTGTGATTTCCATATCCATTTCCACCAAAGCACATAACGCCCTGTTAAGGGGTGAGCAACGCAATACCGAAGCCGCTGCATACCACCTTAAACACTAAAACCAACGCATAGTGAAAATGCCACGCGTTGCGAATCCCTCTTGAACAGTTTGTTATGTGCGTGCTAACTGAGGTACTTTTGCCAATGTTGCTGCCCTTTCAAAACTACTCTGTAATCTTTGTAGTCCAATGAACTGTAGAGCTTTTTAGCTGCAACATTATCATCACCGACTTCTAGTGTGATTTTGAGGTAATCATTATCACGACAATACTGTTCGATACCATTCAATTGCACCTTGCCAACACCTTTACCACGAAAGCTGTCCGACACCATAAAATCATGGATATTCATCACTCTTTGCGCACGATAAGTTGAGAATGATTCAAAGCAAACCGCAAAGCCAGCAGGCTTATTGTCGACAAAACTGATAAACCCGTGGAAATAAGGCAACGTAAATAGCCGAGCAATTACTGAGAGATCTAGTTCAACTGAGAATCCAGATAGATACTCTTTGAACAGAGTCTCGAATATACTTTTGTCCTCAATGCTTTCTGTTTCGATACGCCTGATTGTGATTCCCATATTCATTTCCACCAAAGCACATAACGCCTTGTTAAGGTGTGAGGCACGCAATACCTAAGCTCCCGCATAACACCTTAACCACTAAAATCAACGCATAGTAAAAATGCCACGCGTGCCGAATCACTCTTGAACAATTTGTTATGTTTATTACCACCCGCCAGTACGTTACCGTAAATGAGCAGAACAATTTTACCGGCTAAAAACTTAGCTTTTACCTGCTGCTAAAAAAGCAGAAAATCCCATAAAAACAAAGGATATGAAGAGTGACACCATAGAATATCGAATGACAGTAAACAACCAAGAGCTACTTTCAGGATACTTCGAGATATTTTCGCTACTTCTTACGTAATTAAAGAGAAGCGCACTAGAAAAAGGAACAAACAAAAAGTAGATCGCTTTATATCTACTCGGGTCTATTCTTTTCATCTGCAATCCGAGGGAAATACTACTCCCAAGGAGCACTATCATTGAAGATATGAGCACTAGAAAAGCCGCAAATGCTAGTAACGAATACACATCCATCAACTCTCCTTTTCCACAATAAGCATCTGAATATTAACTATAGTTTTCTACACTCGACTAAGAAACATAACGCCCTGTTAAGGGGTGAGCAACGCAATACCAAAGCCACTGCAAACCACCTTAACCACTAAAACCAACGCATAGTGAAAATGCCACGCGTTGCGAATCCCTCTTGAACAGTTTGTTATGCTTGTTCTATCAGTAGACACAGTGAAATTCCAACGCTGCATACAATTAGACTATGCCTAAAGAGGTCTTATTTATGATGTTCTTTACTACGCGAATGCTCGGCATACTTTTTGGAAATTAATTGATGGATATGAAGCCCTGTCTTGCGAACAAGATACCAATCTATCGCTGCTAAAATGACCAATCCTATTATAGTTCCCATCTAAAACCCTCCTTACACAACGAATCATAACTCTATCAAACCACTGATAAGTTAGATAAGACAGAGCGCAATTTTTGTTGGGCAGCGATGGTTTTCAGAGACGTTAGAGTCAATTAAAGGATAAACCTCTTCACTTCTAGTAAAGATACTAGAGCAGATACAAGGTGATATTTGTGGAATACGTAAAGTGCCCATACTTACAAGTTTGAGAAAAAGCATAACGCCGCATTAAGGTGTGAGCAACGCTACCACGAAACCTAACCATACCACCGTAAACACAAAACCCAACGATGGAATGAAAAATGCCAAGCGTTGGGAATCACTCTTAAATGCTTTGTTAAGTACCACCCCAACATAAACCACCAAAAACAAGTAATCATGCACACCAAACGTTGACAATTAAATCCAATCTATGTACTTTTTGTCTCGTAAACACCATACAGAATGTATCCGTTTACTTAACTTTGACCATTTAGTGGATAATAATTCAATGAAACGACTATTAACGAGCGCAGAAGAAACTGCAAAGCTAATTCTTCTAAACGCAGCAGATTACGAAGCAGATCAAAGAGAGAAGAAACCATCACGTCGTATAGATGTAAAAAGGTTTATCCTTACTGAAAGATCACTAAAGCGCCTTGCATTTCGAGATCGTCTAGATTACCGATTCTTAGACCAGTTAGCAGAATCTATGATCGAACTTGGCTGGTTTATGATTCCAACCGGAAATGCAAGCTTCATATTTTTACGAGCAAGTGCGACTGAAAACTGGGCAAGAATTGGTACTCGATCCAGAGATGCTGACTCTTCATATGAAAAGCTTAGACGAAGAACGGTTAGAGCTTTGAGAAATGAAGATTTAGATTTATTAGAGAGGACCATGAGTAAAATTGATCATCAAATATCACACCTCATCGATGATAATTTTGAACCATACGACGATCTAGATTCTATCGATTAACACAAAACATATGCGCATCACAATCTCGTGTGGTGCGCATGGTACTTAACGCCGCATTAAGGTGTGAGCGACGTTTGGCTATACTTGAGCGAAGCGAAACTGCCAAGCGTTGCGAATCACTCTTAAATGCTTTGTTAGCCATTTGATAAGCCACTCTAATTGCTCATTGTACATTTTCAAGAAGCCATTCAGTCCATCCTTGCCCCCATCCAGCAGAACTGGGAACCTTATAAATACCAGAGTTTTTTGAAAGTGATATACCGTTTCCCATATCGCAATGATTGGTTTTAATGCTATCGTTTGTAGATACGTTTTTAGTGTTGGAGCCAAGATAGATTGTAATACCTTCGCCTATTTCAGAGTCATAATCACATCTTTCATAATCTGCGTTGTATGAAATGCTAGAGTCTGTCATCTGAATTTGCCCACATTCTAATTGTAATTCCGGGCAACTATTCAAACTCAGTTTTATGACCTTCCCTTTGTTAGCGTCAAGAAACTGATTTAACTTGAGAAAGCTAAGGCGATCTTTGACAGTTAAACTCAATTCGTTTTCGATTGTAACTTTACGTGCAACTGCCATTTTTTGATGAACAGCTTTTCCATATAGGTCACTTTCCTTGAGTCCTTGGCAGTAGCTAGATTGATACCAATCCCGAAATACATCTATTTGATATTGACCGGATGTACTACTACCGTACGGTTCGTATTCATTTCGCGCACGCTGCCCAACGTTCATGATTAGCTCTGAAGAGTTGGTAATTTTCTTTTCTTTAGCTATTTCTTCCATTTTAAAAAGTGCGTTACTTCTCATCTTTAGGTCACTAAAGATATCTGCAGACTTTGCACATTTATATGCTTCAAAAACATCATCTTCAACATCACTGCAACCTGACACAGCTAAAGTAAAAATTACTGATGCATATCCAACTGCTTTCTTTATTAACATTAAAACTACTTCCAATATGATATGAACTACATGTGAGCATTAGTTGTTGGGATGGCTAACGCCCTGTTAAGGTGTGAGCAACGCAATACCGAAGCTCCTGCATACCACCTTAAACACCAAACGCAACGCATAGTGAAAATGCCAAGCGTTGCGAATCACTCTTAAACAGATTGTTAGAGAGAGTCCCCACGTAATACACGAAGCTTTGATGCGTATTTTTGCGCCAATTCTTCTGCATCCAGTTCATACCCTAACTCTGAGGCAAACTGTTCTGCCATAAACCACAAGCGATTAGGCATGGGGTCTTGTAACGCGTAGTTTCCTAAGTTTATTTGCGCTATGCTCCTAGCTGGTTCATCCAACCCTACTGGAGAAGGGATACCATAACCCAGCTCGGTTTTAGTTTCGCTATCCAAATCTATGGAAGCAAACACAGGAGGATGCCAGAGACCACCATCTAATGGCATGCAAATCGCAGCATCATAGATCTTGCCATCAATTTCTATCCACGAATGGTCGAAATATTTCTCACCCGTTTTCACTTCACCGATACAGAGTGAGTTCTTAATACCAAGTTCATTCAACACAACATGTAGAACGGCAGATGTATCATGACAACCACCTTTGTACTCAGTTTCAACTATAAACTGAAGCAACTCTGAATAAAGTTGAGAAATGATTTCGTCATTTTTATTCTGAATATTACGATTGATAATTGCTAACCAACTTTCCATATCATCACTCTCTCTAACGCCCAATTAAGGTGTGAGGCACGCAATACGATGCTCCCGCATACCACCTTAATCACTAAAACCAACGCATAGTAAAAATGCCACGCGTGCCGAATCACTCTTAAATTGTTTGTTAGTTGCCCATCTCAAAGCCTAGTGCTAACATTTGTACACACACCAACAAAGGAATATATCATGGACACTAGAATTCAATTTCGTGTTGATGAAGAAACAAAACGCCTAGCTCAACAAATGGCTGAGCGCCAAGGTCGAACTCTAAGTGATGCTTGCCGTGAACTTACTGAGCAACTCGCTGAACAACAAAGAAAAACATTATCTCACGATGCATGGCTAACTGAACAAGTAAACCTAGCATTTGAGAAGTTTGACTCAGGAAAATCCGTTTTCGTTGAGCACCAAACTGCTAAGTCTCGAATGGAAGAGCGCAAAGCCAGAATCCGTAATCGAGGTAAGCAATGATTTTATGGGAAGAAGAGTCACTTAATGATCGTGAAAAGATCTTCGAGTTTCTCTATGACTTCAACCCTGATGCGGCAGAAAAAACTGACAACCTCATTGAAGCAAAAGTAGAAAACTTGCTTGAACAACCTTTAATGGGTGTACAACGAGATGGCATCCGCGGACGATTGCTCATTATTCCTGAGATTTCGATGATTATCTCTTATTGGGTCGAGGGCGATATCATCAGAGTTATGCGTGTACTCCACCAGAAACAAAAATTCCCTACGGATTGATTGCTTCCTCTGGGGAACTAACGCCGCATTAAGGTGTGAGCAACGCTACCACGAAACCTAACCATACCACCGTAAACACAAAACCCAACGATGGAATGAAAAATGCCAAGCGTTGGGAATCACTCTTAAATGCTTTGTTAAGTACCACCCCAACATAAACCACCAAAAACAAGTAATCATGCACACCAAACGTTGACAATTAAATCCAATCTATGTACTTTTTGTCTCGTAAACACCATACAGAATGTATCCGTTTACTTAACTTTGACCATTTAGTGGATAATAATTCAATGAAACGACTATTAACGAGCGCAGAAGAAACTGCAAAGCTAATTCTTCTAAACGCAGCAGATTACGAAGCAGATCAAAGAGAGAAGAAACCATCACGTCGTATAGATGTAAAAAGGTTTATCCTTACTGAAAGATCACTAAAGCGCCTTGCATTTCGAGATCGTCTAGATTACCGATTCTTAGACCAGTTAGCAGAATCTATGATCGAACTTGGCTGGTTTATGATTCCAACCGGAAATGCAAGCTTCATATTTTTACGAGCAAGTGCGACTGAAAACTGGGCAAGAATTGGTACTCGATCCAGAGATGCTGACTCTTCATATGAAAAGCTTAGACGAAGAACGGTTAGAGCTTTGAGAAATGAAGATTTAGATTTATTAGAGAGGACCATGAGTAAAATTGATCATCAAATATCACACCTCATCGATGATAATTTTGAACCATACGACGATCTAGATTCTATCGATTAACACAAAACATATGCGCATCACAATCTCGTGTGGTGCGCATGGTACTTAACGCCCTGTTAAGGTGTGAGCAACGCAATACTAAAGCCGCCGCATGCCACCTTAAACACTAAAACCAACGCATAGTAAAAATGCCACGCGTTGCGAATCACTCTTAAACAGATTGTTATGTCTCGATTTTCTCAGTCATGTTTTGAAAAAAAGTCTAATACATCTTTATCATTCACTCGCCTACTAAATGAACTCAAATCGATACCATACTCAGAGTATTCCTTATTTCGAATAATAACTCGACTTTCAGGGTGTAGGCTAAAGAGTTCGACTTCACTTGGAATTACGTTACCTTCGGTTAACAAGAAGTCGAAAATAATGCCATCTAGAACAACGGACTCCATTTTTATATGTTTACCGTAAGAGCCTTGTGTAATCGGCATTAACAAACCAGTTTGATAAGTTCCTGAAATATATCCTTTAGACACTAAAATAGGATAATCTTGGACATCGAAAGGAAGACCTTGATCTAACCAATTACGGAGCTTCTCTTCATAACTCCCAACATCATAATCGGAAAAGAACTGTAAGGTTGAAATGCTCATTCGCCACAAAATCGAAATTAATGCTTTCTTCACTAGGTCATAATTAAATCCCTCTACTACCGTGTTATCCCCTAAAGTAGTTAGTGAAAAAACATTGCCCTTACCATCAGATAAAAAACGAATGAACAAGCTTAACTCTCTTTCCCACAAGGAAAGCTTCGTTTCACACCCTTGACATAGTAGGTTTTCCCTAAAACCTTTTTGATGTACTTTTCCACCAGTTACATCCGCTTCAATTGGCATGAACTTATGCTTACTTGTGTATACATTTTTAAATAGAAACTCTGGAATAATATGAGAAGCTCTTAGTTCAACATTTTCACTATTACATAGTTTACAGACTGAGATATATGCCAAGATTTCACCTTTTTTTGAATTGAGACATAACGCCCTGCTAAGGGGTGAGCAACGCAATACCGAAGCCGCCGCGTACCACCTTAATCACTAAATTCAACGCATAATAAAAATGCCACGCGTTGCGAATCCCTCTTGAGCAGTTTGTTAGTCGCGAGGCACCGAGCGACAATTTTAAGCCGAACTAAACTTTGCGAACAACAAACTTTATGTGCTTTGATGCATTTAAGTTAGGCGTGGTCTCAAAGCGGCTACTCAATGAAACCACTTGGAACATAAAACGCCGTAGAAAACGGACTGACAACACCAAAAAGCGCTTTTTGGAAAACCAATCTCACAGTGCGGAGTTTCAACAAAGTCACTGAAACCACGTGGAACTTACAACACCAGAGAAGACGACTTTTCAGCGAGTAGATCTGCTTTTGAACCAACAAACTCACCGGACAGGGTTGCAACCAAGAACAGACGCTCGATTGCCATGTTCTGTCAGCGCCAAAGAACAAAAAAACGCTTGGACGCTTGCAAAACTTTGGATTTGAAACAGCCTGAAACTGAGTTTTGACCATCGATGAAGAGCCTGTATAGCAAACAATCATCAGCCAAATTTTAAGCTTAGAAACATGATTTTGACTGCAAGCATTTTCTGGCGACTAACGCCCTGTTAAGGGGTGAGCAACGCAATACCAAAGCCGCCGCATACCACCTTAAACACTAAAACCAACGCATAGTAAAAATGCCACGCGTTGCGAATCCCTCTTGAACAGTTTGTTAGAGCGCAACTCACAGGTTGAACAGAACTTTCAAAAGAGAATTAACCAAGGAAGAAATTCCTAGAAATAGCACTACTGGCAAGCCTATCGCTATTATCAGTTTAAACTCGACAAATTGACCTACAACGGCATCACCATACCTACCACCCAGAAACTTTCTCGATTCGTCACCTACTGTCGATTTGACTTCATCTGTAACTGTCTTGCGATCTTCACCAATGAATTCTTTAAACAGCATAAAGCCGAAAGGAGCGATAATAATGCCGGCGATAAGATATGAAATGTATTCAACTATATCGGTCATGTTCATACTTTTTTCTCCTGCGCTCTAACGCCTTGCTAAGGTGTGAGTAACGCAATACAAAAGCTACCGCACAGCGCCTTAATCACCATAAGCCACCGCAAAGTAAAAATGCCACGCGTTACGAATCACTCTTAAGCAATTTGTTAGTACATGCGCTACTTCTATTTATGCGCTCCAAGATATTGAAAACTAGCATGATATGAAAGGCTTTGAACACTGAAGTGAGACGGGCAGCTACAAAACTTAATTCCAATTGAAAGACGAAAGTTGGCTAGAAGAAAAACGCACTGAACTCCCCTACTTTTAATGGCTTCAAATTAGAAAAGGATTCGATCCTCGCACTTTGATGGCAACACCCAACGAACGACAAAATTAACTCAGGAAGTACAACGAAAACGAAGAAGCGCCAAAGAAATAGGCTAAGAGTTAGAGACCGTAAACGGTGAAATCAAAGCAAACACTCCGCATATAGTGCCACCGGAAAGAACGTGAAAGGTAAAAACTGAAAGGTGTAAAGACGAGCGCCAAAACAGATAAACACCAAAACTTATGACCTTTGACGTCAAACCCGTACTAACGCTCTGTTAAGGGGTGAGCAACGCAATACCGATGCCGCCGCATACCACCTTAATCACTTAAACCAACGCATAGTGAAAATGCCACGCGTTGCGAATCCCTCTTAAACAGTTTGTTAGTCGCGAGGCACCGAGCGACAATTTTAAGCCGAACTAAACTTTGCGAACAACAAAATTTATGTGCATTGACGCATACAAGTCAGGCGTAGTTTCAAAGCGCCTACTCAATGAAACCATTTGGAACATAAAACGTCGTAGAAAACGGACTGACAACACCAACAAGCGTTTTTGGAAAACCAATCTCACAGTGCGGACTTTCAACAAAGTCACTGGAACCACGTGGAACTTACCACACCAGAGAAAACGTCTTTTCAGCGAGTAAATCGGCTTTTGTACCCAACAAACTCACCGAGCGGAGTTGCGACCAAAAACAGATGCTCGATTGCCCTGCTCTGTCAGCAACAAAGAACAAAAAAACGCTAGGACAATTGCAAAACTTGGACTTAAAACAGCTGAAAATGAGTTTGGACCAACGTCGATGAACCTGTGAACCGGACAAACAGTTGCCAAATATTGAGCTTAGAAACATGATTTTGATTGCTAACTTTTTCTGGCGACTAACGCCCTGTTAAGGTGTGAGCAACGCAATACCGATGCCGCCGCATACCACCTTAATCACTTAAACCAACGCATGATAAAAATGCCACGCGTTGCGAATCACTCTTAAACAGATTGTTATGTTGTGACTCAAGGTATCTTCGTTTCTATGTTTAACTGCCCTGCCAACCCGGCTTCGCGATGCACGCTTAATGCTAAGAACTCTTCGGATGACGTCATTTCAAGAAGCGATTGGCGAGATGGATATTTTACAATAACAAATGAGTCCCAAAGGTCTTCAACCTGCCCAAGAATAAGACCAGTCACCTCTGAATAGAAGACAACTTCAGAACCATACTTTTCCAAAACCTTAAGCATAGGCTGACCATAAAGTTCATATGCTTCTTTGCCCGTTAGATTAGTTTCTCGACCATCTGCATATTCTGCCTTCTCTTTAAACTTGAAAAGGTTTAGTAGATGAATTTCACCTGATTCCGGTGAAGATTTTAACCTTTCCATCTGACTTTCTGATGGGAAAAGCTGATTCAGAACTTCCATATTCTCTCCTGCAACATAACGCCCTGCTAAGGGGTGAGCAACGCAATACAAAAGCCGCCGCAAACCACCTTAATCACTAAATTCAACGCATAGTAAAAATGCCACGCGTTGTGAATCCCTCTTGAGCAGTTTGTTAGTTTGCAAACCCAAAGCGTTGATTTTAAACTTTGCAAACAACAAACTTTATGTGCTTTGATGCATTTAAGTCAGGCGTAGTCTAAAAACGGCTAGTCAATGAAACCACTTTGAACAAACAACGCCGCAGAAAACGAACTTACAACACCAAAAAGCGCTTTTGGAAAACAAATCTCACAATGCGGACTTTCAACAAAGCAACTGAAACCACATGAACTTACCACACCAGAGAAAACGCCATTTCAGCGAGTAAATCGGCTTTTGTACCAACAAACTCAACGAGCAGAGTTTCAGCAAAAAACTGCGACTCAGTTAACCCCAAAGTCACCGCACCAAAGAACAAATCAACCGTTGAAACGATGCCAATTTTGGATTTTCACCATGTTAGTTAACACTGAAATTGAACGCCGATACGACAATTTCAACTTTGAGCTTTTACCACTAGATCTTGCGATATAGCTGCGTTTTTCCTCTTGCAAACTAACGCCTTGTTAAGGTGTGAGGCACGCAATACCGAAGCTCCCGCATACCACCTTAACCACTAAAACCAACGCATGGTAAAAATGCCACGCGTGCCGAATCACTCTTGAACAATTTGTTAGCTGTTTTTCCCCACGATGAGCTCTAGGTCACTTGCAAATGCCTCCAAACACGTTTGATCCGTGACAAATTCGAACTCTAACAGCTGAGAATTGGCACTATGTTCCGCAAAGGTTCCACTGATAATAATATGACCCAATCTGTTGATTTTAAAGTTAATAAAATGAACTCCGTACTCTTCGGTTAGTGTTACCGTGCCACTTAAGGTTTTAGACATTGAAATAATATCTTCTGCAAACTTAGCAACATTATCGAAGCGTACATTTCCAGAGTATGAGAAACCTCTGGACTTCATCGTTAGATTGCATTTTAAGGAAGTTCGATTTACCAGCTTGCAACTTTGAAGTGTGAGCGACTGTGTATCGTCATGAGTTTTTAGATGCACGACTTCTATATTTTCCATGGAGTCTCCAAACAGCTAACGCCCTGTTAAGGTGTGAGCAACGCAATACCAATGCTCCCGCATATCACCTTAAACACAAAACGCAACGCATAGCAAAAATGCCAAGCGTTGCGAATCGCTCTTAAACAGATTGTTATGTCTCTATGCCAAAAATCAGCTTTCGCTTTTTTCTCGGGCTTTCAGCTTACCCGTTTCAATAGCCTCGCTGACTTTAGCTATGCCATTGAAAACACCATCACCTACTTTATGAGTACCTGATTCAGCCGTTTTCTTAACTGATTTCCCAACTTTCTTTGCAGACTCACCAACAGGCTTCGCATAAACACTAGTTAAAAAGATATAAATACCAATGATTGCGATTGGTAGAAGAAGAACTTCCATAAGACTTTGACTCAATAAAACTTACAAACAGCCACTAGTTCTAGCTTAAACTTCAAGTAGAACCTAACCTAGAAAGTATGAAGACCGTATCGAAAAAATAGATACTCAAGTGTCACTACTTTCATAACGGCAGAATATATTCCACCTGTTATTGTAAGTAAATGAGTTAAAGCTCGGAGAAGAGACATAACGCCCTGTTAAGGTGTGAGCAGCGCAATACCGAAGCCGCCGCATACCACCTTAAACACTACAACCGACGCATAGTAAAAATACCACGCGTTGCGAATCACTCTTAAACAGATTGTTATACAAAACTAAATGAAAGCGGCGAGCATTAGTACAGTTAAGCCAAAGACTAGTAAATACTTACCTAATAACTTATTTGCCTGCTGTTTAGCAAACTCATGAACAAATTTTTCTTGCTCTTTAGTCTCATGAGGTAATAGATTCCCAATACCTATCCTTACTGATGGTACCGAAATTACAAACAAGTAACATGATATAAGAAGTGAAATAAACCCCGAAAGCTCCAAAACTACGCGTCTATCGAAAGTAAAGCCTATATACCAATTTGTTAAGACATCGCCGTATGAAGAGAGTAGACCACCAACTATAACTAGAAGTATTCCTGTCAATTCATCTGTGGTTTCTCTGGCTGCCTGTTTCTTATATACTTCTGCTTCACAAACTCCATCATAGTATGGCGTCATCCCCATACCCTGAGATTTTTTAACTGCTTCATCTTGGTTTGAAGCGATCTTAATAAAGTTATGCTTTAAAGATAGCAACAAACCAAGCGCGGCTAAAAAAGCACCTGACTTGCTAATTTCGATGTCAGCTAAAACATGTAGTACCAAAATAAGCACTACAGCTACCAATATTGATATCCTAGAAACTAGAGCATAAATAATCGATGAAAATACAAATACTGGCTTATCATACCGTATCTTGATTTTTCTTGAATTGTTCAACATTTCTCCTTTTGTATAACGCCCTGCTAAGGGGTGAGCAACGCAATACCAAAGCCGCCGCATGCCACCTTAATCACTTAAACCCACGCATAGTAAAAATGCCACGCGTTGCGAATCCCTCTTGAGCAGTTTGTTAGTCGCGAGGCACCGAGCGACAATTTTAAGCCGAACTAAACTTTGCGAACAACAAACTTTATGTGCTTTGATGCATTTAAGTCAGGCGTAGTCTCAAAACAGCTATTCAATGAAACCACTTGGAACAAACAACGCCGTAGAAAACGGACTGACAACACCAAAAAGCGCTTTTGGAAAACCAATCTCACAGTGCGAACTTTCAACAAAGTCACTGAAACCACGTGGAATTTACAACACCAGAGAAAACGTCACTTCAGCGAGTAAATTGGCTTTTGTACCAACAAACTCACCGAGCAGAGTTGCAACCAAAAACAGACTCTCGATTACCCTGCACTGTCAGCACCAAAGAACAAAACAACCGCAAGGACAGTTACAAAGCTTTGGACCTGAAACAGTTGAAATTGAGTTTTGACCATCGACGACGCACCTGCGTATCAAACGATCATCCTCGGAATTCTAAGCTTAGAAACATGATTTTTATTGCTAGCTTTTTCTGGCGACTAACGCCTTGTTAAGGTGTGAGGCACGCAATACCTAAGCTTCCGCATAACACCTTAACCACCAAATCTAACGCATAGTAAAAATGCCACGCGTGCCGAATCACTCTTGAACAATTTGTTATATTTTTTATAACTCAACTTTCATTAACTTACTTATATCACCTGAAGATAAATCAAACACCGAGAATTCTTTAATGTATTCATGTTTCTTTTGGTCATACGGTGCTGCAATAACTCTATCTCCATATGTTGCGATTAAAACATAAGAGCTTTTCATATGCTCGAACAAATAATAATCGTTTTTACTTTTAGCACTTAGGCTACCAGCTCCCATACAAATAGCGATCAACACTAAACTACCGAAAAGCATTAGTTTCAGATTATCTTGAAGGTTATGCTCATCTTCAGAGTTGCCATTCCCATAGCTAAAGACACCTGAATTCCCTTTAATAATGGACTCCCTCAAACTTCCAGCTCTTCGAGCAGATAGCGAAATCAAAAGAGTAAAGGCAATTGAGATAATAATGGATGCGAAGAAAAATTTTATAAATAAGTCCGAGAAGCCCGTTGCAAACACACCGATAGCTGGAAAAATTGAAAAATACAAAATGTTTCGAGCAAACACTCCTTTCATAGTGCCGGTATCACTAAATAGAACCAAGGAAGCCACGAAGTTATAAAAAGCAAAGAAATAAACCACCGCCCAAACGCTAGATTTTAGAGTCATTTCCAACGTTATAGAAATCATTGAAGTCGGGTAACCAAAGTAAGTGGCATATCCATATTCGTGAGAAAGAGCTATTGCATAACCGAACAAAGGAATCGCAGCAACTATAAATCCGTCACCTAGCCAACGTGAGATTATTTTATTCATAACTACCCTAAAAAATATAACGCCTTGTTAAGGTGTGAGGCACGCAATACCGAAGCTCCCGCATACCACCTTAAACACTAAAACCAACGCATGGTAAAAATGCCACGCGTGCCGAATCACTCTTGAACAATTTGTTAGCTGTTTTTCCCTACGATGAGCTCTAGGTCACTTGCAAATGCCTCCAAACACGTTTGATCCGTTGCAAATTCGAACTCTAACAGCTGAGAATTGGCACTATGTTCCGCAAAGGTTCCACTGATAATAACATGACCCAATCTGTTGATTTTAAAGTTAATAAAATGAACTCCGTACTCTTCGGTTAGTGTTACCGTGCCACTTAAGGTTTTAGACATTGAAATAATATCTTCTGCAAACTTAGTAACATTATCGAAGCGTACATTTCCAGAGTATGAGAAACCTCTGGACTTCATCGTTAGATTGCATTTTAAGGAAGTTCGATTTACCAGCTTGCAACTTTGAAGTGTGATCGACTGTGTATCGTCATGAGTTTTTAGATGCACGACTTCTATATTTTCCATGGAGCCTCCAAACAGCTAACGCCCAGTTAAGGTGTGAGCAACGCAATACCGATGCTGCCGCATACCACCTTAACCACTAAGCGCAACGCATAGCAAAAATGCCACGCGTTGCGAATCACTCTTAAACAGTTTGTTATGTGCGTTGCTCAAATTCATACTCTGTAAGACACCATTGCTTTGGACTTGACCAACTGATTTCTTTGAATGATGTTCTTAGGTCACCGCTCAATAAAAGTTGCTTCATAAAATGGCTAGGTGAAATATAAGCTTTATCATCGTAAGCAAACACAAAGCCCTGCTTATTGAGCTCAAGCATCATCTGTTTGGTTTCCTTTGATTGAATCCCACCATTGAGATCAAGCTCATCAATACGACCGCTTGTGTCACCATCTCGACTGCTATTGCTTAACTTTATTGAGGTATTATCTATGGCAACAACGTGCGCCGGAGGGACTTCTCCTGATTGACCAAACTCAACTTTGTAAGGAGGCTGTTTTATCATTTGATCTCCAAGCACATAACGCCCTGTTAAGGGGTGAGCAACGCAATACAAGAGCCGCCGCATACCGCCTTAAACACTAAAATCAACGCATAGTGAAAATGCCACGCGTTGCGAATCCCTCTTGAACAGTTTGTTAGCCCTGTGGTTGACTAGTACATATAACCTAGCCAATCAAAATGTCCAACACCCCACTGCTTATCTCTGAGTGGTTTCACATACAGTTCATCAAGATGCTCTACAGCAACGCCAAAGTTGGTGTGCTCGTGAAGCCTTAACCAAGACTGCATGCACTGAACTTGGTAAAAGCCGTTTGTAGAGTAGAAATCATGTAACTCAGATATAAGGATTATGAAATCCACATCTTTAGTTTCAGCAAATGCCGATAATTCTGACAACATAAAAGAGCCAATACCTTGCCCTCGATAACGTTCGTCAACACAAAAGTCGATTACGCCCAGAACCTTATGTATTTCCCCGCCGACACTAACAACGCGATAATCCAGCCCAAGATAGCCAACCAGCTGTTCACCTTGAAAATGAAGGGCACGCATATGAGGCAACTGCTTAAAGTAAGAACGACTTACTTGGCTATCTGGAAAAGCTTGATTTCTTAATGCTTCGATTGCCTTATGATGCAATTCTGAAACATCTATTTCTTGTACGATTTCCATATCGTTTCCTCGAAAAGGGCTAACGCTCTGTTAAGGGGTGAGCAACGCAATACCAAAGCCGCCGCAGACCACCTTAAACACTAAAACCAACGCATTGTGAAAATGCCACGCGTTGCGAATCCCTCTTGAACAGTTTGTTAGGTGCGTAGCCAAAGTTGGTAAAAGTCTGTTTCATCGTGCTTGGGATTCTTGCGCACGAACTCCCAACCATGGCGCTTATAGAATGTGAGAGCTCGATGGTTAGTTCGGCTCACTGAAAGTACTGCACGCAAACAACCCGCTGTACTCAACGTGCTTACAATATAATCCTGCAATTTTGCAGCGAGCCCTGAACCACGAAAATTTGGCTTTAAGTAAATGAGATGCACATAGCCAGTCTCCGGCTCGGGTGAAAAGCTACGAAACTCTAGCTGCCCTGCAAACTGACCATCCACAAATATATGGATATAGAACCATCCTGATGTTGCTAACCGGTCTAATACTCGTTCACGATAACCACTGATGAAGTCGTCGAAACCATCGTAATGCCCAAAACTACAAAAGTATGCATCTTTTCTCGCAGCAACGCACAATTCGAAATCATCAATATTTATCTGCTGAAAAGCAATTTCCATGCTTACCTTTTCCTTCAAGCACCTAACGCCCTGTTAAGGTGTGAGCAACGTAATGCCGATACTTCCGCATACCACCTTAAACACCAAACGCAACGCATAGTAAAAATGCCACGCGTTGCGAATCGCTCTTAAACAGTTTGTTATGTTTGCATCACCAACGTTCAAAAATTGAAAAATATCATTGCCCATTTCATCGGATATACTTATGAATATATTCACTCGTTGCTTTATAGTATTCTTTCATTAGCTCATCGCTAATAGGACGCTGCTTCTCATAATAATGCTTTCCTGATGAACTACGCGCCGAATCCGAAAGTTCGTGAATTACTTCCTCTCCAAATTTTAAATAACGAGAAACTTCATCAACCTTTAATAAAAAAGTAGCAGTTTCCTCTCCAATGCCATAATCACACCTTGAATTTAGAATGTAATTTTCCCCATCACTATATAAAAGCCAGTTATTATGTTTAGCCACAACTTTCATACTATTAAATTCCCTATTGTATATCATATTGCATTTTTTCTGTTACCAACGATAACAAACATAACGCCCTGCTAAGGGGTGAGCAACGCAATACCGAAGCCGCCGCAAATCACCTTAATCACTAAAATCAACGCATAGTAAAAATGCCACGCGTTGTGAATCCCTCTTGAGCAGTTTGTTAGTCGCGAGGCACCGAGCGACAATTTTAAGCCGAACTAAACTTTGCAAACAACAAACTTTATGTGTTTTGATGCACTTAAGTCAGGCGTAGTCTCAAAGCGGCTACTCAATGAAACCACTTAGAAAAAACAGCGCCGCAGAAAACGGACTGGCAACACCAAAAAGCGCTTTTGGAAAACCAATCTCACAGTGCGGACTTTCAACAAAGTCACTGAAACCACGTGGAACTTACAACACCAGAGAAAACATCCTTTCAGCAAGTAAATAAGCTTTTAAACCAACAAACTTACCGAGCAGATTTGCAACCAAAAACAGATTTTCGATTGCCCCGCTCTATCACCACCAAAGAACGAAACAACCGCTTGGAAAATAGCAATGCATTGATTTAGAACCGATGAAACTGAGCTTTGACCGTCGAAGATGGAACTATGAATCAAACAACCAGTAGCCAAGTTTTGAGCTTAGAAACATGATTTTGATTGCTAGCTTTTTCTGGCGACTAACGCCCTGTTAAGGTGTGAGCAACGCAATACCGAAGCCACTGCATACCACCTTAAACACCAAACACAACGCATAGCAAAAATGCCACGCGTTGCGAATCACTCTTAAACAGATTGTTAGCTTTGTTGGTTTAGAAAATGTCTATATAAAATGGACCTGACGCATTAGCGGTGGAGAGCTCACTCCACTCCTTCACCAAACTGTTGAACATACGTTGTACGTAGTTATTATCACTAGCTGCTTTGGGACCAACATATTCATTTCCGCGCTGGCACGTTTCATAGCGCATAAACATAGAAGGTTGAGATTTTTCGAAGCCAATTGGAGTTAAATTTGATGGAATTGGCGTGACGAATACCTCCCCATTTTTGTCAACCCATAAACAATGGCTTGCCGCGCTGTCATCACAAGATCCGAGTAGTGATGAGAGTTCTGACGCTTGAGGATTATTATTAAGATTCATAATATTACCTTATTTTACTTTAAATAATTATGCATTTTAATACATAAGCAATACATCTCACAGTGATAGTAAGCAAACAAACTCACCTCATAAAGCTAACGCCCTGTTAAGGTGTGAGCAACGCAATACCGATGCCACCGCAGACTACCTTAAACACAAAACGCAACGCATAGCAAAAATGCCAAGCGTTGCGAATCACTCTTAAACAGTTTGTTATGCCTGTCCTAACACGCGCTCAATAAAAGCTGATTTTTTCCGACGATACTCTTCTTGAGTCCAACCTGTACAAGACACTTTGAGTTCATTGTATTGCTGAACTAACTCAGGACTTTCGCGGAGTTTGTCTCTAAACCCCACAAAGAACGCAAATTCCGAGCCGTTCGCTACAACTTGGAAAGCGACATCCTCACCTGAACTATTTTCCAGCATGCAAAGCTCTGGAGTTCTTAACGTATCGGATTTTTCGTTGAAACCTAGAGTAGAAAGTAACTTTACTGCGTTCTCTAGTTCCTTGCCGTTAACGCCAACAAGTATGTCTAGGTCACCCTTAGATACGGCATTAGGGATAGAGGAAGATCCAATGTGCTCAATAGATGCATCTGGAAGTAAAGCAGCTATCTCAAGTGCATACTTACGATATAGGCTTTCACAAGATGCCTGATATTCATCTGCTTTGTAAAACTGCATATTTGCTCCCAAAAGGCATAACGCCCTGTTAAGGTGTGAGTAACGCAATACCGAAGCCGCCGCATACCACCTTAAACACTAAACGCAACGCATAGTTAAAATGCCACGCGTTGCGAATCACTCTTAAACAGATTGTTATGTTGTGACTCAAGGTATCTTCGTTTCTATGTTTAACTGCCCTGCCAACCCGGCTTCGCGATGCACGCTTAATGCTAAGAACTCTTCGGATGACGTCATTTCAAGAAGCGCTTGGCGAGATGGATATTTTACAATAACAAATGAGTCCCAAAGGTCTTCAACCTGCCCAAGAATAAGACCAGTCACCTCTGAATAGAAGACAACTTCAGCACCATACTTTTCCAAAACCTTAAGCATAGGCTGACCATAAAGTTCATATGCTTCTTTGCCCGTTAGATTAGTTTCTCGACCATCTGCATATTCTGCCTTCTCTTTAAACTTGAAAAGGTTTAGTAGATGAATTTCACCTGATTCCGGTGAAGATTTTAACCTTTCCATCTGACTTTCTGATGGAAAAAGCTGATTCAGAACTTCCATATTCTCTCCTGCAACATAACGCCCTGTTAAGGTGTGAGCAACGCAATACAAAAGCCGCCGCATACCACCTTAAACACTGAACGCAACGCATAGTAAAAATGCCACGCGTTGCGAATCACTCTTAAACAGTTTGTTATACGTTTAGTCGAGTGAACCGTAAATCGCATTACAGCCATTCGTTCTCCAAAGCTCTTGATGAACTAGTTTCCAGTCGAAACTATATGTCTCTTTTAACTGAACTTTCTCAGCTTCGAATGCTTTGTCAGGTTCAGACATTTTTGCGACCATATAACCCAGTAAAACCTTACGGTCTTGCAGCATTTCTAAAAAAGCCAACATCCCTTCATCATTAGCTTGAAGCTGCATCTCTAGGAGCTGCTCCGTATTGGCAGTGATAGCTTTGTAAAACTTAGACATTGCTTCTTGAGCTTCGGCATCTGATTTAAAATTGCCTAATACAACATCCAAACACTTTGCATAGTCTTGGTTCACAGCATAGAGTTGCTCCGAAGAATCCGTATTAGCATGACCAGCTAAAGACACTGTCAACGCAAGCAAACAAAGACTAGTGTGAAACTTCATATGTTTTTCCTCAAACGTATAACGCCCTGTTAAGGTGTGAGCAACGCAATACCGATGCCGCCGCATACCACCTTAACCACTAAAACCAACGCATAGTAAAAATGCCACGCGTTGCGAATCACTCTTAAACAGTTTGTTAGTTTTATTGCTGGCGACTCAGTAACAAGCTTGCTCCAGACATAGCCAAAAAAGTTGCACAACCTCTATTGAAGCGCTTTGCCATTTTCGGCTTCGTAAACCACTGCCTTAAGTACATTCCAAATATCGCATAAATCGATATTGCACCCATTTCTAAAATGAGGAACGTAGCCCCTAAAGCAAAGAACTGTTCATTTACACTCGCTGAAACATCGACGAACTGTGGTAGAAAGGCGGTAAAGATTAAGATCGCCTTTGGATTACCGGCGGCTAGCAGAAATTCTTGTTTAACCAAACCTAATCGGTTGCGAGTATTTTCTAGTTCAGAAACAGGACTTGCTTCCGAACGCCAAAGATTAAAGGCAATCCACAACAAATAAGTCGCACCCACAATTTTAATCGTTAGAAATAGAGTCTCAGAAGCATAGAGAACCACTGCTAAACCAGAAGCAGCCAAGGCAATCATCACAGCGAATGCAGCGATACGACCAAGTCCAGCAATAAAAGCGGACTTGAAACCGTAACAACGAGCATTGTTCATGGACAATAGATTGTTTGGACCAGGAGTCATATTGAGCGCAAAACACGCAGGTATAAAGAACAATAACTTCCAGATTTCCACAATATTTCCTCCATAAAACTAACGCCGCATTAAGGTGTGAGCGACGCTTGGCTATACTTGAGCGAAGCGAAACTGCCAAGCGTTGCGAATCACTCTTAAATGCTTTGTTAGCAGCAACTTACAACGCGAGTTTAAACCCTTCATGTGTTGCTTTAAATCCAAGTTTTTCATAAAACCTGATTGCATCAGGGCGCTGCTTATCACTTGTTAACTGAACGATTGTACAGCCTTTATTTTTTGCCTGTTCAATAGCATATTCGAACATTTTCTCACCAAAACCTTGTCCACGATAGTCGCTATGAATTCGGACACCTTCGATAAGACAACGCCAACTACCGATATGCGTTAGGTAAGGAATAAAAGTAATTTGAAGCATCCCGACTAAAGAGTTTTCCAGCTCAACAACGAGTAATTCGTTGTTTGGGTCTCGTATAATCGCTTCGAACGCTTCAAGATACGCACTATTCAACGGAACAGACGCATCTTCTCTTTTGCTACCAAGTGGATCATTCGAAAGCAAAGCAACAAGACTTTCCAAATCTTCATAATCAGCTGAACGATATTTTAATTCCATCTATAGTTCCTTATTACTTCTAGCTGCTAACGCCCTGTTAAGGTGTGAGCAACGCAATACTGAAGCTACCGCATGCCACCTTAAACACTAAACGCAACGCATAGCAAAAATGCCAAGCGTTGCGAATCACTCTTAAACAGATTGTTAT